>NZ_DASZBG010000073.1:0-33206 GCF_035944335.1 Phenylobacterium sp. | reverse complement strand
GTCAGTTCGCGCAGGGCGGCGTTGGCTATGGTGAGCTTGGCGAAGGTCCAGGGACCGCCGGCCTGGTCGATCTCCTCGACCGTGCGGCGGGCGGCGTCGGCCTTGTCGCCGCGCAGGGCGGCCCAGGCGCTGACGGCTTTCGCCGCGTGCTCGGCGTCCTCGCCCGCCTGGGCGGAGCCGGCGAAGCCCATCACCTCGCGGGTCAACAGGGCTTGCTCGGTCAGCATATCCTCCAGCAAGCGGCGGAGCGCCGTGCGCTCGAAGGCGTCGCCCACCGAGTAGCCGGCGGCCGCGGCGCGCAGCCGGTCGAAGGCGAAGGCCGCGCCGGCCTGGTGGTAGAGCCGTCCGACATTGGGCAGCGGCCAGCTGGAGGCCTCCGCCAGGTCGACGAGATCGGCGGCGGTGGTCAGCGACTGCAGGACGGCGGCGGCCTGGGCTGCGGCTTCCGGCGCCCCGGCGTCGGTGAGCTGGCGGGCGCGGGCGGCGATCGCCTCCTGCTCCACCTTGGAGGCGACGCCGGGCATCAGGCCGCGCAGCCGCTTGAAGCCGGCGGCATAGCGCTTGGTGAGCGCCGCGACGTCGAGGTTCTCCCGCGCCGCGCGCCGCGCCAGCCAGAAGGCGGCCCCGCGCAGGGCCGCGGTGAGCCGGCGATAGAGCGCCATCTGCCCGGCCGCGGGGACCTTGCCGTCGAGGGCGTTGACCGTGGCCCACAGCGCCTCGAACTCCAGCACGGCCTTGGCCGCCTCGTAGCCCGCCGCAAAGGCGCGCACGTCACAGCCTGCGGCCGCCATCAGCCGGCCCGGGAAGCTGGGCCCGCAGCGGTTGATGACGTCGTTGGCGACGACGGTGGCGATGATCTCGCGGCGGAGCCGGTGGCGGCGCATGGGCTCGCGGTAGCGGCGCAGCGCCTTGGGGAAATAGTCCTCCAGCACGCCCTCGTAGAAGGGATCGTCGGGCAGGCTCGAGGCCACCAGCTCGCGCTTCAGCTCGAGCTTGCCATAGGCCAGCAGCACCGAGAGCTCCGGCCGGGTGAGGCCACGCCCCGCCTGTTGGCGCTCCAAGATCGTGGCGGCGTCGGGCAGGCCCTCGACGGCGCGGTCCAGACGGCCGGCGGCCTCCAGATCGGCCATGAAGCGAGCGTGGGGTTCCAGCTCGCCCGGCGCATCCATCTCCATCAGCGAGAGCGCCAGGGTCTGGTCGTAGTTGTGCGACAGCACGTGCGCGGCGACCTCGTCGGTCATCGATTGCAAGAGGGTGTCGCGCCTCTTGCGGTTCAGCGTGCCGGTGCGCTCCAGCATGCCGGTGAGGATCTTGATGTTCACCTCGTGGTCGGAGGTGTCGACACCGGCGGAATTGTCGATGGCGTCGGTCTCGATCCGGCCGCCCGCAAGCGCGAACTCGATGCGGCCGGCCTGGGTCACGCCGAGGTTGGCGCCCTCGCCGACCACCTTCACCCGCAGCTCCGAGCCGTTGACCCTGAGCGCGTCGTTGGTCTTGTCGCCGACCTCGGTATTGGCCTCGGTCCTGGCCTTCACATAGGTGCCGATGCCGCCGAGGTAGAGCAGTTCGGCCGGCGCCTTGAGGATGGCGTTGATCAGGTCGGTGGGCGCCAGCGACTCGGCGCCGATCTCCAGAACCTTGCGGATTTCGACGCTCAGGGGGATCGACTTCAGCGTGCGCGGGAAGACCCCGCCGCCCTTCGAGATCGCCTTGCGGTCATAGTCGTCCCACGACGAGCGGGCGAGGCCGAACAGGCGCTTGCGCTCGGCCCAGGACTTCTTCGGATCGGGATCGGGGTCGAGGAAGATGTGACGGTGGTCGAAGGCGGCCAGGAGGCGGGTTTCCTTCGACAGCAGCATGCCATTGCCGAACACGTCGCCGGACATGTCGCCGACGCCCACGACCGTGAAGGGCTCCCTTTGGATATCCTTGCCAAGCTCGCGGAAGTGACGCTTCACCGCCTCCCAGGCGCCCTTGGCCGTGATGCCCATGGCCTTGTGGTCGTAGCCCGCCGAACCCCCCGAGGCGAAGGCGTCGCCCAGCCAGAAGCCGTAGCTCTCGGCCACCTCATTGGCGATGTCGGAGAAGGTCGCCGTGCCCTTGTCGGCGGCGACCACCAGATAGGGGTCGTCCCCGTCGTGGACGATCACGCCCTTCGGATGGGTGACCTTGCCGTCGGGCGTCAGGTTGTCGGTGATGTCGAGCAGGCCCGCGAGGAACGTCTTGTAGGCGCGCACGCCCTCGGCGCGGACGGCGTCGGGGGAGCCGGCCTTCGGCAGCAGCTTGGGGAAGAAGCCGCCCTTGGAGCCGACCGGCACGATCACCGCGTTCTTCACCTGCTGGGCTTTCACCAGCCCCAGCACCTCGGTGCGGAAGTCGTCGCGCCGGTCGGACCAGCGCAGGCCGCCGCGGGCGACCGGGCCGAACCGCAGGTGGACGCCCTCGACGCCGACGCTCCAGACGAAGATCTCGCGGAACGGCTTGGGGGCCGGCAGGTCGGCGAGCTGGCCGCTCGCCACCTTGAAGGCGATGTAGGGCTTCGGGCCGCCGTCCTCGCCGGGCTGATAGAAGTTGGTCCGCTGGCTGGCGGCCACCAGGGCCGCGATGCGGCGCAGAACGCGGTCGTGGTCCAGGCTTTCGACAGCCTGAAGGGCCTCCGTGATCTGACCCATTAGCCGCTCGGTCGCCTTCTGGCGCGCCGCGATGTCGCCGCCGGCGGCCGGATCGAAGCGGGCGGCGAACAGCTTGAGGATCAGACGGGTCACATCGGCGTGGACGGCCAGCGCCTCCTCCTGCACCCGCTGGCTGGGGTCGAGGCCGGACTGCTGGCGGAAGCGGGCGAGCGCGCGGACCAGGGCGGCGTCGCGCCAGGGCATGGACAGCGCCAGCACCAGGCGGTTGAAGCCGTCGTTCTCGGTCTTGCCGCACCAGACGGCGACCACCGCGTCCTCGAAGGCCTGTTTGATCTCGGCGAACACCAGGCTGCCGCCGCGCGGGTCCTCGATCTCGAAGTCGTGCACCCAGATCGGCGGCCCACCGCCGGCGCTGACCGGGAAGCCGGCCTCGGCCAGCGCTTTCAGCCCCATGTTGTCGAGGATCGGCAGGACGTCGGCGAGCGGCGCGGGCTCGCCGGCCAGGTAGAGCTTGAAGCGGAACTGGAGGCTGGAATCCTTCGCCGTGCGATAGGCCCGCACGCGGATGGTCTCGCGCGTGCCCATGGCCTCGATGACGGCCAGGTCTTCCAGGGCCTCGTCGGCGTCGAACCGGTCCTTGTAGCCGGCCGGGAAGGCCAGGCGGTAGCGCAGCAGGGTCTTGGCGAGCGCCTCGGGATCGATGATCTTGGCGCGGACCGCGGCTTCGAAACGATCCTCCCAGGTGCGGGCCGCCTCGGCGATCTCGGCCTCGACAGCCTTGAGGTCGGGCCAGGCGTGCTGGCCAGGCGTGAAGCCCACGATGTAGTGCACGCGCGCCAGGGCCCCGTCCGAGAAGCTCGGATAGGAGGCCGAGACGTGGCCGCCGTAGGCGCCGGCCAGGATGCGCCCGGCGCGGGCCTCGAGGTCGGAGGTGTAGCGGTCCTTCGGCAGGTACAGGAGCACCGAGGCGAAGCGATCGAACGGGTCGCGCCGCTCGAACAGGCCGACGCGTGGCCGGTCATAGAGGTGCAGGATGCCCATCGACTGATCGAGCAGCTCGTCCTCGCCGATCTGGAAGAGCTCGTCCCGGGGATGGTTCTCCAGGATGTTCTTCAGCCGCTTCTCGTTATGGCTGCCGGGCGCGACGGCGGCGCGGTCGAGCACGCGGCGCAGCTTGGCGCGGATCAGCGGCACGTCGAGCGCCGGCTCGTCATAGGCCTCGGCGGTGAACAGGCCCACGAAGCGGACCTCGCCGCTGGGCCGGCCCTTGTCGTCGTAGCGTTTGACCCCGACGTAATCGAGGTAGGCCCGGCGGTGCACGCGGCTGCGGGTGTTGGCCTTGGCCACCGTCACCGCGGGATCCTTGACGATCCGCTCCTTGACGTCGCCCATGCGCAGGGCCGGCTCGTGGGCGCGGCGCAGCACGGTGCGCTCCGGATCGCGCAGCACGCCCAGACCGTCCTTGGCCTTGTAGACCGGCTCTTCCGGCGCGTAGTCGCCGTTGGCCAGGCGCGGATATTCGTAGACGCGGGCGCCCAGGAACACGAACTGCTCGGCTTCGAGCCAGCCCAGGAAGGCGCTCTCCTCCTCCGAGACCTTCGCCGGGTGGGCCCGGGTCTCCGCCAGTGTGCGGCGCATCAGTTCGAGCATGGCCGGGAAGTCGTCGACGGCGGCGCGCACGTCGGCCAGCGTCGCCTTCAGGCCGCGGATCAGGTCGGCCTCTCGGTCGGAGCCCACCGGCTCGAGGATCACCTGGATCAGCGATTCACGGCGAGGCGTCCCCGTCGTCCCGCGGACGCCGGCGCGGTCGCGGCGCACCTCGACGATCGGGTGGAACATGGCGCGGACCGACAGGCCCTGGTCGGCGATCTCCCCCATGACGGAATCGACCAGGAAGGGCGCGTCGTCCTGGACGATCTCCAGGCGATCGAGCCCGCCCTTGCGGCCCAGCGCAGGGACGATGCGGATCGAGGGCGCGCGGCCGCGGCGGCGTTCGCCGTAGCGCCAGAAGTCGGCGAGGTTGGCGGCCAGCTCCGGCGTGGAGAGTTCGGGCAGCTCGTCCGGCGCGGCGTCGGCGGCGGCCTGGCTGGCGAAGTCGCGGGCCGCGTCCTGGGCGGCGTCCTCGTCGAGCGCGGCCATGACGGCGCGCACGATGGCGCCCGCGCGCGCGGCGGCGGGGCTGGGGCGGCGGCTCATCGGGCGGATCCGGCAAGGGCGGCGAGGGCGCCGCCGGAGGAGAGTGTCCGGCGGCGCGCGGCTGCGCCGTGGGGGAGCGGCGAAGCCTCTGCTCGCTGCGTCCGTGGGCTTGGGGGTCGGACGCTGCCGTCCGGGCCATGCAGGCCAGGACCGACCTTAGATGGGAAGCAATCGCGCAAAATGAAGGCCTTTGGTCACGTATGGCTCAGATTGGGTCGTCCGGCCTCCGGAAGCGGGGGATCGGACTGCGTGGGGGCTTCGTCCGGCGCCTGGTCCGGCGCGCGGTTCTTGAGCTGCTGCGGGTCGCCGTCGGCGGAGAGCAGGACCGCCACCCAGCGGGTGCCGTCGAACTGGGCGAGGATCACCATCGCCATGACGGTCAGCGGGGTCGACAGGAACATGCCGGCGATGCCCCAGATCGCCCCCCAGAAGGCCAGCGCCAGCAGCACGACGATGGGATCGATGTTGAGGCTGCGGCCCTGCATGCGCGGATAGATGACATTGCCGATGATGATGCCGATGGCCTGCAGGGCGACGAGCAGGATGATGGCCGGCCAATAGCTGTCGAACTGCATCAGGGCGAACAGCGGCGGCGCGATGCCGGCGAAGGTGCCGCCGATCACCGGGATGTAGACGGCCAGGAAGATCAGGAAGGCCCAGAACACCGAGTTGTTGAGGCCGACCGCGGCCATGGCGATCCACGAGAGGCCGGCGACGATCAGGCCTGTGAGGGTCTGCACCCACAGGTACTGTTCCACGGCGTCGCGCATCCGCAGGAACTGCGCCATGGCCTCCTGCCGCTCGGGTCGGGCGGGGAACAGGCCGACGATCTTGCGCTCGAAGCCGCGCCGCGAGGCCAGGATGAAACCCAGGTAGACCAGGACGAAGGCGGCCGTGGAGGTGAAGCTCTGCAGCGCCCGGGCGACATCGCCCAGGTACTGCGCGGGATCGAGCTGGCGGACCAGCTCGGCCACGGTGCGCGGCACCCGCACCCCCACGTGGCCGGCGATCTTGCCGATCAGCGCCATCAGTTTGGGCGCGAAGTCGATGAGCTGGCTGAAGAAGTCCGGCGCGCGGGAGACGATCATGAAGGTCGCGCCGCCGAACAGCACCACCGAGAGCAGCAGCGCCAGCGGCAGGGCCGCGCGGCGCGAGATGCCCGGCAGCCGGTGCTCCAGCACCCGGGCGAAGCCGTCGATCATGATCGCCAGGAAGATGGCCAGCGCCAGCGGCGTCAGGATGCCCGAGAGCCACGAGGCCGCGGCGCCCGCGAGGATCACCGCGATGATGACCAGCGCGTTGCGGGAGACGGCGGAAGGCTGGAAGGCGGGCATGCAGGCTTTCGCGAAGCGGTCGGGAGGACTGTCCCCGGCGGCCGAGCCGCCGTCAATGCGCGGCTCGTCTAGCCCTGTTTCGCGCTGAATGGGAGGGATCTTGCCTGGAAAATACGATCGGGCGCACCGCGGTCGCGCCGTCCCACGCCGGCCTCATGCCTCGGTGAGCGCCTTGTCGAGGATCGCCTCGAGCAGATCGGCCTCGGTCAAGGGTTCGGTCATGAAGCCCGCCAGCCGGCCGGCCTGCGCCAGGGTGACGTAGCCGTGCAGGGTCGACCAGCCGGTGACCGCGCGGCGTTTCACCGTGCGCTCGTCCGCCGTCGGATCGACGATGGATACGGTGCGGCAGAACTCCACCCAGGCCTCCATCGCCGGGTCGGTCAGGCTCGGCGGCGGCTCGCCGCTCAGGATGTCGCTGTCGAACATCAGGCGGAACATGCCCGGCTGGGCGAACGCCAGCGCTAGATAGACCCGAGCGGTGTTGCGCATGACCACCATCGGGACACCGCCTTGCGCTCGCGCCCGCTTGTAGGCCGCGACCAGTTCGGAGAACCCCTCCGCGGCCACGGCGGCGAGCAAGGCGCGACGGTCGCGGAAGTGGCGATAGGGGGCGGCTGTGGAGACGCCCAGGCTCTGGGCCAGTTCCCGCAGCGAGACAGCTTCGGGCCCGCCCGCCTCGACGGCCGCCCGCGCGGCGCGGACCAGGCCCTCGCGCAGGTCTCCATGGTGATAGCCGGGTCGACTCACAGGCCGATGTTGACATAGCTAACATCAAGGCGCAATGTAAGCGCCGCTAACACTTGGGAGGCGCAGATGCGATTGTGGGCTTGGATGGCCGGTCTGGCGGCGCTGCTGGCGGCGCAGGCGGCCTGGGCGGGCAATGTAGGTTTCGAGCGGGTGACCGCGCCGGCGGGCGCAGACAAGCCGCTGGTCGTCGGCATCTGGTATCCGACCGACGCTCCAGAGGCGCCGATGGCGCTCGGTCCCTCAAGCCAGGTCGTGGCCCTGGGCGCTCCGGTGGCGGGCGCGAACCACCCGCTGATCCTCATCAGCCACGGGACCGGAGGCTCGTTCGGCGATCACTTCGACACCGCAAAGGCGCTCGCCCAGGCGGGCTTCATCGTCGCGGCGGTCTCCCACACTGGCGACACCTATGACGACCGCAGCCGGACGCGCCGGATCTCCGAGCGCCCGGGGCACCTCACCCCGGTGATCGACTATATGACAACCACCTGGCGCGGCCACGACGCCATCGACGCGCGGCGCATCGGCGCCTTCGGCTTCTCGGCGGGCGGCTTCACCGTACTGGGCGCCATCGGCGGCGAAATCGACCTCAGCCTGATGGCCGCCCACTGCCGGCAGCATCCGCACTTCTACGACTGCGCGACCATCGGCAAGCTGGGCGAAGCCCCGCCGGCCAAGCCCGCGCCGGTCAGCCACGACGCGCGCATCAAGGCCGCCGTGGTCGCCGCCCCCGCCATGGGCTTCGCCTTCGCGCCCGCCGGGCTCGCCAAGGTCACGGTCCCGGTGCAGCTCTGGCGCGCGGAATGGGACACCGTTCTGCCCCAGCCCTATTACGCCGAGGTCGTCCACGGCCTGCTCCCGAAGGCGGAATACCGCCTGGCGCCCCACGCTGATCACTTCGACTTCTTGCCGCCGTGCAGCGATCAGCTGGCCAAGCTCGCGCCGGATGTCTGCGTCAGCAACATCGACCGCGCGGCCTTCCACAAGACCTTCAACGCCGAGGTCGTGCGGTTCTTCAAGAAGACGCTGGACTAGCGCGGCGCCATCCGGATGGCCCCGTCGAGGCGCACGTCCTCGCCGTTGAAATAGCCGTTGGTGATCATGCACAGCGCCAGCGAGGCGTATTCCGGAGCGTTTCCGAGACGCTTGGGGAAAGGCACCGAGGCGGCGAGCGCCTCCTTCACGTTGGGTGGCGCGCCCTGCATCAGGGGCGTGTTGAAGATGCCGGGCAGGATGGTGTTCACCCGGATGCCGTCGTTCATCAGGTCGCGGGCGATGGGCAGGGTCATGCCGACGATGCCGCCCTTGGAGGCCGAATAGGCGGCCTGGCCGATCTGGCCGTCTTCGGCCGCGACCGAGGCGGTGTTGATGATCACGCCGCGTTCGCCGTCTGTCAGGGGCTCCAGGTCCAGCATGCCTTTCGCGGACTTGGCGATGCAGCGGAAGGTGCCGATCAGGTTGATCTGGATGAGCCAGTTGAAGGCGTCGAGCGGGAAGTGCTTGGTCTCGCCGGTCTGCTTGTCGCGGCTGGCGGTCTTGAAGGCGTTGCCGGTGCCGGCGCAGTTGACCAGGATGCGTTCCTGGCCGTGGGCTTCGCGGGCTTTGGCGAAGGCGGCGTCGACCTCCTCGTCCGAGGTGACGTTGACCTTGCAGAAGATGCCGCCGACGTCCTTGGCGACCGCTTCGCCCTTCTGGTCGTTCATATCGAAGATGGCGACCTTCACCCCCTGGGCGGCCAGCGCCCGGACGGTGGCCTCGCCGAGGCCGGAGGCGCCGCCGGTCACGACCGCCGCGACGTTTGAATTCAGTTCCATGGACGCTTCGCTCCCGTAAGATCAGGTCAGTCCAACGAGGCTTTAGCGCGATGAGCGGGGCCGACAAAGCATCACCCCACGTCAATGACGCGCTGGACCCCAGCCGCGCCCTGGTCCCGGCGACGGTGCGGCTGAACGAACGGCTGGTGGCCCGCGGCTTCTGGCCGAAGATCCGCAAGGTCGCCGCCCACGTGCCCTTCGCCGCCGAGGCGCTGGCGGTCTGGCATGCGGTGCAGGATCCCGAGACCCCGGCCGCGGCCAAGGGGATGATGCTGGCGGCGTTGGCCTATTTCGTCCTGCCCACCGACGCCATCCCGGACTGGATCCCGGTGATCGGTTATGCGGACGACGCGGCGGTGTTCGCGGCCCTCATCGGGCTCGTCGGCCGCCACGTGAAGCCGCAGCACCGTGAGGCGGCGCGCGGGGCCATCGATCGGATTCGCAGCGACGGCTAGCCGGGCTTCGACCCGCGGATCCAGCCGGTGATGGCCAGGCGGTCCTGATCCACGTAGGAGGCCACCTGGCTCACCGAATGCCACTGCGGCACGCGGAAGATATTCAGCGTGTTGAACTTCGGCGCATAGGCCTCGGCCACGTGGCCGTCGGCGTCGTGGAACAGCAAGAGGCCGCCCCACTCCACCCGCCAGCCCGGCGTCAGGTTCAGCACATAGGCGTAGAGCCGGTCCTTGCCCGCCAGCTCGTCGTCGTGGGCGGTGAGGAACTGGCCGGCGCGGTAGCGGGTGGCCTGGGCGTCGCAATAGGCCGGCCGCTCGTCGCCGGTCAGCTTGCGGACGAAATCCAGGAAGGCCGGGCTGTTCAGCAGGTCGTAGGCCGCCTCCAGCTCGGCGACGGCGCCGCCTTGGCGCTGGCCTGCCTCCAGGAAATCGCTGATTCGCCAGGTGTCGAAGTCGAACTGGAAGCCGGTGCGGCCGCCGCGGGCG
The DNA here is from genome assembly GCF_035944335.1 of Phenylobacterium sp. Lineage (GTDB taxonomy): Bacteria > Pseudomonadota > Alphaproteobacteria > Caulobacterales > Caulobacteraceae > Phenylobacterium. Next base: position 23,544 of record NZ_DASZBG010000073.1, on the reverse strand, counting down.
ATGGCGGCCTCGACCTCGCGGCGGACCTCCTCGGGCGTGACGGCATAGTCGGCGCGCGGCACGTCATAGCCCTTGCCGTCGGCCAGGAAGGTGCGCGACCAGGGCGCGCGCTTGAGCGCCTCAGCCAGCCGCTGGGCGTCCGGCGTCGCCAACAGGGCGGGCAGGTGCAGCCGTCCGAAGCGGGCGAACAGCGGCTTGGCGGCCGCCGGGTCCAGGCCGGGATCGAGCTTGAGCGCGCTCATGCCAGGGCCGCCGCACGCTGGGCCAGGACGTGCTCGCGCCAGGTGATGAACAAGGTCGAGCCGACCACCACGCCGGAGCCGACCAGGGTCCAGAGACCGGGCAGTTCGTGGAACAGCAGGAAGCCCGCGCCCACGGCCATCACCAGCCGCGTATAGTCGATGGGCGCCATGGCGGCGGCGTCGCCGATCTGCATCCCCTTGATATAGCACCACTGGTTGACCGTCCCGATGGCGCCCATGGCCGCCAGCAGGCCGAGGTCTCTCGGCCCCGGCCAGCGCCAGACGAAGAGGGCGCCGGGAATGGCGAGCACGACGCCGAGTGTCGCGGCCCAGACCAGCAGCACCATCGGAGAGTGGTCCCGCGTCATCACCTTCATGCCGGTGACCGTCAGAGCGAACAGGAAGGACGAAGCCAGCATGGCGAGCGCCGGAACGCCGAGCGTCAGTCCCGCCCCGCCGGCGCCGGGCCGCACCATCAGGAGCACGCCCAGGAAGCCGATCACCGCCGCGCCGATCCGCATCGGGCCCACGTGCTCGCGCACCACGAAGGCGGCCAGCGGAACCAGCCACAGCGTACGGGTGAAGCTGAGCGCATTGGCGTCGGCCAAGGGCATCTTCTGGTAGGCGTAGAAGGACAGGATCAGGCCGATGGTGCCGGCGCTGGAGCGGAAGATCAGGATCCAGGGGCGGCTGGTGGCGAAGGCCGCGCCGCGGTGCTTGAGGATCACCGGCAGCAGGATCAGGAAGCCGACCGCCTGGCGATAGAAGGTCTGCAGCGCGGCGGGATAGTCGGCTCCCAGGAACTTGATCAGGGTGGTCATGGCCGTGAAGGTCACGGCCGAGGCGAGCATCCACAGCGCCCCGCGCACGTTCGGCGTCAGGGCGTTCCATCGGCTCCGCAACGGCGCCGCGGCGTCGGTCACTCCCCGACGGTGACCACGACCTTGCCCATCGCCTTGCGGCTGGCCAGGTGCTTGATGGCCTCGGCGGCCCGGGCCAGCGGGAAGCGCTCGGAGACGAACGGCTTGATCTTGCCCTCGCCGTACATCTTGAGCAGCTCGGCGACGCTGGCCTGATGGCGCTGCGGATTCTTGGCCACCCAGGTCCCCCAGAACACGCCGACGATATCGCAGCCCTTGAGGAGGGCGAGGTTGAGCGGGATCTTCGGGATGTCGCCGGCCGCGAAGCCCACCACCAGATACTTGCCTTCCCAGGCGATGGACCGCAGCGCCGGCTCGGCATAGTCGCCGCCCACCGCGTCATAGATCACGTCGGCGCCGTTCGGACCCACCGCGTCCTTGAACAGGCCGGCCAGCGCCTTCTGGCCGTCGCGATCGAACGGACCCCGGCCATAGACGACGCCCTCGTCGGCGCCATGCTTCTTGCAGAGATCGACCTTTTCCTGGCTGGACGCCGCGGCGATCACCCGCGCGCCCATGGCCTTGCCGAGTTCGACAGCCGCCAGGCCGACCCCGCCGGCGGCGCCCAGCACCAGCAGCGATTGGCCGGGCTGCAGCTGCGCCCGGTCCTTCAGGGCGTGCCAACTGGTGCCGTAGGTCATGATGAAGGCCGCGGCCTCGTCGAACGGCATGGCGTCGGGGATCTTCACCAGCCGGGCGGCTTCCAGCGCCAGCTCCTCGGCCATGCCACCCCAGCCGGTGTTGCCCAGCACCCGATCGCCTGGCCTCACGTGGCTGACGCCTTCGCCGACGGATTTCACGACGCCGGCGATCTCGCCGCCCGGCGCGAAGGGCCGCTGCGGCTTGAACTGGTACTTGTCCTCGATGATCAGCACGTCGGGGAAGTTGACGCCGACCGCCTTGACCTCGACCACGGCGAAACCGGGCTTGGCCTGCGGGGCGGCGACCTCCTCCAGCACCAGGGTGTCGGGCCCGCCCACTTCCTTGCTCAAGAGCGCCTTCATGTCGGGTCTCCGGTTGGCTTGTGGCCTGGCTTTTTCGAGGTCGGCGGACGCTAGCTTACGCGAACGGATGTTTGAAGGACCTATCCGAGGCTGCAACATTGCGGCAGGAAAACGATGCTATTTCGGCGCCGATTAGGAGTGCGAGGAATGAAACCCATCCTCACCGCCGCAATTCTAGCGGCATCTGCCATGGGTCTGGCCGGCGCGGCCAGTCTCGGGCCCCACGCCCAGGCCGCCATGAGCGCGGCGCAAGCGCCGCTGCGCGTCGACGATTTCCAGCTGACCGACCACACCCGCACGGCCCAGCGGCTCTACTACTATGGCTATGCCCCGGCCATCGTGCTGATGACCCAGTCGAACGAGGGCGCCGTCTCCCGCGCCTCGGCCGCCGAGATCGAGGCGCTCGCCGCAGCCTACAAGGCCAGGGGCGTCATCTTCTTCATGGTCAACTCCAACCTGGCCGACGGCCGCGACGCCACCGCGGCCTGGGCGGCCACGCACGGCGTGACCACCCCGATCCTCATGGACGAGCAGCAGCTGGTCGGCGAGGCGCTGGGCGTGAAGCGCGAGGGCGAGGTGTTCGTCCTCGACCCGAAGACCTGGACGGTCGCCTACCATGGCCCGGCGGACGCGCATGTCGCGCCGGCGATCGAGGCGGTGATGGCCGGCAAGCCCGCGCCGGTCGGGCAAGTGTCGCTGACCGCCGGCCAGGCCATCGCCTTCCCGGAACGGGCGCGCGAGGCGGGCTTCGCCAATATTTCCTATTCGAAGGACGTGGCTCCAATCCTGGAGACCAAGTGCGTCTCCTGCCACATCAAGGGCGGCATCGGACCCTTCGCCATGACCGGCTACGACGTGGTCAAGGGCTTCTCGCCGATGATCCGCGAGACCGTCCGCACGCACCGCATGCCGCCCTATTTCGCCGACCCGCACATCGGGGCGTTCAAGAACGACCAGGGCCTCACGGCCGAACAGACCAAGACCCTGGTCCACTGGATCGAGGCGGGCAGCCCGCGCGGCGCCGGGCCCGATCCCTTGCTGGCCTATGCCGACAAGACCGCGCCCGAGTGGCCGACCGAGCTCGGCAAGCCCGACGTCGTGGTCGACATCCCGGCCTTCAAGGTGCCGGCGAGCGGCCTCGTCGAGTACCAGAACCCGCTGATCGACAATCCCTTCAAGCAGGACACCTGGCTCAAGGCCGTGGCCATCAAGCCCGGCGACCGCCGCGTTCTGCATCACGTTGTGTCCAACACCGTCGGCGATCCGGCTCATCCGGCCGACATCCCGGGCGGCTCGGTGGGCTCCTATACGCCGGGCGCGCAGCCGCAGATCATGGCCGATGGCTCCGGCGCCCCGGTGCCGGCCGGCGGCAAACTGCACTTCCAGATGCACTACACGACCATGGGGACCGAGACGGTCGACAAGACCCAGGTCGGCTTCTACGTGCTGAAGACGCCGCCGCAGTACATCAAGCGCTCGGCGGTGATCGGCGACTTCGCCCTCTACATCCCGGCCGGCGCCCAGGCCCACAAGGAGGTCGCCTACCTGACCTTCCCGGCCGACGCCTATCTCTACACCCTCTATCCGCACGCCCACTACCGCGGCAGCCACGTGGAGCTGAAGGCGGTGACGCCGGACGGCAAGCAGACCATGCTGCTCAGCCTGCCCAAATACGACTTCAACTGGCAGCGCGACTACGACCCGGTGAAGCCGATCCTGGTGAAGGCCGGCACCAAGCTGGTGGCCACCTGGGTCTATGACAACTCGGTCCACAACGCGGCCAATCCGGACCCCAAGCGCAATGTCACCTGGGGCGAGCAGACGCCCGACGAGATGATGTATTTCCGGCTGAACTATCGCTGGGTCGACGAGACCACGAGCCACGTCCGAAACGACCTGCAGGCCAAGCTGATGGAAAGCGGTCTGATCGGCGGCCTCGACGCCAACCTGGACGGCGTGATCGAGCCGGACGAGCTCAAGGGGCCGATGGGGGCCATGATCAAGGCCCGCTTCGCCGAGCTCGACAAGGATCACGACGGCACCCTGGACCTGACGGAGATGCGGGCGGCCATGCCGCGCCGCATGGCGCGCAACCGCCAGGAAACGCCGGACCTGTAGCCGGTTTGGTCATCGGCCGCGGGGCCTCTATATTCCGCGGCCACCGCTGGACCTGGATGCTGACCCCTTGGGCGTGACCCTCGACCTTTCGCGCGCGCCGGCGACCCCGGCCGCGGCGCCCAAGCCGAACCTTTCGGGCATGACGCGCGCCGAGCTGCAGGCTGCGCTCATCGAGGCCGGCGTGGTGCGGCCCGAGAAGGCCAGGATGCGCGCCGGCCAGGTCTGGCGCTGGGCGCACCACTACGGCGTCACCGACTTCGACAAGATGAGCGACGTGGCCAAGGAAACCCGCGCGGCGCTGGCCGAGGCCTTCACCCTGGCGCGGCCCGAGGTGGTCGAGCGCCAGGTCTCCCGCGACGGCACCCGCAAATGGCTGATCCGCACCGCGCCGGGCATCGAGATCGAGACCGTCTACATCCCCGACGTCGGCCGCGCCGGGGCGCTGTGCGTCTCCAGCCAGGTGGGCTGCACGCTCAACTGCACCTTTTGCCACACCGGCACCCAGGCGCTGGTGCGCAACCTCACCGCCGCCGAGATCGTGGCCCAGGTGCAGGTGGCCCGCGACGACCTCGGCGAATGGCCCTCGCCCAAGGAGGACCGCCGGCTGTCCAACATCGTGTTCATGGGCATGGGCGAGCCGCTCTACAACCTGGACCACGTCGCCGCCGCCATCGACATCATCGCCGACAACGAAGGCATCGCCATTTCGCGGCGGCGGATCACGGTCTCCACCTCGGGCGTGGTCCCCGAGCTCGAGGCGCTGGGGACGCGCACCCAGGCGATGCTGGCCATTTCGCTGCATGCCACCAACGACCCTCTGCGTGAGAAGCTGGTGCCGCTGAACAAGAAGTACCCGATCGCCGAACTGATGGCGGCGATCCGCGCCTATCCCGGCCTGTCCAACGCCAAGCGGGTGACCTTCGAATACGTCATGCTCAAGGGCGTCAACGACAGCCCGGCCGAGGCCAAGGCGCTGGTTCAGCTGCTGAAGGGCGTCCCGGCCAAGATCAACCTGATCCCGTTCAACCCCTGGCCCGGCTCGACCTACGAGTGCTCGGACTGGCCGACCATCGAGGCCTTCGCCGCGATCCTGAACCGCGCCGGCTACGCCTCGCCGATCCGCACCCCGCGCGGGCGCGATATCCTGGCCGCCTGCGGCCAGCTGAAGAGCGAGAGCGAGAAGCTCCGCGCCAGCGCCCGCCGCAAGCTGGCCAACCCCTAGACCGTCATCCCCGGGCTCGCCCCGGCGACCCAGCAACGCGGGCGCCTCAGCAAGATCGCATCGGCGCGGCCGGGCTTTTCCCTCGCCCGTCGGCGCGTCTGTGTGGCGCGGACAAGCCCGGCCATGACGGCCGGTTTTATGTTATCCACCGGACCAGTTCGCGAGGGGGTCGTCGGCATGCCGTTTCCATCTCCGGAGGTCCAGGCCTTCGCCACCGGATTTCCGATCACCCTGCTGCATGTGAGCGTCGCCCTCGTGCTGCTGTTCGCCGGCGCCGGGGCGTACATCATGCTGACCCCGCACAAGGAGGTGGCGCTGGTCCGCGAGGGAAACCTCGCCGCGGCGGTGTCGCTGGGCGGCATACTGCTGGGCCTCGCCATCCCGCTGTCGGCGTCGCTGAAGGCCTCGACCAACCTGACGGACCTCGCGCTCTGGGGCGTGGCGACGCTGGTGGTGCAGCTCTTGATCTCGCGGCTCACCGACCTGGTGCTGCACGGCCTGCCCAAGCGCATCCAGGATGGCGAGGTGGCGGCCGCGACCCTGCTGGCGGCCGTGAAGATCGCGACCGGCCTGATCCTGGGCGCCGCCGTCGCCGGCTGAGCCATGCATTTCCCCCAATGACCTTTCCCAGGCTTCCCGACTGGCTGATCTACGGCGCGGTGGTCGTGGCCCTGCTGATGGTGGCCGTGGGCCGCCGCGAGCGGGCCGACGCGCCGCCCGCGCCGCCACCCACCAGCGAGGCGGAAGGCGCGACCCTTGGGCCCGCCTCGCCGTTTGATCCGGCGGTGGTGGTGGACGTGGCGAGCAAGGCCGAGCCGGCCGCCGGGACAGCCTTCTCGGTGGCCGATAGCGGCGTCTGGGTCACCGCCCGCCACGTGGTCGACGGCTGCAGCCAGACCGCGATCGTGGTCGCACCCGGCCGTGGGGTGGAGGCCAAGGTGCGGATCGACCCGAACGGCGAGGCGGCGATCCTGACCACCGACGGCGGCGCGCCGGCCCTGCCGCTCGGCCTGGCTGGGGGCTTGCGGCGCGGCGAGCGCGCCTTTCATCCCGGCTTCCCGCAGGGCGCGCCGGGCGAGGCGACCTCCCGCCTCCTGGGCCGCGAGAACCTGGTGGTGCGCGGCCGCGGCGCCCGCACCGAGCCGGTGCTGGTCTGGGCCGAGGCCGGCCGCACCGATGGCTTGCGCGGCACGCTCGGCGGGCTCTCCGGGGCGCCGGCGCTGGACGAGCACGGCCGGGTGATCGGCGTCACCATCGCCGAGGCGCCACGTCGCGGCCGGATCTACACCACCTCGCCGGAGACCATGGCCGGCGCCATGCAGGACCTGCATCAGCCCGCGCCGATGGGCGCGGCGCTGGAGGCGATCACGCCCGACAACTATGGCCGGGTGGCCGACGACCTGCGCCGGACGCTGCGCGTGGCGCAGGTGATCTGTCTGAAAACCTAGGCGCCTGCGACGTGGCGCTTGTTGAGGGCGCCAAGCAGCAGGAACAGCAGGGCCGGTGGGATGGCCATCAGGCCCGTGGCGATGAAGGCCGTGGCATAGGCCCCCAACAGGCCGTGGGCTGGCGTGAGCGCCTCGACCGCCGCGCCGGAGAAGCCCTTCAGCACCTTGCCGAGCAGGGCATAGGTGGATGACAGCAGGGCGTACTGGGTGGCCGTGTAACCAAGGCTGGTCAGGCTCGACATATAGGCCACCAGCGCCACCCCCGCGAAGGCCTGGGCGAAGCTGTCGAGACCCATGACGGCGGCGAAGGTCGGCATGTCCGCGTGGAAGGCAAGGATGGCGAAGGCCGCGGTGCCCAGGCCCTCGATCAGCACCCCGATCATCAGGGATCGGAACACGCCCAGCCGGATGGAGGCAAAGCCGCCCAGTGCGATGCCGGCGAAGGTGGCGAACAGCCCCATCGATCCACGCACCAGGGCGACCGTGTCCTTGGTCAGGCCGAGGTCGTGATAGTAGGGATTGTACATCGGCCCCATGACGAAGTCGGGCAGCCGGTAGAGCGCCACCGCCAGCAGCATGATCAGGCCGATGGCCCTGTGCTTGGCGAAGAAGTCGATGAACGGCCCGACCACGGCGTCGAAGAAGCCGCGCGGCGTCCAGAGCGGGGCCTTGGCGTGCAGCACCTCGTCGGCGCGCTTGGGCTCGAAGGCCAAGAAGCTGGCGGCGACGCCCACGCTCATCAGCGCCGCCATCACCACATAGGACGGCTGCCAGCCGATGCGGGCCGCCGCGGCGATCACCAGGGCGTCGGTGACCAGCAAGGCGATGCGGTAACCCAGCTGGTAGGCGGAGGTCAGCAGGCCGAGCTCGTCGCTGTTGTCCGCCGCCTCGATCCGCCAGGCATCGATGGTGATATCCTGGGTCGCCGAGGCGAAGGCGGTGAGCAGGGCGAAGGCGCCGATAGTCGTCAGCCCGCCGGCCGTGCCCACGGCGGCCATGCCGATCAGGCCCAGGATGACCGCCAGCTGGGAGAGCAGCATCCAGCCGCGGCGACGTCCGAGGCGGCCGAGCAGGGGCACGTCGACCCGGTCGACGATCGGCGCCCAGAACACCTTCATGGTGTAGGCCAGGCCCACCCAGGAGATGAAGCCGATGGCCTTGAGGCTGGTGCCCTCGTCGCGCAGCCAATACCCAAAGGTGTTGGCGGTGAGCAGGAACGGCAGCCCCGAGGAGAAGCCCAGGGCCAGCATCACCGCGACCTTGGGCTGGCGGACGGAAGCCAGCACCTGCATGGCGGTGCGCTTGCGGCGGGGCGCCGGCGTCGACGTCGCGGTCATGCTCGCACGGTCCTGACGAGCGCCCCCGCGCTCCCCAAAAACGAATGGGTCAGGCGAGCTTGGCCTGCGCCGCCGCGGGCGTCCAGCCGCGCCCGGCCCAGCGGGTCAGCATCACGCGCAGGGCGTCCGGCGACAGGGGCTTGACCAGGAAGTCGTCCATCCCGGCGGCCAGGCAGCGCCGGCGGTCTTCCTCGAAGGCGTTGGCGGTGAGCGCCACGATGGGCGCCGCGACGCCCATGGCGCGCAGGGCCCGGGCGGCGTCCTCGCCGGAGAGCCCAGGCATGCGCATGTCCATCAGGATCAGGTCGTAAGCGCCGACCTTGGCGGCGGAAATGGCGTCCTCGCCGCTGGCGGCATGGTCCACCGAACAGCCCTCGCGGGAGAGGAGCGCGCGCGCCAGCAGGGCGTTGATGGGGTTGTCCTCGACCAGCAGCACCCGCGCCCCGGGGGCCGCCGCCATGGCGATGCGTTCGTCCTCGGATCCGGACGGGGCGTCCTGGACCGCGCCGGCGGCGATCAGCACCCGCTCGACCAGCGAGGCGCGGCGCAGCGGCTTGATGAGGTAGCCGGCATAGCCTGCGCGGCGATAGGCGCTGAGGCGGTCGCGCTCCTGCGGCGCCAGCAGGACGATGGCCGGGTGTTCGGGCGTGGGCCGGCGCCGCTTCAGCGGCTCCAGGGCGTGGTCGACCAGCACCACGTCGCCGGGCCGGGTTCGGGCCAGGACGGCGTCGAGCTCCGCGCCGACGATCGGCTTGCCGCCGCAGGCCGCGACCTGGCGGCGGGCGGCTTCGCGCAGAATGGCGTTGGGCGAGGCGACGACCACGCGTCGGCCGGCGAGTTCGCCGGCGAGCGCCGGCGCCTTGATCCGGAACGCCGCCTCGAACCAGAAGACCGCGCCGCCGCCGCGCCGCTCGTCGACGCCGACGTCGCCGCCCATCACCTGGGCCAGGCGCCGCGCGATGGCCAGCCCCAGGCCCGCCCCGCCCGGATCGGCCCGGCCCACCTCAGCCTGGGCGAAGGCTTCGAAGATCTGTTCCCGCTCGGCCGTCGAGACGCCGGGACCGGTGTCCTCGACGCTGAACCGCACGCGGCCGGGCCCCGCTAGGTCGGCGGCGATCAGCACGCCGCCGGTCGGAGTGAACTTCACGGCGTTGCCGGCGAAATTCAGCAGGATCTGGCGCAGCCGCGCCTCATCGGCATGGATTTCCCGCAGGCTCGGCGGTGCGCTCCAGGCGATCTCCAGGCCTTTTTCGCGAGCGCGCGGCGACAGGAGTTCGGCGACGCCGCGCAACAGGGTCTCGATGTCGGTCGGTTCCGGATGCAGCTCAATGCGCCCGGCGCCCAGCTTGGCGAAATCCAGCACGTCGTTGACCAGCGTCAACAGATGCTCGCCGCTTTCCCGCAGCGCGGCGGCATAGGCCCGCTGCTCGGCGGTCAGGCGGGTGCCCTCCAGCAGCCGGGCCATGCCGATCACCCCGTTCAGGGGCGTGCGGAACTCATGGCTCATCGAGGCCAGCTGCTCGGCGCTGATCTGCGCGCGGCGGGGGCGCCGCTCGTTCAGGGGACGAAGAGGTCTACGCATCGCCGGCGAGCCTAGGGGCCAACCACTTAACGGGCGGTCAAATCGTCGCAGATTTCGGCGGCTCAGCCGCGCGCGTGGGTCATTTCCAGGGCCAGCGTCAGCAGGGCGGCGCGGGCGCGGGCGTCTTCGATGGCGTTGAAGGCCCGCAGCATCTCGATGGCGCCGGGGCGCGCGAGCGCCCGGAACAGCTCATCGTCTTCCTCGCGGCCCAGGCCCTCCTCGCCCACCAGCCAGGCGACCGTCGTGGAAAGCGCCTCGGCGGCGATCATCAGGGTGGAGGCGGCGATCCGGTTGGCGCCACGCTCGTATTTTTGCACCTGCTGGAAGGAGATTCCGAGCTTTGCGGCGAGGTCCGTCTGGCTGAGCCCGAGCTGGCGGCGCCGGGCGCGCAGCCGAGCCCCCACCGACAGCTCCAGGGCGGCATGACGGCCGTGCTCGTTGCGCTCCATGGCGGGGCTCCGTCTGCGCCAAGCATAGTCCAAGGACACGCCCATGTTGCGGAAAACTGGACGTGCAACGCGCGGCGGCGTTTATTGTCCAGGCGATGCCTACGCGCGCGGACGCCACGATCGATCCCGTCGGCCTGCTCACGCCCCGAGAGCGCGAGTGCCTGCGCCTTGTCGACCAGCACCTGTCGTCCAAGCAGATCGCCCGCGAACTGGGCATGTCCAAGACCTCGGTGGACACCTACTGCGACCGTGCGCGCCGCAAGCTCGGCGTCGACGACCGCTATGCCGCCGCCCGCCTGGCGCGCGAGCTCGACGTTAACCATGTCCTGACCGCGTCAGGACAGGACGCGATCAGGACAGACAGTCGCCCCGCCAGCTGGCTCGATGAGCCGGCAACAGAGGGGACGACCCATGGGCGACTGGCAGAACTTCGACAATCGCGAAACGATCGGCAAGGCGCTGCGCCTTCGACGCGAGATCGACGACTTCGAGACCCGCTGGCCGGCGCAGTCGGTGCGGGGCGAGACGATTCCGACCTTCTCCTGGGAGCAGCTGGAGCGGCAGCTCGTCGATTTGGCGGCTACCGAGACCCAGGCCGCGATGGCCCGGCACCTGGTGTCGGCCACGCGCAAGCTGGCGCCCTTCAAGCCTTCGGAAATGGTGCTGAGGGAAATCCTCTGCATGACCTGGGTTCTCCTGGACGAGAACTTCAGGCCGGACGCCAGAGAGGCTTCGGGCGAAATGACCTAAGCCCCGTCGCCCGACTGGGGGCCATCGGGGGGCTTTCCATCGTCACCGCCCTGGCGTTCGGGGCGATGTTGGCCGGGCTCCACGAACTTCAGCAGCTCGGTGCAATTTTTTCCGGCTCCTGAACCGGATCGAAACCATAACCCCGTTATCGGAACCGCACGCGTCGCAAAAGACGATGCGCGCAGGAGAGACCTCATGCTCAAAGAACGTCGGATGGTGGCTGAACAGATCGCGAGCGCTCTGTTCGAAGCCGAAGCGGCAATTGACGCCGCGCTCAGCAAGACCGCCCAGCTCACCGGCGTCATGCCGCAGCTGCGCGGCAAGGCCGGCCTTTCGGCCCTGATCGGCCAGAACGCCGTGGAGCGCGCCACCCAGGCCGTCATGGCCCTGGCGGACGCGCGCCGCGCGATCGTCGAGACCCACAAGGAACTCAGCGCGGCGCAGGAGCAGGTCGGGCTCGGCGCGGTGGCGATCGACGGTGGCGGCACCAAGCCCCCGTCGCTCTCGGCCGGTCGCCGACTTCGCGCCATCAGCGACGCGGCCTAGGGTTTGCGACCACGCCGCCCGTTGAGGGCGGAGTTCTTTGCGGCGGGTTTCCACTCGGGTGCGGCTCTGCCAGTTTGCTGGCGGCCACGAGGGGAGATCCGCCGCTGCACCATTTGCCCGCTTTGCCATATTGGTTTCCGGCCGTCGCGATTGGCTCGTCCTGCCTCTTCGCGATCGTCAAGGGTGGGCGCGAAGAACGGATCGCGGCGGTTTATTTCGCGCTCGCCGCCCTGGCCGCGCCCTGGCTGCTCGACAGGCGGTGGGCCGGCACCCAATGGGCCATGTTCGCCGTCGATTTAGGCTATCTCGCCCTGCTCCTGACGCTGGCGATGCGCAGCCCCAAATGGTGGCCAATTCCGGCGGCCGCCTTCCAGCTTCTCGCCGTGGTGACCCACATCGCCAGCCTCGTCGATCATCAGCTGCGGGCGTGGGCCTATGTGACGGCCGGCGTGATTTGGACATATCTCGGCTTGGCCGCCATCGTCGTGGGAACCTTCAACCACTGGCGCGGTCGGCCTCAGCCGGCCGCGAAGGCCGTGCCCGCCATGGCGGAGCCGGGCGCCACGCGGCGATAGATCAGCGCTTCGGCGATGTGCACGCGCCGCACGGCGCCCGAACCCTCCAGGTCTGCGATGGTGCGGGCGAGCCTGAGCGTCCGGGTCCAGCCGCGCGCGGTGAGCCCGCCGGTCTCCGCGGCGCGGGACAGCAGGGCGCGGGCCGCCGGATCCAGGTTGCAGACCGCTTCCAGGAAATCGCCATCCGCCTGGGCGTTCAGCGAGGTTGCGCCATCCGGCCCGCCCGCGGCGCGTTCCGATTGCAGCGCCCGCGCGGCGGTCACCCGCGCGGCCGCCTCGACGGTGCCCTCGGCCGGCGGCGGCAGGGCCAGGTCGGCGGCGGTCACCGGCGGCACCTCCACCTGCAGATCGATGCGGTCCATCAGCGGCCCGGAGACGCGGCCCTGGTAGTCGCTCTGGCAGCGCGGCGCGCGCCCGCAGGCCCCGTGGCCCGCGCCGCCGTGGCCGCAGCGGCAGGGGTTCATGGCGGCGACCAGCTGCACGCGCGCCGGATAGCGCACATGGGCGTTGGCGCGCGCGACGATCACCTCTCCGGTTTCCAGCGGCTGGCGCAAGGAATCCAGCGCCTGGGCGGAGAATTCCGGCAGTTCATCCAGGAACAGCACGCCGTTGTGCGCCAGGCTGACCTCGCCGGGCTTGGCCTTCAGCCCGCCGCCGGTCAGCGCCGCCATGCTCGCCGAATGGTGGGGCGCGCGGAACGGCCGGGCGCGGGTCAGCTGGCCGCGGGCGATCAGGCCGGCGACCGAATGGACCATGGAGGTGGAGAGCAACTCCTCGGCGGTGAGCGGCGGCAGAAGGCCCGGCAGCCGCTGGGCCATCATCGACTTGCCGGAGCCCGGAGGGCCCACGAACAGCAGGTTGTGGCCGCCGGCCGCGGCGATCTCCAGGGCTCGCTTGGCGTTCTCCTGGCCCTTGACGTCGCGCAGGTCGGGTCCCCGCTCGGCGTCGACCATGGGGCCGGGCTTGGGCGGCGACAGCACCTGGGTGCCGCGGAAGTGGTTGACCAGCGCGATCAGCGAAGGCGCCGCCAGGACCCGGGTCTCGCCGGCCCAGGCCGCCTCGGGCCCGCAGGCTTCGGGGCAGATCAGGCCCAGCCCCATGGCGCCCACCGCCACGGAGGCGGGCAGGGCGCCCGCGACGGGCAGGATACGGCCGTCGAGGGCCAGTTCGCCCATCGCCGCCCAGTCGGCCAGCGCATCGGGCGGGATCACGCCCATGGCCGCCATCACCGCCAGCGCGATCGGCAGGTCGTAGTGGCTGCCCACCTTGGGCAGGTCGGCCGGCGCCAGATTGGCGATCATCCGCCGCGCGGGGAGCGACAGCCCCATGCCCGCGAAGGCCGCCCGCACCCGCTCGCGGCTCTCGCCAACCGCCTTGTCGCCCAAGCCGACGACCATGAAGGCCACCAGGCCGCCGGTCAGCTGGACTTCCACCTCGACGCGCACCGCCTCGACGCCCTGGAACGCAACGGTGACGACGCGCGCGGCCATCTCAATCCCTTGTGTCCGATCCGAACTTATCCACAAGACACAGAAGTATCACAGCTCGGACCAAGAACTTAAGAAGAACGTTTCGGGAATATGGCTAGCCTATCGGCGGTTGCAGCGCAAGCCGGCGACCTCAGGCGCGCAGCGCCTCGATGCGCGCCCACATGGCTTCGGTGGCGTCCACGCCGGTGAATCGCTTCAGCGCCTGGGCGCCGGTGGGCGAGGTGACATTGATCTCGGTGAGGTAGTCGCCGATCACGTCGATGCCGACGAAGATCAGGCCGCGGCGCCTCAGCTCCGGGCCGATCGCCGCGCAGATCTCGCGGTCGCGGGCCGACAGCTCGACGGGCTCCGGGGTGCCGCCGACCGCCATGTTGGAGCGGATCTGGCCCTTCTCCGGCACGCGGTTGATGGCGCCCACCGGCTCGCCGTCGACCAGCAGGATGCGCTTGTCGCCCTTGGTGACGGCCGGCAGGAACTTCTGGACGATCACCGGCTCGCGGGTAAGTTCGGCGTGGATTTCCAGCAGCGCGCCGAGGTTCGGATCGTCGGCCAGGTGGCGGGTGACGCCCGATCCGCCCTTGCCGTTCAACGGCTTCAGCACCACGTCGCCGTGCCTGGCCCGGAACTCGCGGATCGCCTCGCGGTCCCAGGTGATCAGGGTCGGCGGCTGCAGTCCCGGAAACCCCGTGACGAAGATCTTCTCCGGCGCGCTGCGCACCTCGGCCGGATTGTTGACCACCAGGGTCTTGGGGTGGATCGCCTCCAGGAAGAAGGTGGCGTCGATGTAGCGCATGTCGAACGGCGGATCCTGGCGCATCAGCACCACGTCGAAGTCGCTCAGCTCCACGCGGCGCATCTCGCCCAGTCGCGCGTGGTCGCCGGCCTTGCGCTGGACGGTGACGTCGCGGCCGCGGGCGAAGACCCGCCCGTCCTCCATGGCCAGGGTCTCGGTCAGATAGACGAACAGCGAATGGCCGCGGGCCTGGGCCGTCTCCATCATCAGGAAGGTCGTGTCGGCCTCGATGTTGATCCCCTCGATGGGATCCATCTGCACGGCGACCTTCAGCGGCATGCGCCCTCTCCCGACTGTTCAGGTGAGAGGGACATAGGGCCTGGCGTCCGGTTCGGCTAGTTCAGCCTCAGGCGCACGCGCTCGCGCTGGACCCGCGCCGCCAGCGCCGCGCCGCCGTCCAGCGCCGTGGCGCGGGCGAGCGCCTCCAGCGCCCCGGCCAGCGCCCCCTGGCCCTCGCGGGCCGCGGCCACGTCGAGCCACGGGCGATGGTCCTTGGGGTCCAACAAGGCGCGCCGCAGGGCCGCCCGTTCGGCGCGCGGATAGTCTCGCGCGGCGCTGGCGCGGGCGAAGATGTTGTTCTGCAGGCGGATCAGCACGGCCCGGTCGGTGACCGGCGCCATCAGCCGGTCGAGCCGGTCGGCGACGTTGGGCGTCAGGCCCGCGTGAAGCGCACGCCGGGTCAGCTCGGAGGGCAGCACCACCCGACCTTCGGAGAACGGGTCGAGCGCCAGCGGCCCCTCGTCGGTCTCGATGCGCAGCAGGAAGTGGCCGGGGAAGTCGACGCCCTGGACGTTCAGTCCGCACTTGCGCCCGGCGTGCAGATAGAACAGGCCGAGCGCCACCGGCAGGCCCTTGCGCCGTTCGGCGACGGAGATGATGTCGGCGTTCTCAGGGTCTTCGTAGGTGAACAGGTCGCCCGACAGGCGCAGGTCGCCGGCCATGGCCTCGGCGAGCGCCTCCTCCGGCGTCTCGCGCTCCAGGCGGCGCGCCAGGCGCTCCACCGCGGTGCGGCCCAGGTCGTGGGCCACCTGCGGGTCACGCGTCGGATCCTCGTGCACCGCACAGGCGACCGCCGCCTCGAGCAGCGGGAACAGACCGTCCTCCGCGCCGCCGGCGTCCAGCAGGCATCCTTCGGCCTCTTCGCGCGTCATCCGTCCCGCAACAGCCGTCAGGCCCCTTTCCAAGCGTCGGGAATATGCACAGGAAGCCGGCCCGGCGCGAGCGCTACCAGATCGAGGCGAACCGCCGCACCTGCCAGGCTCGGCCGCCGCGCCGCCAGGTTGGTCGCCGCCCGCCGCAGGCGCTCACGCTGGTCGAAGCTGACCGCCTCCAGCGCCGCCAGGAGGCTGGTGCGGCGCTTGACCTCCACGGCCACCAGGGTGCGGCCGCGCAGCGCCAGGATGTCGATTTCGGCCTGCGGGGTCTTCAGCCGAAAGCCCAGGATGCGATAGCCCTTGAGCATCAGCACCAGGACCGCCAGCACCTCGCCGCGCCGGCCGGAGAGGCGGGCCGCGGCGCCGCGGGCGATCCGCGCGGCCTTCACCGCTTGAGCTCCATGGCCCGGCGGTAGAGGTCGCGGCGCGGCAGGCCGAGCGCCTTGGCCACTTCCGCCGCGGCCTCGGCGGGGCGCAGCCGGCCGAGCGCGTCGCGGAGCGCGGCGTCGGCGTCGGCCGCCGTGGCGGCGGTCTCGCGCCCCGGCGCCACCAGCACCACGATCTCCCCCTTGGGGGCTGCGAACTGCGGGTCGGCGGCGAGGACCGAAAGCGGGGCGCGCACCACCGTCTCGTGCAGCTTGGTCAGCTCGCGGCAAACCACGGTGTCGCGCTCGCCCAGCACCGCAGCCATGTCGGCGAGGCTGGCGGCCAGGCGCGAACCGCCTTCGAAGAACACCAGGGTGGCGCGCATTCCGGCCAGCTCCTCCAGGAAGGCGCGGCGTGCGGCGCTCTTCGGCGGCGGGAAGCCCGCGAACAGGAAGCGGTCGGTCGGCAATCCAGCCACCGACAATCCGGCCAGGACGGCCGAGGCGCCAGGGATCGGATAGACCGCGTGCCCCGCGGCGGCCGCTTCGCGCACCAGCCGGTAGCCGGGGTCGGAGATCAGGGGCGTGCCGGCGTCGGAGATCAGCGCCACCCGGCCGCCCTCAGCCAGCACCGCCATCGCCTTGGGCCGCGCCCGCTCGGCGGCGTGCTCGTCGTGGCGCTCCAGCCTCGCCTTCAGCCCGAAGGCCGAGAGCAGCTTGCCCGAGACCCGGGTGTCCTCCGCCAGCACCAGGTCGGCGGCGGCGAGCACGTCGAGCGCGCGAAGCGTGATGTCGCGCAGGTTGCCGATCGGGGTGGCCACCACATAGAGCCCCGGCGCCAGCGGCGCGTCGTTCAGTTGCGGCGGCGGCAGCAGGGGTCGGGCCATGGCCGAGGCTTCACCGGTCAGCCCATGAAAGGCAAGCGCCCGAAAAACCGACGTCTCGACCTCGGCCGTTTCCGTGGCAGGGTGGCGGGCCGCCTCGAGGGGATGCCCATGCCGACCACCCGCCGCCGCGTCGTCCAGCTCGCCACCGGCGCCGCCACGGCCCTGGCGGCGCCGGTCCTGGCCGAGCCGAGACCGAAGAAGCCCCTGCGCCTGCTGATCCTCGGCGGCACCGGCTTCATCGGGCCGCACCAAGTGCGCTACGCCCTGTCGCGCGGCCATCAGGTGACCCTCTTCAACCGCGGCCGCCAGAAGGAAGACTGGCCCGGCCACGTGGAGGAGCTGCTGGGCGACCGCAACACCGGCGACCTGAAGTCGCTGGAAGGTCGCGACTGGGACGCCTGCATCGACAACCCGACGACCCTGCCGGCCTGGGTGCGCGACGCCGCCCGGGTGCTGCAGGGCCATGTGCGCCACTACAGCTTCGTCTCGACGATCTCGGTCTATGAGGCCAACGACACGCCGGCCGACGAGACCGCGCCGGTCGCCGCCTACAAGGGCGCGGACGCCTACGCCGAGACCCAGAAGAGCGTCGCCGCCAATCTGCAGCTCTACGGCCAGCTGAAGGCGCTCAGCGAGGCCGAGGCCCGCCGCCGGTACGGCGAGGGCGCGACCGCCATCATCCGCCCCGGGCTGATCAGCGGCCCTGGCGACGAGACCGACCGCTTCACCTACTGGCCCGTGCGCTTGGCGCGCGGCGGCGAGGTGCTGGCGCCCGGCGACGGCGGCGACCCGATCCAGCTGATCGACGCCCGCGACCTGGCGGAATGGTCGATCCGGGTGGCCGAGCAGCGGACGGCGGGGACCTTCAACGCGGTGGGCCCTGCGAGGCCCATGACCACGCGCCAGTTCCTGGGCGGCGTGGCGACCGGCGTCGGCGCAAAGCCGAAGCTGGTCTGGGCGCCAGCCAGGTTCCTTGAGGACAACAAGGTCAACGCCTGGAGCGACATGCCGGTCTGGGTGCCGGGGCAGGGCGACACCCGGGGCTTCCACCGCCGCGACAACCGCCGCGCCATGGCCGCGGGCCTGAGCTTCCGCCCGCTGCGGGTCACCGCCGCCGACGCGCTCGCCTGGTTCAAGACCCTGCCGCCGGACCGCCAGGCGAAGCTCAGGTCCGGCCTGACGCCCGAGCGCGAGGCGGCGCTGCTGGCGAAGCTGAAGGCCTAGGCCGCGAGCTCGGCGGTCAACCGGTCGAGCACCAGCCGGCCGGCCGGCGTGGCGCGCAGGCGCTGCGGATCGTCGGCGATGAGACCGAGCGAGATCAGGTCGGCGATGCGCGCCTCGGGGATGGCGAGCGCGGCCAACTCTTCGCGTCCGACCCCTTGGGCGATGCGCAGGCCGCTCAAGAGGCGCTCCTCGGCGGCCTGCCGCGGGCTGAGCGCCTCGCGGGTCTCGACCCCCAGGCCGGCCTCCGCGACGCGGGCGATGTAGTCGGCGGGCCTCGCCGCGGCGCAGGTGGCCTGGCGCACCCCCTCGATGGTGATCCGCCCATGGGCGCCGGGGCCGACGCCCAGGTAGTCGTGGCCCTGCCAATAGACGAGATTGTGCCGCGAGCGCGCCGGGGCGCCGCGGGCGTGGTTGGAGACCTCGTAGGCCTCGAAGCCGGCGGCCTCCAGCACCTGCTGGGTGGAGTCGAACAGGGCCGCGCCGGTGTCCGCATCGGGCGGCGCCCACACGCCGCGGCGCACCGCGCGGTCGAAGGCGGTGCCGGTCTCGATGGTCAGCTGGTAGGGCGAGAGGTGTTCGGCGCCGAGGTCGATCGCCGCGCGCAATTCGTCCGCCCAGGCGCCCGGCGTCTGGCCGGGGCGGGCGTAGATCAGGTCGAGCGAGAGCCGGGGGAAGGCGGCGCGGGCCTTTTCGGCGGCGCGGACGGCGGTGGCCGCGTCGTGGTTGCGGCCGAGGAATTTCAGCGCCGCGTCGTCCAGCGATTGCAGTCCCAGCGACAGGCGGTTCACACCGGCCTGGGCGAAGGCGGCGAAAGCGGCGGCCTCCGCATCGGTGGGATTGGCTTCCAGGGTCACTTCCAGGTCGGGCGCCGGCCTCCAGAGCCGCCGCGCCGCCTCGACGATCGCCGCGGCCCAGGCCGGGTCCATCAGCGAGGGCGTGCCGCCGCCGAAGAAGATCGAGGTCAGTTCGCGCGGTCCGGTCAGGGCGGCCTGGCCCTCCAGGTCGGCGACGATGGCGCGGGCCAGCGCCGCCGGCTCGGCGTCCCGCCGCGCCTTGAAGACGTTGAAGTCGCAATAGGGGCAGATGCGGGCGCAGTAGGGCCAGTGGACGTAGAGGCCCAAGGGTTTCATCAAAGCAGGGCGGCCTTCAGCTTTTCGAAGGCCCGCGCCCGATGGCTCATCCGGTCCTTGGCTGTGGGGTCCATCTCCCCGAAGGTCTCGGCGAAGCCCTCAGGAATGAAGATCGGATCGTAGCCGAAGCCGCGGTCCCCGCGTCGGGGAAAGGTCAGGGTCCCGTCGACCCGGCCCTCGACCACCACCGCGGGGCCGTCCGGCCAGGCCACGGCCAGAGCGCAGCTGAACCAGGCCGAGGCGTCGCGGGTCTCGGCCTCCTCCAGCCGCTCCTCGACCTTCCGCATGGCGATGTCGAAGTCGCGCGCCGGCCCCGCCCAGCGGGCGGAATAGACGCCGGGCTGGCCTTCCAGCGCCGTGACCGACAGGCCGGAATCGTCGGCCAGGGCGACGAGGCCGCTGGCCTGCGCCGCCGCCCGGGCCTTGAGCAGGGCGTTGCCCACGAAGGTCTGTTCGGTCTCGTCGGGTTCGGGCAGGCCGAGCTCGCCGGCCGTCACCAGCTCGAAGCGGTTCTCCAGGATCTGCGCCAGCTCGCGCGCCTTGCCGGGGTTGTGCGTCGCCACCACCAGGCGGCTACCGGGATCGAGCTTCAACACCATGGGCGCCTCCGAGCCGCAACCTACCGTCCCGCCCGCGCCGCTGCATTGCGAAAGTTTAATATCGTTACTCGATATTAATTTGATCGACTAGCGATGCGGCCATATTGATCATCGGCATTGGAACAGGGCGTTCCACAGACATCACGCTGCACCGCAGCACGAAAGCCGGAGATATGAAAATGACCACTCGCCTCACCAAGCTGCTCGACCGCACCGCGCTGACGATCTTCCTCGCCGTCGCCGCCGTCCCGGTGTTCTGCTTCCCGCTTCTGGCGGTCAGCGGCATCCACTAGGCTAAGCCTTCGTGGGGAACGCCAGGTTCCGCGCTGGTCTCGACCGAGCGCGGCGGGCGACGGAGGGGCCGTTCATGCGCGCTTTGGGTCCGGGTTCGGTCTCGAGCTTCCTGAAGATCATCCTCGACGTCGTCTATGCCGCCCTGTGGATCGGCGTCGCCGTCGTGGCCCTGATGGTGGTGGCGGCCCTGCTGTTCACCTTCAATCCGGACCTGCTGGACGACGTCAGCCTGTCGACCGGCCAGCTCGCCACCCGCTGGCCGGCGGTGACCGGCGGCCTCGCCGCGGCCCTGCTCTACATGGGCGGCGTGCTGGTGATCGTGGGCTGCCTGCGCCGCATCTTCATGACGCTGACCGCCGGCGACCCCTTCCATCCGGACAACGTTCGCCGCCTGCGGCTGATCGGCGCGATCCTGGCGGCCCTGGAGCTCGGCCGCTATGCGGTCTGGGCGATCGGGACCTGGCTCTTGCCCGGCGTCGGCAAGGCGCAGCCCAACATGAGCCTCACTGCCTGGTTCTCCGTGCTGGTGGTCTTCGTGCTGGCCGAGGTGTTCCGGGAAGGCGCCCGCCTGCGCCGCGAAGCGGAGCTCACCATCTAATGCCCATTCGCGTCCAGCTTGACCGCGTGCTCTTCGAGCGCCGCATGTCGCTTACCGAGCTCGCCGACCGGGTCGGGGTGACCATCGCCAACCTGTCGATCCTGAAGACCGGCAAGGCGCGCGCCGTGCGCTTCTCCACGCTGGCAGCCCTGTGCCGCGAGCTGGAATGCCAGCCGGGCGACCTCCTCAGCTATGAAGCCGGCGGCGCCGACGAGGCGGAGGGCGAGGAGCCCGGCGGCGAGACCTGACCGGCCGTGCTGCATTGCGGCGCGATCGCGCCTGATGCCCTCTTAACGCAGCTGAAACTCTTGCAGGATCAAGACGCCCTCGATATATGCGCTGCAGCAATGCTGCGCTGCACACAGGAGAAGTGAGATGATCGCCAAGCTTGAAGCGTTCTTCGACGCCCTGTTCGCGCCCCTCGCGCGCGAGCTCGCCCGCATGCCGGCGTCGGCCTTCCGTCACCTGCTGCCGGGCTTCTAGTCAGGAACTGGCCCGGGCGGCTGAGCTTCAGCCGCCCGTCGCCTGCTTCTGCAGCACGCAGAGCTCCCCGATGCCCTTGCGGGCCAGCGAGAACAGCGCCTCGAACTCGGCCTGGGTGAACCCGCGCTTCTCGCCCGTCGCCTGGATCTCGACGATGTCGCCCGATCCGGTGAGCACGAAGTTGGAATCCGCCTCGGCGTTGGAATCCTCTTCGTAGTCGAGGTCGAGCACCGGCTGACCGGCGAACACCCCGCAACTCACCGCCGCCACCTGGTCGAGGATCGGGTCCCTGGTGATCAGCCCCTCCTCCAGCATGTAGCGGGTGGCCAGCCGCAGGGCGACCCAGGCGCCGGTGACCGAGGCGGTGCGCGTGCCGCCGTCGGCCTGCACCACGTCGCAGTCGATGCTGATCTGGCGCTCGCCCAGCGCCTTCATATCGACCACGGCCCGCAGGGACCTGCCGATCAGCCGCTGGATCTCCTGGGTGCGGCCCGACTGCTTGCCCTGCGCCGCCTCCCGGCGGCCGCGGGTGTGGGTGGCCCGGGGCAGCATGCCGTATTCGGCGGTGACCCAGCCCTCGCCGCGCCCGCGCAGGAAGCCCGGGACGCCTTCCTCCAGGCTCGCGGTCACCAGCACCTTGGTGTGGCCGAAGCTGACCAGGCAGGAGCCCTCGGCATAGCGGTTGACCCCGGTCTCCAGGGTCACCTTGCGAAGCACGTCGGGCTGGCGTTCGGAGGGGCGCATGAGACTGGAGAACTCCGGCTTCGGTCGGCGCAGCTTGCGCCAAGTGAGGCGGCGCTTATCCTAGATCGACAAGGCCTCGTCCATGGGCCCCCGTCCATGGGCGCGGTCGAGAACCTGCCAAGGCAGACGTGAACAGTTCAATCCTGGGCCGCGGCCCCTCGCTCGCCGAACTCGACGAACGCGCCCGGGACATCTTCCGGAGGATCGTGGAGGGCTACCTGGAAACCGGCGAGGCCGTGGGCTCGCGCACCCTGTCGAAGGGCGGCATCCAGCTCTCGCCGGCCTCCATCCGCAACACCATGCAGGACCTGACCCAGCTCGGCCTGCTGGGCGCGCCGCACGTCAGCGCCGGGCGCCTGCCGACTCATGCGGGGCTGCGCCTGTTCGTGGACGGCCTCCTGGAAGTGGGCGACGTCGCCGAGGAGGACCGCCGGTCCATCGAGGCCCGCCTGCACGCCCACGGCCGCAACTACGAGGATGCGCTCAACGAGGCCTCCTCGATCCTCTCGGGCCTGGCCGGCGCCGCCAGCGTGGTGGTGACCCCGATCCGCGACGCCGGCGTCAAGCACGTGGAGTTCGTCGCCCTCGGCGTCGAGCGGACGCTGGCGATCATGGTCTTCGAGGACGGGACGGTGGAGAACCGGCTGATCCGGCTGCCGGCCGGGGTGACGCCCTCGGCCCTGCAGGAGGCCTCGAACTTCCTGAACGCCCGGCTTCGGGGCCGCACCCTGGCCGAGGCCGCCGTGGACCTGAAACAGCAGCTCGACAACGCCCGGCGCGAGCTCGACAGCACCGCCGCGCGGCTGGTGGAGGATGGGCTGGCGGCCTGGACCGGCGAGGGCCAGGAGCGGGCCCTGATCGTGCGGGGCCGCGCCAACCTGCTGGAAGACGCCGGGGCCCTGGAAGACCTCGAGCGGGTCCGCTCGCTGTTCGCCGACCTCGAGGAGAAGGAGCAGCTGATCCAGCTCCTGGACGGCGTCCGCGACGGCCAGGGCATGCGCATCTTCATCGGGGCGGAGACCCGGCTGTTCTCGCTTTCGGGTTCCGCTGTGATCGCGGCCCCCTATATGACGGGCTCCCAGCGCGTGGTCGGCGCGATCGGCGTGATCGGCCCCGCGCGACTGAACTATGCCCGGGTGATCCCGTTGGTGGACTACACCGCGCGGGTCCTGGGCCAGGTGATGAACGCTTGAAGAGAAGAGCTGAGATGTCAGACGACATGGATCCGCCGGTCGACGGCGCAGACGCCGACCCGGACGAGGTCGCGGCGCTGAAGGCCGAGGCCACGGCGCTCAAGGAACAGGTGCTCCGCTACGCCGCCGAGGCCGACAACACCCGCCGGCGCGCCGAGCGTGAGGCCAATGACGCGCGGGCCTACGCTATCCAGAAGTTCGCCCGCGACCTGCTGGGCGTGGCCGACAACCTCTCCCGCGCCCTGGCCGCGCACCCGGAGTCGCCCGACCCGGCCCTGAAGAACTTCATCGTCGGCGTCGAGATGACCGAGAAGGAGCTGCAGGCGGCGTTCGAGCGTAACGGCCTGAAGAAGATCCATCCCGCCAAGGGCGACAAGTTCGATCCCCACCAGCACCA
>NZ_DASZBG010000072.1:0-122383 GCF_035944335.1 Phenylobacterium sp. | reverse complement strand
CGGCCGCTTGCGGACGGCGTCGAGCCCCTTGAGGACCTTGATGGAATCCGCGCCGTAGTCGCCCTGGCCGTTGGCGTCGAGGCCGTTTTCATCCAGGCCGTTGGCGTCCAGGCCATCGGCCTTCGGGGCCTCGGAGTCGGGACAGTTGGTGTCGTTGTCTTCGCTCATTCTGCGTCCAGTCGGGGCGGTGGGGCCGCTCGGGTTGGGTCCCGCGCACGCGCGCGTAAGAGGCCCCTGAGGATTCGATGGAAAAGGTCAGCCTTCTATATAGGGTTTCGCGCTGATTCTGCACGTTTTCGGGCCGAAATCGGGCCGACGACAGCTCAGGTGTGGCGCGGACCGAGGGAGCCATGCATTAGGCGTATCGATGCGGATCAACGGCTTCTGGATCGCGGCCTTGGCGGCCCTCTCTTTCGCACCCGCGGCGGCGGCGCCTCCCACGCGGACCATCACCCAGCCGGACTGGCTGCAGAAGCCCACCGGTGAGAGCATGGCCGAGCACTATCCGGTCGCGGCGCAAGCGCTAGAGCTGGAGGGATCGGCCACCATCGGCTGCGAGGTGACCGCGGAGGGGAGCCTGGTCCGCTGCAAGGTGCTCGACGAGGCGCCCAAGGACCTTGGGTTCGGCCAGGCCTCGCTGGCCATGGCTAACGATTTCCGGATGAAGCCGCAGAGCTTCAACGGCCAGCCGGTGGGTGGCGGCTATGTGCGCATTCCGATCATGTTCCGGCTGCCGAAGGGCGAGGACGTGGCCGGCCAGGCTCCGGCCCTGCCCCCGCCGCCGCGAACACCTGAGGACCTGCAGCAGGCCCGGGCCCTGACCGACGTCATGCGGCTGGTGGATGGCGTCATGCGCCGCTACGCCGACGAGGCCCAGAAGATCGAGACGGCTCCGGAAGGCAGCGCCTCGGGAGCGGCGCGAGCGGGCGCGGCCGGTGCCTTGCGCGAGGCGGCTGAAAAGCATCGCGGCGACATCCGCGACGCCTATGCTCGAGCGTTGGCGGCGGTGTTCTCGCACGATGAGATGGCCGCCATCACCGCCTTCCAGGCCGCCTACGGCCAGGTCATCAGGGACCCGGAACTGCAGGCCATCGACATCAAGCTCCAGGCGGGCTCCCTCGGCGTCCTGCGCGACGCCGCCCATGCCGCATTCTGCGCCAAGCGCGACTGCGGATCCGCCCAGGCCTTGCAGCGTGTCTGGCGCCCGGCCGACCCGAGGGACAACCGTATCGACAATCCACAGTGGGCCGCCGCACCGGACGCCGAGACGGTGGTCGCCGCGGAACCCGAACTGATGGCCCTGCTCGGGGTTCCCGGAGCTGTTCGGATGACCTGCTCAGTGGCCACGGCGGGCGCGCTGGACAGCTGTTCGGTTGACGAGGAAGCGCCCGGCGGCCTGGGGTTTGGCCGCGCCGCACTCACGCTCAGCGACGCCTATCGGCTCGGCCGTATCCAGCTCGACGCCGGCGGCCTGGGCCGAAGGGTCATCGTCCGGGCCGGCTTTCCCGCGCCCGAGCTGCCGCCGCCCTTCAAGGGGCCGGTCGCTTCCTCGCCGCGCACCCTTGCGCTCGCCCGCCAGCTAGTCACCGGACTCGGTACGGGCGATACGGCCAAGCTGCAGGTCGAGCTGCAGGTCGCCAGCTTTGAATCCAAGCGGCCGCCCGGGGCCGACAAGCGCATCTATGACGACGCCATCGATGCTTATCGGGTGGGCATGAACGCGGTGATGGCGCGCTATGCCGAGGACCTGGCCAACGCCTGGGCGGGCCGCGTCCCGGAAGACCAGCTCGCCGCCATGGTCGCGTTCTACGACTCCCCGGCCGGGAAGGCTCAGCGGCAGCGCAGTGATGCTCTGGACGTGGCGGCCAAGCAGACCGTCACGGCGGTCACCGAGAAGATCGAGGCTGACGCCAGGACCACCTACTGCGCGACGCATGACTGCATCCAGGCGCCGACCTCTCAGCCAGCCAAAGCCGCCAGGCCCGAGCCTTCCACCCGCACGCCCTGAGCCCGACCGGCGAGGCCTTCGAACAGGTGCTCGTCGGTTCCGGTGAGGAAGGCCTGCAGACTCAGCGCCTCGATTTCGTCGAACAGGGCGGCGCGGCGGCGCGCGTCCAGGTGGGCGGCGACCTCGTCGAGCAGCAGGATGGGCGAGGGCTGGCCGGAGACGCGGGCCAGACGGGCGGCCTGGGCGAGCACCAGGTTGAGGATCAGCGCCTTCTGTTCGCCGGTGGAGCATTCGGCGGCCGGGCGGTCCTTTTCGACGTGGAGCACGCCGAGGTCGCCGCGGTGCGGCCCGGTGAGCGCGCGGCCGGCGGCGGCGTCGCGGTCGCGGCCCGACTTGAGGGCCTCGGCGAGGCGGGCCTCCAGGTCGGCGATCTCACCGCCCCCGCCTTGCCCATTTGACGCGGCCAGCTGCTCCCATTCGCCGGTCAGGGTGAGGCGCGCCTGCGGGAAAGGCCGCGCGCCGCGATCGTCGATTTCGGATTGCAGCGCCGTGAGCGTGCGGGCGCGGGCCTGCGCCATCAAGGCCCCAGCCTCGGCCATGCGGGCTTCCAGGGCGTCCAGCCAGGCGGGATCGGCGGGACCTTCGGTCAGCAGGCGCATCCTTTCGCGAAGCGCCTTCTCATAGGCCTGGGCGTGGGCCGCGTGGCGGGGCTCGCCGGCGAACACCAGACGGTCGAAGAAGCGGCGACGGTCGCCGGCGCCCTCCACGAACAGGCGGTCCTGGGCCGGCGTCAGCCAGACTTGGCGCAGGTGCTCGGCGAGGCGGCCGGGCGGCAGGGTCTCGCCCTCGATGCGGACGGTGCGGCGCGCGGCGCCGGCCTGCTCGACGCCGGTCCCGAGCCTGGTTTCCTCGCCATCGGCGAGGACCGTGGCGGCGACCGCCCAGGCGCGGCCCCTGGTTTCGCCGGGCAGCCGGCGGCCGACCTCGGCGAGGCTCGCGCCGCGCAGGCCGCGGCCTGGGGTGAGCAGGCTGACCGCCTCCAGAAGATTGGTCTTCCCCGCCCCGTTCGGCCCGACCAGGAACAGCGGGCGCCCCTCCAGGACGAGCTCGGCCCGCTCATAGGAGCGGAAGTCGGTGAGGGTCAGGCGGGTGAGGGCCGTGCGCACCCGCGCGTCTTACAGGGTTTCGGCCCCGGCTTTCCAATCCCGCTGTGAATGTCCGGATCCCGCGAGCGGATGTCGCGCGAGCCCCTATATCTGCGTCCTAGGGCAGAGCTTGGGAGGGATGGATGGACCAGAGGGCCAAGGCGGAGGCGTTCAAGGCGCTGCACCACACCGGGGATATCCTGGTGCTGGCCAACGCCTGGGATGCGGCGAGCGCGGCGATCATCGCCGACGCGGGCGCCAAGGCGGTGGCGACCTCCTCGGCCGCGGTGGCGTGGGCCCATGGCTATCCCGACGGGGATGCGCTGCCGCGCGACCGGTTGCTGGCCTCCATCTCCGCGGCGGCGCGGGTGGTGGACGTGCCCCTGACCGCCGATATCGAGGGCGGCTACACCGACGACCTGGGCGAGCTGGCCGATCTTGTCGGCCAAGTTATCGCGGCCGGGGCCGTTGGCATCAACCTTGAGGACGGCCGCCGCGATGCGGCGCTCCACGCCCGCAAGGTCGCCGCCGCCCGCAAGGCCGCCGATGCGACGGGCGTGCCGCTGTTCGTCAACGCCCGCACCGATGTGATCCTGAAAGGCCTGGCGGAGGGCCAGGCCGCCTATGTGGAGGTCGTCGAGCGGGCGGCGCGCTACCGCGACGCGGGCGCCGACGGGATCTTCGTGCCCTGGGCCAAGGACGAGGACCTGATCGGACGGCTGACGGGCGCCATCACCTTGCCGCTGAACGTGATCCTGATGCCGGGGCTCGCGCCGGCGGCGCGGTTGCAGGCGCTGGGGGTGCGGCGGCTGAGCTGCGGAACGACGCCGTTCACCGCGACCTATGCGCCGCTGGCCGGGATGATCGGCGGCTACCTCGCGACGGGCGAGGCGAGCGCCTTCGCGCCCGCGGCGGCGGGCGTGGGGAACCTCAACAAGCGGTTCTCATAGGGTCTCATCCCGGAAGCCGCGCAGCGGCTGTCCGGGACCCCTCCGCGCCAGATCGCGGTGAGAGGGCGCGACGGCTCCGCTGCGCCTCTTTCTGAATCCTCGACGCTCGAGGGTCCCGGTCTGCGCGTGCCGCGAAACCGGGATGACACTTTGGGTTTGCGGCTCGTGACCTCGACGATCCGCGCGCCTATCTTGGCGCCATGAGCGACCTCCTCGACGCCCCGCAGACCCTGGACGAGATCCCCCGCGAGCCGACCCAGGACGGGCCCAATGTGCGGCTCTATCTGGTCGACGGATCGGGCTTCATCTTCCGCGCCTTCCATGCCCTGCCGCCGCTGACCCGCAAGACGGACGGGTTGCCGGTGGGCGCGGTCGCCGGCTTCTGCAACATGCTGTGGAAGCTCCTGGTGGACATGAAGGCCAGCGAGGATGCCCCGACCCACCTGGCGGTGATCTTCGACCATTCCGAACAGACCTTCCGCAACAAGCTCTACGCGCAGTACAAGGCCCACCGGCCGCCGCCGCCCGAGGACCTGATCCCGCAGTTCCCGCTGGTGCGCGACGCCACCCGCGCGTTCGGCGTGCCCTGCCTGGAGCTGCCCGGCTACGAGGCCGACGACCTGATCGCCGCCTATGCCTGCAAGGTGCGCGACATGGGCGGCGAGGTGGTGATCGTCTCCTCCGACAAGGACCTGATGCAGCTGGTCGGACCGCGGGTCTCGATGCTCGACACCATGAAGAACCTGCGGATCGGACATGACCAGGTCGTCGAGAAGTTCGGCGTTCCGCCGGACAAGGTCGTCGATGTGCAGGCCCTCTGCGGCGATTCGGTGGACAACGTGCCGGGCGCCCCCGGCATCGGCGTCAAGACCGCCTCGGCCCTGATCCTCGAATATGGCGACCTCGACACGCTGTTGGCGCGCGCCAGCGAGATCAAGCAGGACAAGCGCCGCCAGACCCTGATCGACTTCGCCGACCAGATCCGTCTGTCGCGGGAGCTGGTGAAGCTCGACTGCGACACGCCGCTGCCCGAGCCTGTGGACGAGCTGAGGGTGCGCGATCCGGTGGGGCCGGACCTGGCCGCCTTCCTGGAGCAGATGGAGTTCCGCACGCTGGCCCGGCGGATCGAGACCCACGGCCAGGCGGGCGCCGTGCAGACCCCGGCTCCGGAGACCCGGGCGATCGAGGCGCCGAAGCACGGCGCAATCGACGTCGACGCCTATACGTGCGTCAGGGACCTCGCGACGCTCGACGCCTGGATCGCCCGCGCCAAGGCGGTGGGCGTGGTGGCTTTCGACACCGAGACCGACGCCCTGTCGTCGTCGGCGGCCAACCTGTGCGGCGTGTCGCTGGCCGTGGCGCCGGGCGAGGCCTGCTACATTCCGGTCGGCCACGAGCACGAGGCCGCCGGCGGCCTGGACTTCGAGCAGAAGGCGGCGGTCGACCAAATCCCCTGCGAGCAGGTCATCGCCCGGCTGAAGCCGCTGCTGGAGGACCCGGCGGTCCTCAAGGTGGCGCAGAACGGCAAGTACGACCTGGCGGTGCTGGCGCGCTACGGGATCGAGGTCGGGCCGATCGAGGACACCATGCTGATCAGCTTCGCCCTGGAGGGCGGGCTGCATAAGAGCCACGGCATGGACGAGCTGTCGCAGCGGCTGCTGGGCCACCAGCCGATCAGCTTCAAGACTGTGGCCGGGACCGGCAAGGCGCAGAAGAGCTTCAAGCACGTCGAGCTGACCGCGGCGACCTGCTACGCGGCCGAGGACGCCGACGTCACCCTGCGCATCTACGAGCACCTGCGCCCGCGGCTGGCGCACGA
This sequence comes from Phenylobacterium sp., assembly GCF_035944335.1. Classification (GTDB taxonomy): domain Bacteria; phylum Pseudomonadota; class Alphaproteobacteria; order Caulobacterales; family Caulobacteraceae; genus Phenylobacterium. Next base: position 116,521 of record NZ_DASZBG010000072.1, on the reverse strand, counting down.
GCAGCTGCTGACCGTCTACGAGACGCTGGAGCGGCCAATGCCGCCGGTGCTGGTGGAGATGGAGCTGGCCGGGGTGAAGGTCGATCCGGACCGGCTGCGCCAGCTTTCCAACGACTTCTCGGTGCGCATGGGCGAGCTGGAGGCCGAGGCGCACCGCGTGGCCGGCCGCCCGTTCAACCTGGGCAGCCCCAAGCAGATCGGCGACCTGCTGTTCAAGGAGATGGGGCTGGCGTCAGGCCGCACGACCGCAAAGGGCGCCATGTCCACCGACGCCTCCATGCTGGAGGACCTGGCGGCCCAGGGCCACGAGCTGCCGCGCATCCTGCTGGACTGGCGCCAGCTGTCGAAACTGAAGGGCACCTATACCGACAACCTGGTGGAGGCGATCAACCCGAAGACCGGCCGGGTGCACACCTCGTACAGCCTGGCGGCGGCGACCACCGGGCGGCTGGCCTCGAGCGATCCGAATCTGCAGAACATCCCGATCCGCACCGAGGAAGGCCGCAAGATCCGCCGCTGCTTCATCGCCGAGCCGGGCCATGTGCTGATCAGCGCCGACTATTCCCAGATCGAGCTGCGCCTCTTGGCCCACATCGGCGATATCGCCCAGCTGAAGACGGCCTTTGCCGAGGGCCTCGACATCCACGCCATGACCGCCTCGGAGATGTTCGGCGTGCCGGTGGAAGGCATGCCGGCCGAGACGCGCCGGCGCGCCAAGGCGATCAACTTCGGCATCGTCTACGGCATCTCGGCGTTTGGCCTCGCCAACCAGCTGTCGATCCCGCGCGAGGAGGCTGGCGCCTACATCAAGACCTATTTCGAGCGCTTCCCCGGCATCCGCACCTACATGGACCGCATGCAGCGCCAGGTGCGCGCCGAGGCCTTCGTGACCACGATCTTCGGCCGCAAGGTGCATATCCCGGCGGCGCGCGGCCACAGCCAGGCCGAGCGCGGCTTCGCCGACCGCGCGGCGATCAACGCCCCGATCCAGGGGGCGGCGGCCGACATCATGCGGCGCGCCATGATCCGGATGCCGGCTGCACTTCGTGACGCCGGGTTGACTGCAAGGATGCTGCTGCAGGTGCACGACGAACTGGTCTTCGAGGCGCCGGAGGCGGAGGCCGAGGCGGTGATCGCCGTCGCCAAGCAGATCATGGAGCGCGCGGCCGAACCGGCGGTCTCGATCTCCGTACCCCTGGTGGTCGAGGCTCGCGCCGCCGCAAACTGGGACGACGCGCATTAGGCTCGCGTCGGGTCGGGAGCGCGCCAGCGCGACGACCGCGAGCCCAGCAAAAACCGGGATGACAGCTGTGATGGGCTAGGCCACCGCGTGGACGGGCCGCTTGGCCTTGGCCTGCAGGATCTGCTGGTCCTCGCCGTCGAGGCGGACGGCGGTGAGGATGCCGGTGGCGTAGGCGCCGGTGTCGACGCCAAGGCGGGTGGGCGTCAGCTGCGGCGTCTCCATCGGAGTGTGGCCGTGCACAATGACCTTCTCGAAGCGGCCGCGCTCGGCGAGGAATTCCTGGCGGATCCACAGCAGGTCACGCTCGGACTGGTCCTGCAGGGCGACGCCGGGCCGCACGCCGGCATGGACGAAGGCGTAGTCGCCCACGGTCACCATCAGCTCGAGGTTCTCGTAGAAGGCGCGGTGCACCGGCGGCAGAGCCTCGGCGAAAGCGTCGCGGACGGGCTTCCAGGCCTCGGGGTCGGTGCGCTGGGCGGGCGGCTGGACGCCGTAGGAGACCAGCGTCGCGGCGCCCCCGTGCTCCATCCAGGTCTGGCCGAAGCTGGGCTCGCCCAGGAACTGCAGCAGGGCCTCCTCGTGGTTGCCCTTCAGCGCGCGGACTTCGAACTTCGGCCAGGTCTGCATCTGCAGGATCAGGTCGACCACGCCGCGGGAATCCGGCCCGCGGTCCACATAGTCGCCGAGGAAGACCAGCAGCGGACGCGGCTCGGTGCGGTCGGCGGCCACCGCGTCCTGGGCCACGTCGTGCAGCAGCGGCCCCAGGAGATCGAGCCGGCCATGCACGTCGCCCACGGCATAGACCAGCCGTCCCTCGGTGGAGGGCGCCAAGTCACGCTGGCGATTGCGGCCGAACAGGCGGGCGAACACGGACGGTCAAATCCTGACGACGGTTTCCGGGGCGAACGCCAAGACTAAAACAGCGGCCGCACCCGCACAACGAAGGCAGGCCTTATGCGGCAATGTGGGCTGAAATTGGCTTAACGGAGGTTCCTGGTGGAGCCGAGGGGAATCGAACCCCTGACCTCCTCATTGCGAACGAGGCGCTCTACCATCTGAGCTACGGCCCCAGGAAGGCGCGGAATAAGGCGATTGGAGCGTGCGCTGTCAAGCGAGGGTTTCGGCGCAGGCTTCAGCTTTGCCGCCGCCGCAAACCTCGCTAGAACGCGGCCCATGGCGAGCTTCATCTACTACATCCTCGACGCGATCCTTGGACTGATCATCTGGGCCATCATCATCAACGCGATCATCTCGTGGCTGGTGGCCTTCGACGTGATCAACCTTCGGAACCGGATCGTCTATTCGATCGCCCACTTCCTGGATGCGGTGACGCGACCGATCCTGCGGCCCTTCCAGCGGTTCATCCCGCCGCTGGGCGGCGTCGACGTGACGCCGATCCTGGCCATGCTGGTCATCCAGGGAATCCGCATCTACCTGCTGCCGATGGCCATGGCGCCGCTACAGCGCGTTCTCGGCTAGGCCCGAACGGCGGCATATTTCCGCAAGCCCGTCGGAACCTATCATTTGAGCGCTGGTTGTCAGGGCGCCCCTCGACGACTTGCCTGTCGGACACGAGCGGCGCTTCGGTCGGCCCGGCGCAACACCCTGGCATCCCCCCGACGACGCCGGGTCGACCGATCCCTTCCCAGAACAAGCTTTGCTGAGCGCGGAACGCGCGTGCGCCTCGCCGGTTGAATCCGGAGTAGGTTCGGAGACGAGGAGGCGTGACATGGCCGATCGCAGATCAGAGGACCGGGCGGGGGCGGACGATCGCAGCTGGATGGACCGCTGCGCCGACGACGAGCTCGGCGGCCGCGGGCACCACCGGGGGCGCGGACCCAAGGACTGGAGCCGCGACGACCAGCGCCTCTACGAAGAGGTCTGCGAGCGCCTGCTGCACGACCGGCTGATCGACGCGCGCGGCATCGAGGTCGAGGTGGAGGACGGGGTGGTCACGCTCCGGGGAGAGGCGCGCGGGGCGTCGGATCCGGCCTTGGCGCTTCGGCTGGTGCACGAGACGCCCGGGGTGAAGGGCGTGGAGATCGACCTCAAGGTGAACCCGAATTCGCCGCGCTTCCTTACCCCGGCGAAGGCGGAGGACGACGACGGGCGCACCGACAAGAGCCCGATGGGCTATCCGATCCTGCCGACTTGAGCGCGGACCGTCCTGGGGCCACCCTGGCGGCATGTCGCGTTCCGACCTCGCCCGGCTGATCGATGAGGCCCACCGCGTCGTGGTGTTCACCGGCGCGGGCATCTCCACGGAATCCGGCATCCCCGATTTCCGCTCGCCCGGCGGGGTGTGGAGCAAGATGAAGCCGATCTATTTCCAGGACTTCGTCGGCGACCCGGCCAAGCGCCGCGAAGCGTGGGAGCGGGCCTTCTCCGGCCGCGCCGGCTGGACCGGCCGCGAGCCCAACGCCGGCCACCATGCGGTGGCGCGCCTGGTGGCGCGGGGCAAGGCCAGCGCGGTGATCACCCAGAACGTCGACAACCTGCACCAGGACAGCGGCGTCCCCGCCGATCGGGTGATCGAGCTGCACGGCAACGCCTCCTACGCCACCTGCCTGGAGTGCGGCGAGCGGCACGAGCTGGCGGAGCTGAAGGTGGGCTTCCTGAAGGCCGGCGAAATCCCCTACTGCCGGGTCTGCGGCGGACTGGTGAAGACCGCCACCATCTCGTTCGGCCAGGCGATGCCGGAGGCGCCCATGGCCCGCGCCGAGGCCGAGACGCTGGCCTGCGACCTGTTCCTGGTGCTGGGCTCTTCGCTGGTGGTCTATCCGGCGGCGGGCTTTCCGCTGCTGGCCAAGCGCAACGGCGCCAGGCTGGCGATCGTCAACCGCGAGCCCACCGACCAGGACGCCTGCGCCGACCTGGTGCTGCACGACGAGATCGGTGCGGCGCTCCGTGAGGCCGTGCCCGCCGACTGAAGCTTATCCCCGCGCCGTGCATAGCCTCAATCCCGCCATCGAACGTTGACATCTGCGGCGGCCCGCCGTTCAGCAGTTCACTCCAGCCACCGACCCGAGACATGACCAGATTGCGCCAGCTTCCCACCTGCCTCCTGCCGGTCCTGGCGCTTGCCGCGGCCGGCGCGCTCAGCGGCTGCGTCACCCATCGGGCGAACCCCATGCTCAGCCGCGCCGTGGTCGACGCCCGCGCCCACCGCGATGTGGACAAGGCCGCGGTCTGCGGGCCGCTGTCCTCGCCGGCCAGCGTCGGCTTCGCCTTTGGCGAGGGCCAGCTCAACGAGCTCGCCGCGCCGGCTTTGAACGAGGCCGGCCAGGAACTCGCCTGCCATCCCGAAGCCGTCGCCCTGGTGGTCGGTCAGGCGGACGGCCATGGCACGGACGCCGAGCAGCGGCAGCTGGCCCAGACGCGGGTCAACGCCGTGGCCCAGGACTTGCGCGCCCGCGGCGTCCCGGCGGCGCGCATCCAGACGCAGATCCAGGGCACGGCCCCGGCCGGCGACCCGCGCCGGCTGGTGGTGCTGGCCGAGGGGCGGCGCTGGTAGGCGCCAACTTCGCCGTCATCCTCCGGTCGCGCGCCAGCGCGATCCGGGGGACCCAAGCGGCCTAGATGATCCTGCAATTCAGCTTGGGCCCGCCGCATCGACCTGCGGTCGAGCGGAGGATGACGCGCGGGTGTCAGCCCTGCACCAGCACGCTCTTGATGTTGACGAACTCGTGGATGCCGAACTCGGAGCACTCGCGGCCGTAGCCTGACTGCTTGACGCCGCCGAACGGCAGGCGCGGGTCGGAGCGGACGCCGGCGTTGACGAAGCTCATGCCGGATTCGAGCTCTTCGGCGGCGATCTGCTCGCCGCGCGCCAGGTCGGCGGTGAGGACGCCGGAGCCCAGGCCGAACTGCGAGCCGTTGGCGATGGCGATGGCCTCGTCCTCGGTGCGGGCCTCGATGACGGCGGCGACCGGTCCGAAGACTTCCTCCTCGTAGGCGGGCATGCCGGGCTTCACGCCGGCCAGCACGGTGGGCGGATACCAGGCGCCGGGCCGATCGGGGACCTCGCCGCCGGTCAAAAGCCGCGCGCCGGCCTCGACGCTCCTCGTCACCTGGTCGTGGATGTCGTCGCGGGCCTTGACGCTCTGCATGGGTCCAAGCCTGGTCGCCGGATCGCGGGGATCGCCCATCTGGAAGGCCTGCATCTTCGCGACCAGGGCCTGTTCGAAGGCCTGGCGCACCTCGGCCAGGACGATGAAGCGCTTGCCGGCGATGCAACTCTGGCCGCCGTTGACCATCCGCGCCGCCGCGGCGACGCCGGCCGCCTTGTCCACATCGACGTCGGCCAGCACCAGATAGGCGTCGGAGCCGCCGAGTTCGAGCACGCACTTCTTGAGCGCCCCGCCGGCCGCGCTCGCCACCTGCCGCCCGGCCTCGACGCTGCCGGTGAGGGTCACCGCGGCGATGTTGTCGTCTTCGATCAGGGCGCGCACCGCCTTGCCCGGAATCAGCGCCGTGCGGAACAGGTTTTCAGGGAACCCCGCCTGGCGGAAGACCTCCTCGATGGCCAGCGCGCAACCCGGCACGTTGGAGGCGTGCTTGAGCACCGCGGCGTTGCCGGCCATGAGCGTCGGGGCGGCGAAGCGGAAGACCTGCCAGAAGGGGAAGTTCCAGGGCATCACGGCCAAGACCACGCCCAGCGGATTGAAGGTCACGAAGGCCTTTGGTCCGTCCATCTCGACAGGCCGGCGGGCCAGGAAGCCGGCGGCGTGTTCGGCGAAATAGTCGCAGCCCACGGCGCATTTCTCGATCTCCGCCAGGCCCTCGGTGCGGGTCTTGCCCATCTCGGCGGTCATCAGCTCGGCGAACTCGTCCGCCCGGCGGCGCAGCACGGCGGCCGCGGCGCGCATCTTCCCGGCGCGGACATCGACCTCGGTTCGCCGCCAGCCCTCCCAGGCGGCCCGCGCCGCTTGGGCGAAGTCCCTCGCCTCGGCCTCGGTATGGCCGCGGTAGGTCCGGCCCGCCTGGCCGGTGGCGGGATCATGGGTCGCGAGGCTCGGCGGCGCGTCCGCCGGCTGGTCACCCTCGGTCGGCGCCGAGGGATCGCGTTCGGGACGGATGTTTTCGTCCATGGCGGTCGTTCCTTCAGTTGACGGCCCCGCAGCCGCCCAACCGACGCATGCGGCCCGGGTTCCGTTGCGACATGTCCGCCCACCGGACGCGTTGACAACTTTTCAGTCGCGTACGCCCACTATAGGTGGAGCGGGGGCGCATTTTTTAAGGATCGGCGATGCCGTTCGATACAGAAGCCGTGACCACTGCGGGCAGCGGTCTGGTATTCATCAATTCCTATGACGCCACGGTATCCGACGCGTACCACAGCGCGATCATCGCGGCCGAACACGAGCTGCAGAGCCACTTCACCAATTCAGTGACCGTCAACGCCAGCTTCACCCTGAGCTCGCTCGGACCGGGCGCGGCGGCGTCGAACGGATTCAGCACGACTTCGGTGAGCTACTCGGCCTTCACGGCCGCGCTGCGTGCGCACGTCACGACCGCCGACGACCTCACCGCCGTGAACGGTCTGCCGGGCGTCGATCCCTCGGGCGGCGCCGGCTTCGCGATCCCTGTTTCCATGGCCCGCATGCTGGGCCTGCAGCCGCAGACCAACAGCGGCTCCGACGACGTCACCCTGAACAGCAACCTCGCCTGGAGCTTCGGCCAGGATGCCATCGGGGCCATCGAGCACGAACTCACCGAGGGCGCCTTTGGCCGCATCGGCAGCCTGGGCATTCAGGGCTCCAACGGCAAGTGGGCGCCGATGGACCTGTTCCGCTTCGCGGCGGATGGGACCCGCGACCTCACCGGCGGTTCGGACGGGGTGACAACCTTCTTCGGCATCGACAGCGCCCACATCTCCGCCCTGCAGTATCACGCCGCGATCAGCGCCGCGGGCGTCGACGACGGCGGCGATCTCGCGGACTTCGACCACGTCCGCGGCGACTCCTTCGGACCGGGCGGCCCCAACTCGCCGGGCCACCTGTCGGCGACCGACCTGCAGGTGCTGGACGTCCTGGGCTGGAATTCCACGCCCTTCGTGCCGGCGGCGGACGATTTCGCCAATAGCCTCACCGACCCCAATGCGCCGATCGGGCTGATCGCGCCGGGCGGGACCATCAGCGGGACCCTGCAGCAGGCCGGCGACCGCGACTGGTTCCGCGTCAACCTGCAGGCCGGCACCAGCTACACTATCAAGGAAACGGGCCATTTGGGCGGCGGCGGCACGCTGGCCGATCCGTTCCTGAGGCTGCACGACGCGGCGGGCGGACTGGTCGCCTCCAACGACGATATCGTCGACGGCGCCAATCCGGATTCGCTGATCGCCTTCACCGCCCCCACCACCGGAACCTACTTCATCGAGGCCGGCGCCTACGTCGACGGCTACCAGGGCAGCTACACGGTGAGCGTGAGCTCGGGCGCGGCGGGCGCGGCCTCGCCAGGCGACGTGTTGCTGGCGACGGCGGCGGCCCCCTCAGTGACCGGCGGGGTGGGCAACGACACCATCACCGGCTGGTCGGGCGGCGACGTGCTGCGCGGCGGCGACGGCAACGACTCGATCGTTGGCGGGGCCGGCTTCGACGACATCAACGGCAACAAGGGCGACGACACCATCGTCGACACCCTGGGCGGCAACGATTGGCTGGTGGGCGGCCAGGGCAACGACCTGATCACCGCCACCAAGGGCCAGAACATCCTCTACGGCAACCTCGGCAACGACACCCTGCACGGCGGCTCGGGCGGCGAGCTGATGCGCGGCGGCCAGGGCGACGACTCGATCGTCGGCGGGTCCGGCAACGACTGGATCTCCGGCGACCGTGGCAACGACACCCTGGTGGGCGGCGCAGGCGCCGACACCTTCCACACCTTCTCCGGCGCGGGCATCGACCGGGTGCTCGACTTCCACATCTCCGAGGGAGATCGCGTGCAGGTCGATCTCGGCACGAGTTGGACCGTCGTCCAGGTGGGCGCCGACACGGTCATCGACATGGGAAATGGCGACCAGATGATCCTGGTAGGCGTCCAGATGACCAGCCTGACCGGCAACTGGATCTTCACCGTCTAGACCCGGCGGCGCCGGACCGTGCTAGCAATCCCGTCGCGGGGGCGAGGGGAAGCCGGATGATCAAGGCGCTCTGCTGGATGGCGGCCGCGGGGCTGCTGGCGCTCGGCGCGCCGGTGTGGGCCGCCGAGCGGGCGCCGGACCTGACGCTGACCGGAACCCTGACCGGCAAGGACCACCAGACCTATCGCGAGATCCCGTTCCGGGCGCCAGCGGGGGTGACGCGCCTGACGCTGCGCTTCAGCTACACCGGCCGGGACCAGAAATCGGTGATCGACCTGGGCCTGCGCGATCCGAGCCGCTTCCGCGGCTGGAGCGGCGGGAACAAGGACACGGTGGTCATCGAGGCGGCGGACGCCACGCCGTCCTACCTGTCCGGCCCGATCCCGGCGGGGACCTGGAAGCTGGTGCTGGGCGTCCCCAACCTGCGGATGGGCGCCAAGGCGACCTATGCCGCCCGCATCTGGTTCGACCACGCGGCGGACGCCTTCCCGGGGTTCCTCGACAAGCCTGTGAAGGCCGGCCCCGGCTGGTATCGCGGCGACCTGCACATGCACACCGCCCACTCCGACGGCAGCTGTCCGTCGCGGCGCGGGGCCAAGGTCCCCTGTCCGGTGTTCAAGACCCTCGAGGCGGCCGAGGCGGCGGGTCTCGATTTCATCGCGGTCAGCGACCACAACGCCACCTCGCAGAACCAGGCGCTGCGCGAACTGGCGCCCTATTTCGACGACCTGCTGCTGATCCCGGGGCGTGAGATCACCACCTTCCACGGCCACGCCAATGTCTGGGGCCCGACCGGCTTCCTCGATTTCCAGCTCGGATCGGCGCGGGCGCCGGATTTCGGGCGGATCGAGGCGGAGGTGGAAGCGGCCCACGGCGTGCTGTCGATCAACCACCCCGGGCTGCCGTCCGGCGAAGGCTGCATGGGCTGCGGCTGGACGGCGAAGGACGTGGACTTCAGCCGCATCCAGGCGGTCGAGGTGGTGAACGGCGGGGCGCTGAAGGCGGTCGGCGGCGCGGAGGGGCCGGCTTCCGGCCTGCCGTTCTGGGAGGCGCGGCTGAACGCCGGATTGCGGATCACCGCGGTGGGCGGGTCGGACAACCACAACGCCGCCCTGGACATCGCCGCCGACCGCGAAGGCGTCGGGCGGCCGGCGACGGTGGCGCACGCGGCCGAGCTCTCGCAGGGCGCGATCCTGCAGGCCATCCGGCAGGGCCATGTCTTCATCGACGTCTTCGGCCTGCGCGGGCGGTTGCTGGCGGTCGAGGCGCGAAGCGGCGGCGCGACCGCGGAAATGGGCGACCTGCTGCCCGTGGCGGCCGGCGCCGAGGTGGCCGTCACCGTGCGCGTGGCCGGCGCGCCGGAGGGCGCGGTGCTGGCGCTGGCCGGCGACGGCGCGGCCCTGGCCCGGCTGGGCGATCCGGCGCTGGGCGCGGCCGAGGCCACCAAGCGCTTCGAGCTGACCGCCGACGGCCGCGCGCACTGGCTGCGCGTCGACGTGCGCGACGCCAAGGGCCAGCTCCTGATGATCGGCAATCCGATCTACCTGCGGCCGCCGCGGCCCTAGCGAACCTCGCCCGTCGCGGGCCGTCTCGCCGCCGCCCCTGCAATCATGCTCAGATATGGCGCCGTTCGAGGGAGGGCCGCTGCATGAGGTTCGTTCGACGCCCCGGCGCGTTGCCGGCGCTCATCGCCGCCGTCCTCGCCCTGGCGCCGCGCCTGGCCCATGCTCAGGACGCCGGCGGCCTGCGCGACTTCTGCGCCGAGCGGCCCGGCCGCGCGACGCCCCCCTGCATCGTCGATGTGGGCCGTGTGATGATCGAGGTGGACGGCCTCGACCTCACTCGCAATCGCGACGCGGGCCTGACGCAGACCTCGCTGGTGGCGCTGAGCCCGCACCTACGCTTCGGCCTGACGCCGAACCTTGAGTGGGGGGTGAACTTCACGCCCTTCACCGAGACCCGGGTGCGCGGCGACCCGGCGGCGCGCGCGACGACCCGCGGAACCGGCGACACGACCCTCGACCTGAAGTTCAGCCTGCTGAACCCGGGCGGCGCGGGGCCTTCGGTGGCGATCCTGCCGTTCGTCAGCCTGCCCACCGCCCAGCACGGCCTGGGGGCCGGCGGTTTCCAGGGCGGCGTCATCGCGCCCGTGGCGCTGGCCCTGCCGTCGGGCTTCTCGCTCTCGCTCGCTCCCGAGCTCGACGTGGTGCGCAACGGGGAGGGCGGGGTGCGGCCGCTATATGTGAGCGCGATCAGCCTCGGCCACGCGCTCACCCCGCAGCTCAGCGGCGCGGTGGAGCTGTGGGCCAGCGCCGAGCACGCGCCGGACGGCTGGGAAAAGCACGCGACCGCCGACGTGGCGCTGGCCTGGATCCCCAAGGCGAGGCCGAACCTGCAGCTCGACGCCGGCGTCAATCTCGGCCTCAACCACAGCGCGCCCGACGTGCAGGCCTATGTGGGCGCGTCACGCCGGTTCTAGGTCAGGTTGCGCCGGGCGGACCCGTCACCGCGGCCCAGGCTTCCGAGAAGGCCGCCACCTGGCCATCATCGGGCGCCGGGACCACGAACATCCGAAGCCTCCGGACCTGACGGGCGAAGGACAGGGAGGGTTCGGCGCGATGGATGCGCCGCACGGCGTCGAGGACCTGTTCGTCGCGGCCAAGCTTCGCGGCGATCGTCATTCGTCGCAGCAGGGTAGCCGGATAGTGCGGATTGAGGCGCATGGCCCGGTCGCTCTCGGCGAGCGCGGCCTCCAGTTGACCGAGCTGGAAGAGACACATGGAGCGCAGCGAGCTCGACAGGTAGACGACGGCGCCGCGCGGCGCGAGCCGCTCGCTGGCGTCGAGCGCCGGCAGCGCCTGCTGCGGCTGGTTCAGGAAGTAGTGCGCATGCCCCAGGGCGAGCTGGGCCAGCGCCATGTTGGGGTTCAGCTCGACCGCGCGCCGCGCGCTTTCCACAGCCTGCTCCGGCCGGCGGATCAGGCAATAGGCCCAGCTTACCGCCCAGAGCACCGACGGATTGGAGCCGCCCAGGTAGAGCGCCCTCGACGCATGCGAAGTGATCTCCTCCAGCAGGGCTTCGTCTTCCATCAGCCAGCCCTGGAAGGTCGCCAGGGCCAGCGCCAGGGCGCTATGGGCCACGGCGTACTCCGGATCGATGGCGATGGCCTTCCGCGCCTCTTCGACCGCCGCCGCCGGGCTGGTCGAACCGATGCGATGGTAGGCGTTCATGGAGCGGACGACCGCCTCCCAGGCGGTCAGATCGCTGGGCTTGCGCAGCGCCTTCTCCGTCTCGATCCGCTCCACCTCGACCCCGAGGTTGGCGGCGACGTCCATGACCAGGTCTTCCTGGAGCGCCGCGAGCTCGCTGAGCGGACGATCGAACCGCTCGGTCCACAGGATCTCTCCCGACTCGGCTTCGACCAGCTGCGAGGTGACGCGCAGGTCCGCGCCGACCCGGCGGACATTGCCCTCCAGGACGTAGCGCGCGCCCAGTTCGCGCCCGACCGCCCGCATGTCGGTGGCGCCGCGCCGATAGCTCTGGGTGGCGCTGCTGGCGATGACCTTCAGGGCGCGGTTGAAGGACAGCGCCGAGACCAGGTCCTCCACCATGCCGGAGGCGAACACCTCGTCTTCGGGAAGGCCCGAGCGGTTGGTGAAGGGCAGGACGGCCAGGGACGGCTTGCGGTGGCGGCTCGGCTTCGGCGCCCGCGACTCGGCCGGCCGCGTCTCGCGATCAGGCCGGGCGGGGCCGGCTTCGACGAGGGCGCGAACATCGCGCAGGAATTCGCGCCAGGTGGGATCATCGGGGTCACCGGCCCAGGCGGACAGGTCGACGGTATGGGTCAGCTCGAACATGATCGGCCGCTCGCAGGCCTCGATCATCGCCGGGATGAGGGCGCGATTGCGATCGGCGATGGTGGCCTCGGCCCGGACCCAGCGCGAGGCGACGGAACGCGGCGACCACAGGACGACGATGGCGCGGGCCTGCCGAAGCGTCTGCTCGATCACCTCGTCGAACGGGTCGCCGGAGCGCAGCGCCGCGTCCCACCAGACCGAGAACCCTTCCGCGGTCAGCGCCTCGGCGAAGCGCCGCGCGATCGGACGATCGTCGTGGCTGTAGGAAATAAAGACGTCGGACAAATGCACCCCAACTTCGGCCAACTCCGAAGCTAGCTTCAGCCCCCGTCCGGAAGCAATGGCGCGTCCTGCTCATCGCCGGCCTCGCCGGCCGGTCTTTGCGGCGGTTCCGGATGCTCTCGCCTTGGGACCCCCGGCTTGTGCGACCATCTGTCCGCCGCGTTGGGGCGCGGCCTAGGCCGGCGCCCGAGGCCGCAGCGCCGCGAGGCGCGCGAAGGCGGCGATCGCCAGGGCGCCGAAGCCAACCGCCTGCACAAGGTGAAGCCAGAACCAGGCGTCGGCCCCGCCGGCTCCGACCAGCCGCCGGGTCGCGTCGTGCGGCCAGATCATCAGGAAGAACACCATGAGACCGGCCGCGTGGGCGATGACGCCCGGATAGATCGAGTTGGTGAAGTAGGCGGTCGCGCCGTAAGCCACATCGACGAGCACATAGAACAGCAGCGTCGACCACACGAACCCCTGGGTCAGACCGTGGCCGGGCGTGAGCACCAGGGCGGCGACGAGGATCGCCGCCGGCGCCGGCAGGACGCGCTCCAGGGCGCCTTGCAGGTAACCCCGGATCCCCACCTCTTCGGACACCGCCCCGATCACCGCGCCGGTCACGACGATCAGGATCACCGTGGCGGGCGGATAGCCGGCGAAGACGTTGGTCGGATTGCCGGGCGCCTTCACCAGCTGAAACAGCACGATCCACAGGCCGGACAGCGCCGCGAGCGCGAGCCCGTTGGCCGCCAGGGCCCAGCGCCAGACCTGCGCCGAGACAGGATTGGCGCGCCGATAGCGCCGCCTCGCCTGCGCGGTGCGGGCGGGGGGCCCGTGTCCCCCGGCATAGCGCCAGCCGAGCCAGAGCAGGCCCCCCATCACCGGGACCGCCCAGGGCAGGCCGATGCCGGTCTTCAGATTGGCCGCCAGCAGGCCGCTCCAGACGCCGCCGGGCAGCAAGGTGAGAAGCAGGGCGGCGAGGGCGAAGACGGCGAGCTTGAGGAGCCGGGGCATCAGCGGCCTTTCAGATGTGGCGTGAAGGGGCGCTGGCGCGCGGCGCGGGTCAATGTCCACGGGTCCACCTCTGGCCCTGGCAGATCATCAGGCGGCAGCCTTCGACCCTCAGGGTCCCGTCAGCGCCGGCGCTCGCCGTGGAGCGGTAAGTTCGGCCCGTCGCGGGATCGTAGATCGCTCCGCCGGTCCAGCGGCCGGGTCCGGCCATCTCAAGGTCGACCAGCATGGCCATGCCGAGAATCGGGCGCGTCCTCAGACCGGGCTGAGGATTGGCCAGGTCGCGCCGGGGTCGGCCGTCCTTCTGGTTCGGCTCCTTCAGCCAGACGATCGTCCCGCAGAGCCGCGACGGCTGCGCCGGGCAGTCCGCGATCCTGATCCGGGCGGCGTCCCCAGGCGTCATCCAGTCGCCGAGGATCTGCTCGTCCGAGGCGAAGGCCCGCGGCGCGGCGATCGCCGCCGCCAGGGCCCCCAGGGTTGTGATGATGATGATGGCGCGCATGTCGTCCCTCGTTTGACGCAGGCTGCGCCGGATCGGGGTCATCTATGCCGCGCGGCGCGGCGAAGTGTTTGCGGCGGCCTAGGGAAAAGCTTGGGATTACCTTGCGGTCGACCTGGTGATGTCCACGCCCGTGCTCGTCTGCGGCCTCGGGCTTCGGGTGCGGCCTCGCGAACCTGTCGGAGGAAGTGGTGCCGCTTACAGGACTCGAACCTGTGACCCCCTCATTACGAATGAGGTGCTCTACCAGCTGAGCTAAAGCGGCGTCTTCAGGGGCAGGCGCTGGTAGTCGCACTGCCTATCCCACGGGGGCGGGCCGGGAGCCCGGCCGCTTGGGAGGCGCCTATTTAGCGGCTCTGCGGCCACTCGCCAAGCCGCGTGCGGGACGGTTGCGACGCCTGGGCGCGGGGGCGCCGGATTCGGCCGGTTCCTCCTCGGCGAAGCCGTGGTCTTCGGCCGGATGCAGCAGGGCCTGGTGGCCCTCCGCCTGCAGGAAGGGCGCGGAGTCGGCATAGGAGAGCGGCAGCTCCGGCAGTTCGCTGAGCGAGCGTTCGTGGCGCTCGAAACGCGGATGGATGAGCTCGCCGGTCTCGGCGAAGGTGGCCACCAGCCGGGCCCAGTCGGAGGACTGGTAGGCGAAGGCGCGACCCTCCGGATCGAGGTCGGACCAGTCCGGCTCGTGTGGCGCCGACATGCCCCGGGCCATCCACAGACGCGCCTCGTCCGGCTCGCCGGAGGCATAGGCGACGCGGGCCTGCAGGCCGGCGGTGCGGGCGGTGGCGGGCTCGCCCTCCAGCCTGTGCACGGCGACGCGCGCGCCCGGCGCATCGCCGGCGATCAGCGCCTGCTCCACATCGAGGATGAGGCTCTCGCGGTGGGCCGGGTTGGTTGCGGCCAGACCCGCAAGGCGGGCGGCCCGCTCGCGCGGCGTCTCGTCGGTCTTGAGGTCGCGGTAGGCGAGCCACAGCGCCGGATGCGGCGCGGCCTTCCAGGCCTGTTCGATGACGCTCTCGGCGCGGCTGACCTTGCCGTCCTGGGCCAGCAGGCGGGCGGCCATCACCACGCCGGGCGCGAAGCCGGGCTGCAGCCTGGCGGCCTCGACGGCCTGGTCCAGGGCCTGGGCGCGGGCCTTGGGGTCGGGGGCGTGCTCGAGCTGGGCTGCGCGGGCGGCGAGCAGGGCGGCGCGGGCCCGATCGGCGGTGATCGGCGGCACGATCTTGCGGTCGAGCGCGCTCTTCACCAGTTCCAGGGCCGCGGTCCAGTCGGCGGCCTCGAGCCGCGCCTCCAGGAGGGCGCGCCAGGCCCAGCGGGCGGTGCGGGTCTGGCCATAGGCCTGCTCGGCATAGGTCAGCGCCATGTCGCGGTCGCCCTGCTCGAGGGCGATCTGCATCAGGCCCTTGAGGCCGGCGAGCCGCATGTCGGGCGCGCCCAGCATGGCGGCGTAGGCGGCCTCCGCGGCGGCCAGGTCGCCGGCGGCCTCGGCGGCGTGGGCGGCGAGCACGCGCACCAGGCCCGGGTTGTCCTGCGCCAGGTCGGCGGCCTTCAGGGCCAGGCGGCGCGCCTCGGAGCCGTCGCCGGCGGCGGCGGCCAGGAAACCGCGGGTCAGGGCCTCGTCGGCCTGGCGGCGGCGGTTCTCCGCCCGGGCGCGGGCGGCGCGCTCCGGCGCGGCGAGGATCCACAGCAGGGTCCGCCAGCCGATGGTGCCGATCAGCGAGCCCAGGAAAACGATCAGCACGGCGGTGGCGGCGGTCATGTCGGCCCGCCACCCCAGCCAGACCATGCTGGCGCGGCCGGGATCGCCGGTCATGGCCAGGATCGCCACCGCCACGGCGGCGACGATCAGGATGACGATGCCGCCGCGGATCATGCGCCGCTCCGCCCCGCCGCGGCGACGTCGGCCAGCGCGCGGGCCCGAAGCGCGCCGGCGTAGCGGTCGATGTCGGCCCGGCGCTCAGCGCGGACGCGCCAGGGCGACATGGTGTCCCGGGCGGCCGGCGGCAGCTTGTCGAGGGCGGTGAAGGCGCGGTCGAAGTCGCCGTCCTCCAGCGCGCGTTCGGCGCGCGCGATCAGGGCGTCGGGGCCGTCGCCGCTCACGTCGCTGATGCGGCGCACCATGACCACGCGCGACAGGGCGTAGACGATGCGGTCGCTGAGCGAGCCGCCTTCGGCCGGCTTGCGGGCGGAGCTGGCGGCGCGGGCGGCGTAGTCGGGAAAGCTGGCGATCAGGCTGGCGCGGCTGGGCGCGCCGCTCTGGGCCAGGCGCGATAGCTGGGCCAGCTCGGGCGAGGCGCCCGAGACTGCGCGCACGGCGGCGATCTCTTCGGGGAACGGGCGGGAGCCTTGGCTCGCCTCGACCAGCGCGGCGGCGGCGAGCGCGGAGGCCGCGGCGCGGCTGGTGCGGCCCTGCTGGGCTTCCAGGGCTGCGACGCGGTTGGAGAGTTGCGCGACCTGGGGCGCGGCGGCGGGCTCGATCGCGGGCGGCGGCGCGGCGAGCGTCTCGGCGGCGGCGGGCAAGGTCACATTGCTGCGGGGCGCCTCGGCCGGGGCGGCGGGCGCCTCCAGGCTGCGGGCGGCGGGGCGCTGGGCCCAGACGCGCGGGGCAAGGACCGCGATGCCAACGCCGGCCAGCACGCAGGCCAGGCCAAAGGCGATCATCACCCAGAACGAGACGCCGAGCAGGGCGCGCGGCCGGTATTCGGCCGGGTCCTTGGGCGCGGCGATGTCGGCCTCGGGCGTCGGACTCATGCGCCCCGGTCTATCAGATTCAGCAGCGCGGCTTCGAGTGGAAAGGGCGGGAAGGCCTTGGCCGCCAGCGGCGTGCGGGCGAGCGGCTTCATCACCGCCTTCGACAGCCCGAACGCCTTGAGGTTCGGCGCCGGATGGGCCTTGAGGACGCCGGCCAGCACCTTGGCCGCGCGCGGCGAATGCAGCAGGGCCGCATCGACGCCGATCAGCGACAGAGCCTGGGACTCCGAGAGCTTCACCGGGCCGGTCTCGTAGAGGATAGCGCGGCGGGCCTCGACGCCGTGCTTCTCCAGCGCCCCGGCCAGATCGCCGGCCGGCTCGGCCGCGCCGGGATGCAGCACCGCGCCGCGCATCTGCCCGCGCCGCGCGGCGATGCCTTCGGCCAGGGCCTCCACGTCACCGTCCGCCGACAGCACCGTCCGGAAGCCCGCGGCGCGGGCCGCCTGGGCGGTGGCGGCGCCCACCGCGAAGACCCGCAGCTCCCGCTCGCCGCAATGTTCGGCGAAGGCGCGCACGCCATTGGCGCTGGTGAAGGCCAGCGCCGCGACGCCGCGCAGGTTGATCTCGGGGTTCTCCACGGCGTGCACGGCCAGCAAGGGCGCGATGATCGCCTCATGCCCCATCGCCCGCACGCGCTCGGCAGTGGTGTCCGCGCCCGGTTGGGTGCGGGTGATCCAGATTCTTTGTCGACGCCCGGCCATTCGGCGATCCTGAACGAACCAGCTTAACCATTGGCGCCCACAACCCTGGCGACGCAAGGGCCCCAGGTGCAATCGGGCTGCAATCTCGCGGCTCAGACGAAAATGACGTCTCCGGCCTCTTCCCGCACCGCTTCGCCGAGCGAGACGCCCAGCGCGCGCGCCGAGGCCTCGGCGTCGGCGAGCTCGGTGAGATCGGCCTCGCCGGCATGGCGGAAGCGCTTGGCGCCATCGGGCGAAAGCGCCTCGACGATCAGCTTCAGCCGCGCGCCCTCGAACCAGGCGTGGGCCCCGATGGCGGTCTTGCAGGAGCCCTCCAGCGCCATCAGCGCGCCGCGCTCGGCGGCCACCGCCACCGTCGTCGGATGATCGCGCAGGGCGGTGACCCACGGCAGCTCGCGATCGGCGGCGCGGGTCTCGATGGCGAGCGCCCCCTGGCCGGGCGCCGGCGGGAACTCCAGGGGATCGAGCAGGCCGCGCGCGAAATTGCCGAGGCCAAGCCGCTTCAGGCCCGCATAGGCCAGCAGGATGGCGTCGGCCTCGCCGGCCGCCAGCTTGGCGAGCCGGGTGTCGACATTTCCGCGCAGCATGTTCACCACGAGGTCGGGGCGGCGGTGCAGCGACTGGGCCTGGCGCCGCAGACTGGCGGTGCCGAGCCGGGCGCCCTTGGGCAGCGCCTCCAGGCTCTCGGCGATGTGGCTGAGGAAGGCGTCGCGCGGGTCTTCGCGCTCGGGGATGGCGGCGATGCAAAGGCCGTCGGGCAAGACGGCCGGCATATCCTTCATGGAGTGCACCGCGCAGTCGATGCGGCCCGCCAGCATCGCCTCCTCGATCTCCTTGGTGAACAGGCCCTTGCCGCCGATCTCCAGCAGCCGGCGGTCCTGCACCCGGTCGCCGGTGGTGGTGATGATGACCAGCGGCGCGACGCGCTCGACCTGCGCGGGGTCGGCGGGGTCGGCGCCCAGGGCCTGGGCGATCCTGCGCTGCATCATGCCCGCCTGGGCCAGCGACAGCTTCGAGCCGCGGGCGCCGATCCGGACGGGCGCTTTATGGCCGGGCGGTTGCGTGGGCACGGGCTGGGATATACCTGCAAGCGTTCTTAGGAGATCGCCTCGCTACAGGAGCCGGGCGCGAGCGGCAACCGGATGAGCCTGAGCCAGACCGTCCTCGGATTGGAGACCAGCTGCGACGAGACCGCCGCCGCCGTGGTCCGTCGCACAGCCGCGGGGCAGGTCGAGGTGCTATCCTCGGTGGTGGCCAGCCAGATCGCGGCCCACGCGCCGTTCGGCGGCGTGGTGCCGGAGATCGCCGCCCGCGCGCACGTGGAATCCATCGACGCCGTCGCCGGCCGCGCGCTGGCCGACGCTGGATTGGACTATGGCGATCTCAGCGGCGTCGCGGCGACCGCGGGTCCTGGCCTGGTGGGCGGCGTCATGGTCGGGCTGTCGTTCGGCAAGGCGGTGGCGCTGGCCCGCGGCTTGCCGCTGGTCGCCGTGAACCACCTGGAGGGCCATGCGGTCTCGGCGCGGTTGGCGGCCGACGTTGCCTATCCCTTCCTGCTGCTGCTGGTGTCCGGCGGCCATTGCCAGCTGCTGGTGGTGGAGGGTGTGGGCGCCTGCCGCCGGCTGGGCTCGACCATCGACGACGCGGCCGGTGAGGCCTTCGACAAGATCGCCAAGACGCTTGGGCTGCCCTACCCCGGGGGGCCTGCGCTGGAGCGGTTGGCTGAGGGCGGCGATGCGCAGCGCTTCGCGCTGCCGCGCATGCTGCTGGGCCGCAAGGACTGCGACTTCTCCTTCTCCGGCCTGAAGACCGCCGCCGCGCGGTTGGCGGAAGGCCTCACGACAGACGATGAACGCCGCGACCTCGCCGCCGCCGTCCAGGCCGCGATCGCCCGCCAGCTGGCCGAGCGGTCCGATCGCGCCATGGCGCTCTACGCCCACGAGCAGGAAGGCCGGAACCTGCGCTTCGTCGTGGCCGGCGGGGTGGCCGCCAACGCCACCGTCCGGTCGCGCCTGATGGAGGCCGCCGCCGCCCGCGGCTTCAGCTTCACCGCCCCGCCGCTCGCCTACTGCACCGACAACGCCGCCATGATCGCGCTCGCCGGCGCCGAGCGGCTGGCGCTGGGCCTGAGCGATCCGCTGGACGCCCCGGCCCGGCCGCGCTGGCCGCTGGACGAGGCCGCCGCGCGGCTGAGCCCGACCCACGCCCCCGGCCGCAAAGGCGCGAAAGCATGAAGCGAGCTGGCGTGATCGGCGGCGGGGCCTGGGGCACGGCGCTCGCTCAGGTCTGCGCGCGGGCCGGGCTGGAGACCGTGCTCTGGGCCCGCGAGCCCGAGGTGGTGGCCGACATCAACACTCATCACGAGAACCGGCTGTTCCTGCCCGGCGTGAGCCTCGACGCCGGGGTGCGCGCCAGCCACGACGTCGTCGACCTGGCCCGGGCCGAGTTCATCCTGGCGGTGGCGCCGGCGCAGCACCTGCGCGCCACGCTCGAAACCCTCAGCCCCCAGGTCGAGCCGGGCGTGCCCATCGTGCTCTGCGCCAAGGGCATCGAGCAGGGCTCGCTGAAGCTGATGACCCAGGTGCTGGCCGAGACCATCCCGCAGGCGGCGCCGGCGGTGCTGTCGGGCCCATCGTTCGCCGGCGAGGTGGCGCGCGGCCTGCCCACCGCCATCACCCTGGCCTGCCCCGACGAGGACCTGGCCTGGCGGCTCGCCGAAGCCATCGCGACGCCGGCGTTCCGGCCCTACACCTCCGGCGACATGATCGGCGCCGAGGCGGGCGGGGCGATCAAGAACGTGCTGGCCATCGCCTGCGGCATCGTGGAAGGCCGCGGCCTGGGCCGCAGCGCGCACGCCGCGCTAATCACCCGCGGCTTTTCCGAGCTGACCCGCATCGCCGTGGCGCTGGGCGGCGAAGCCGAGACCGTGGCCGGACTCTGCGGCCTGGGCGACCTGGTGCTCACCTGCTCCAGCCCGCAGTCGCGCAACATGAGCGTCGGCCTGGCGCTGGGCCGCGGCGAGACCCTCGAGGCGGCGCTGTCGGGCAAGCTGTCGGTGGCCGAGGGCGTGGCCTCCGCCCCGGCCGTCCGCGACCTCGCCCGCAAGCTCGGCGTCGACGTGCCGATCTGTGACGCGACCGCCGCGATCCTGACCGGCCATATCGGCGTGGACGACGCCATCCAGGGCCTGCTCGCCCGGCCGTTGAGGGAAGAAAGCTGATGCCGCTGTTCGTGCTGACCTGCCTCGACAAGCCCGGCGCCCTGCCGGTGCGGATGGCCGCCCGCGAGGATCACCTGGCCTGGGTGAAGGACCAGCCGCTGAAGCTGGGCGGTCCGTTCCTGGACGAGGCGGGCGACATGGCCGGTTCGCTGATGATCGTGGAGGTCGAAGATCTGGCCGCCGCCAAGGCGTTCAACGCCGCCGATCCCTATACCCAGGCCGGGCTCTGGGCGTCGGTGGAGATCCGGCCGTTCAGGATCACGCTTGCCAAGCTCTAGCGAAAACCCGGCCCGGCCCGCCGCGGGCCTGCGCCTCTGCGGGCTGGACGAGATCGCCGACCCGGGGGCGAGGGGTTTCCGGTTCCGCGCGGAGCGCTGGCTGTTCGCGGGCTTCGTGGTGCGGGCGGGGGATCTGCTGCGCGGTTATGTGGACAGCTGCCCGCACGCCAGTTGGCCGCTGGGCTCCTTCGACGACCGCTACCTGACGCGCGACAACGCCCACATCCTGTGCGCCGGGCACGGCGCGCTGTTCCGGCTGGATGGGCTCTGCGTGGCGGGGCCCTGCGTGGGCGATCATCTGAAGGACTGGCCGGTGGCCCTGCGCGACGGCGCGCTGTTCACGGCCTGAAGGGTCTCAACCGGCCCCGTTAGTGCATTGAATCTGCACCTGTCTCGCGATGAGACAGTTAAGCGGGGGTTAAAATTGATTCGCCTCGAGCCGCGCCAGCGCCTATTGGGTCGCGCTACCAGGGCAAGACCTGTTGGGGGCGGCGTGCTTCATCGTCTGCGGACACTGTTGATGCGTGACGACGCCATTCACCTGGCCGGCGCGCAGCTCGCTGTCGTCCTGATGATGAGCGCCGGCGTCGGCATCGCCGCGGTCCCGTCGCAGGAGGCGCCCAGGCTGGCGACCGTGCGACTGGCGCCCATCGCGGCCGCCACCGCCCAGGTCCAGACCGCCGCCGCGCCCGGCGCGGAGGCGCCTGACGCCCCGGTCATCCGCCTGCAGGACCTGAACCCCGACCAGGCGCGCCGCTGGAACGCCGCCAACCCCATCGCCAAGGGCTCGAACCCGGCCGCCAAGCCGTTCAAGCTGAACACCGAGGGCGTGCTCGACGCGGCCCGCGCCGCCGACTGCATGACCGCCGCCATCTACTACGAGGCCGGCTTCGAAAGCGCCGAGGGCCAGCGGGCCGTGGCCCAGGTGGTGCTCAACCGCATGCGCCATCCGGCCTTCCCGAAGACCGTCTGCGGCGTGGTGTTCCAAGGCGCCGATCGCACCGGCGGCGGCTGCCAGTTCACCTTCACCTGCGACGGGGCGCTGGCGCGCAAGCCCGACGAGGTCGCCTGGGCGCGGGCCCGCAAGGTCGCCGAGGCCGCCCTCAACGGCTACGTCATGAAGCAGGTCGGTGAGGCCACGCACTATCACGCCGAATACGTCGCGCCCTACTGGAGCCCGACCCTGGTCAAGGTGGCGGTGGTGGGACAGCACATCTTCTATCGTTGGACGGGCGGCGCGGGCCTGCCGCCGGCGTTCGGCGGTCACTATGCCGGCGGCGAGGCGGGCAGCCTGAAGATCGCCACCCTCGACAATATCGGCAAGGCCCAGACCCGCGCCTCGATCGTGGGCGCCACCACCGACCTCGGCTCCGCCGTCTCCGCCCACGCGCCGGACGCGCCGGCCACGACCAAGGTCGCGGTCGCCGAGAAGACCAACGACATGATCACCGCGGCCTCGGCCACCAAGGACGCGTCGGCCATCGTCAAGCCGGAAGAGCTCGACTGGCAGGGCCGGCCGAAGACCAAGACCGCGCCGCGGATCGCCATGCCGGGGGCCTCGGGCTTCTAAACTCGGCTGTCATCCCGGTTTTGCGAAGCAAAGACCGGGTCCCCCAACGCCGATGCGTCAAGAGATCGCGCAGCGGCGACGCCTACAATCCCTGCCGACATCTGGCGCTTAGGGGTCGCGGTCTTCGGCTGCGCCGAAACCGGGATGACAGCTCAGGTGAGCACGCCGATATCCGGCCACCTGTACGTGACCTCCTGGTGCACGCCGCCGGGACCGCGTTGCGGCCGCGCGGCGTCGGCGCGGCCGCCGAGATGCTCGTAGAAGCCGCGGGCGCGGATGTTGTCGCGCAGCACCGAGATGGCGAGCGACCGCGCGCCCTGTGCGGCGAGCGCGCGGGCCGTGCCGATCAGCAGCCGCCGGCCGGCGCCCAGGCCCTGCGCCTGGCGCAGGACATAGAGGGTCGCGATCTCCGCCTCGGCCTCGACGCCGGCCCGCGACGGCCCGCCCTGGGCGTAGCCCAGCAGCCCCTGCGGCGCGGCCACCGCCAGGGTCACCTCGTGCGGACCGGGAAAGGTCAGCGCCCTGCGGAAGCGGCGGGCGAAGTCGACCTCGCTCATGCGGGCCAGGTAGGCGTCGGGCAGCAGGCCCCGGTAGGTCTCGCGCCAGGACTTCACGTGCACGCGCGCCAGGGCCTCCGCGTCGGCCGGGCCGGCGGGCAGGATCAGGACGGACGAAGACGCTCCACGGGATTGCGACATCCTTCCACAGCTTGGCGCTGTTCGCGCCAGGTTCAAGGGGCTGACCCGACTCACCCCAACCGCTAGCGTGGGCGGTCCATGAACGCGCAAGCGCCCCCAGCCGAGCTCGACCCCGCCGCCGGCGCCTCGCCGGTGATGGCGCAGTTCTTCGAGGCCAAGGCGCGCCAGCCGGACGCCCTGGTGTTCTTCCGCATGGGCGATTTCTACGAGCTGTTCTTCGAGGACGCAGGCAAGGCCGCCGCGGCGCTCGGCATCACGCTCACCGCCCGCGGCCAGCACGGCGGCGAGCCGATCCCCATGTGCGGGGTGCCGGTGCATGCCGCCGAGGCCTATCTCGCCAAGCTGATCCGCGCGGGCTTCAAGGTCGCCGTCTGCGAGCAGATGGAAAACCCCGCCGAGGCGAAGAAGCGCGGATCGAAGTCGGTGGTCCGGCGCGACGTGGTGCGGGTGGTGACGCCAGGAACCCTCACCGAGGAAGGTCTGCTCGACGCCCGCGGGGCCAACCGGCTGGCGGCCGTCGCGGTGCGGGCGGGGAGCGCGGCGGTGGCGGCGGTGGAGCTCTCCACCGGCGAGGTGGAATGCCTGGCCTGCCAGGTCTCCGGCCTGGCCTCGGCCCTGGCGGCGCTTTCGCCCTCTGAAATCCTCGTCCCCGACCGCCTGTTCGCCGATGAGGCGGTGTCGGCGGCCCTCAAGGCGGCGGGCGGCTTCGTGCAGCCCCTGCCGCAGGCGCTGGCCGAGCCGGGCGCCTCGGAAGCGCGGCTCAAGCGGCTCTACGGCGTCGAGACCCTGGACGGGTTCGGCGCGCTGTCGGGCGCGGAGATCTCGGCGCTGGGCCTGATCGCCGCCCACCTTGAGACCACCCAGGCCGGCCGCCTGCCGGCCCTGTCGGCGCCGCGCCGGGCCGGCGAGGCCGACGTCATGGTCATCGACCCGGCGACGCGGACCAGCCTGGAGATCGAGCGATCGACCTCCGGCGGCCGCGACGGCTCGCTGCTGGCGGCCGTCGACCGGACCATCACCGCGCCTGGCGCGCGTCTGCTGGCCTCGCGGCTGGCCCGGCCGCTGCTGGATCCGGGGGCGATCGACGCGCGGCTGGACGCCGTGGGCTGGTTTCTGGAACACCGGGCGCAGCGCCAGCGGCTGCGCGAACTCTTGAAGGCCATGGGCGACATGGCGCGGTCCCTCTCGCGCCTGGCGCTGGGCCGTGGCGGTCCGCGGGATCTGGGCGCGCTGCGCGACGGCCTCACCACCGCCGAGCAGCTCACCGCCCTCTTCGCCTCCATGCGCGACCCGCTGGTGCAGCCGCCGCTGGAGATCGCCGACGCCCTGCGGGCCCTGAACCCGGCGCTGCACGCCGAACTCGCCGCCTTCCGCGCCCTGCTCAAGGAAGGGCTCGGCGACGACCTGCCGTCGCTGGCCCGCGATGGGGGCTTCGTGGCCCCGGGCGTGCGGCCCGAACTCGACCAGGCGCGGAGCCTGCGCGACGACAGCCGCCGCGTGATCGCCCAGCTCGAGGCCCGCCTGGCGGCGGAAAGCCGGGTCGCCCTGAAGATCCGCCACAACGCCGTGCTCGGCTATTTCGTGGAGACCACCGCCAAGGCGGCCGAGCCGCTGATGCAGCCGCCGCTGAACGCCACCTTCATCCACCGCCAGACGCTCGCCAACCAGGTCCGCTTCACCACCGTCGAGCTGGCGGAACTGGACGCCCGCATCGCCCAGGCGGCCGAGCGGGCGCTGGGCATGGAGATCGAGACCTTCGAGGCCTGGCGCGAAGCCGCCATCGGGGTCGCGGCCGGCGTCCAGGCCGCCGCCGAGGCCGCCGCCCAGCTGGACGTGGCCGCGGGGCTGGCGGAGTGGGCGCAGGACGCCGGCGCATCCCGGCCCACGGTCGACCGCTCGACGGCCTTCGAGGCGGAGGCGGCGCGCCATCCGGTGGTGGAAGCCGCCGTGAAACGGGCGGGCGAGGCCTTCACGCCCAACGATTGCCGGCTCGACGGGACGGGGGCGGGCGGCGCCCGGCTCGCCATCGTCACCGGGCCGAACATGGCCGGCAAGTCGACCTTCCTGCGCCAGAACGCGCTGCTCGCCGTCCTGGCGCAAGCCGGGTGTTACGTGCCGGCCAAGCGTCTGCGGCTGGGCGTGGTCGACAAGCTGTTCAGCCGCGTGGGGGCCGGCGACGACCTGGCGCGTGGCCGCTCGACCTTCATGGCCGAGATGGTGGAGACCGCCGCTATCCTGACCCAGGCGACGCCGCGCTCGCTGGTGATCCTCGACGAGATCGGCCGCGGCACGGCGACCTACGACGGCCTCGCCATCGCCTGGGCCTGCGCCGAGGCGCTGCACGAAGTGAACCGTTGCCGCGCCCTGTTCGCCACCCACTATCATGAGCTGGCGACCCTCGAAGGGCGCCTCGCCTACGTCGGCAACCTCAGCCTGCGGGCCAAGGAGTGGAACGGCGAGCTGATCTTCCTGCACGAGGCGGGACCCGGTCCGGCCGACCGGTCCTATGGCGTGCAGGTCGCCAAGCTGGCCGGCGTGCCGCCCGCCGTGGTGGCCCGCGCCCGCGAGGTGCTGGAGCGCCTGGAGCGCGAAGCCGGCGCGCCGGCGCACCTCGAAGACCTGCCGCTGTTCGCCGCCGTGGCCGAGCCCCCCGCCAGCTATGGCCCCAGCATGGTCGAGGAGGCGCTCAAGGCGCTCGACCCCGACAGCATGAGCCCGCGCGAGGCCATGGACGCGCTCTACAAGCTCAGGGGGCTGCTCTCCTGAGGCGGCTCACGGCCCTGATGGTCGACGTGGACGGAGTGGTTGTCACCCCGCCGCCCGGGGGCTGGGCGGCAAACCTCAAGGAAGACCTCGGGCTCTCTCGCACCGTGCTGGACGAGCACTTCTTCAAGCCACATTGGCGAGATGTGGTGGAGGGTCGCGCCGGGCTGCGCGAGCGGCTGGGGCCGGTGCTGGCCGAACATGCGCCGCACCTGAGTTGCGATGCCTTGACCACCTACTGGTTCGCGAAGGACGCGGTGCTGGATCTCGCCCTGCTGAAGGCTCTCGCCAACCTGCGCTCGCACGGTGTCGCACTGCATCTCGCCACCGTTCAGGAGCATCTGCGCGCAGCGTACCTTTGGATACGCCTCGGGCTTAACCAGCAGTTCGACGCGATGCATTATTCGGCTGATCTCGGCTGCGCGAAGCCGGACGCCGCGTTCTTCGAGGCGATCGTTCAGCGGACCGGGCTTGCTCCCGCCCAGATAGCGCTGCTCGACGACAAGTCCGAGAACGTCGAGGGCGCCCGCGCGGCCGGCTGGGGCGGCGCGTTGTGGGACGGGACCGGGCGGCTGGCGGAAGTGCTCGCCCGCGAACGGATCGCAATCGGCGGGGTTTTGTAGTCCTGCGCCGACCTGCGATTTGACCTATATCCATCCCATGCCGCCCCGCCTGCGCCCTACACGGATCGAGCACGTCGTCGACGGGGTGAAGCTGCGCGCCCAGCTCAGCGGGGCGGCGCTGGAGCACCTGGGCGACGAGATCGCGCAGCGCAAGGCGGCGCTGGAGATTCTCAAGGCCGCCCTGTTCCGCGGCCGGATGATCGCCAAGGAGCGGCTGGAGAACGGGGCCGGCGGGATCGAGACCTCGCGCCTGCTCTCCGACGTCACCGACGAGGTGGTCTCGGCGCTCTACGACTTCACTACCGTGCACGTGTTCCGCGCCCGCAACCCCACCGAGGGCGAGCGGCTGGCGCTACTGGCCGTGGGCGGCTACGGGCGGCGAACCCTGGCGCCCTTCTCCGACATCGATCTCTTGTTCCTGCGCCCCTACAAGCAGACCGCCCACGTGGAGAGCGTGATCGAATTCATGCTCTACGCCCTGTGGGACCTGGGCTTCAAAGTGGGCCACGCCTCGCGGACCATCGAGGAGTGCATCAAGCTCGCCCGCGAGGACTTCACCATCCGCACCTCGATCCTGGAGGCGCGGCGGCTGACCGGCGACGCGGCGCTCGCCGCCGAGCTCATGAAGCGCTTCCACCATGACGTGGTGAAGGGCACCGGCGCCGAGTTCGTGGCCGCCAAGCTGAAGGAGCGCGACGAGCGCCATGCCCGCGCCGGCGCCAGCCGCTACATGGTCGAGCCCAACGTCAAGGAGGGCAAGGGCGGGCTTCGCGACCTCAACACCCTGTTCTGGATCGCCCAGTACCTGCATCCCGGCGAGAGCATCGAGAAGGTGCTGCAGCTGGAGATGTTCACCGGCCGCGAGGTGCGCGCCTTCATCCGCTCGTTCGACTTCCTGTGGGCGGTGCGCAGCCACCTGCACTTCGCCACCGGCCGGCCGGAGGAGCGGCTGACCTTCGACCTGCAGCCGGAGATCGCCCGGCGGATGGGCTATGGCGACCGGCCCGACAACCCGGCCGTCGAGCGGTTCATGCGGCGCTATTTCCTGATCGCCAAGGAGGTCGGCGCCCTGACCCGCGTGTTCGCCGCCAAGCTCGAGGCCGAGCGGGTGAAGAGCGCGCCGAGGGGGCTGTCGCGTCTGCTGCCCGGCCGCAAGCTGAAGCGCAAACCGCTGGACGTGGCCGGCTTCCACGAGGTGGGCGGGCGGCTTGACGTGGACGGGATCGAGGTGTTCGAGGCCGATCCGATCAACCTGTTGCGCCTGTTCAAGATCGCCGACGAGCGGAACCTCGACCTGCACCCCGACGCCTTCACCGCAGCCACCCGGGCGGCGGCGGCGATCACCTCGGCGGTGCGGCGCGACCGCCATGCGGCCAAGGTGTTCCTGGATATCCTGGCCCGCGGGCGCGACCCGCAACGGACGCTGACCCTGATGACCGAGGCCGGCGTGCTCGGCCGCTTCGTCCCGGAGTTCGGACGCATCGTCGCCCAGATGCAGTTCAACATGTACCACTCCTATACGGTGGACGAGCACACGCTCAGGGCCGTCGGCGTGATCGCCGACATCGCGGCCGGGCGCTTCGCCGAGGACCATCCGCTGTCGACCGCGGTGATGCCGCTGGTGGAGGACAAGGAAGCCCTGTTCCTGGCCATGCTGCTGCACGACACCGGCAAGGGCGGGGCGGGCGGCCAGGAGAAGGCCGGCGCCCGGGCCGCGCGCCAGGCCTGCGAGCGCCTGGGCCTGGAGCGCTCGAAGATCGAGCTGGTCGCCTGGCTGGTGGAGCACCACCTGGTGATGAGCGACTTCGCCCAGAAGCGCGACGTCTCGGACCCCCGAACGGTCGGCGACTTCGCGCGCATCGTGGAGACGCCGGAGCGGCTGCGCCTGTTGCTGGTGCTGACCGTCGCCGACATCCGGGCGGTGGGTCCGGGCGTCTGGAACGGCTGGAAGGGCCAGCTGATGCGCGAGCTATACCGCGCCACCGAGGCGGTGTTCCGCGGCGGACGCGGGTCGGAAGCCGCCGCCGCGGCGCTGCGCCGTTATCTGGAGAACGCCGCCTACGACGCGCGCGTGGCGCTCGCCAAGACCGACGCCGCCGCCGAGCCCTGGGCCGACGCCATGGAAGACGCCTATTTCACCGCCTTCACCGAAGCCGAGGTGCTGGCTCACGCCCACCTGGCGGCCAAGGCCCAGGCGTCCGCAGGCGCCGCGGCCGAGGGCCGGGTGCGGGCCGAGCGAAACGCCGCCGAGGTGTCCGTGGCCGCCGCCGACCGCCCGCGGCTGTTCGTCGATCTCGCCGAGGCGATCACGGGCTGCGGCGGCAATATCGTCGGCGCCCGGGTCTTCACCTCGCGCACCGGCCAGGCGCTGGACGTGTTCAACGTGCAGGACGCGGCGGGCGAGTCCTTTGGCGAGCAGGACCCCCGCGCGCTCCGGCGGTTGATCCAGGCCCTGGAGGCCGCCGCCCGCGGCGAGCCCCTGCCGCGCGAGCCGCGCCGCGCCGCCGACCTCGGCCGCAGCGCCGCCTTCGACATCACCCCCTCGGTCACCTTCGACAACGACGCCTCCGAAACCGCGACCGTGGTGGAGGCCTCTGGCCGCGACCGTCCGGGCCTGCTGGCCGCGCTCGCCCGCACCCTGTCCGACGCCGGCCTCTCGATCGTCTCGGCGCATATCGACGGCTATGGCGAGCGGGCGGTCGACGCCTTCTATGTGGTGGACGCCAAGGGCGGGAAACTCAGCGACGGCCGGCGGCGCAACAGCGTCCGCGCCGCGGTGCTGACGGCGCTTGCCGAGCCCGACGACGAGGCCACGCCGGGGCGCCGCAGCCACCTGCAGCGGGCCCGCGCCAGCGTCGCGCGCTAGGGTCGCACCCGGTGACAAGGCTTGCTTTCCGCGCCGCTCTCCGATCCAAGGCGCCTCCGCCCGCGTTCTGGTGAGGCGGCCCCAAGGACCCCCCATGCCGTTCCCCGTCACCCACCCCGCTCTGGCCCAGGCGCTCCAGGCGCAAGGCTACCGCGAGCCGACGCCGGTGCAGGCCGCCGTGCTGGCCGCGCCGGCCGACCATGACCTCCTGGTCTCGGCCCAGACCGGCTCGGGCAAGACCGTCGCGTTCGGCCTGGCGGCGGCCGCACCCCTGCTGGGCGAGGCGGAGCGGTTCGGGCGCGCCGGCGCGCCGCTGGGCCTGGTGATCGCCCCCACCCGCGAGCTCGCCATGCAGGTGAGCCGCGAGCTGGCCTGGCTCTATGCCGAGACCGGCGTGCGGGTGGAGACCTGCGTCGGCGGCATGGACGCGCGGCGCGAGCAGCGGGCGCTCGCCGCCGGGACGCACCTGGTGGTCGGGACGCCCGGACGCCTGCGCGACCACATCGAGCGCGGCAACCTGGATCTCTCCGCCCTGCGCGTCGTGGTGCTGGACGAGGCTGACGAGATGCTCGACCTCGGCTTCCGCGAAGACCTCGAGGAGATCCTCGACTCCACCCCGACCGAGCGCCGGACGCTGCTGTTCTCCGCCACCATCGCCAAGGACATCGCCACGCTCGCGCGGCGCTACCAGCGCGATGCGGTCCGGATCGACACGACGCGCCGCGACGAACAGCACGGCGACATCGAATACCGCGCCGTGCGCGTCGCCCCCAACGAGGTGGAGAACGCCGTCGTCAATGTGCTGCGCTATTTCGAGAGCCCCGGGGCCCTGGTGTTCTGCGCCACCCGCGAGCGGGTGCGGCACCTCTATGGCGCGCTGAGGGAACGCGGCTTCGCGGCCGTGGCGCTGTCCGGCGAGCTCTCCCAGAAGGAGCGCAGCGACGCGTTGCAGGCGCTGAGGGACGGCCATGCGCGGGCCTGCGTGGCCACCGACGTGGCGGCGCGCGGCCTCGACCTGCCGGACCTGGGCCTGGTCATCCACGCCGACCTGCCGGCCAACAAGCAGGGCCTGCTCCACCGCAGCGGACGCACCGGTCGCGCCGGGCGCAAGGGCGTCTCGGTGGTCATCGTGCCCTACACCAAGCGCCGGATCGCCGAGCGGCTGCTGGAGACCGCCGGCATCGAGGCCGAATGGTCCGGGCCGCCGTCGGCCGAGGAGATCCGCGCCAAGGACCAGGCCCGGTTGCTGGAGGACCCGATCCTCAACGAGACGCCGACGCCGGAGGACCTGGCGCTGGCAGGCCGCATCCTCGCCGACCGCAGCCCCGAGGCGGTGGCCGCCGCCCTGATCCGCCTGCACCGCGCCCGGCTGCCCGAGCCGGAGGAGATGTTCGACGACGTCCGCGACCGGGCGCCCGATACCCGCGGGCCGAGGCCGGAGCGGACAGAGCGCCGCGAGCGACGCGGCTCGGACGACTACGCCACGAGCGACGGCGGCGCCTGGTTCCGCATCGCGGTCGGACGCACCAACAACGCCGATCCCAAGTGGATCCTGCCGTTGATCTGCCGGGTGGGCCACGTGACCAAGAAGGACATCGGCGAGATCCGCATCTTCGACCGCGAGACCAAGTTCGAGATCAGCCGCGAGGCGGAGCCACGCTTCCGCGAAGCGATCAAGGCCGCCAGCGCCGGCGGCGACATGCGGGTCGAGCCGGCCGGCGCCCCGGGCCCCCGGGCGCCTCGCTCCGGGCCGCCCAGGACCGGCGCCGGCCCGGTGGTGAAGCCCAGGCCGGGCGCGCCGCCGCGTCGCGATGGCCCGCCGCCCAAGGCCCACAAGCCCAAGCGTCGCAAGGCCAATGGCTGAACCCCGCCGCGCCAATTTGCTGCGCGCGCGGCTGAGCATCCCACGCTAGCTTGCCGTCGTGACCGAGACGCCGATTCCCGTGACCGAGCCCGCCGCCGCCCCGAAGCCCCACGCGGCGAAGCCGAATTCCGTGAAGTCGGGCGGCCTGATCCGCTCGTCGATGATCTATTCGGGGTTCACCCTGATCAGCCGGTTCGTGGGCTTCGCCCGGGACCTGGCGCTGACCGCGACCATGGGCGCCAGCGCGACCATCGCGGCCGACGCGTTCAACACCGCGCTCGCCTTCCCAAACCTGTTCCGGCGAATCTTCGCCGAGGGCGCCTTCGCCGCCGCCTTCGTGCCGTCCTACGCCCGCAGCCTGGAGAACGATGGCGAAGAGGTGGCCGACGTGCTGGCGGCCGACGCCATGGCGGTGCTGGCCGCCGCGACCCTGGCGCTGACCGTCGTGGCCGAGCTGACCATGCCGTGGCTGATGTACCTGATCGCGCCGGGCTTCGCGTCCAATCCGGCGAAGTTCCACCTGGCGATCGTGCTGACCATGATCACCATGCCCTACCTGCCGTGCATGGCGATCTACGCCCACCTGTCGGGCGTGCTGAACGCCCGCAACCGCTTCATCCTGTCGGCCGCGGCGCCGATCCTGTTGAACCTCTGGACCCTGGTCACCGTGCTGCCGGCCAAGTCGCCGGTGCAGGCGGCGGAATGGGGCGGGGTGGGCGTGATCCTTGCCGGCATCACCCAGGCGGCGCTGCTCTGGTGGGGCTGCAAGCGGGCCGGCGCGCACGTGGGCTTCCGCTGGCCCAGGCTGACGCCCGAGATCAAGAAGCTGATCATGCTGGCCGTTCCCGGCGCCATCGCCGCCAGCGCCACCCAGATCAACATCTTCGTCTCCGGCGTGCTGGTCAGCCAGGTGAACGGCGCGCGGACCTGGCTCACGGTCTGCGACCGGCTCTACCAGCTGCCGCAGGGCCTGGTGGGCGTGGCCATCGGGGTGGCCCTGCTGCCGCAGCTCTCCCGCGCCGCCAGCGCCGACGACCGGCACGCCACGCGGGCGGCCATGGATCAGGCGATCGTCTTCGCGCTGGCGCTCTGCCTGCCGGCGGCGGCGGCCCTGGCCGCAATCCCCTTCTTCCTGATCGACGCCCTCTACACGCGCGGCGAATTCACCACCGCCGACGCCCACCAGACGGCCAGCGCCCTGCTGTTCTACGGCTGGGGCGTGCCGGCCTTCGTCCTGGCCCAGATCTTCAACCGCGCCTTCTTCGCCCGCCAGGACACCAAGACGCCGATGCGCTTTGGCCTGATCACCGTGGTGGTCAACCTGGTTCTGGGGGTCACCCTGTTCCAGCTGATGGGCGTGGCCGGCATCGCCGCGGCCACGGCGGTGGCCTGGTGGGTCAACGTCATCATGATGGCCATGCGGCTGCACAGCTCGGGCCACTACACGCCAGGCGCCGCGGCCGTCTCCAAGATCATCCGGATCGTGGCGGCCAGCCTGGCCATGGGCGTCATGCTCGGCGTCGCCTCGCACTATCGCGGCCAGATCCAGCACCTGCTGGCGCCCGTCTCCTTCCACCACGCCAAGGAACTGGCGATCGTGCTGGTCTGCGGCCTGGCCGGCGGCGCCTATCCCTTCCTGCTGTTCGCCTTTGGCGGACTGACGCTGACCGAGATCAGGACCGCGTTCCGCCGGCGGCGGGGCCAGAAGGCCGAGCCGGTGGAAGACTTGTCGGGCGTCTGAGCCTGCCGTAGAGGCTCAGGCATGACCTTCGGCGCGACAAATTGCTGGCGATGGCGGCCCTGATCCGCTGATCCCCGATCATTCGGGCCTTGCGCCCGCGCGTCCACTTCGATTGAAGCCACAGATCATGACCGACCAAGCCCCGGCTCCCTATCAGGGACCCCAGCGCGTGCTCTCCGGCGTGCAGCCCACCGGCGACCTGCACCTGGGCAACTATCTCGGCGCCCTGGTGAAATTCGCCCGCCTGCAGCACGAGATCCCGACCTTCATCTTCGTGGCCGACCAGCACGCCATCACCGAATGGCAGGACCCGGCCCGGCTGAAGGATCAGGTGCGGGAGATCACCGCGGCCTATCTGGCCACCGGCCTCGACCCCAAGGTCGCCACCATCTTCGCCCAGTCGGCGGTGCCCGAGCATACCGAGCTCGCCTGGGTGTTCGACTGCGTGGCCCGCGTCGGCTGGCTCGACCGGATGACCCAGTTCAAGGACAAGGCCGGCAAGCACAAGGAGCGCGCCAGCGTGGGCCTCTACGCCTATCCGGTGCTGCAGGCGGCCGACATCCTGCTCTACAAGGCCACGGCCGTGCCGGTGGGCGAGGACCAGCGCCAGCACCTGGAGCTGACGCGCGATATCGCGGCGAAGTTCAACCACGACTTCGAGGTCCCGGGCTTCTTCCCCCTGCCCGACGCGCTCACGCAAGGGCCCGGCGCGCGGGTGATGAGCCTGCGCGACGGCCAGGCGAAGATGTCCAAGTCCGACCCCTCGGACTATTCGCGGATCAACCTCGCCGACGATGCCGACGCCATCGCCCAGAAGGTCCGCAAGGCCCGCACCGACGCCGAGCCGCTGCCGGAAAAGCTCGACGACCTGGCCGCGCGGCCCGAGGCGCTGAACCTGGTGTCGATCTACGCCGCGCTCGCGGGCCGGACCGCCCAGGAGGTGCTGAGCGAGTTCGCCGGCCAGGGTTTCGGGGCGTTCAAGCCCAAGCTCGCCGACCTCGCCGTCTCGGTGATGGGCCCGATCGGGGGGGAGATGCGCCGCCTGTTGGCCGACCCCGCCGAGATCGACCGCATCCTCGGCGACGGCGCGGCGCGGGCGCGGGCGCTGGCGGCGCCGACCATGGCCGAGGTGAGGAAGATCGTCGGGTTCTGGAACTCCTGAACGCCTCTCCCCTCTCGCTTCGCGTAGGGCGGGGCGGGTTGCGCGCGAGGCGTTCAGGGGCCACATCTGGCCCATGTTCATCCAGACCGAAGCCACGCCGAACCCCGAGGTGCTGAAGTTCCTGCCCGGCCGCGAGGTCATGGGCGAGGGGTCGCGCGACTTCCGCGACGCCGAGGCCGCCAAGGCCTCGCCCCTGGCCGCCGAGCTGTTCGCCCTGGAGGGCGTCGAGCGGGTGTTCTTCGGCGCCGACTTCCTGACCGTCGGCAAGACCGAGGCCACAGACTGGGCGCACCTGAAGGCGCCGATCCTGGCGGCCATCATGGACCACTTCACCTCCGGCCAGCCGCTGTTCGCCGGCCAAGGCGATGTTGGGAGCGAGGCGACCGGCCACGACGAGGGAACCTACGAAGGCGAGACCGCCCAGATCGTCGCCGAGATCAAGGACCTGCTGGACACCCGCATCCGCCCCGCGGTGGCGCAGGACGGCGGCGACATCCTGTTCAGCCGCTTCGACGCGGAGACCGGCGTGGTCTGGCTCAACATGCGCGGCGCCTGCTCGGGCTGTCCCTCCTCCACCGCCACCCTGCGCTCGGGCGTCGAGAACATGCTCAAGCACTACGTCCCGGAAGTGACGCGGGTCGAACAAACGCTCTAGAAGCGGCGGCGTGATCGTCCTGGGCCTCGACACCTGTCTGGCAAGCTGCTCGGTCGCCGTGCTGGACGGCGAGCGGGTGCTGGCGCAGGCCCGCGAGGTGATGGCGCGGGGCCATCAGGAACGCCTGGCGCCCATGGCGCAGGCGGTGATGGCTGAGGCGGGACTCAGCTTCGACCGGCTGGAGCGTATCGCCGTCACCGTCGGACCGGGCTCGTTCACCGGCCTTCGCGTGGGCATCGCCTTCGCCAAGGGCCTGACCTCGGCGCTGGGCATCCCCGGCGTCGGCATCGGCACGCTGGAAGCCCTGGCCGCCGAGGCGGACGGCCTGGTGTTCGCCGCCATCGATGCGCGGCGCGACCAGCTCTACGGCCAGGCGTTCGAGGACGGGCGGCCGCTGATGGCGCCGGACGCCATGACGATCGAAACCGCCGCGGCCCGCCTGGCGGAGATCTCCATGGGGCGTCCCGTCACTCTGATGGGCTCCGGCGCGCACCTCTTGGCGTCCATGGTCCCTGCCGCCCGCATCCTTTCCCTGGACGGCGCCGACGCCCGCCAGGTGGCGCGGCTCGCCACGGGGCGGGCGCCAGGCCCGCTGACGCCGCTCTACCTGCGCGCGCCGGACGCGAAGCTGCCGGCATGACCGTGCCGATGAAGGTGTCCTGGACGACGCCGGCGGACGCGGCGGCCATGGCCCAAGCCCACGCCGGCGCCTTCGATCCGCCCTGGCGCGAGGAGGATTTCGAGGACCTGCTCGAGGGCGAGGGCGTGTTCGGCTTCCTGGCCGCCGATGGCCGGCCGCTGGGCGTCATCCTGTGCCGCATCGCCGCCGACGAGATGGAGGTTCTGACCATCGGCGTGCGGCCCGAGGCGCGCCGCCGCGGCGTGGCGAAGGCCCTGATGGCCGCGGCCCTGGCGGCCGCGCGCCAGGCCAAGGCCAGGGCCTGTTTCCTGGAGGTGGCGGTGGACAACGCCGCGGCGGCCGGCCTCTACGCCAGCCTCGGATTCCGCCGGGCCGGGACGCGCAAGGGCTACTACGACCGCGGCGCGCGAGGACTGGCCGACGCGCTCGTCATGCGGCTCGACCTTAACGCGACGCCCGCTTAGCCCTATCCTGCAACCCAAGAGGCAGTCGGGAGCCCCTTTTGTCGGACCGTATCGAGAAGCTCTGCATCGAGAAGAACATGCGCATGACCGACCAGCGCCGGGTGATCGCCCGCGTGCTGTCGGACGCCCATGACCACCCCGACGTGGAGGAGCTGCACCGCCGGGCGCACGCCATCGACCCGCACATCTCGATCGCCACGGTCTATCGCACCGTCCGCCTGTTCGAGGAGGCTGACATCATCTCCCGCCTCGACCTGCGCGACGGCCGCGCGCGCTACGAGGAGCAGCCCGAGGTCCACCACGACCATCTGATCGACATGAAGACCGGCAAGATCGTGGAGTTCGTCGACGCAGAGATCGAGGCCCTGCAGGAGGCCATCGCCAGGAAGCTCGGCTACCGGCTGGTGGACCACCGGCTGGAGCTCTACGGCGTGCCGATCGAGGAATAGGCGCCCGCCGCCCGACTTGCACCGCCCCGCCGCCAACCCCATAACCGCGCCATGTCCGCCCCTGCGCCCACCAGGCGCCTCTTCATCAAGACCTACGGCTGTCAGATGAACGTCTATGACAGCGAGCGCATGGCCGACGTGCTGAGCCCTCTGGGCTACGGCCTGACGGACGATCCGCAGACCGCCGACCTAGTGGTGCTCAACACCTGCCACATCCGCGAAAAGGCCACCGAGAAGGTCTATTCCGAGCTCGGCAAGATCCGCGAGATGAAGGAGGCCCGCATCGCCGAGGGCTCGACCATGACCATCGCGGTCGCGGGCTGCGTCGCCCAGGCCGAGGGCGAGGAGATCATGCGGCGGCAGCCGGCCGTGGACCTCGTCGTGGGGCCGCAGGCCTATCACCAGCTTCCCGAGCTGATCGCCCGGGCGCATCGGGCGCGGGGCGAACGGCTGGCTGCCGACTTCTCGCCGGAAGCGAAGTTCGACGCCCTGGCCGCGGCGCGCCGGCCGACCGGCGTCACCGCCTTCCTGACCGTGCAGGAGGGCTGCGACAAGTTCTGCAGCTTCTGCGTGGTGCCCTATACGCGCGGCGCGGAGTGGTCGCGGCCGGCGCAGGCCATCGAGGCCGAGGCGCGGGGCCTGGCCGAGCAGGGCGTGCGCGAGGTCACCCTGCTGGGCCAGAACGTCAACGCCTATGCCGGCCCGGGTATCAAGGAGGGGGGCGGTCTGGCGGCCCTGGTGCGGCGGCTGGCGAGAATCCCGGGGCTCGACCGCATCCGTTATACGACGAGCCATCCGCGCGACATGGACGCCGCCCTGATCGCGGCCCACGCCGAGATCCCGGAGCTGATGCCCTACCTGCACCTGCCGGTGCAGTCCGGCTCGGACAAGGTGCTGAAGGCCATGAACCGGGCGCACACCGCCGAGAGCTATTTGCGCCTCATCGAACGTATCCGCGCCGCCCGGCCGGACATCGCCATCTCCGGCGATTTCATCGTGGGCTTCCCCGGCGAGCGCGACGCCGACTTCGAGGCGACGCTCTCGCTGATCCGCGAGATCGGCTATGCGGCCGCCTTCTCGTTCAAATATTCCCGCCGTCCAGGCACTCCGGCCGCCGCCATGCCGGGCCAGGTGGCCGAAGAGGTCAAGGATGAGCGGCTGCATCGGCTGCAGGCGCTGATCGAGGACCAGCAGACCGCGTTCAACGCCGCGCAGGCGGGCCGCCGGCTGGACGTGCTGTTCGAGAAACCAGGGCGCAACCCCGGCCAGCTGATCGGCCGCAGCCCCTATCTGCAGTCGGTGCATGTGACCGCGCCGGATCGCTTGCTCGGCCAGATCGTTCCGGTGCGTATCGAAAGCGCTGCCCGCAACAGCCTGGCCGGCGCGCTGGAACTGGAGCCAGCTTGAGCCGCGCGCCCGAGTTCATCCACCTGTCCGACGCCGCGGTGCGCGCGGTGGCCGGCGCCAATTCCCGCCACGCCGCCCTGATCGAGGACGCCTTCGGCGTGCTGGTGGAGACGCCCGGCGGCGGGGTGTCGGTGTCGGGCGACGCCAAGGCGCGCGCCCAGGCCAAGAAGGCCGTGCAACTGGTCGCCGAACGCGCCGACCAGGGGCTGGACATCGCCGAGGCGGACATCCGCGTCGCCATCGGTCAGGCCAAGTCCGGCGGCGCGCCCGGTGCCCTGCCGGTCGGCCGCCGCGGCCAGGTGGCGCCCAAGACCGCCGCCCAGGCGCGCTATCTTGAGGCGCTCGGCAACTGCGAGCTGGTGTTCGGCCTGGGCCCGGCCGGCACCGGCAAGACCTTCCTGGCGGTGGCGCACGGCGCGGGCCTGTTGCTGCGCGGCGAGGTCGACCGGCTGATCGTCTCGCGTCCCGCGGTCGAGGCCGGCGAGCGGCTGGGGTTTCTGCCGGGCGACCTGACCGAGAAGGTCGATCCCTACATGGCGCCGGTCTGGGAGGCGCTGACCGATATCCTGGGCGCCGAGCAGCTGCGCCGCCGGCGCGAGAAGGGCGAGATCGAGGTCGCGCCCATCGCCTTCCTGCGTGGCCGCACGCTGAGCCACGCCTTCATCATCGTCGACGAGGCGCAGAACGCCACCCGGCTGCAGATGAAGATGGTGCTGACCCGCATCGGCGAGGGCGCGCGCATGGTGGTGACCGGCGACCCGACCCAGATCGACCTGGTCAATCCCAACGACAGCGGCCTCGCCCACGCCGTCGGCCTGCTGGACGACGTGAAGGGCATCGGCATCATCCGCTTCTCGGCCGAGGATGTGGTCCGCCACCCACTGGTCGAGCGGATCGTGCGGGCCTACGACGCCGATGCGGCCAAGCGCGGGCGCAGCTTTTGATCGACATCGAGATCGAAGACGCCGCCTGGACCGCCGCGCAAGCCGACGCCGAGAGCCTGACCCGGCGCGCCGCCGAAGCGGTGCTGGCCTACGAACATCTGTCGGACCGCAACCTGACGGTCCTGCTCACCAACGACCTGGCGGTGCAGGCGCTGAACGAACGCTTCCGCCAGCAGGACAGGCCCACCAATGTGCTGTCCTTCCCGGCCCTGCCCAATCGCGAACAGCACCTGGGCGACGTGGCGCTGGCCTACGAGACCTGCGCGCGCGAGGCGGCAGACCAGGGCAAGCCGCTGGCCGCCCATCTGCAGCATCTGGTGGCGCATGGGGTGCTGCACCTTCTAGGATACGACCACATGACCGATCCGGAGGCCCACGAGATGGAGGGCCTGGAGCGCGTCGTGCTGGCCTCGCTGGGGGTGTCCGACCCCTACGCGGCCGGCGAGGGAGACCATGACTGACCCGGACCCCGGCCGTGCGCCCGAACCCCCTCGACGACGGGGGCTGATGGGGTTCTTCGACCGCTTCCGCCGCGTCGAGCCCGAGCCGCCGACGCCGCAGGAGGAGGCCGCCGCCGACGCCACCGACGAACTGGTCAGCCAGGCCCGGGCCTTCGAGGAGCTGAACGTCGACGACGTGATGAAGCCGCGCGCGGACATCGTGGGCGTCTCGCGCAGCTGCACCTTCGCCGAGATCGTCGACCGCTTCGTCGAGGCCGAGCACAGCCGCATGCCGGTCTATAGGGACACGCTCGACGAGCCGGTGGGCGTGGTCCACGTCAAGGACGTCTTCAAGCTGCTGGCTCAGAAGACCCGCAAGCCCAAGCCCGCCGACAAGGTGCTGCAGACCCGCCGCAACCTGGTGCGCGAGGTGCTCTATGTGCCCGGCGCCATGCCCGCCGCCGACCTGCTGGCCCTGATGCGCAATCGGCGCACCCACATGGCCCTGGTGATCGACGAGTTCGGCGGCACCGACGGACTGGTCACCCTGGAAGATGTGCTGGAAAAGCTGGTCGGCGACATCTCCGACGAGCACGACGACGCCGACGAGGACGGCGTGGCCCCGGTCGTCGAGGACGGTGGCGGCTGGATCGCCGATGGCCGCACGCCGCTGGAGGAGCTGGAGGCCGCGCTGGGCGCGGGCGTCGACCTCGCGCCGCCGGACCTCGACGAGGAGATCGACACGGTGGCGGGCCTGGTCAATGCGCTGGCCGGCCGCGTGCCGCAAAAGCGCGAAACCATCCCCCATCCCGGCGGCTATCTGATCGAGGTGCTCTCCGCCGATCCCCGTCGGGTGAAGCGCGTGCGGGTCCGCCGGACCGGCCCGCCCGGCGCCTCGGCCTGATCGCCCGCGTGCCGGCCCCGTCATCCGTCTGGACCACCCGGCTGTGGGCGCTCTGCGCAGGACTTGCGGCCGGTTTCGCCCATCCGCCGTTTGGCGTGTTGCCGGGCCTGCTGGGTTACGCCCTGCTGCTCGGCCTCAGCGACCGTGCCGGCGGCGAACATCCCCTGCGCCAAGCCTTCCTGCGCGGCTGGCTGGCCGGCCTCGGCTATTTCGGCGTCGGCTGCTGGTGGATCGTCGAGCCGTTCTTCGTGGACGCCAAGAACCAGGCCTGGATGGCGCCCATCGCGCTGCCGCTGATGGCCGGCGGCCTGGCGCTGTTCTGGGGCGCGGCGGCGCTGGCCTACCGCTGGATCGCCCACCGCGGCCTGGCCCGCGTGTTCGTCTTCGCCGGCTGTCTGGCCCTGGCCGAATGGTTGCGCGGCCACGTGCTGACGGGCTTCCCCTGGGACCTGCCGGGCGAGACCTGGGCGGCGGGCTCCATGCCCTCGCAGGCGGCCTCCCTGGTCGGAGCCTATGGCCTCTCCTGGTACACCATCGCACTGGCCGCCACGCCGGCGCTGCTGTTCGACCGCATGGGCCGCCTCGAGAAGCTGGTGACGGGGGCGGTGATCGCCGGCTTCCTCGGGCTGCTGTACGCCTTCGGCGCGGCGCGGCTGGCCGATACGGCGCCGCTGGCCCCCACCGCGCCGCTGATCCGGGTGGTGCAGGCCGACATCGACCAGAAGTCCAAGTGGAAGCCGGAGAACCTGGCGCAGATCTTCGAGACCTACGTCACCCTGAGCCGCACGGCGGGGCCGGGGCGGCCCGACATCATCGTCTGGCCGGAGGGCGCCCTGCCCGCGGTGATCGACGAGCTGCTGGCGCCGGATTCGCCCTATGGGCCGCGGCTGCGCGACGCGCTCGATCCGGGTCAGACCCTGCTGATGGGCGTCAACCGCGCCCAGCTGAAGCCGGACGGCGGCGTCGGCTACTACAACAGCCTGGCGGCGTTTCGGCGCGAGGCCGACGGCCTGCGGGTCACCGGCATCTACGACAAGCATCGGCTGGTCCCGTTCGGGGAGTACATGCCGCTGGGGACCCTGGCCGGGAAGATCGGCTTCCGCAGCCTGGTGCACATGCCCGACGACTTCACCGCGGGCCCGCCGGCCCAGCCGCTGACGCCGGCCGGGATCCCGGCCCTGCAGCCGGTGATCTGCTACGAGGCCCTGTTCCCTGGCTTCACCCGCGAGGCCATCCGGCGCAGCGGGCGGCGACCGGCCTGGATCCTCAACATCTCCAACGACGCCTGGTTCGGCGCCACCAGCGGGCCGCTGCAGCACCTGAACCAGGCCAGTTACCGCGCCATCGAGGAGGGCCTGCCGATCGTCCGCGCCACGCCGACGGGCGTCTCGGCGGTCGTGGACGCCTATGGCCGCATCCTGCCGCACGCCCGCCTGGGCCTGGGCGCACTGGGCGTCATCGACGCCCGGCTGCCGCCGGCGCTGAGCCCGACCCTCTACGGCCGGTTCGGCGATCTGGCCTTCGCCCTGATGCTGGCGATTTCGGCGATCGTGGCGATCACGGATCGGGCTCGAAGGACGATGGTCGATTGACACGGCGGCCGTTCGTCGACTTAGAAGCCCGCCATGGACAAGCTTGTTGACCCGGCCGCGACCAGCCCCAACCCGGTGGACCGGCATGTGGGCCTGCGCATTCGCATGCGCCGCAAGGAAATGGGCTTCAGCCAGGAACGCCTGGCCGACGCGGTGGGCGTCACCTTCCAGCAGATCCAGAAATACGAGCGCGCCGCCAACCGGGTGAGCGCCTCGAAGCTCTGGGAGCTCGCCCAGGCGCTGAAGATCGGCATCGGCTACTTCTACGACGGGCTCGCCGAGATCGAGGCCGACGCCAGCCTGCCGCAGGCGAGCATGCAGGATTTCCTGCTGACGCCCGAGGGCCTGGAGCTGGCGGCCTGTTTCCCGCGCATCCCCACCCCGCGCCTGCGCCGCAGACTGGTCGAACTGGTCCGCGCCCTCACCGAGGCGGAGAGCGTCGAGGCCTGAGCGGGTCCCCGCGCGTCAAAACAACCTTCGCCGCCACCCGCGCTTGGCGGGACATAAAGATTTCTTTATAGGCTTTGCGACCTCGTCAGGCGGCCGCCCGCGGGGATGTCGGCGGCCTGGATTTCCTTGGAGAGAGCGCTTGAGCCGTTCGAACTACATCTTCACCTCCGAGAGCGTGTCCGAGGGTCACCCGGACAAGGTCGCCGACCGGATTTCCGACACCGTGGTCGACGCCTTCCTGAGCGTCGAGCCGGAGGCGCGCGTCGCCTGCGAGACCCTGGTCACCACCAACCGCATCGTGCTGGCCGGCGAAGTCCGGGCGGGGCGTCCCGGCGGCTCCAAGGCCGAGAACAAGGCGCTGACCAAGGACATCGTGAAGAGCCTGGAGCCCAAGGTCCGCCAGGCGATCAAGGACATCGGCTACGAGCAGAAGGGCTTCCACTGGGCCAAGGCCAAGTACGCCTGCTACCTGCACCCGCAATCGGCCCATATCGCCCAGGGCGTCGACGCCTCGGAGAAGAAGGACGAGGGGGCCGGCGACCAGGGCATCATGTTCGGCTATGCCTGCAACGAGACGCCGGAGCTGATGCCGGCCACCTTGCAGTATTCGCACAACATCCTGCGCCGCCTGGCCGAGGTCCGCCATTCCGGCGAGTGCGGCGTGCTGGAGCCCGACGCCAAGAGCCAGGTCACCCTGCGCTATGAGGACGGCCAGCCGGTCGAGGTGCTGCAGATCGTCGTCTCCACCCAGCACAAGAAGCGCATCGGCCTGCTCTCGGCCACGCCCAAGCGCGTCGAGGCGGAGATCCGCCCCTATGTGGAGAGCGTGTTTCCCGAGGGGCTGATCACCAGGAAGACCAAGTGGCACGTCAATCCGACCGGCCGCTTCGAGATCGGCGGGCCGGACGGCGACGCCGGCCTCACCGGGCGCAAGATCATCGTCGACACCTACGGCGGCGCCTCGCCGCACGGCGGCGGCGCCTTTTCCGGCAAGGACCCGACCAAGGTCGACCGTTCGGCGGCCTATGCCTGCCGGTATCTGGCCAAGAACGTGGTCGCCGCGG
This sequence comes from Phenylobacterium sp., assembly GCF_035944335.1. Taxonomy (GTDB): domain Bacteria; phylum Pseudomonadota; class Alphaproteobacteria; order Caulobacterales; family Caulobacteraceae; genus Phenylobacterium. Next base: position 73,326 of record NZ_DASZBG010000072.1, on the reverse strand, counting down.
GCCTGGCGCAGAAGTGCACCATCCAGATCGCCTATGCGATCGGCGTGGCCCAGCCGCTGTCGTTCTATGTCGACCTGCACAACACCGGCGAGATCGACCCGGCGAAGCTGGAGCTGGCCCTCCCGGAGATGATCGGCGGCGCCACCCCGCGCGCCATCCGCGAGCACCTGAGCCTCAACCGCCCGATCTATGCCCGCACCGCCGCCTACGGCCACTTCGGCCGCACGCCGGACAACGAGGGCGGCTTCTCCTGGGAACGCACCGATCTGTCGAACCAGCTGCGCGGCTTGGCGTAGGGACGCCGTCGCTTCCCCTTTTTGACGTCATCCCCGGCCTTGTGCCGGCGACCCAGATGCTCGGGCGCTGCAGGATATCTTGCGAAGCTCGGCTTTTCTGGGTGGCCGGGACAAGCCCGGCCATGACGGATTAGAGAGTGGGTCGATGCCCGACGCCGAACACCCCCAGCTGCGCACCTTCGGCCGGATCAAGGCGCGGCCGATCAAGCCCAGGCAGGCGGCGCTGCTGGAGACCCTGTTGCCGCGCCTGCGCGTCCCGGCCGAGCCGTTCGATCCGCGCGCCCTGGCGCCCGCGGCGCGCGAGATCTGGCTGGAGATCGGCTTCGGCGGCGGCGAGCACATGGCGGCCCAGGCGCAGCGCCATCCCGATGTGCTGATTCTGGGGGCCGAGCCGTTCCAGAACGGGGTGGCGAGCGCGCTGCGCCACATCGACGAGCAGGGCCTTCAGAACGTGCGGCTGCAGGACGGCGACGCCCGCGAGCTGATCGGACATCTGCCCGACGCCAGCATCGCGCGGGCCTTCATCCTGTTCCCCGACCCCTGGCCCAAGACCCGCCACCACAAGCGCCGCCTGGTGAACGCCGAGACGCTCGCCGACCTGGCGCGGGTGCTGCAACCCGGCGGCCGGCTGCGCTTCGCCTCCGACGTCGCGCACTACGTGGATTGGGCGCTGGAGCGGATCATCGCGAGCCCCGCCTTTCGCTGGAGCGCCGAACGCGCCGACGACTGGCGCAGGCCCGCCGCCGACCACGTCACGACGCGCTACGAGGAAAAACGCCTCGGCGACTGCGCGCCGGTGTTCCTGGATTTCGTGCGGATCTAGCCCGCCTTCGCCCGCTCGATGGACTGGCGGATCAGGTCGCCGGCTTCCTCGGGGTCGGCCCAGCGGATGATGTCGACGCTCTTGTTCTTCTCCAGATCCTTGTAGTGCTTGAAGAAGTGGGCGATCTGCTCGGTGAGGATCGCCGGCAGGGCCCGCCATGAATCCACCCCTGTATAGAAGGGGTGCAGGGCGTCCACCGGCACCGCCAGGATCTTCTCGTCGCCGCCCGCCTCGTCGCGCATGATCAGCGCCCCCACCGGCCGGCAGCGGATCACCGCGCCCGGCACCACCGGGGTCGGTCCCACCACGATGATGTCCATCGGGTCGCCGTCGTCGGCCAGGGTGTGGGGGATGAAGCCGTAGTTGCCCGGATAGAACATGGCGGTGTGCAGGAAGCGGTCGACGAAGATCGCCCCGCTCTCCTTGTCGAGCTCGTACTTCACCGGCTCGCCGCCCTGCGGGATCTCGATGATAGCGTTGACGTCGTAGGGCGGGTTCTGGCCGACGGGGATCTTGGAGAGGTCCATGGGGGCGGCATGTGGGGCAAGCGCCGCGCCAAGTAAAGCTGGGCTTGACGCCAGGACGAAGCCGGACGGACAGTCGCCTCGAAATTGCGGGGGACTTTGCATGCGGTGGGCTGTGATGGCGGGCGTGCTGGGCGCTGTCCTGCCGACGCTGGCGTCGGCTCAGGTCAAGGTCGCGCTGGGCGACGGCGTGTCGGTCGTCTTCCCGAGCGCGCCGGTCAAGATGCACACCACGGTGGAGTCGGGGCCTGGGGCGGCGCCCCCGCCGCGCGCGCCCGGCGCGCCGCCCCTGCCCGTGCCGCCGAATTTCCGGGACGTCGCCGGCTACGACGCCTGGACCGTTCATGACCTTGGGGCCACCTACACGGCGATGGTGATGAGCTTCCGGACGCCCCATGATGATCTTCCGGCCCTGTGCGGCCCGGCCAGGGCCGCGGGCGCGACCGGCATCACGGCGAGCTGCCGGGTGATCGGGTCTGGGCCCACCGCCGTCCAGGAGGACCGCCGCGAGTTCCAGGGCGGGGACCTGATGATCACCCGCACGATAAGGCGCGACGGCCGCGTCTACACGCTGAGCTACATGCGGCTTTCCCCGGAGAAGCTCGCCAAGCTGAGCACGAAGGTCGTCGCCCCGTCGGAGGCGTTGGGCGACAATTTCCTGGCGTCCCTGTCCGTGGGCGCTGCGGGCGCGAACTGACGCGGGACTCATTGAGGGCTGACAAGCCCCTCTGAAAGTCCTATATTCCCCTCAACATCGTCCGTTAGCGCTGTAAGGCGCCTACGAGCGGCGGGCTCCGGCCCGGCCGCTTTTTTCTTTGCCGGAGTTCGGCCCCCATGCGCGGCAAGACCGCCGAGGATCAGAGGCTGCTGGAACTGCTCGACCCCGTGGCCGAGGCGGCGGGCTACGAGCTGGTCCGCCTGCGCCTGATGGGCGGCTCGGAGCGCCGGCGGCTGCAGATCATGGCCGAGCGGCCGGATGGCGAGATGGTCATCGAGGATTGCGCCAAGCTATCGCGCGCGCTCTCCGAGGTGCTCGACGCCGCCGATCCGGTCAGCGGGGAATATGTCCTCGAGGTCTCATCGCCCGGCGTCGACCGGCCGCTCACGCGCAAGAAGGATTTCGAGGCCTACGAAGGCTTCGAAGCCAAGCTCGAGCTCGACCGGCTGGCCGAGGGCCGCAAGCGGTTCCGCGGCGTGCTGGCCGGCGTGGATGGCGACAACATCGCCCTCGATCTGGAGGGCGAGGCCGAGACCACGCTGGTGCCGCTGGCCTGGATCGTCGAGGCCAAGCTGGTGCTGACCGACGAGTTGATGAAACGCGGCGCCCAATCCCGGGCCGCCCGCCTGCAACACCAAGACACTCCTGAATAGAGAGAGACCCCCATGAGCCTGACCGGCATTTCCGCCAACCGGCTTGAACTACTGACCATCGCCGAGGCCGTCGCCCGCGAAAAGTCGATCGAGAAGGAGATCGTCATCGAGGCGATCGAGGAGGCGATCCAGAAGGGCGCCCGCTCGCGCTATGGCGCCGAGCACGACATCCGCGTGCACATCGATCCCAAGACCGGCGAGACCACCATCACCCGCGTGGTGACCGTGGTGGCCGACGACGCCGTGTTCGGCGGCGGCGTGGACGAGGAAGGCAATGAGCTGCCGTTCGAGGAGCCGGCCGGCATCATCCGCCTGGCCGACGCCAAGCGCACCGACAAGCAGGCCGAGATCGGCAAGACCTACGAAGAGACCCTGCCGCCCTTCGAGTTCGGCCGGGTGCAGACCCAGATGGCCCGCCAGGTGGTGATGGGCAAGGTCCGCGAGGCCGAGCGCGAGCGCCAGTTCGAGGAGTTCAAGGACCGGGTCGGCGAGATCGTCAACGGCGTGGTCAAGCGCGTCGAATACGGCAACGTCATCGTCGACCTCGGCCGCGGCGAGGGCATCATGCGCCGCGACCAGTCGATCCCGCGCGAGAACTTCAACATCGGCGACCGGATCCGCTGCTACATCTACGACGTCCGGCGCGAGACCAAGGGCCCGCAGATCCTGCTCTCCCGCGCGCACGGCGGCTTCATGGCCAAGCTGTTCGCCCAGGAGGTGCCGGAGGTCTACGACGGGGTCATCGAGATTCGCGCCGTGGCCCGCGACCCGGGCAGCCGCGCCAAGATGGCGGTGGTCTCCAACGACTCATCCATCGATCCCGTGGGCGCCTGCGTCGGCATGCGCGGATCGCGCGTGCAGGCGGTGGTGGCCGAGCTGCAGGGCGAGAAGATCGACATCATCCAGTGGAGCCCGGACGACCCGGCCTTCATCGTCAACGGCCTGGCCCCGGCGGAAGTCTCCAAGGTGGTCATGGACGAGGAGGACAACCGCGTCGAAGTGGTAGTCCCCGACGAGCAGCTGTCGCTGGCCATCGGCCGCCGCGGCCAGAACGTCCGCCTGGCCAGCCAGCTGACCGGCTGGCAGATCGACATCATCACCGAGAGCCAGGAAAGCGAGCGCCGGCAGCGCGAGTTCGCCGAACGCACCGCCCTGTTCCAGGAAGCGCTCGACGTGGACGAGGTGATCGCCCAGCTGCTGGTCACCGAAGGCTTCGCCACCGTCGAGGACGTGGCCTATGTCGAGCCCTCCGAGATCGCGGCCATCGAAGGCTTCGACGAGGACACCGCCGAGGAGATCCAGGCGCGGGCGACCGACTACCTCTCCAAGGAAGCCGCCGAGTACGACGCGAAGCGCCGCGAACTGGGCGTCGAGGACGGCCTCATCGAGATCGAAGGCGTGACCCTGCCCATGGCCGTGGCCCTGGGCGAGGGCGGCGTGAAGACGGTCGAGGACCTCGCCGGCCTGGTGCCCGACGACCTGCGCGGCTGGTACGAATCCAAGAACGGCGAGAGGGTCCGCGAAACCGGCGTCCTCGAAAGCTTCAACCTCGATCCGGCGGACGCGGAGCTGCTGATCATGCGCGCCCGCGTGGCCATGGGCTGGGTGGAAGCCGAGCCGGAGCCGGAGCCGGAAGAGGCCGAAGCGGGCGAGGCGGTCGAGGACACCGAAGCCTTCGCCGAAGCCGAGATGGCCGGAGAGGCGCGGGACGCCTGAAGGCGATCTCGCCGGAGTTCGCCTTGAACGCCGCCACCCTCGCCGCCAGCGACCGCGAACGCCGCGACATCGTCTCGGGCGAGGTGATGGCGGAGGAGAGGCTGATCCGCTTTGTCCCGGGACCCGACGCCGTCGTGGTCCCGGACCTGGCGCGCAAGCTTCCCGGGCGGGGCGTCTGGGTCGCGGCCGACCGCGCCTCGGTGGAGGCCGCGGCCAGGAAGAACCTCTTCGCCCGGGCGGCCAAGGCCAAGGTTTCCGCCCCCGCCACGCTGGCCGATCAGGTGGAAAATCTGCTTCGGCGGCGGCTTTTGGCGGGCCTGGGCCTTGCACGCAAGGCCGGCGAGATTACCTCAGGCTTCGAAAAGGTTTCCAAGGCCCTCTCATCGGGCAAGGCCGCCTGGCTGGTCGAGGCGGCGGACGGCGCGGCCGACGGCCGCCGCAAGCTTTGGGCGACAGCCCGAAAACAGCCCAGGGTTCCGGGCCTGATCGGCGTCTTCACGGCCGCCGAATTGGGTTTGGCCTTAGGCGCGGAGAATGTGATACACACCGCCTTCCTTGCGGGGCGAGCCGCCGATCGTTGGGCGCAGGACGTCCATCGGTTGTCGGGCTTTTGCCCGCTCCTTCCTGCGAGTTGGCGCGAGGAGCCTTAAGCGGCGAACCGGGATTCATAGTCCCGGTCGTCGGCATTGGATTTTCGATCTGTATGACCGGGCCTTTTCCGGTCGCCGAGTAAAGCGAGCGCATGAGCGACGACAACAACAATGGCCGCGGCCCTACCCCTGGCGGGCGTCCGCCTCTGACCCTTCGGCCCCGCGGGGCCGGATCGGTCAGCGCAGGTACGGTGAAGCAGAGCTTCAGCCACGGCCGTTCCAAGACGGTGGTCGTCGAGACCAAGCGCCCGCGCACCCACACCGCGCCGGCCGGCAACCTCGCCGCGCCGTCATCGGCCGAGAAGCGGGTGATCGAGACCCGCGCGCCCGCCGGGCCGTCCGCGCCGCGCGGTCCCGCCGCGCCGGCCGATGGCCTCTCCGCCGAGGAACGCGCCGCGCGCCAACGGGTGATCGAGGCCGCACGCCAGCAACAGGAACAACAGGCCGCCGAGCGCCGGGCCCGCGAAGACCGCGCCCGCGCCGAGGCCGACGCGGAGGCCAAGGCCAGCGCCCCGCCGGCCGCCGAAGCCGCCCCGGCTCCGCCGGTCGAAGCGGCGCCCGCGCCGGAAGCCCCTGCCGCCGAACCCGCCGCAGCCGAAGCGCCCGCCGCCGAGCCGGCGGAAGCTCCCGCAACCCAGGCCGCAGCCCAGGCCTCGGGGGCGCCCGCGGCGCCGCGCCAAGGCGCCGAACCGCGCCAGCAGCCCCTGGGCAGCCAGACCCGCACCTACCAGCCGTCGGCCGACCGCCGCGACGACCGGGCCTCGACCACCACCTATCGACCCCAGCCGCCGTCGGCGCGTTTCGAGGGCGCGACCTTCAACCAGCGCGCGCCGCGCCGTGACGACGCCGGCCGCCCGCCGCGCGACGACCGGGCCCCGCGCCCGGCCGGCGACCGCGCCCCGCGCGCCGACGACCGCGGCGGTCCGCGCCCCGAAGGCACGGTCCGGTATTCGGCGCTGGCCCCGCGTCCGGCGGGTCCGCGCGACAGCGCCCGCCCCGGCGGTCCGCGCGGCGCCGCGCCCAGGATCGGCCCGGCCGCTCCGCCCGCCACGCCCGAGATCCAGCGCGCCACGCGCCAGGCGCCGCGTCCCGGCTCCGCCAACATGGACCGGCGGCCCGACGACGCCGAAGACGATCGTCGCAAGACCGCGCCGACCAAGGCCATCTCCCGCGTCCGCGGCGCGCCGCAGCGGCGCGAAGGCCGCCTGACCATCCAGGCGGTGGCCGGCGGCGACGAGGAGAGCGTCGAGCGTATGCGTTCGCTGGCCTCAGTTCGCCGGGCCCGAGAGCGCGAGCGCGAGAAGCGCAAGGGCGGCTCCCAGGAGCAGGCCCGCGCGGCCCGCGAAGTCGTCATCCCCGACGTGATCACGGTGGGCGAGCTCGCCAACCGCATGGCCACGCGCGGCGCCGAGGTCATCAAGTTCCTGATGCGTCAGGGCGTGATGCTGAAGATCAACGACATCATCGACAACGACACCGCCGAGCTGGTGGCCACCGAGTTCGGCCACACGGTCCGCCGGGTGTCCGAGGCCGACGTCGAAGCCGGCTTCATCGGCGCCGAGGACGTGGACGATCACCTGCTGCCCCGGCCGCCGGTGGTCACCGTCATGGGCCACGTCGACCACGGCAAGACCAGCCTGCTCGATGCGCTGCGCTCGACGGATGTGGCGGGCGGCGAGCACGGCGGCATCACCCAGCACATCGGCGCCTATCAGGTGCGCCTGGAGGGCGGCCAGCGGGTCACCTTCCTGGACACCCCCGGCCACGCCGCCTTTTCCGCCATGCGGATGCGCGGCGCCAACGTCACTGACATCGTGGTGCTGGTGGTGGCCGCCGACGACGGCGTCATGCCCCAGACGATCGAGGCCATCCAGCACGCCAAGGCGGCCGGCGCCCCGATCATCGTGGCGATCAACAAGATCGACAAACCCGAGGCCGATCCGACCCGGGTGATCAACGAGCTGCTGCAGCACGAGATCGTGGTGGAAAGCCTGGGCGGCGACACCCAGGCGATCGAGGTCTCGGCGACCAAGAAGACGGGTCTCGAAAACCTGGTCGAGGCCATCCTGCTGCAGGCCGAGGTCATGGACCTGAAGGCCAATCCCGACCGCACCGCCGACGGGGTGGTGATCGAAAGCCAGCTGGACCGCGGCCGCGGCGCCGTGGCGACCGTGCTGGTCAAGCGCGGCTCGCTGAAGCGCGGCGACATCGTGGTGGCCGGCGCCAACTGGGGCCGCGTGCGCGCCCTGCTCAACGAGCGCGACGAACAGCTCACCGAAGCCGGCCCCTCGGTCCCGGTGGAGATCCTCGGCCTCGACGGCACGCCCGATCCGGGCGAACCCTTCGCCGTGGTCGAGAACGAGGCCCGCGCCCGCGAGCTCACCGAATACCGCCAGCGCCAGAAGCGCGAGCGGACCGGCGCGCCGGCCCAGGGCGCGTCCCTGGCCGAGATGATGGCCAAGATCACCGACAAGAAGGTCTCCGAGCTGCCGGTGCTGATCAAGGCCGACGTGCAAGGGTCGACCGAAGCCATCGTCGGCTCGCTGGACAAGCTCGGCACCGACGAGGTCCGCGCCCGGATCATCCTGTCCGGCGCAGGCGCCATCAACGAGAGCGACGTGCTGCTCGCCAAGGGGGCCGGCGCGCCGATCCTCGGCTTCAACGTCCGCGCCTCGAAACAGGCCCGCGAACTGGCCGAGCGGGAAGGCGTGGAGATCCGTTACTACGCGGTGATCTACGACCTGATCGACGACATCAAGGGCGTGCTCTCGGGCATGCTGGCGCCGATCCAGCGGGAAACCTTCCTCGGCAACGCCGAGGTGCTGCAGGCCTTCGACATCTCCAAGGTCGGCAAGGTCGCCGGCTGCCGCGTCACCGAGGGCGTGGTCCGCAAGGGCGCCCGGGTCCGGATCATCCGCCAGGACGTGGTGGTGCTCGAACTCGGCGTGCTGCAGACCCTCAAGCGCTTCAAGGACGAGGTCAACGAGGTGCAGTCGGGCCAGGAATGCGGCATGGCCTTCCAGGGCTTCCAGGACATCAAGGCCGGCGACATCATCGAGTGCTTCACCCTCGAAGAGGTCAAGCGGACGCTCTAGGCGCGCCGCCACCGCCAGATACGCGAAAGCCCCGGAGCGAACCTCCGGGGTTTTTTCGTGGATCGCCGGCCGCGGATGGCGCGGTTTCGGAACTCGTGGTTAGCTCAACCGTAGCGAGTTGAGGATCGGGGAGGGTTCGATGGCGACGCTCGACGACATCTATCCGCGCAAGCTCGACCTTGGCCGGGTGGCGGAGCGGACGGTCTGGGTGCTGGGGCGCCAGCCGTTGATGATCTTCGGCCTGGCGCTGCTGCTCTACGGCGTCCCGGCGGCCGGCTCGATGATGCTGGCGAACCGCTGGCTGGACATCGCCGAGCCATTTGGCGTGTTCCACCATCCGACCTTCTGGGGCGCGGGCCTGGTCTCGCTGCTCATCGCCGCCTTCCTTGAGGTGAGCCTGCTGGCGGTGACGATGGGTGAACTGGGCGGCCGGGCCGCCGCGCCGGGGGAGGTCGTCCTCGCGGGCCTGAAGTTCATGCTGCCGCTGTTCGCGGTGAACCTGTTCTATCTCCTGGGCGTCTGCGTGGGCCTGGTCCTGCTGGTCGTGCCGGGGATCATGCTGGCGCTCGCCTGGTGCGTCGCCGCCCCGGCGCTGCTGGTCGAACGGAGCGGCATCACCGAGGTCTTCGGGCGCAGCGCGGACCTCACCCGCGACAACCGCTGGCGCCTCCTGGGCCTTTTCCTGATCGCCGCGGTGGCGAGCTCGATCATCGGGGGGGTCGGCGGCGGACACGCCTACGGCTACCACTACCGCTGGTCGGGCTTCCCCTTCGAGGAAATGATCCTGTCGCCGACCCGCATCGTCATCGCCGCTGTGCTGAAAAGCCTGGCCCACGCCGTGGCCGTCGTAGCCCTCGGCGTCATCTATGTGGAGCTGCGCAGCCTGAAGGAGGGGGCGGCGCCCGCTGACCTCGGCCAGGTGTTTGACTAGGACGCCGCGGGGGGCCGTGAAGTCGCCGCCTTTCCTTGCTATCTGAGAGGACGATGCGCCGCCCCAATCTCACACCGGCCCTGATCCTCGCCGCCGCCGTGAGCCTCGCCGCCTGCGCTTCGGTGCAGCGGCTGGGCGCGGCCAATGACGTGCACGCCCTGTTGCTCTCGATCCGCGACAACGATCAGGCCAGCTTCGACGCCCACGTGGACCGCGCGGCCCTGACCCAGCAGATCCAGACCCTGATCGAGCAGAAGGCCTCCAAGCGCTACGGCGGCCTGGCCTCGCTGTTGGCGCCCGGCCTGGCCCAGTTCGCCGGCGACACGCTGGTGCAGCCGGCCGTGTTCCGCCAGGTGGCGCGGCAGTACGGCTATGGCGACGACACAAAGATCCCCAATCCGCTGGTGATCGCCAGCGCGCTGAAGCCACTGCCCGACGGCCGGGTCTGCGCCACCAAGAAGAAGGACGGCGCCTGCACCCTGGTGTTCACCAAGGAAGCCGGCACCTGGAAGCTGACCGGCTTCGAGGGCGACGTGAAAGACCTGCGCCTGAAGATGTAAGCCGCTAGTCTGGCGCCTGCGGACTAGGGAGGGCGGCATGGCTTACGACGCGGTTCTGTCGGCCTACGAAAAATCCGAGTTCGACGACGGGCGCTGGACACGGACCGTCTATCGCCGGGGCTCCGGCCCCGCGGTCATCGTCATCCACGAGATGCCGGGCCTGCATCCCGCGGTCGTGGCCTTCGCCGATCGCGTCGCCGAGGCGGGCATGACGGTCTTCCTGCCGGTGCTTTTCGGGGTCGCGGGCCGACCCGCCAGCCACCCGGCCGGGATGCTGACGATGGTCAGCGGCATGTGCGTGCGGTGGGAGTTCAACGCCTGGCGCTCCGGCAGGTCGTCGCCGATCGTCGACTGGCTGAGGGCGCTGGCGCGCAAGGCCCACGCCGAGTGCGGCGGCAAGGGCGTGGGCGCCGTCGGCATGTGCTTCACCGGCGGCTTCGCGCTGGCCATGATGACCGAACCGGCCATGGTGGCGCCGGTGCTGTCGCAACCCTCCCTGCCGCTCGGCAAGAAGAACGCCGCCGGCGTCGACGCCTCGCCCGCCGAAATCGCCTGCGCCAAGCGCCGGTTCGAGGAGGAGGACCTCTCGATGATCGGCCTGCGCTTCAAGGGCGACCCCTTCGTCACCGCCGCCCGGTTCGAGACCCTGAAGCGCGAGTTCGGCGACCGGTTCGAAGCCATCGAGCTGGAGGACGACACCGCCAAGCCGGGTCCGCTGAAGCACGCCCACTCGGTCCTGACCCTGAACCTCGCCGAGACCGGCCCCACCAAGGCCGCCGAGCAGCGGGTGATCGCCTTCTTCAAAGAGAGAACGGGGGCTTGAGTCGCCAGTCGTCGACCCTCGCCCGGCTTCTGCGGGAGAGGCTGGACTTCGCGACAGCGTGCGCCTAGAAGCCGCCGCTTCCCCTGAGGGCCGCGTCCGATCCGCGCTCCAGGCTTCGAGGACTTCGCCATGTCACGCCACGCCAACAACGGCCGCCCGGCCGCGCCCCAGGGGCCCTCGCAGCGTCAGCTGCGGGCCGGCGAGCTGGTGCGCCATGCGCTGGTCGAGATCCTGCGCGAGTCCGAGATCACCGACCCGGCCCTGGAGGGCGTCTCGGTGACGGTCACCGAGGTCCGTGTCAGCCCCGACCTGCGCCACGCGATGGTGTTCGTGGAGCCACTGGGCGGCGGCCATGCGCCGGAGGTGGTCGACGGCCTGAACCGCCACGCCAAGTTCGTGCGCGGACGGCTGGGCCGGACGATCGACATGAAGTTCACCCCGGACCTGAAGTTCCTGCACGACGACAGCTTCAACGCCGCGGCGCGGATGAACCGCCTGTTCGACGATCCCAAGGTCAAAAAGGATCTGGTGCGCCGCGACCTCGAGGCCGACGAACCTTCGGGCTCGTGGAAGGATGAGGACTGATGGGCCGCCGCCGGAAGGGCGAGGCCGTCTCCGGCTGGATCAACCTCGACAAGCCCTACGACCTCGGCTCCACCCAGGCGGTCAGCCGCGTGCGCCGGCTGTTCAACGCCCAGAAGGCCGGCCACGCGGGCACCCTCGATCCGCTGGCCACCGGCATCCTGCCGATCGCGCTGGGCGAGGCCACCAAGACCGTCCCGTTCCTGATGAACGCGGACAAGGCCTATCGCTTCACCATCGCCTGGGGCCGCAGCACCACGACGCTGGACCGTGAAGGCGCCGTGCTGGCGGTCTCGGACGTGCGGCCAAGCCCGGAGGCCGTCGCGGCCCTCCTGCCGCGCTTCGTGGGCGAGATCAGCCAGGTCCCGCCGGCCTATTCGGCCATCAAGATCGACGGCGAGCGCGCCTATGACCTGGCCCGGGCGGGGGAAACGGTCGAGCTGGCGGCCCGGATCGTCACGGTCCACGACGCGCGGCTGGTCGAAGCGACCGACCCCGATCACGTCACCCTGGAGATCGACTGCGGCAAGGGCACCTATGTCCGGGCCATCGTCCGCGACATCGCCGAGATGCTCGGCGCCTGCGGCCACGTCAGCGACCTGCGCAGGACCCGCGTCGGGCCGTTCGCCGCGGAATCTGCGGTGACGCTGGAATATCTTGAGGATTTGGGGCATAAGGCCCGCCAATCGGAGGCATTGCTTCCGGTCGAGACCGCGCTGGACGACATCCCGGCGCTGGCCGTGACCGATGAAGACGCCTTTCGATTGAAGCAGGGACGGCCGATCGTTCTCGTTCCCCGACAGGTCGAAGCGGTGAAAGCCAGGCTCAAGCCGGGCTCGCGCACCGTTTCAGCCATGGCGGGCGGATCGGTGGTCGCCCTCTGCGAGATGCGCGCCGGCCGGCTCGAACCGTCGCGGGTCTTCCATCTTGAAAAGAGCGGAGATCAATCCGATGTCGATTACGGCCGAACGCAAGGCTGAAGTCATCAAGTCCCATGCCCGCGGCGACGCGGACACGGGCAGCGCCGAAGTCCAGGTGGCGATCATGTCCGAAAGGATTTCGAACCTCACCGAGCACTTCAAGACGCACAAGAAGGACAACCACTCGCGCCGGGGCCTGCTCAAGCTGGTCTCCGCGCGCCGGTCGCTCCTCGATCACCTGAAGAAGTCGGACGAAGCCCGCTATCAGCAGCTGATCGAAAAGCTGGGTCTGCGCCGCTAGGCCGGACCCTTACATTTCCCGAACCCCGCCAGCGGCCTCGGCCAGGCGCGATCGGGAGATGAAGCTATCGCCGCTCCTCCGTAACAGGCCGGGGGATTCCAATGCGGCGCTCCAAGGGCCCAGTCGGGCCCGCACGTACGCCGAGGGTTCAACAGAAATCCTCATTCCGCCTGTTCGACTGGAGAGGATTTCGGAAACCCGACGCCCTGTCCGCCCCCGCCTGGGAATCCGCCCGCGGGATGAGAAAGACATCAAAATGTTCGACATCAAACGCAAGACCATCGAGTGGGGCGGCAAGAAGCTCACGCTCGAAACCGGCCGCATGGCCCGTCAAGCCGACGGCGCGGTGCTGGCCACCTACGGCGACACCATGGTCCTGGCGACCGCCGTGTTCGCCAAGACCGCCAAGGCCGGCCAGGACTTCTTCCCCCTGACGGTGAACTACCAGGAGAAGTTCTACGCCGCGGGCAAGATCCCGGGCTCCTTCCCCCGCCGCGAAGGCGCGCCCTCCCAGAAGGAGACGCTGACCTCGCGTCTGATCGACCGGCCGATCCGGCCGCTGTTCGTGAAGGGCTTCAAGAACGAGGTCCAGGTGGTGGCGACCGTGCTCGCCCACGACCTCGAGAACGATCCCGACATCGTCGCCCTGGTGGCCGCCTCGGCCGCCCTGGTGATCTCCGGCGCCCCCTTCATGGGCCCGATCGGCGCGGCCCGCGTGGGCTTCGTGGACGGCGAGTACATCCTCAATCCGACCCTCGACCAGATGAAAGAGTCCAAGATGGACCTCGTCGTGGCCGGCACCGCCGAGGCGGTGATGATGGTGGAATCCGAGATCCAGGAGCTCTCCGAGGAGCAGGTCCTGGGCGGCGTCACCTTCGCCCACAAGGGCATGCAGCCGGTGATCGACGCGATCATCGAGCTGGCCGAACACTCCGCCAAGGAGCCCTTCGACTTCCAGCCGGACGACACCGACGCGCTCAAGGCCGAGGTGAAGAAGCTGATCGGCAAGGACTTCGCCGCCGCCTACAAGATCGTGGCCAAGGGCGAGCGCCAGGACGCGGTCGCCAAGGCCAAGGCCAAGGCGAGCGAAAAGTTCGCCAAGTCGGACGCCAACCCGACGGGCGTCGCGCCCGAAAAGCTGGGCGTGGTGTTCAAGGAGCTGGAAGCCGACGTCGTGCGGCGCAACATCCTCGACACTGGCATCCGCATCGACGGCCGCAAGGTCGACCAGGTCCGTCCGATCGTCTCGGAAGTGGGCGTTCTGTCCCGCGCCCACGGCTCGGCGCTGTTCACCCGCGGCGAGACCCAGGCGCTGGTGGTGGCCACGCTGGGCACCGGCGACGACGAGCAGCTGATCGACGCGCTGGAGGGCAAGTCCTACGCGAAGTTCATGCTGCACTATAATTTCCCGCCCTTCTCGGTGGGCGAGACCGGCCGCATGGGCGCGCCGGGTCGGCGCGAGGTCGGCCACGGCAAGCTGGCGTGGCGGGCCATCCGACCGATGCTGCCGAGCGAGGAGGATTTCCCCTACACGATCCGCCTGGTCTCGGAGATCTTCGAGTCCAACGGCTCCTCGTCGATGGCCTCGGTCTGCGGCTCCTCGCTGGCGCTGATGGATGCGGGCGTGCCCCTGAAGAAGGCGGTCTCCGGCATCGCCATGGGCCTGATCCTGGAGAAGGACGGCTTCGCCGTGCTCTCCGACATCCTGGGCGACGAGGACCACCTCGGCGACATGGACTTCAAGGTGGCCGGCACCCACGACGGCATCACCTCGCTGCAGATGGATATCAAGATCGCCGGCATCACCGAGGAGATCATGAAGAAGGCCCTCGAGCAGGCGAAGGGCGGTCGTGAGCACATCCTGGGCGAAATGGACAAGGCCATGGAGGCGCCGCGCGCCCACCTGGGCGAGTTCGCGCCGAAGATCGAGACCATGAAGATCGCGGTCGACAAGATCCGCGAAGTGATTGGCTCGGGCGGCAAGGTGATCCGCGAGATCACCGCCGAGACCGGCGCCAAGATCGACATCGGCGAGGACGGCACGATCAAGATCGCCGCCGCCGAGCAGTCGAAGATCGATGCGGCCCGCGAGTGGATCAAGGGCATCGCCTCCGAACCCGAGGTGGGCCAGATCTACACCGGCAAGGTCGTGAAGATCGTCGACTTCGGGGCCTTCGTGAACTTCTTCGGCTCGAAGGATGGCTTGGTGCACGTCAGCCAGATCGCCGACCGGCGCGTCGACAAGGTCTCCGACGTCCTGCAGGAAGGCCAGGCCGTGAAGGTGAAGCTCCTGGGCTTCGACGATCGCGGCAAGACCCGGCTCTCCATGAAGGTCGTCGACCAGGAGACCGGCGAAGACCTCTCCAAGAAGGAACAGCCGGAAACCGCCGAGGCCTAGGCTTCAGGCGTCATTGGCTGAACGGATCGGGGCGGCTGCAGCGATGCAGCCGCCCTTTTTCGTGGGGCCTCAGGCCGGCTCGACGAGCTTGACCCCGTAGCGGGCCGCGGGATGCCGCTTGGACAGGTTCGGTTGCAGCGCCAGCCGAGCGGCTTCGAACGCGCGCCAGTCCTCCGCATCGGGAAGCGATGGGAGGGTGACCAGCTCGCCGGCGTCGAACCCAGCCAAGGCCGCATCGACCAGTTCGTCGGCGTCCATCAGGATTTCAGCCGGGACGTTCTCGATGCCTCGGCCGGACCGCTCCCAGATTTCGGTGCGCGTAGCGCCCGGCAGCACCGCCTGCACCCGAACGCCGGCGCCCGCCAGCTCGTGCGCCAGCGACTGGCTCAGGTAGAGGACGAAGGCCTTGGTGGCGCCGTAGACGGTGTTGCCGAACTCGGGCGCGAGACCCACGACCGAACCGATGTTGACGATGGCGCCCGCGCCCCGGACGGAGAAGCCTGCCGCCGCGGCATTGGCCAGCCGCGTCACGGCGGTGACGTTGAGCTGGATCAGCTTGTCGAGATCATCCGGGTCGGCGGCCGCGAACGGGCTGAGCAGGGCGGCGCCGGCGTTGTTGATCAGGAGCTGGATCGCCGCGTCGTCTCGCAACCGCTGTTCCAGCACCCGCAGATCGGCCCGGTTGGTGACGTCGGCGCTGATCACCTCGACGGAGACACCGGCCTCGGCGCGCAGCCGCTCGGCGATCGCGTTGAGCCGCGCCTCGTCGCGCGCGGCGAGGATGAGGTCATGGCCGCGCCGCGCCAGTCGATCCGCGTAGATGGCGCCGATCCCGCTGGAGGCGCCGG
The DNA here is from genome assembly GCF_035944335.1 of Phenylobacterium sp. Taxonomy (GTDB): domain Bacteria; phylum Pseudomonadota; class Alphaproteobacteria; order Caulobacterales; family Caulobacteraceae; genus Phenylobacterium. Next base: position 57,488 of record NZ_DASZBG010000072.1, on the reverse strand, counting down.
TGATCAGGGCTGTGCCCTTGGGGTTGCTCATGTTGGTCTCCTCGACATAGCGCCCCGCGAGTACGCCGCGGACGTCCTGTCGAGGTGGGAAGCCGCCGGGGCCGCGTCACCGTGCGGCGGTTCCAATTAATCCCCGGGCGCCGTGAGAAAACCTGGAACGTCCGTCCCCGCCGCTGGCGCACCGGCCGACAGCCAAAGGCCCGCCTCGCGGCGGGCCTCTCGTGCTCCCCAGGGGCTGGACGCAACTAGCCGCGCAGCTTGCGCAGCAGCACGTCGATGTCGCGGGCGATCTGCGGGTCCTCGGCCTTCAGGCTTTCGATCCGGCGGACCGCGTGCAGGACGGTGGTGTGGTCGCGTCCGCCGAACCGGCGGCCGATGTCGGGCAGGGACCGAGTGGTGATCTGCTTGGCCAGCCACATGGCGACCTGGCGCGGCCGGGCGACCGCGCGGGCGCGACGTTCGGAGATCAGGTCGGCCTGCTTCAGGCTGTAGTGCTCGGAGACGACCTTCTGGATCATGTCCACCGTCACCTTGCGCTCATTGCAGGACAGGTGCGGCCGCAGGATCGCCTGGGCCTCGTCGAGCGTCAGCGTGGCGAGCTGCGGGCCGGCGCGGGCGACGAGCGTGTTCAGCGCGCCCTCCAGCTCGCGGACGCTGTCGGTGAACCGGTCGGCCAGGAACTGCAGCACCTCCGGCCGGGCCGTGGAGCCGAACCCGCCCTGCTGGCCGAGCGTCGTCAGCTTGCGCTCCAGGATGCCGAGCCGCAGGTGGCGGTCGGCCGGCTCGATGCCGCAGACCAGGCCCGCCTGCAGGTGCGAGCGCAGCCGGGGCTCCATCTCGGAGATCTCGGTGGGCGAGCGGTCGGCGGTCATGACCACGCGGCGGCCGTCCTCGACGAGCGCGATCAGGGTGTGGAACAGCTCCTCCTGGGTGGAGGGCTTGCCGGCCACGAAATGCACGTCGTCGATCAACAGCAGGTCGGCGTTGCGCAGCTCGTCCTTGAAGGCCGCCGTCTGGCGGTCCTGCAGGGCGCGCACGAAGGTCGAGGTGAAGCGCTCGGCGGTCAGATAGACGACCCGCTTGCCGGGCGCATTGTGGATGGCCTCCCAAGCGAGCGCGTTCAGGAGATGGGTCTTCCCGAAGCCGTAGGGGCCGTGGAAGATCACCGGATTGAAGTGGCCGTCGGCCCAGCTGGCCACCCGGCGGGCGACCGCGAAGGCGAACTCGTTGGCCGGACCCGCCACGAAGCTGTCGAAGGTGAAGCGCTCCTGCAGGCCCAGGAGCCGGCCCTGGCGGGCGGCCACGGGGGCGGCCTCGGCCTCCACCTCGAAGACGGCCGGCGCCACCGCGGCGGCCATGGCGGCGCCGTTGGCGGCCAGCGGTTGGGCGGCGAGCGGGGCCGCGATCACGCCGACCGCGTCCATCTCCATGCGCGACTTCAGGTCGAGCCGGCGGCCCAGCGGATCGTTCTGCGCCCACAGCTCGCCGATCCGGCGCCAGGCATGTCTGCGAATCCAATCGCGCGCCACGCCGGTGGCGGCCACCAGGCACACGTCCTCACCGGCTTCGCGCAGCGACGCCTGGCCCAGCCACGACCCGAAGGTGGCCTCGCCCAGCTCGTGCTTGAGAACCTGGCACGTCTTCGTCCACACGACTGTGGCCGGTGCGCTCGCCATAGCTCCCGCAGCCCCCCCGCTCATCATCCTTGCCAACCCCATCGAACCCGCCAACCGGTCCAGGACCCCACGCCCCCGCCGGCTTTTTCTCAAGACAAACAGACGCTTACCCCGGCGAAAGGTTATGTTCCGCCGGCGCCCGGGTTTGTCCCGGGATCAGTCGAAGACGCCTGTAAGGAGGCTGAGACTAGTCGGGGCCCATGGCCGGTCAACGGGGATTCTTAGCGGCTCCGGTCGATATTTTAATTGACTCGCCAAGAGCCCTTTTTCCGCCAAGGGAAACGCCAATCCGGTCGTCACAAAACTGGGAGGATTCGTCGCAGCGGCGCCCACAAGCTGAGCCGTGGGGGCACGAAAAAAGGCGCCTCGAAGGGCGCCTTTTCTCATTCCGATTTCCTATGGGAGCAGCCGGGTAAGCCTGACCCGGCCGATCGGCCTCAGGCCGCCGACAGCTTCTTCAGCTGGGCCGCCAGGCGCGAGACCTTCCGTGAGCCCGTGTTCTTGTGGAGCACGCCTTTGGAGACCGCGCGCATCACTTCCGACTGGGCTTCGACGAAGGCCGCCTTGGCCTTGTCGGCGTCGCCGGCGGTGACCGCCTCGTCGAACATGCGCAGGTAGGTGCGCACGCGGCTGCGGCGGGATTTGTTGACTTCGGTGCGGCGGGCGATCTTGCGAACCGCCTTCTTGGCGCCGGGCGTATTGGCCATTCTTCGAGCTCTTCAAAAACGGACGCGCCCAGCCATCCCCTGAATGGGGGACCGGGCGTGAATTTCGGAGGCGCGGATATACGTGACGCCACCCGAAGGGTCAATGCCCGCCGGCCGTTTGGCGGCCGGGAAAGATCTGGGCCTCCCGGCGCGTCAGCGACCCGTGAACTTCGGGGCGCGCTTCTCGATGAAGGCGGCCATGCCTTCCTTCTGGTCCTCGAAGGCGAACAGCGAATGGAACAGCCGCCGCTCCATGGCGACGCCTGTGGAGAGCGTGGTCTCGTAGGCCGCCTCGACCAGCTCCTTGTTCATCATCACGGCGAGCGGCGACTGGGCGGCGATCTTCCTGGCCGCGGCCATGGCCTCCTCGATCAGCTTGTCGGCGGCGACGACCCGGGAGACGAGGCCCGCGCGCTCGGCCTCGGCGGCGTCCATCATCCGGGCGGTCAGCACCATGTCCATGGCCTTGGACTTGCCCACGAAGCGGGTCAGCCGCTGGGTGCCGCCGATGCCCGGCATGACGCCCAGGTTGATCTCCGGCTGGCCGAACTTCGCGGTCTCCGCGGCGATGATGAAGTCGCAGAGCATGGCGAGTTCGCAGCCGCCGCCCAGCGCATAGCCGGCCACCGCCGCGATGATCGGCTTGCGGAACTGCTCGATCCGCCGCGCGCCCTTGGTGAAGAAGTCGGCCGCGAACATCTGGGCATAGGTCTTGTCCGACATCTCCTTGATGTCGGCGCCGGCCGCGAAGGCGCGCTCGGAGCCGGTCAGCACCAGGCAGCGGACGGCGTCGTCCGCCTCCGCCGCGTCCAGGGCCTGGAACAGCTCGTCGAGCAGTTGGCTGTTCAGCGCGTTCAGGGCGTCGGGCCGGTTCAGCCGGATCAGCGCAGCGCCGTCGCCGTTCTTCGGCGGCTCGACGAGAAGGGTCTCAAAGCTCATGGGCGGCTCCCGGGTTGTCTTGCGACAGGGCGATTACGGCCCCTGCACGGAATAGCCAAGCGCCCTGAACCGCGCCGGCAGGCCGCCGGGGCCTACGAGGTGGCCCACGCCCACCACCACCACGATGTGGCCGCGGCCCTTCAGGCGGGCCTGCAGGGCCTCGACCCAGCGATCGTTGCGCTCGGTCACCACGCGGCGGAAGAGGTCGGGCGAGGCCTTGCGCAGCGGCTCCAGCGCCTCGTGGTCGAGCCCGGTCACGTCGCCGGAGATCCAGGCGTGGATCAGCTGGGCGTATTCGTCCGGGTCATCCTCCAGCTCCTTCAGCGTCTCGTGCAGGGAGGCGAGCTGTTCGGCCATGGGGGTGTCGGCGAAGATCGCCAGCTGCTCGTTCGGGGTCTCGAAAGCGTGGCGCTGGGCGGTGGGCGGGGCCTCGGCGGACAGCGCCTGCTCGACGCCCAGGCCGGTCTCGGCGCCGGCCTTGCGGTAGGCGGCGCCGGCCAGCGCGATCTCGGCGAGCCAGGGCTTCAGCCGGTCGAGCAGCATAGGCGAGGCGTCATAGGCCTGCGCGACACGGGAGAGGCGCTGGGCGTCCTCCGGCGGCAGCAGCTTGAACAGCGACTGGTCGGGCGGCAGCACGCCCAGCGTCGTCGCCTGGTGGGCGGTGTCGGCCTCGGTCGCCGGATCGATCGGCAGCTCGAACCAGACCTCGTCGGCATGGGCGACCGCCTGCTTCAGCGCCAGCGGCTCCCAGTCGAGGCCGGGGGGCAGGACGTGCACCGAACCGAACAGCACCAGCTCGGCGGTCTTGTCCTTCACCACCCAGACCGGCGGCGCGGCGAGGGCGGGGCCGGCGACCGCCAGGGCGGCGAGCGCGCCGGCCAGCGCGGTCCAGAGCTTTCCGGCCGGCCGGGTCATGTCTGGCACACCGGGCAATAGAAGGTGGAGCGGCCGGCCTGCACCTTGCGGGCGATGACCCCCTTGCAGCCTGCGTTGGGACAAGGCCGGCCCGCGCGGTCGTAAACCCGGAAGCGGTGCTGGAAATAGCCCAGCGCGCCGTCGGCCTGGGCGTAGTCTCGGAGCGTCGAGCCGCCGGCGGCTATGGCCTCGCCGAGCACCGCCTTGATGTCGTCCACCAGCCGTGCGAGCCGCGGCCGGCTGATCCGCCCCGCCGGCTTGAAGGGCGAGATGCGCGCCCGGTGCAGAGCCTCGCAGACGTAGATGTTGCCGAGCCCCGCCACGATGCGCTGGTCGAGCAGCAGGGTCTTGGGGCCCTGTTTGCGGTCCTCGAAGGCGTGCTTCAGCTGCGCGGCGTCGAAGGCGTCGGACAGGGGCTCGGGGCCCAGGCCCGCGAACCACGGATGCAGGGCCAGCGTCGCGGTGTTCACCAGCGCCATGTAACCGAACCGGCGGGGGTCGTAATAGGTGATCCGGGCGCCGGCTTCGGTCTCGAAGACCACGTGGGCGTGCTTGGGATCCGGCTGCGGGGCGTAGTGGAACTGGCCGGGGCGATCGAGCCCAGTCGCGCGGCCCTCGGCGCGCGCAATTTCAAACCGCCCGCTCATGCCCAGGTGCATGACCAGGGTGTCCTCGCGATCCAGGCGCGCCAGCAGGTATTTCGCCCGACGCTCCAGCCTGAGGACCGTGGCGCCGGTGAGCGTCTGGACGAAGTTCTCGGGAAACGGAAACCGCAGGTCGGGCCGGCGCGCCTCCACGCGCGCCAGGCGGTGGCCCTCGAGCACCGGGGCCAGGCCGCCGCGCACGGTTTCGACCTCGGGAAGTTCAGGCATGGCGTTGCGGCATTTCGGGGCAGACTTGGCATGGCCGGGATGGCGCGCCAAGGGCCCCCGTTCCCGCGAGCGGGAACGGGATCTTTTCTGAGAATCCGACGCGCCTTTCATGCGAAAGCACCACCACTGATTTTGCCGACGCGCGTCGGTAGGGCTAAGAGGCTCGCCCATGAAAGTCGCTGCATGACCGGACCGGCCGCCACCTTCGGCTTCCAGGACGTCGACCCGCAGGCCAAGCCCGGCCTGGTGCGCGGCGTCTTCGACCGCGTGGCCCGCCGCTACGACCTGATGAACGACCTGATGAGCGGTGGCGTGCACCGCCTGTGGAAGGACGCTGTGGCGGCCAGGCTCAACCCGCAGCCGGGCGAAACCATCGTCGACTGCGCCGGGGGGACCGGCGACATCGCGCGCCGCGTGGCCCGGATGGCCAGGCGCGCCCAGCTGCGGCGCGGGGGCGCCGCGGCCAAGGTGGTGGTGGTCGACTACAATGCCGAGATGATCGCGGCGGGCCGCGCGCGCGGCTTCGAGCCGGAGATCTGCTGGGCCGTGGGCGACGCGCAAGCCCTGCCGCTGCCCGACGCCAGCGCGGAGGCCTATGTCATCGCGTTCGGCATCCGCAACGTGACCGATGTCGCCGCCGCCCTGCGCGAGGCCAGGCGCGTGCTGCGGCCCGGCGGCCGGTTCCTGTGCCTGGAATTCTCGCGACCGACCACCGAGGCGCTGCGCAAAGCCTACGACGCCTATTCGTTCAAGGTGATCCCGGAGATCGGCGCGCGGGTGGTGGGCGATCGAGCGTCCTACGAATACCTGGTGGAGAGCATCCGGCGCTTCCCGGACCAGGCGCGGTTCGCCGGCATGATCAGGGACGCCGGGTTCTCGTTTGTCGAGGTGACCAACTTCTCCGGCGGGGTCGCCGCCCTGCACACCGGCCGGGCGATCTGACGCCGATGCGCGGGCCTCGATGAGCGGCTTGGGGGCTTTTGGGCGGCTGATGGGCGCGGGCTGGGTGCTGGTGCGCAACGACGCCCTGCTGCCGCGCGAGCTGGAGCTGCTCTACCCATCCGGCGTCCTGACGCTCTCGAAGGGCCTGCGGCTGTTCGCGGGGCGCGGCGCCCGCGTGGGCCGACCCGGCGAGCGGCTGGCGCGGTCCCTGGAGCGCCTGGGCCCCGTGGCCATCAAGCTCGGCCAGCTGCTCTCGACGCGGGCCGACCTGTTCGGCGCGCCCTTTGCCGAAGACCTGTCGCGCTTGAAGGACCGGCTCGACCCCTTCCCGACCGCGGCGGCCCGGACGGCGGTTGAAAATTCGCTCGGCCAGCCGATCGAGGCGCTGTTCGCGAGCTTCGGCGAGCCGGTGGCGGCCGCGTCCCTCGCCCAGGCCCACGAGGCCGCCCTGCTGGACGGCCGCCGGGTGGCCGTGAAGGTGCTGCGCCCGGGGATCGCGCGGCGGATCACCGAGGATGCCGAGGTGCTGGCGCTCGCCGCCCGGCTGATCGAGCGCTGGGCCCCGCCCGCCCGTCGGCTGGAGCCGCGCGCCTTTGCCGCCACCGTGATCCGCGCCACCGAGCTGGAACTGGACCTGCGGCTGGAGGCGGCCGGCGCCGACGAGCTCGGCGAGGTGATGGCCAAGGACGGCTACATGCGCGCGCCGGCCGTCGTCTGGGAAGGCGTCGGCAAGCGGGTGCTGACCATGGAGTGGGCGCGCGGTACGCCGCTGTCGGATTCCGGCGCGCTGGACCAGCCGGACCTCGACCGCAAGGCCCTGGCCGACAACCTGATCCGCGCCTTCCTGGCCCAGGCCCTGGACCACGGCGTATTCCATGCCGACCTGCACGAGGGCAATCTGTTCGTGGCCGCCCCGGCCCAGTTGACCGCTGTCGATTTCGGCATCATCGGCCGGCTGGGCGCGCCGGAGCGAAGATACCTCGCCGAGATCCTCTGGGGCTTCCTGCAGCGGGACTACGAGCGCGTGGCGCGGGTGCATTTCGAGGCGGGCTATGTGCCGGCCACGCACAGCGTCTCGGCCTTCGCCCAGGCGCTCAGGGCCGTGGGGGAGCCGGTGTTCGGCCGGGCCGCCAGCCAGGTGGCCATGAGCCGGGTCCTGGCCCAGCTGTTCGAGATCACCGCCCTCTTCGACATGCGGTTGCGGCCCGAGTTGGTCCTGCTGCAGAAGACCATGATGACCGTCGAGAGCGTCGCCCGGCGGATCGATCCGGACCACGATATCTGGGCCGCCGCGGAGCCGGTGGTGCGCCGCTGGGTCGCCCGCGAGCTGTCGCCGGCCAGCCAGGTCCGCCGGTTCGCCAGCGAGGCCCAGGCGGCCTTGCGCAACCTGGCCCGCATGGCCGAGCCGCCGCTCGCGCCCGCCGAGCCGGCGATCGTGGCGGTCCGCCCCGTCTCGCGGCTCAGGTGGCTCGCCCTTGGGATCGCCCTGGGCGCGCTGGCGTCAGGCTCGGCGTTTCTCCTGAGCCTATTGTTCCGCTAACCTGTCCCAGGGAAACGGGGGAGGACGGCATGACGGTTCGGCAAACCAAGCGCCTGGTGCTGGTCGCGAGCGTGCTGATCGCTCTGGTCGTGGCGCTCAACCTGGGTCTGTTCCTCTGGCACAGGGGCGCCAACCGCGATCTCTTCGACGTCGTCATGCCGCTGCTCTTCGTGGTGGTGATGTCGAGCATCTGGCGCCGGCTCTCCCGCCTGGAGGCCGAGCACGGACCGGACTATGTGGAGCCGACGTCCAGGTACGCCCGCCCCCTGCTGATCGGCCTGGGCGCGCTTGCCGTGATCCTGGGCGGGGTGGCGGCCTATCTGCTCGCCACCCATCGCTGATCCGGTCCGGCTCAGGCCGCGTCGTCGCCGTTGCGGCTGCTGCTGCGGCGGGCGGAGCGCGAGCTCTGGGCCTTCGACTCGCGGTCCTTCTGTTTCTCCCAATAGGCCGCGCCGTCGTCGGGCTTGAACATGGTCCTGGGCGCGCCGGCCTTGCTGGCGACGGCGAAGACATTGCCCTTGGGGTCGTAGAACAGGGTGTCGCCGTTGGCCCGGGTGAGCGTCTGGGTGCCGGCCGGCGGATGGTCCACGAAGGCGTGGGCCTTCTTGATGAACTGGTCGATGGACCGCGCGCCGAACGCCTCGCCGTTGCGCTCGAAGGCGCGCTGGGCGTTCTCGTCGGCCGAGAACCGGCGCGAGGGCGACCACATGGGCTTGCCCTCGACCAGCTTGACGTCGTCCTTGCGGTGATCGACCGCCGGACCGGCGTCGGATCCGCCGCCGCCCCGACTGGCGTAGCTCGACCGATAGTCCGAGCCGCCGGAAGCCGACGCGCCGCCACTGGTCCCGGCGTCGGCCGAGGCCTTGGAACGCACCGCCGTCGGACCGTTGTCGCAGGCCGCCAGCAGGGCCGCCGCGGAAATTCCCAGCGCTAGTCCCAGCGCCGTCTTCAACCCAGCCATCACCTTCATCTCCCTCAGTGCAGTGAAGCTCTGGAACAAATAAGGAACAGAAAAACTCCCGCCTGTCGAGTCCCGTTCTCGGAAAAGTTGAGCGGCCCTGAACGGAGCGCGAACGGGCGGCGAGGTTTGGCCAGCCGGCCCATTCTGGCGTAAAGCGGGCCTGCGTCAGTCGCTGGGGTGAACCTTGGACGAGAAGCGGGTCCTCCTGATCGTTGGGGGCGGGATCGCGGCCTACAAGGCCCTGGAGCTGGTCCGCCTGCTCAGGAAGGCCGGCGTCGCCGTGCGGCCGATCCTGACCAAGGCCGGCGCGCAATTCGTGACGCCTCTGTCGCTATCGGCGCTCGCCGAGGACAAGGTCTATGCCCAACTCTTCTCGCTCACCGACGAGGCGGAGATGGGCCATATCGAGCTCTCCCGCTCGGCCGACCTGGTGGTGGTGGCGCCGGCCACTGCCGACCTGATGGCCAAGGCCGCGAACGGCCTGGCCTCCGACCTCGCCTCCACGACCCTGCTGGCCACAGACAAGCCCGTGCTGATGGCGCCGGCCATGAACGTGCGCATGTGGGAGCATGCCGCGACCCGCCGGAACCTGGCGCAGCTCCAGGCCGACGGCGTCCGGTTCGTGGGTCCCGACGAGGGCGCCATGGCCTGCGGCGAATACGGGCCCGGCCGCATGGCCGAGCCGGCGGCGATCTTCCAGGCGATCCTGGCGCTTCTGGAGACCGCTCGGCCGCTTGAAGGAAAGCGCGCCATCGTAACGGCGGGTCCGACCGCCGAGCCCATCGATCCGGTGCGGATGATCACCAACCGCTCGTCCGGCAAGCAGGGCTACGCCATCGCCGGCGCGCTGGCGGCCCTTGGCGCAGACGTGGTGCTGGTCAGCGGCCCGACCGCGCTCGCCGCCCCCGCCGGCGTAAACCGGGTCAACGTCGAGACCGCCCAGGAGATGCTGAGCGCTTGTGAGGCCGCGCTGCCGGCGGAGATCGCGGTCTGCGTGGCGGCCGTCGCCGACTGGCGCCCCGAAACGGTGGGCGGCTCGAAGCTCAAGAAGGGCGCGGCCGGGCCGCCACCCATCGCCTTGGTGGAGAACCCCGACATCCTGGCGACGCTCTCGAAGGCGGCGCGCCGCCCGCGCCTGGTGATCGGCTTCGCCGCCGAGACCGACGACGTGGAAGCCAATGCCAAGGCCAAGCTGCGCAAGAAAGGCTGCGACTGGATCGTCGCCAACGACGTCAGCGTGGCCGGGACCATGGGCGGGGACCTGAACGCGGTGGCCATCGTGACCGCCAAGGGCGTCGAACGCTGGGAGCGGGCGCCCAAGGCCGAGGTGGCGCGCCGGCTGGCGCAACGGATCGCCGAGGCGCTGCCGTGACCCCTACCGTCCCCATCCGCCGGCTGGCGCACAATCGGGATCTGCCGCTGCCGGCCTACGAGACCGCGCAGGCTGCGGGCATGGACTTGCGGGCCGCCGTGCCCGAGGACGAGCCCCTGGTGCTGCGGCCGGGCGCGCGCCATCCCCTGCCCACCGGCCTGGCCTTCGCCCTGCCCGACGGCTTCGAGGCCCAGGTCCGTCCGCGCTCGGGCCTAGCCGCCAAGCATGGCGTCACCTGCCTGAACACGCCCGGCACCATCGATGCCGACTATCGCGGCGAGGTGATGGTGATCCTGATCAATCTCGGCGAGGCGGACTTCATCATCCGGCGCGGCGACCGCATCGCCCAGCTGGTGATCGCCCCGGTCGTGCAGGCCCGCTGGTCGGAAGTCGCAGACCTGGACGAAACCGCCCGCGGCGCCGGCGGTTTCGGGTCCACCGGCCAGGGTTAGCCGATGAGCGAGAACCCCCGCCCTCGCCGCCGCCTGCCGATCCGCTGGCTCTCGCTGGCCGAGCTGGTCGGCATCGCGGCCCTGGTCATCGCCGGGCTCGGCTGGTGGGACAATCACCGGGAGCGCGAGCAGCAGGACCGCGAACGGATCGCCGCCGCGCGCAGCCAGTCCGTCCAGGCGCGCCGCGAGGCGCTGCGCTCGACCTTCCTGCTGGTCGGAAACCTGGGCGACGACGCAGAACGCATCCGCCTGTCCTCGGCCCATCCGGACCAGGTGATCCAGACCCAGACGCTGGTGTTCCCCGCCGCGGTGCGCGGCGATCCCGTGGAGACCACCGGCAATCCGCGCATCGATCGCCGCTGGCTGGAGGACGGGCTGAAGAAGGCCGACCGCGACCGCAAGCCCGACGCCGGCGGCGAACGGCGCGTGCCCGTGGGGATCGTCACCAGCTATGTGGAGGCCGGCGAGATGAAGACCGACCGCTCGCTCTACGCGGTCGCCTACACCCTGCAGAGCCGCCTGCTGCGCGGCTCCACGGTCAAGCTGGAGGGCGTCTCCCTGCTACGCCGCGGCGTGAGCGGCGACCTCAAGGCCGCCGTCGAGTCCGCCTGGCGCCGCTAGAGCACGATGGCGTCAGGCGGGATCGCCTGACGGCTGAATCGTGCTCTAGATTCAAATATCTGGAGCGGGTTGCGAGCGCAAAAGTGGACCTACTTTTGCTCAACCCGCTCTGAGCGCGGCTATTTCAGCACACGGATCTTCAAGCTTCGGAAGGCGACGTCGTCGCCGTGGTTCTGCAGGGCGATGTGGCCGGTGGCTGAGGAGGCGAACTGCGGCCACTGCTTGAACTTCGAGGCCGCGACGCGGGCCTTGAAATCCGCCGAGCCGAGATCGTACTCCACGACCTTCTTGCCGTTCAGCCAGTGCTGGACGTGGTTGTGGTCGACCACCAGGCGGGCCTGGTTCCACTGGCCCGGCGGCTTGGTGGCGTCGACCGAGGGCGCATAGAGCGCGAACAGGGCCGCAGCCTGCTCCGGCGGCCGCTCGCCGTGGGCGTTGTCGAGGATCTGGTACTCCGGCCCGCTCTGGTAGGTCTCGGTCCCCTGCTCGATGACGTGGAACATCACCCCGGAGTTTCCGAGCTTGGAGATCTTCCACTCGAAGCTGAGTTCGAAGCTGCCGAACTGGTCCTTGGTGATGATGTCCTTCGACGTCTTGGGATCGGGGCTGAGCGCGCCGCCGGCCACATGCCAGCCGCGATCGGGCGCGGGGGCCTTGAAGCCGCGCCAGCCGGCGGTGGTCTTGCCGTCGAACAGCAGCCGCCAGCCCGCGGCCTGCTCCTTCGGGGTGAGGGTGTTGGGCGCGGCCATGGCGGCTCCGGCGGCGACGAGGGCGAAGGCGGCGGCGAGCAGGATGGTTTTCATCGAGGCGTCCCTTAAAGGCCGAGCTTCTTGAGTTCGCGGTCGAGGTGGGCCTTCACCTCGTCCGAGGGGCCCGGGTCGACCGTGCGGGCGACGTTGCCGATGTAGCCGATGTCCTTGAAGCCGGCGGGCGTGGTGTAGTAGGCGCCGATCGTCATCCAGCGGACCCGCTTGAAGAACCGGCCCTGCGGCGACTCCGCCGGGAAGGGCGCCAGCAGGCTCAGCACGAGCCGCCGCCGCTCCGGCGTCAGGGCGTTGAAGCCCATGTGGTAGCGGCCGTTCGCCTCGTCCTCGATCCACTTCAGGCCGTCCAGGACGATCGGCCGGTCCTTGACCTGGTCGGGATAGGGCGCGCTCACCCACTCGTCGATGAAGTCGGGCACGCCGAGCGCGCTGGCCGAGGGCGCAGCCCCGCTGGCCGGCAGGATGAAGTCCGCCACGTGGGCCGTCGCCTGGAGCTGATCGGGGCTCATGATGCGGGGCCATGGCGCCTTGGCGGGGTGGACCAGGTTGGGGTCGGTCCCATAGCCCTTGACCGCGGGCTTGCCGCCCATCTTCGGGCCGTAGACCACCACGCCGGCGCCCACCGCGGCGGCCGCGCCGACCACACCGATCCAGGCGAGCGCGGTGCGGCGGTCGATCTTGGAGACATAGGGTTCGCTCATAGGGCCCCCTGCTTGGCGAGCGTGGCCAGGTGGTCGCTGGAGCGCCAGGCCAGCGCCAGGATCGACAATGTCGGGTTCTTGTCGGGGCTGGAGACCAGCACCGCGCCGTCGGTGACGAAGAGGTTCGCGACCGCCCAGCTCTGGCCGTACTGGTTGACCACCGAGTCGGTCTCGGCGGCGCCCATGCGCGCGGTGCCCACCTCGTGGATCATCTCGCCGCCCTTGGAGATCGCCTTCTTGCCGTCGGTCTCGATCGAGCCCAACGGCTTGCCGCCCAGCTTGTCGACCACGGCCAGGAAGGTCTTGACCATGTGGGCCGCCTGGTTGGTCTCGCTCTCCCCCCACCTCCAGTGGAAGCGCAGGACCGGGACCCCCCACTTGTCCTTCACCGTCGGATCCAGCTCGCAGTAGCAGTCATCGTTGGGGATCATCTCGCCGCGGCCGTCGAAGCCGATGACGCTGCCGAAGCGGTTGCGCAGCTTCTGGCGCAAGTCGTCGCCGATGCTCTGATCGTCCTCAGGCAGCAGGCCCGCCAGCCCCATGGACGGCATCCGGCGGCCACCGCCGATCTCCACGTGGTAGCCCCGCGGGAAGCCCAGCTCCTTCTGCTTCTGGTAGCCCCACCACGGGATGTAGGTGTGCTGGGTGCCCTGGCCGTCGTCGTTGGTGGGCGGCAGGCCCTCCATGGCGGGGAACTGGGCGTTCACCGACAGGCCGACGCTGTCCATCAGATAGCGGCCGACCATGCCGTGGGTGTTGGCCAGGCCATTGGGGAATTTCGGGCTCTTGGAATTGAGCAGGATGCGCGCGGTCTCGCCGGAGCCGGCGGCCAGCACGACCGCCTTGGCCGTGACCGAATGGTGCGCGCCGGTCTTGCGATCGACGAAATTGACGCCCTTGGCCTTGCCGGCCGCGTCGAGCTCGACCTCATAGACCAGCGCGTCGGTCCGGATCGTGAGATTGCCGGTGGCCATGGCCGGGGGCAGTAGCACCGTCGTGGACTGGAAATTGGCCCCGATGGCGCAGCCGCGGCCGCAGGGCGTGGCGAACAGGCAGGTGTTGCGCCCCTCCATCTGGCCGGTGACGACGGCGCCGTGCATCGGGATCACCGGCATGCCCATGGCCTCGAAGGCCCGGGCGTAGAAGATCTCGAAGGCCCGCGGCGGGGCGGCCTCCATCAGGCAGCCGGGCGGCGAGTCCGGGGTGTTCAGCAGACCCCGCGCGGGCGCCGCGCCGGAGACGCCGATCAGCTTCTCGGTCTTGTCGTACCAGGGCGCGAGGTCGTCGTAGGTGATCGGCCAGTCGTAGCCCAGGCCGTCGCGGCTCCTGGGCTTGAAGTCGAGCGGGCCGAAGCGCAGGGCGATGCGGCCCCAGTGGTTGGTGCGTCCGCCCAGCATGCGCGGCCGCCACCAGGTGAATTCCTGCGATCCCGGAGCCACGGTGTAGGGCTCGTTGGGCACCTGCCAGCCGCCGTCGACCGTGGCGTCGTAGAAGCCGAAGGGCTTGTCCGGCGTGCCGACGCCCCGAAGCGGCGCCTCGGCGTTGGTGTTGAACATCGGGGTCTCGGTGGCCGGGTCGTAGTGCCGGCCGGCCTCGAGCATCAGCACCTTCAGGCCCGAGCGGGTCAGGTGGTAGGCGCTCATGCCGCCGCCGGCCCCGGAGCCCACGATGATCACGTCATAAGGCTCGGTCGCCATGTCTCAGGCCTCCGTTGATACGGCGTCTTGGCGCGCCGGAACCGGCACGTAGGTTTCAAGGGATGGATCGGGCAGGCGCACGGTGGCGCCGGTCTCGGCGGACTTGTAGAGCGCCATGACCATCTTGGTGACCTCGACGCCGTCGATGAAGGTCTCGATCGGCGTGCGGCCATGGCGGAAGGCCTCGACCATGTGGCGGTTCTCGCCGACGTAGCCGTAGATCCCCGCCTCGTCCTCGACGATGGGCATCAGGCCCTGCTCGGCGTTCTGCTTCTCCACCAGGTCCTCGCCCGGGCCGCCGGTGATGGCGCGGGAGAGGAAGACCTTCAGCCCCGGGTTCAGGGAGGAGAATTCCATGGCGTATTCGGGACCCAGCAAGGCGAGGTCGATCCGCAGGCCCGCGCCCACGTAGGACCAGGATGTCGAGGCCTCGACGATCAGCTCCTGGCCGGCCTCGTCCTCCAGGGTGATGGTGGCGCGGGCGAAATCCTCGACCGGATGACGGGCCATCTCCACGCCCTTGAAGTCGCGGGCCAGCGCCTTCGCGTAGCGGGCTTGCGTCCACTTCAGGTTGGCGACCGAGCCCTGCACGGCCTTGACCGTCAGGCTGTCGCGCGGCGCGTCCGGGGCGGTCAGCAGGAAGCGGCCGACCTCGACGGAGTGGCACATCATGTCGCTCATCACCCCGCCGCCCTGGCGAGCGCCCTGCCAGAACCAGGGCTCGTGCGGGCCGGAGTGCTCCTCCGCCGCGCGGGCGAGATATGGCCGGCCGGCCAGGGGCGCCGCGCGGCGCCAGATGATCTCCTTGCCGCGCTCGACGGCGGTGGAGAACACCTGGTTCTCCAGATAGCCGTGCGCGAGGCCGGCGTCCTCGGCGAGCGCCAATACCTCGCGGGCTTCGGCGAGCGTGCGGCCGAGCGGCTTCTCGCAGGCGACCGCGCGGATCTTGGAGCGGCCGGCCTTCACCGCCCCATGGAGCGCACGCATCACCTCCAGGCGCCGGTCGTTGGGGGCCAGCAGCCAGATGGCGTCGATGTCCGGCGCCGCCAGCAGGGCGTCCAGGCTGTCGTAGGCGGCGCAGGGCCCCAGCTCGGCGGCGTTGGCCGCCGCGGCCAGGGCCTCACGATGGGCCGCGGTCGGGCTGAACACGCCGGCGATCTGGACGTGGCGCACGCTCTGGAAGGCCTTCAGGTGGAACTTGGCGATGAAGCCCGAGCCCACGAAGCCGATGCGCAGGGGCGGCGGCGCCTCATTCACTCGCCCCATTCCCGTCCCCCTCCCGGCCCATCTTTCGCAAGCGTGGCATTGGCGGCCGGAGAGGTCAAACCGCGCCGCAGCGCCTTGTCCGACCGCCCGATCGTGACGCGTGCGCTCCGCCGGCTTCTGTGTAATCGATAGACCAAGCGGGGCCTTCAGAGTCCCTCTGGGGGGAGGTTGGCAATGACGGTGCGGACGCGGCTATTCCTGATGATGGTGCTCCAGCTCGCGGTCTGGGGCGCCTGGGCGCCGAAGCTGTTCCCCTACATGGGCATGCTGGGCTTTGCGCCCTGGCAGCAGTCGCTGGTCGGCTCGTGCTGGGGCGTCGCGGCGGTGCTCGGGATCTTCTTCTCCAACCAGTTCGCCGATCGCAATTTCTCGGCCGAACGGTTCATGGCCGGCAGCCACGTGATCGGCGGCCTGGCGCTGCTGGCCTGCGCGGTGACCACCAGCTTCTGGCCGTTCTTCGCCGCCTACCTGATCTTCAGCCTGGTCTATGTGCCAACGCTGTCGGTTTCCAACGCCATCGCCTTCGCCAATCTGAAGGAGCCGGCCAAGGATTTCGGCGCCGTCCGCATGGGCGGCACGGTCGGCTGGATCGCGGTCTCGTGGCCCTTCATCTTCCTCCTGGGCGCGAAGGCCGGGCCGGAGCAGGTGCGCTCGATCTTCGTGGTCGCCGCCGTCGTCTCCTTCGCGCTCGCCGCCTACAGTCTGACCCTCCCGCACACCCCGCCCAAAAGGGACGCAGCCGGCGCCGATCCGCTCGCCTGGCGCGAGACCCTCAAGCTGCTCGGCGTGCCCTTCGTCGCCGTCCTCTTCCTGGTCACCTTCATCGATAGCGTGATCCACAACGGCTATTTCGTCATGGCCGACGCCTTCCTCACCAATCGCGTGGGGATCGCCGGCAACCTCTCGATGGTGGTGCTCAGCATGGGCCAGTTCGCCGAGATCGTGACCATGTTCATCCTAGGGGGCGTGCTCGCGAAGCTCGGCTGGAAAACCACCATGATCGTGGGCGTCCTGGCCCATGGCGCCCGCTTCGCCGTGTTCGCCTATTTCGCCGACAGCGTGCCGGTGATCCTGGCCGTGCAGCTGCTGCACGGCGTCTGCTACGCCTTCTTCTTCGCCACCGTGTACATCTTCGTCGACGCCGCCTTCCCCAACGACGTGCGGGCCTCCGCCCAGGGCCTCTTCAACCTGCTGATTTTGGGCATCGGCAATGTCGGCGCGAGCTTCCTTTTCCCAGCCTTGATCGCCCGGTGGACCGACGCCGCCGGCGTGGTCGACTACCGCAGCCTCTTCCTGGTCCCCACTGGGATGGCGGCGATCGCGGTCTTGCTGCTGGCCGCGTTCTTCCGACCCCCGCACCGCGGTCCCGTCCCCGAGACCAGTCCGCGCGGCGAGGCGGAACTGGCCCAGGCCACGTCCTGAGCCACGGGACGTCCTGAAGACCGATTCACCCAGGCGCGCGGGCCTTGCTCGCCGCCGAGTCCCCTGTAGGGTCCTGCCAGTTCAGGGGGATTTCCATGCTCGATCGTCGTTCGCTGCTGCTCTCCGCCTCCGCCGGCGCCGCGGCGCTGGCCCTGCCGCGTGTGGGGGCGGCGCAGGTCGCGGCCCCGGCGGCGAGCCCACTCGCGCCGCTCTTCGACCAGTTCTTCCAGGAGCGGCTGCGGCTGCGGCCCGAGGCGGCGACCCAGATCGGGCTCGACAAGGGCCCCAACGCCGCCCTGAAGGGCAAGCTCAGCGATCAGTCCCCGGCCGGCATCGCCGCGGCCAAGGCCCAGACCGCCGATCAGCTGCGGCGGCTGAAAGCGATCGACCGCGCCCGGCTCAGCCCCGCCGACCAGGTCAGCTACGACACCGTGCTCTATTCCGGCGAGAGCAGCGCGGCCGTGCAGGCCTTCGACTTCGGCGGCAACGCATTCGGGCCCTCGCCCTATGTGGTCAGCCAGCTCACCGGCGCCTACCAGCAGGTTCCGGACTTCCTGGACACCAAGCACACCATCGAGACCCAGGCGGACGCCGAGGCCTATCTCTCCCGGGTGGCAGCCTTCGCCGACCAGATCGACGCCAACACCGCCCGGATGAAGCACGACGCCGCCCTGGGCGTCGCCCCGCCGGACTTCATGCTCGACCTGACGCTCGATCAGCTCGGCAAGACCCGCACGCCCACGGCGGCTCAGAACCTGCTGGTGACCTCGCTCGCCCGGCGCGCCGCGGCCAAGGGCCTGGCGCCCACCTATGCGGCCGATGCGGCCAAGCTCTATGACCAGCGGGTCGGCCCGGCGCTGGACCGGCAGATCGCCGAGGTGAAGGCGCTTCGCGTCCACGCCAGCCACGACGCGGGCCTGTGGCGGTTCAAGGAGGGCGAGGCCTTCTATCGGGCGGCGCTGCGCGACACCACGACCACCGCCTATTCGCCCGACGAGGTGCACAAGATCGGCCTCGACCAGGCGCGCGACATCTCCGCCCGGCTGGACGGCCTGCTGAAGAAGCAGGGCATGACCCAGGGCACGGTCGGCCAGCGGATGGCGGCGCTCTACAAGGACCCGGCCCAGCTCTACCCCAACACCGATGAGGGCAAGGCCCGGCAGATCGCCTATTGCAACGAACGGCTGGCGCAGATCCGCACCTTGCTGCCCAAGGCCTTCTCGCGGCTGCCGCCCTATCAGTTCGAGGTGCGGCGCGTGCCGCCGCAGACCGAAGCCGGCGCGGCGTCGGCCTTCAGCCAGGGCCCGGCGCTGGACGGCTCGCGGCCCGGAATCGTCTATTTCAACCTGCACGACGCGGCCGAATGGCCGAGGTTCTGCCTGGCCACGACCATCTTCCACGAGGGCCTGCCGGGCCACCAGCTGGAGGGCGGCTTGGCCCTGTCGAACCCCAACCTCTCCCTGCTGCGCAAGACCGTCAGCTTCCCGGCCTATGGCGAGGGCTGGGCGCTCTACGCCGAGCAACTCTCCGACGAGCTTGGGGCCTACGACGAGGATCCCCTGGGTCGGCTGGGCTATCTGAAGTTCCAGCTGTTCCGCGCCAACCGCTGCGTGGTCGACACCGGCATCCACCACCTGCGCTGGAGCCGCGAACAGGCGATCGCCTATTTCGTGGACCAGGAGGGCGAGGCGCCCGGCTTCGCCGCCCGCGAGGTCGAGCGCTATTGCGCCAGCCCCGGCCAGGCCTGCAGCTACAAGCTCGGCCACACCCGCATCGTCGCCCTGCGCGAGAAAGCCAAGGCGGCGCTGGGCCGGAGATTCCAGATCAAGGCGTTCCACGACATGGTGCTCGGCAACGGGCGCGTGCCGCTGGAGGTGCTGGACCGCATCGGCGACGCCTGGATCGCCGGCCGGCGGGCCTGACCCTAGCTCGGCGGCGCGGCGCCGCCGCCGAAATCGAAGCCCGGGTCGCGGGGCCGACCGGCGCCGAGCGTCCAGACGAAGCCGACGTAGATCTGGCGGGAATCGACGTCTGAGCTCTGCCGCGCCCGCAGGGTGGGCGTGTCGAGGGTCTGGCGGAAGCGGATGGTGTGCAGCAGGTCGTTGGCCGTGGCCAGGAACGACCACTGGTCGGTGATCTTCCGGCGATAGCCGATGTTCAGCGCCCCGAACGGCTCGCTGACGCCCTGGGCGATCAGGCGCTTGCCGTTGACGAAGACATTGACCTGCACGAGGTCCTTGGGCGTGACCTGCCAGGTGACATTGCCGCGTCCCGAAATCCCATAGGCCGAGCGCGTCTCCGGCGAACCGAGCGGCTGCGGGTCGATCTGTGTCCAGTAGAGGTTGGACGACAGGTTGTAGTTGACCCCCGTCGCGAGACGTCCGCTGGCGACCAGCTCAAGGCCGGCGAAGCGGCTCTTGGAGATATTGGTCACCGTGGTCAGGAACTGGCCGTTGCCGAGCGGCTGCACGGCGTCGGAGAAACCGTTGAAGTTGTCGCGATAGTAGAGGGTCGCGAGATAGATCGCCGGCGAAGCCCGGTATTCATAACCCAGCTCGTAGGAGCGGGTCTCCGAGGGCTTGAGGGCCGCATTGCCTGTGCGGAAGTTCAGCGGGTCGAGCGGAAACAGGAAGGTGTTGAACTGCAACGGGTCCGGCCGCTGGATGCGGTGGCTGTAGCTGGCGGTGAGCTTGCGGCTGTCATCGAGCTTCCAGGCCAGGTGCAGGCTCGGGAACAGCTTGGTGTAGTTGTTCTGGGCGGTGCGCGCCTGGGTGCGCTGGTTGAGGTCGATCCGCGTGTCCTCGACGCGCAGTCCGGCCAGCACCGAGAGGTCGCCGAACGGCTGCTCGAAGGTGACATAGCCCTGGTTCAGCCGCTCCTTGAACAGGAAGACGTTGCTGAGCGTGGCGTCGGGGACCAGCGCATTGGCCGAGGCGCCGACGAATCCCTGGTTGCCATAGGAATTGTCATAGCCTTCCAGATCGAGGCCGGCCTTCAGCGTCGATCCTTCGCTGACCGGCTTCACATAGTCGGCCTTCAGCTCGGTGTGGCGCTGATCGTAGTTCAGACGCTGGCGGTCGAAGCTGTCCGGCAGGACAGGCGTGAAGCTCTCGTCGTGGCCGGAGCGGATGCGGTCGTCATTGATCCCTTCGTAGCTGAGGCTTGTTGTCAGCTCCTGGCCCTTGCCGTCGAGCTTGCGCCGGACGCTGCCGGACACCTCGCCAGCGCCGCGCCACTGCCGGATGTCGAGGTCGCGATTGAAGTCGGAGGCGAGGACGCCGGAGGGCGTGTCCAGGCCGAAGCGGTTCGGCCCGGACAGGTGGAAATCCACATAGGCGCCGTGACTCTCCAGGCTCAGGCGCGTCCTGTCATCGACGTCGTAGTCCAGGCTGCCGCGCGCCTGCGTGATGTAGATCGGAAGCTGCAGGTCCTGCGTCTGTCGGATCTCGTCGAATCCGCCGCCCGGGTCGGCCCGGAACCGGTCGTCGACGCCCACCTGATGCTGCTCGTCGTGGCGGAAGCTCACGTCGCCGGAGAGCGAAAGCTTGCCGGAGTTGTATCCGCCGGTGACGCTCGCCACCGCGCGGCCGCGGTTCCCGATCGTGGCCTTCACCGAACCCGTGGGCCCTGCGCCCTTCGCCTTCTTGCTGATCAGGTTGATGATCCCGCCGGTGCCCTCGGAGCGGAACTCGGCGGAGGGATTGGTGATCACCTCCACACGCTCGATCTGGCTCGCGGGCAGTGACTGAAGGGCCTGGCCCCGGTTGTCGCCCTGGAACTGGCCTGACGGCTTGCCGTCGATCAGGATGGTCACGTTGGGATCGCCGCGCAGGGAGACGTTGCCCTGCACGTCCACCTCCACCGACGGCACGTTGCGCAGGGCGTCACCGATGGAGCCGGTCTGGGCCTGGAGGTCGGCCGACACCGAATAGCTGCGCCGGTCGATCGAGGTCTGCATCTGCGCGCCACCCTGGCCGGTGACCACCACCTCGCCGACCGTGTGGCCGGCCGGCGCGGTCGGCGGCTTGGCGGCCGGCTTCGCCGGGGCGCTGGCCGGCGCCGCTTGAGCGAGGGCGACGGTCGGGACCGCAGCGAGCGCCGTCAGGATCAAGCTCTTGCGCAAGGCCGCATCTCCACGAGCTCAGGCCGCCAGCAGCCGCGACCGTTGGCCGTGATACAAGTGTAATCTGGCCGGAAATACACGTGTATTTTACGTAATGCGACGACGGGCGGGGTTTGGGTTAGATTGCGGCGGATGAAGATCTCGGGCGCCGAAAGCCAGATCATGGACGCCCTGTGGCGACTGGGCCCGCTGAGCGCCGACGGCGTCGTGGCCGCGGTCGGCGAGGCGCATGGCTGGGCGCCGGGCACGGTGAAGACCCTGATCACCCGGCTGTTGCGCAAGAAGGCCATTGAGGGGCGCCGTGACGCGGGAGGCTACTTTTATCGGCCGCTGGTCACCCGCGGCGACTATGTCCAATCGGAGAGCCAGAACCTGGTCGACCGCCTGTTCGATGGCGAGGTCGCCCCGCTGGTCGCCCATTTCGCCGAGCATCGGGCGTTGACGCCCAAGGACATCCAGCACCTGAAGAAGCTGATCGCGGAGCTGGACGATGAGTGAGGCGCTCATCGCCCTGTTGCGCGCCAACCTGGCGGCGGCGATCGCGGTCGCCCTGGTCCTGATCCTGCGGCGTCCCGCGCGCGCGATGTTCGGCGCCTCGGTCGCCTACGGCCTGTGGACCCTGGTCCCGCTGGCGGCGCTCGCCATGTTGGCCCCGGCCAGAATGGTGACGGTGGCCCAGCCCGCGGCGGCCCAGGCCATCGAAATGATCCAGGCGGCCCCGACCCGCTACGCCGCCGGGCCCCAGAGCCTCGACCTCTGGCCGCTGGCGGGCGCGGTGTGGGCGGCGGGCGTCGCGATCAGCCTCGTCCACCTCGTCTGGCGGCAACGGCAGTTCGGACGCGCCGCGCGCGAAGGCCGCGCCGGCCCGGCCGTGATCGGGGTGCTGCGGCCGAGCATCGTCAAGCCGTCCGACTTCGAGGGCCGCTACACCGAGCGCGAACAGCTGGTGGTGCTCGCCCACGAGCGGACGCACATCGCCCGCCACGACCCGCGCATCAACGCCGCCGTCGCCCTGGCCCGCTGCGTGAACTGGTTCAATCCGCTGATCCATGCCGCGGCGCACTACCTGCGGATCGACCAGGAGCTGGCCTGCGACGCCCAGGTGGTCGCCGCCCATCCAGGCGCCCGGCGGGCCTATGCCGAGGCGATGCTGAAGACCCAGTTGGCCGCGCGTCCCCTGCCGCTGGGTTGCTATTGGCCCGCCGAGGGCGCCCACCCGCTGGCCGAGCGCATCGGCCTCCTGGCCCGCAAGACCCCGAGCTCGCGGCGTCGCAAGGTGGGCGCGCGCTGCATCGCCTTGCTGGCGCTGGCCGGTGCGGGGGCAGCGTGGGCCGGCCGACCCGCCGAGGTGGTGGTCGTGATCGCGCCGGAGGGTCCCACAAGGCCCGGAGTTCCGATCTCCAGCCCGGTGACGCCGCGTGCGGCCGCGGAGCAACCGACCCCCTCACAGGCCCGCCACCGCGCCCATCCGGCCAAGGCGGCGCTGGTCTATGCCGAGGCTGCGCCCGAACCGCTTCCCGCGCCCGGTCCCGACGACAGGCTGCTTTCGCCGGGTGAGTTCGGTCCGCCGATGGCGGCGCGGCGCGTGCACACGGCCGCCGGCTGGTCGCGGGTCGAGCCGGGCTCGGCCGTGCGCGTGCGGGCCACCATGACCGATCGCGACGGCATCCCGCTGACCACCGACCTGACGGCCTTCGGCTCGCAGTCCTACTACCGGCTGGGCTACATCCTGCGCAACGCCAGCCGCTACAAGCTCTTCACCAGCGTCGTCCAGAACGGCGACCGCCTGCTGGTCACCGCCAGCCTGAGCGGGCGCTTCGATCCGGCCAGCTCGGGCAGCGTGACCCTGGCGTCGGGCCAGACCGGGCAGATCCGGCTCAGCGGCGGCGAGGTGGTGCTGGTCACGCCGACGATCCGGCCCGAAACGCCGGAGGAGGTGGAAGCCGGCCGCGGACGCAGGTTCGTGCGCGTCGACCGGATCTGGACTCCTTGAGACGTCACAGTCGAGGTTACATTTCGATCACTTGCATTGGCGGGGCGAAGGACGGCAGCTTGGCGGCTGGCAGGGGAGCCGGCGGATGCTTTCGATCAAGAACCTGAGCCATGTCTATGCCAACGGCGTACGCGCCTTGGACGACGTCAGTCTCGAGGTCCCCCCGGGAATGTTCGGCCTGCTGGGCCCGAACGGGGCCGGCAAGTCGACGCTGATGCGTTCCATCGCGACCCTGCAGACCCCGACCTCGGGCGATATCCACTTTCAGGACATCGACGTGATCGCCCAGCCCGAGCTGCTGCGGCGGACGCTGGGCTACCTGCCACAGGACTTCGGGGTCTATCCGCGGGTCTCCGCCTACGACCTCCTGGACCACATGGCGGTGCTGAAGGGGGTCGCCGGGAAGGCGGAGCGCAAGGAGACCGTCGAGGGCCTCTTGCAGCAGGTGAACCTGTGGGCGGTGCGCAAGAAGGCCGTCGCCGGCTACTCCGGCGGCATGCGCCAGCGGTTCGGCATCGCCCAGGCGCTGATCGGCCGCCCCCAGCTGATCATCGTCGACGAGCCCACCGCCGGCCTCGACCCGGAAGAGCGCAACCGGTTCCTGAACCTGCTGGCCGAGATCGGCGAGCAGGTGGTGGTGATCCTGTCGACCCACATCGTCGAGGACGTCTCCGACCTCTGCCCACGGATGGCGATCATCGCCGACGGCAGGATCGTGCGCGATGGCGCGCCGCACGAACTGCTCGCCAGCCTCAAGGGCCGCATCTGGACCAAGACCGTCGACAAGGCGAGCCTGGAAGCGGTCCGCGCCAGCCACCAGGTGATCTCCACCCGGCTGTTCGCCGGTCAGACCGTCGTCCACGTCCTGGCCGACAAGGACCCGGGCGACGGCTTCGCCGGCGTCGCCGGCGGGCTGGAGGATGTCTACTTCTCGACGCTCGCCGCCGCCCGCCAAGCCGCCTGAGGCGCGGGGCGCATGTTCTTCAAGATCGCGGGCTTCGAGTTCCGCTACCAGGTGCGCCAGCCGATCTTCTGGGTCGCGGCGATCATCTTCCTTCTGATGTCGTTCGGGGCCGTGGCCTCCGACAATGTCCAGATCGGCAACACCGCCAACGTGCACAAGAACGCGCCCTGGGTGATCGCCCAGACCAGCCTGGTGTTCGCGGTGATCTACATGTTTGTGACCACCGCCTTCGTGGCCAATGTCGTGGTGCGCGATGACGAGACCGGCTTCGGGCCGCTGATCCGGTCGACGCGGGTGACCAAGTTCGACTACCTGTTCGGCCGCTTCACCGGCGCCTACGCAGCTGCGGTCCTGTCGTTCGTCGCCGTCCCGCTCGGCATGTGGTTGGGCTCGCTGATGCCCTGGGTCGACCGCGAGACGCTCGGGCCGTTCCTGCCGGCCGCCTACCTCTACGCCTATTTCTGGTTGGCCGTGCCGGTGCTGTTCCTGAGCTCGGCGGTGTTCTTCACGCTCGCCAGCCTCACCCGCTCGATGATGTGGACCTACGTCGGCGTCGTCGCCTTTCTGGTGCTGCGCGCGGTGTTCGGACTGATCCTGTCGCGACAGGGCCTGGAGTCCACGGCGGCGCTGTGGGAGCCGAACGGCATCGCCGCCTTCGGGCTCGCCACCCGCTACTGGACGGCCAGCGAGCGCAACGCCCTGGTCCCGGCGATCGAGGGCTACATCCTGTGGAACCGGCTGCTGTGGCTGGGCATCGCGGCGGGTTTCCTGGCCCTGTCCTATGTCCTGTTCCGCTTCGAGACGGGCAAGGCCTCGCGCAGCCAGCGCCGGGCCGCGAAGCTCGCCGCCCGGTCGGACCCGCCGCCGGGGGCCTCCAGCGCGCCGCTCCCCAAGCCGCGGTTTGACGGCGCGGCAGCCCGCGCCCAGCTCTGGGCGCGCACGCGGCTCGACATGGGCCAGGTGTTCAAGAGCCCGGCCTATTTCGTGCTGCTCGGCCTGGCGGCGGTGCTGTCGATCGTCAACCTGTGGCTGGCCACCGACATCAGCCTCTATGGCGGCCGGATCTTCCCCGTCACCCGCGTGATGATCTCAGCGCTTGGCGGGATCTTCAGCGCCGTGACCGCGATCATCGCCATCTACTACGCCGGCGAGCTGGTCTGGCGCGAGCGCGAACGGCGCACCCACGAGATCGTCGACGCCACCGCGATCCCGGACTGGGCCTTCCTGGCGCCCAAGACGCTGGCCATCTCGCTGGTGCTGATCTCGACGCTGGTCGTCAGCATCGCGGTCGCCGTCGTCATCCAGCTGATCAAGGGCTACGCCCACCTGCAGCTCGGCGAGTATCTGCTGTGGTGGCTGCTGCCGCAGTCGATCGACCTGATGCTGCTCGCCGTGCTGGCGATGTTCGTCCAGGCGCTGAGCCCCCACAAGTTCGTCGGCTGGGGTGTGATGGTGATCTACATGATCTCCAGCATCGTGATGTCGAACCTGGGCCTGGAGGATAACCTCTACCAGTACGGCAGCGGCGTGAACGTGCCGCTGTCGGACCTCAACGGCCAGGGCCGGTTCTGGATCGGCGCCTACTGGTTCCGGCTCTACTGGTCGGCCTTCGCCATGATCCTGCTGGTGCTGGCCTATGGGCTGTGGCGGCGCGGAACCGAGACGCGGTTCATGCCGCGCCTGCGCCGCCTGCCCTCGCGGCTGAAGGGCGCGCCGGGCATCGTGCTGGCGCTCGCCGTCGCGGTGTTCGTGGCCAGCGGCGGCTACATCTTCGTCAACACCCACGTCTGGAATCCCTACCGCAACCACCTCGCCGTGGAGCGCTTCCAGGCCGAGGCGGAAAAGGCGCTCTGGCGCTTCCACGACACGCCGCAGCCCACCATCACCGACGTCAAGCTGGACGTGCAGCTCTACCCGCGCGGGCCGAAGGTCGTGACCCGCGGCAGCTACCAGATCGAGAACCGCACCGGCGCGCCGCTCAAGGAGGTCCACGTCCGGTTTTTCGACCGCGACCTGGTGGTGAAGCGCCTCGAAGTGCAGGGCGCGAAGCTCAAGACCGACTACCCGGCCTACAAATACGGGATCTGGACCTTCGAGACGCCCATGCAGCCCGGCGAACGGCGCACCGTGGCCTTCGAGACCGAGCGCGAGCAACGCGGCTTCGCCAACGGCGGCCAGATGCTCAGCGTCGTGCCGAACGGCTCGTTCCTCAACGACTTCGACGTGGCGCCGGCCTTCGGTCTCGACCTGAACGGCCTGCTTCAGGACCGCGCCAAGCGCCGCAAGTACGGCCTGCCGCCCGAGCGGCGCGTGGCCAAGCTCGGCGACCCGGCGGCGACCCGGTTCACCTTCATCCGCCACGATTCC
Source organism: Phenylobacterium sp. (assembly GCF_035944335.1). Taxonomy (GTDB): domain Bacteria; phylum Pseudomonadota; class Alphaproteobacteria; order Caulobacterales; family Caulobacteraceae; genus Phenylobacterium. The sequence continues at coordinate 31,194 of NZ_DASZBG010000072.1, read as the reverse complement.
GACTGGGTGAATTCCGACATCACGCTCACCACCGACGCCGATCAGGTCCCGATCGCGCCGGGCTACCAGGTCGCGACCCGCGTCGCGGGGGGGCGGCGGACCTCACGCTTCGTGACCGAGGCCCCGATCCTGCATTTCTTCTCGATGCAGTCGGCCCGCTACGCGGTGAAGACGGTCGCCTACAAGGGCGTGGCGATCAGTGTCTACTACGACGCGCAGCACCCGTGGAACGTCGACCGGATGATCAAGACCGGCGAAGCCGGGCTCGACTACTACCAGGCCAATTTCAGCCCCTATCAGTTCCGCCAGCTCCGGTTCCTGGAGTTCCCGGCCCCCGACGGCAGCTTCGCCCAATCCTTCGCCGGCACCGTGCCGTGGTCCGAGGGGCTGGTGTTCATCGCCGACGCCGGCAGCGACCCGTCGCGCATCGACATGGTGACCTACGTCGGAGCCCACGAGCTGGGCCACCAGTGGTGGGCCCACCAGGTGATCGGGGCCGACGAGCAGGGGGCGACCATGCTCGACGAGACGCTGGCCCAGTACTCGGCCCTGATGGTCATGAAGCACATGTACGGGCCGGACATGATCCGGAAGTTCCTGAAGTACGAACTCGACGGCTACCTCCGGGCGCGCGGCGGCGAGGCGGTCGAGGAGGAGCCGCTGGAGCGGGTCGAGAACCAGGCCTACATCCACTACCGCAAGGGCTCGCTGGTCATGTACCGGCTGCAGGACGAAATCGGCGAGGCGGCGGTGAACCGCGCCCTGCGCAAGTTCCTGCACGACCACGCGTTCAAGGCCGCGCCCTATCCGACCGCGGCGGAGCTGGTCGCGGACTTCCGCGCCGAGGCGCCGGCCGACAAGCAGCAGCTGATCACCGACCTGTTCGAGCGGATCACGCTCTACGACCTGAAGACCAAGTCGGCGGTGGCGAGGAAGCGGCCGGACGGCCGCTGGGACGTGACGCTGACGGTCGACGCCAAGAAGCTCTACGCCAACGGCCAGGGCCGGGAGACCGAGGCGCCGATGGCGGGCGAAACGGTCGACGTTGGCCTGTTCGCCGCCGAGCCGGGCAAGCCCAGGTTCTCGGCGAAGGACGTGATCTCGATGCAGCGCCTGCCGCTGCGATCGGGCGTGCAGAGCTTCGTCGTCACCGTGGCCCGCAAGCCGCTGTTCGCCGGCGTCGACCCCTACAACAAGCGGATCGATCGCAACTCCGAGGACAACGACATCAAGGTGACCGGCGGCTGAGGCGTCGCCGCCGCTACTTCCCGTCCACGGAGAAGGCCAGCAGGACGTTGACGCCGTTGGAGCCCACCCGCGCCGCGCCGTTGTTGCCGCTGACGATGTAGACCATCCCGTTCGCGACCGTCGGGCCCATGCCGTCGATGCCGCCGCCGGGCTGACCCTTGATTCCGTTCAAGGTCTCGTAGGTCTGGGCGGTGGTGGAATATTCCCAGACGATCTTGCCGGTGGCCGCGTCATAGGCCCGGAACCAGCCGTCCAGGGCGCCTTCGAACACCAGGCCCGGGATGATCGCCGGGGCCGCCGATTGCGAACGGATGCAGCGGCTCTCGCGGGCGCCGTCGCTGGCGTAGTGGCAGGGGGCCTTGGGCGCCGGGGTGAACCAGATCACCTTGCCGGTGGCCGGATCGACGGCGTTGAGGCCAGGCCGGCCCGGCGCCTGCGCCGGCGCGCCGGGGCGCATCGGACGGCCTTCCGAGGCCACCTGGCCGAAGTCGGAGACGGGGATGTAGACCTTGCGGTCGTCCGCGCCGATGCCCCACTCGATACCGCCGAGCGCCGAGCCCTCGCCCAGCCGCTGTTGCCAGATGAGCTTGCCGTTGTCGGGATCGAACCCATAGGCCATGCCGGACTTCTGGCCGGCCACCAGCACCTGCTGGCCGCCCTTCAGCGTCATCAGGATCGGGGTGGCCCCGAAATCGACGTCGGGACCGAGCGGGGTCGGGCAGTTGCCGGACTTCGAGGCCGGGCCGCAGCCCATGACGAAGTTGTCCTTCTGGGTGACCTGGTGCTGCCAGCGGATCTTGCCGGTGGCGATCTCGATGGCCATCACCGAGTCCGGCCCGATGGTCGGCACGTCGGTGTAGCTGTCGCCGGTGACGATGTAGACGAGGCCCCGCTTCAGATCGAGCGAGGGCGCCGCCCAGACCGCCGCCCCGGCCGGGCCGGTCAGGGTCTTGCCCTCCGACTCGCGGGATTTCTGCAGTGGCTCGGAGATGGTGGGGGTCTTCCACAGCATCTTGCCCGTCTTGATGTCGAGCGCCGCCAGCGAACCGCGGAAGGTGCAGCAGACGTAGGACCGGCTCATCGCCGCGGCCTCCTCGATCGAGGAGATCGGCACCAAGAGCTTGTCACCCGCCACGACGGGCGAGCCCGTGAGGAGGGAGATCTTGTGGCTCTCCAGCTCGGGGCTGCGCCACAGTTCCTTGCCGGTCTGGGCGTCGAAGGCGCGGACCAGCCGGTCGCTCTGGCCGATGAAGGTCGCCCAACCCGAGGGCGAGATCGGCGAGCGGATCACCACCGGGGTGGTGCGCGACACCAGGTCCGAGACGACCCAGCGCACGCAGCCCGACTTGGCGTCGAGGGCGTAGAACTTGCCGGAACGGTTGGTCACCCACAGCCAGTCGCCGACCACCGCCGGCTGGCCGCCGCCGGCCATGGAGAAGGCCCACTTGAGTTTCAGCTTCGGCGCCTCGGCTGCGGTGAGGCCGGGATGGCGCTGGAAGCGGCTGGAACGGTCGTCCACGCCCATGGAGGACCAGTCGCCGACAGCCGACTTGATGGCCGGCGCCGGGCCCTTGCACATGGGATCGGTGGTCTTCGGCCCGCCGGTGATGGCGATCTGCGGCATCTCCACGTCGCCGCGGCCGGCGGCGGCCGGCGGAGCCGGGGTCTTGGCCGCGGTCAGGTAGCCGGCGACGGCTTCCTTATCGGCCTGAGTCAGGCCCGCGGCCATGGGAGCCATGATGCCGGAGGTGAGCGCGTTGACGATGTCGTCCTTGGACCGGCGCGCCAGGTCCGCGGGCGTGGGCGCCCGCTCGGCGCCGCCCTCGTGGCAGCTCTTGCAGCGCTGCTGGTAGATCTGCTCGCCGGCATTGGGCGCCGAGGGCTGGGCGCTGGCGGTGGGCGCCCAGGACGACACGGCCGCGCTGGCGGCCAGGACAAGGCCGCAGGCCCAGGACTTCATGAATGCCACGCTCAAATCCCCCCGCCTCGTCGGCGTCAAATCACGCAATCAATCGGGTAAGAATGCCCTGTCCGAGGCGATCCGTCACTTGCCCCCGCCGGACGCGGGCGCAGATGTGGTGACCGCCGTCTTCTCGGCCGGCGCTGGGGGCATGGGCATCGGCGCGCCGCCCCCGCCGCCGCGGCGGCCCTTGGGCAGCAGCTTCTGGGCCGCCGCCAGCTCGGCCGGCTCGATGAAGCCGTCGTGGTCGGTGTCGATCAGGGCGAAGTACTTCTTCAGCATCTCGCCGGCCTGGCCGTGCAGCTCCGAGGGCGCGAGCTTGCCGTCGATGTTCGTGTCGAGGACCCCGAACAGCAGGTTGTTCTGCAGCGCGGTCTCGTACTCCGGCGTCTGCTTCTTCACCGTCTCGTCGACCCAGCGGTAGTGCAGATAGGTGGCCAGCATCTCGTCGGTGGTCTGCTCGCCCCAGTGGACGGTCTTGTTGGGATCGGGGTTGGCGGGGTTGCGGATCGAGTTGTCATAGGTCCAGCGGGCGATGATCTTCGAGCCGGCCGGCACCTTCAGCGGGTCCTTCAGGAAGTACTCGTACTGCCAGTTGAAATCGTAGCGCGGCAGGGCGAGCAGCATCACCTCGTGGCCGTCCGGATAGCGGATCGCGACCTTCGTGGACGAGCCCCGCTTATGGGCGTGGGGGGTGATGCCGTAGAGGATCGCGTCCTTCGGGAAGGCGATGTAGGCGACCTCCGGGTGGACCTCGGTCTTGGCTGGGATCTCGATGTTGAAGTCGAAGATGCCGAAGGTGCGCAGGACGTACTTCGGCTCCTCGCCCTTCTTGTAGAAGTAGATGCCCATCTGGGTGTCCTCGACCGTCTCGCGGCCGTAGGGGGTATAGTGGTTCTGGAAGGCGACGCCGCCGGACGGCGGCACCCAGACGCCGGTGTTCACCGGCTCGATGTTGGAGCCGCGGCCCGGGCCGTAGCCGCCCAGCGAGGCGCCCCAGCGGGCCTCGGAGACCTGTTCGCCGGGCTTGAAGCCCTCCGGCACCACGCCGGTCAGGATGTGGTGCACCACGGCGCGGTCGGAGATGCGGAAGGTGGTGGCCTTCATCCACCGCCCCTCGGCCATTTTGTTTTCGACCACCGGGTGCTGGTATTCCATGAGGCCCGTGGCCGGGACCTTGGCCGGCGGGACGTTCAGCACGACGTCGGGCTTGCCGAGCGGCCATTCCGCCGCCTGGAAGTGGATCTTCGCCAGGGGGTCAGGCCCTGAGCCGCGCGGCGCGCCGGCGTCCACCCAGTGGACCAGGGTCTTCATCTGCTCCGGGGTCAGCCGCTCGTCGTCCTTGAACTGGCCCACGGTCTCGTCGGCCAGGAAGGGCGGCATGCGATGGGTGCGGATCACCTCGCGGATCATCGGCGAGAAGCCCTTGACCTGGTCATAGGTGTTCAGCGCCATGGGCGCGACGCCGCCAGGCTGGTGGCAGGTGGCGCACTTCGCCTTGATGATCGGGGCGACGGTCTGCGCGTAGGAGATCTTCGCGAAGGCCGCCTGGTGGGCGCGCTCCGGGAAGGCGATGACCCCGCCATGCGACGGCTCGGCGGCCATGGCGACCTTCTCGCCGGCCACTAGGCCGTCCAGCGCCGCCTTGGCGTGGGCGCCGGCGGCCGGCCCGCGGTAGGCGACGGTCCAGGTCCGTGGATCGATGACGATGGCCTCGGCTGCGCGGGTGACGCCCAGCTCCTCGCCGACCAGCTGCTCGTAGTCGAACAGGATCGGCATATCGAGCCCGGCCGCCTTGGCGTCGGCGATCACCGGCTCGCGCTTGTCGCCGAGCGTTGAATCGAGCGCCAGGAACTCGACGCCCTTGGGCGCATAGGCGGCCCTGAGCGCCGTCAGCGCCGGCGCATCGGCGCGCAGCGCCGCATCGCCCCGGGCATAGGTGACGATCACCACCGCCTTGGCGTCGCTCATCCGATAGAGTTGCTTGGCCAGCAGGTTCTGGTCGGCGAGCATGAAGTCGCCCACCTGGACCGGGCCCGCCGCCGGCGCCGCGTCGGCGCGGGCCTTGAGGGCTGCGCCGCCTGCGGTGAGCGCGGCCATGGTGAGCGCGGAAGCCATCAGGCCCCATTTCGAAACCTGGCGCGCGGTCTTCGCAGAAAGCTTCATCGGCCGTCCTCCCAGCCGGGCAGCGGCCCCCGGCCCCGCCCGCTCGCGGTATTCTAACCCTGGCTTCTACACGCCAGTTACGAGATAGTGTGTATCATAACTGATGGGTCGTGATCCATGTCAATGACGGCCGACGCGCGGGTGGTGCGGACGCGCGAGGCGCTTCGGCAAGCGATGGTGGACCTGGCGGCCGAGCGGCCGCTGGAGGCGATCACCGTGCGCGCCATCGCCGAGCGGTCCAGCGTCAGCTACGCCACCTTCTTCCGTCACTACGCCGACAAGGAAGCCTTGTTGGCCGACGTGGCCGACGTGCTCACCCGCGACTTCCTGCGGCAGGTAGCGCCACTGCTGCGACAGCGCGACCGGCTGGGGGCGGCGAGGAGCCTCTGCGCCTATGTGGAGGCCCACCTGCCGATCCATCAGGCGCTGATCGCCGGGGGCGCGGGAGAGACGGTGCGGGCCGGCATGCTGCGCCAGGCCATGGAGACGGTGGCCGGCGCGCGGCCGACGGCGCCTGAGGGCCCGCTCGACGATCTGGTCCTGTTCCATGTCGTCTCGGCGATCCTGAACCTGCTCGCCTGGTGGCTCCGCAACCGCGAAACCGTGGATCGCGACACCATGGCCGAGATCATCGAGCGGACCGTGCTCACCCCCACAGCGGCCTTGAAGCGACAGCCGCCGGCGGCGCTGGATCCCGCCCAGGCGGCGGCCGACCGGGCGGGCGCGATCGACGCACCCCGGCGGCCAAACATTGCCGCGGCGACATACCGGTCGTAAAATTGGCGGATAAACAGCCCGGATATTTCCGCGCCAAAGTCATTCTTCGGGAGCCTCCTTTGAAACGCGCCGCCCTTCTTGTCCTCTCGACTGCCTTGTGCGCCGCGCCGCTGGCCTATGCCGCCGCGGCGCCCACCGCCGCCCCGGCCAGGGCCGCCGCGCCGTTCAAGGCTCCGCGCAATGCGTTCGGCCAGCCGGACCTGTCCGGCAACTGGACCAACGCGACGCTGACGCCCATGACCCGCAACCCGAAGTACGGGACCCAGCTGGTCATGCCGCCGGACGCGGTGAAGGCCGAAGAAGCCGGCATGGCCAAGGAGTTCGCGGAGGGCAACAAGCCCACCGATCCGAACGCCGGCGTGCAAAAGGGCGTCGACAAGAACGTGCGTCCCGAGTTCGCGGCGGCCGGCGGCGACGTGGGCGGCTACAACATCGGCTGGCTCGACCCGGGCTCGCAGGTGATGCGGGTGCACGGCGAGCCGCGCACCTCGCTGCTGACCACGGCGAACGGCCAGTTCCCGCCGCGCAAGGGCGGCGGCGCGGGCGGCATGCAGCGCTACGGCGGCATGGGCTCGTTCGACAGCTACGAGACCCGCTCGCTTGGCGAGCGCTGCATCATGGGCTTCGGCCGCAACGCCGGACCGCCGATGTTCCCCAACGGCTTCTACAACAACAACTACCAGATCATCCAAACGCCGGACTACGTGGCCATCGACGTGGAGATGGTGCACGACCTGCGCGTCATCCGCCTGAACTCGACGCACCGCACCGACGGCGTGCGGCCGTGGATGGGCGACTCGATCGGCCACTGGGAGGGCGACACCCTGGTGGTCGAGACCACCAACATCCCCGAGAAGATGAACTTCGCCGGGTCCTGGAAGAACCTTAAGGTGACCGAGCGCTTCACCCGCGTGGGGCCGGGCCGGCTGCTCTACCAGTTCACGGTCGACGACCCGGACACCTGGGACAAGCCCTGGGGCGGCGAGTACGAGTTCGGCGCGCTCAAGGGCCAGCTCTACGAATACGCCTGCCACGAGGGCAACTATGCGCTCCCCGGCATGCTCGGCGGCGCACGCCGGGCGGAGCAGGAAGCCGCCGCGGCGGCCGCCAAGCCGGCCCCGGTCGCGCCGGCCCCCACGGCGCCGGCCAAGGGGACCAAGGGCGGCGCCCACTAGGCCAGCACCCCGCTGCGACGATCACGGGCGCGGCTGCTTCGTAGCCGCGCCCTTTTTCGAGGCCTAGGCCCGTACCTCGGTGAGCGCGCCCGGAGCGGCGAAGCCGCGGAGGTTCTCGTCGATGGCCTGGGCCAAGGCCAAGGTGCGGGCGTCGCCGCCCACCGGGCCGATCAGCTGCGCGCCGACCGGCAGGCCCGCCGCGGTGCGGCCGGCCGGGATCGCCGTCGCCGGCAGGCCGAGCGCGGTGGCCAGCGCGATCCAGCTCAGCATGGAATTGTAGGGGATCACCTCGCCGGTCGAGAGGCCGAGGGCGCGCGACTGGAAGGCCCGATGGTCGTGCGGGAAGGCCGTCACCGGGGTGATCGGCGCCAGCACCGCGTCGAACCGTTCGAACAGCGCCCCGATCTCGTGTTTCAGCCGGCAGCGGACCGCGTCGGCCTCCATCCACTCGCGGTGGGTGGCGGTGTAGGCGAGCGCCATGGCCGAGGGCGACATGGGGTCGGAGCCGCGCTTCACCGCCAGGCGCGCGAAGGGCCGCATCATCTGCATCTGGCGTAGCACCTGGGGCGGCAGGTCCTCGCCGAGCACGCCGCCCAAGAGGGTGTGGTAGCTGACCATCAGCTGGCGGGCGTCGACCGGCGTCGGCATCGGCGTCACCTCGGCCCCGGCGGCGGCGAGCTCGTTGGCCAGCGCCAGCAGCACCGTGCGCAGCTGCGGGTCGAGCGGGAACATCGGCTCGTCGAGCCACAGCGCGATGCGTGCGGTCTTCAGCTCCGCCGGCGGAGCCTTGGGCGCCACCGAGCCGCTGGCGATGATCGAAAGCAGCAAGCGCAGGTCGCGGGCCGAGCGGGCCATCGGGCCCACCACATTGAGATCGCGCTCCACCCAGGAGCCCGGATGCGGCGGCACGTGTCCGTGCTGGGCGACGAGGCCCCAGGTCGGCTTGTGGGAAAAGACGCCGCAGAAGCTGGCGGGGACGCGCAGAGAGCCGCCGATGTCGGAGCCGATCTCCAGGGCGGTGATGCGGGCGGTGAGCGCCGCGGCCGCCCCGCCGGAGGAGCCGCCCGGCGTGCGCGCCACGTCCCACGGATTGTTGGTCACCCCGTAGAGGCCGTTGAAGGTCTGCCAGTCGCCGGCCATCACCGGCACATTGGTCTTGCCCCAGATCACCGCGCCGGCGGCGCGGGCTGCGGCGACGGCGGTGGCGTCGTCGGCCTGGCGGCGGCGCAGGCTCTCCAGGCCGGAGGACGCCGCCATGCCGGCCACGTCGAGGGTGTCCTTGACCGTCATCGGCAGGCCCGCGAGCGGCCCCAGCGGCTCGCCCTTCATGCGCAGGTCGTCGATGGCGCGGGCCCGCGCCATGGCCCTTTCGGGGTCGGCCATCACCACCGCGTTCAGGAGGCCGTGGGTCTGCTCGTGGCGGGTCATGGCGATCTTCAGCAGTTCCGCCGCCGAAACCCGCTTGGCCGACAGGGCCGCGATCTGACCTGCGGCGTCGAGCTCGAGGACGTCGGCCATGGCTAACGCTCCCCCGTCATCGGCGCTCTGTGAAGCCCAGCACGTCGCGCATGTCGTAGGCGCCCGGCGGCTTGCCGGCGGCCCAGCGGGCGGCGGCCAGCGCGCCACGGGCGAACAGGCCGCGGTCGCGGGCGGAGTGGGAGAGCGTCAGGATCTCCTCCTGGGCGGCGAAGATCACCGCATGCTCGCCGATGATGTCGCCGCCGCGCAGGCTGGCGAAGCCGATGTCGCCGGTCCTGCGGGCGCCGGTGATTCCGTCACGGCCGCGCTTGGCGACCTTCGCCAGCTCGACGCCGCGGCCGCGGGCGGCGGCCTCGCCCAGCATCAGGGCCGTGCCGGAGGGCGCATCGACCTTGCGGCTGTGGTGGGCCTCGAAGATTTCGATGTCGTAGTCGGCGGCCGGCAGGGCGCGGGCGGCCTGTTCGACCAGGCCCATGAGCATGTTGACGCCGAGCGAGAAGTTGCCGGCGCGCACGATGGCGACCTTCGCCCCGGCCTTGTCGATGGCCGCGGCCTGATCGGCGTCGAGGCCTGTCGAGCCGATCACCAGGGCCGGCCCACCGCGCGCCGCGACGGCCTGAGCCAGGGCCACGGAGGCGGCGGGCGTCGTGAAGTCGATGACCACCTCGGCGAGCGCCAGGGCCTCGTCCTGGCTGACCAGCCCCGCGCCTTCGGCGCCCGGCCGATCGAACCGCGCGGTGAGCGAAAGCCCCGCGTCCGCCTGGACCATGGCGGCCACGGCCTGGCCCATGCGCCCGAGCGCGCCGGCCACGGCGATCTTCAACGGCTGGCTCAGGTTCGCCTCCCCCGGGCGTCGCGGACGTGTTCGCTACTCTCGCGAGGGAGGCGGCCGGGTCAATGGGTTCTGCGCGTCAGGCCGGCTCGGGCAGGTTCATCATCTTGCGCATGGAGGTCTTGGCGACGCCTGGGCGGGCGTTCATGCGGTCGAGCCAGGCGAGCAGCGGCGAGCCGGCGATCAACTCGGCGCCCTCGGGCGAGGCCGGGACCATGTCGAGATGCGCCACCGCCATGATGTCGGCGAGCGAGATCCGGTCGCCGGCGAAATAGGGCTGGCCGCCGAGGATGTCCTCCAGCGCCTTCAGGCAGGTGCGCGCCAGGGGAATCGCGGCCTGCACGGCAGCCTCGTTGACCGGTCGCCCGACCATCGGGGCGACGATCCGGTTGAAGCCGATGCCGGCGCTCAGCGAAGGCATGACGTAGCAGTCGACGATGCCCATCACCTGGTTCATCCGCGCCTGCGCCTTGGGATCGGCCGGGACCAGGCTGGGGCCCTCGAACACCTGGTCGATGTAGCGGATGATCGCCTGGGCCTCGAACAGCTGGAACCCGTCAATATCCGCCGCCGGCACGCGGCCGAACGGCTGACGGGCCAGGTGCTCGGGCGACTTCTGGTCGCCGAAGCCGAGGGCCACGAGGGTGTAGGCGACCCCCTTCTCCTCGCAGGCCAGCATCGGGATGCGCACATAGGGGCTGCCGGGAATTCCGTAGATGGTCACTTGCGACATGGTCGTCCTCCTGCGGTTGAGGTGTGGGGTCAGGATTCAGCGGCGGTTTTGTAGAGGTCGAGGATGCTCCCCCAGCCGTTGTCCATGCTGGCGGCGGCGGTCTCGGCGCCCTTGCCCAGATTGGCCAGGTCGCGGTGCTCGAAGTCGACGCGGCAGCGGCCGGCGCCGAGATCGGTGAAGATCACCTCCACCTCGGTGTGCACGGAGGGATCGCAGGCCCACTCGCCGTTGATCCGCCAGGCGAGCAGCAGCCGGCCGGGCGGCTCCCAGGCCAGCACCTCGCCCCAGTCGTCCTCGCCGCCCTCGACGTCGACGCCGTACCAGCGGCCGCCGGCGCGGGGTTCGATCACCGCCTGCTTCAGCGGCGCCTTGCCGATGGTGTGGGTCTTCGGCCACCAGCGGTCGATACCGGCGGTGAACACCTGGAACGCCTTGGCCGGCGTCGCGCGGACCTCCAGGGTCTTGCGGATCGCCGCCGGGGTGATGGTCTGGCTCAAGCTTCGTCCTCCTCGTCGTCGTCGTCTTTTTCGGCCTCGGCCTTGAAGGCTTCCAGGGCGGAGTCCCAGAAGCGGTCGAGCCAGGCGCGGATCTGCCCAAGCCCCTGCGGATCGATCTGGTAGACGCGGCGCGCGCCCTCCGGTCGGTCGGTCACCAGACCCGCGTCCTTGAGCACCTTCAAATGCTGCGACACCGCCGGCCGGCTGACCGGCAGGTCGCTCGCCAGCTCGCCCACCGAGCGCGGGCCCTGCGCGAGGCGCTCGAACACCTCGCGCCGGGTGGGATCGGCCAGGGCCGCGAAAGCGTTCTTGGTTTGATTGGCGTTAGCCATCACTTACCGTAAGCCTGGACTAACACGTGAGTCAAGCGCCGACCGCCATTGCCGCCCGGCCCTCCGCGACGCTACCTAGCCGCGCATGAGCGCCGCGCCCTTGAAGAGAGCCCTGCCGCCCGCCGTCCGCCAGCTGGGGCGCACCGCCTATGAGTTCGCCCGCGGCAGTCTGGTCGACGCCGCCGAATGGGCCTCCGGCCGGCGCCGGCCCCTGACCCCGCCCCGGCGGCTGTGGCACCTGATCGGCAGCGGCCGGATGGATTTCCACGGCTCCGGCGACCTGCTCCGCGAATGGCTGATCGAGCAGGGCATGACCCCCGACGACCGCGTGCTGGACGTGGGCTGCGGCCTGGGCCGGCTGGCGGTCGCGCTGAGCGGCTATCTTTCGCCGCGCGGCGGCTACGACGGCTTCGACATCATGCCGCCGGTGATCGCCTGGTGCCGGCGGGCCTTCGCAGCCTATCCCAACTTCCGCTTCCAGCTCGTCGACGTGAAGAGCCGGCGCTATCGCAAGGGCGGCGCAGCCCAGGCCAGCGCCTTCGTCTTCCCCTACGCCGACTCGGCCTTCGACCTGGTGTTCCTGGGTTCGGTGTTCACCCACCTGATGCCGGACGACATGGCCAACTACCTGGGCGAGGTGGCGCGTGTGATGAAGCCGGGCGCGCGCTGCGCCATCTCCTACTACCTTATGAGCCCCACGCGCCGCGCCGAGGTGGAGCGGGGCGGCGGCGTGTTGAGTTTCCGGCACCGCGGCGACGGCTACTGGGCGGAGGACGCCAGCCTGCCGGAAGCCGCCATCGCCTACGACGACGCCGAAATCGCCGCCCTGTTCGAGGCGCTCGGGCTGGAGATCGTCGCCCGCTATGACGGCCAGTGGTCGACCGCGCCGCTGCACTCGCAGGACGTGCTGATCGGACGCAAGCTCTGAGCGGCGGCCGTCCGTCCCCAGGGTGAAGGTTGTTTGAAAAGGCCGGGCTCTCTATAGGTGGCCGCTTCCACGCCCGGATGACGCCCAAGGACACCGCCGCCGCCATGAGCGACGCCGAAAAACGCACCTTCACCGATGAGGAGGCCCTCGCGTTCCACCGCGAGCCGACGCCGGGGAAGATCGCTATCGCGGCGACCAAGCCGATGGCGACCCAGCGCGACCTGTCGCTGGCCTATTCGCCAGGCGTCGCAGCCCCGGTGCTGGCGATCGCCAAGAACCCGGACGACGCCTACGAATATACCTCCAAGGGCAATCTGGTGGCGGTGATCTCCAACGGCACGGCGATCCTGGGGCTCGGCAACCTCGGCGCGCTCGCCGCCAAGCCGGTGATGGAGGGCAAGGGCGTACTCTTCAAGCGCTTCGCCGACGTCGACGCCATCGACATCGAGGTCTTGGCCACCGACCCCGACGAGATCATCACGGTGGTCAAGAACATCGGCGTCACCTTTGGCGGCATCAACCTCGAGGACATCAAGAGCCCCGAGTGCTTCCGCATCGAGACGGAGCTGCAGGAACTCCTCGACATCCCGGTGTTCCACGACGACCAGCACGGCACGGCGATCATCTGCGCCGCCGGCCTGATCAACGCCTGCGAGATCACCGGCCGCAAGCTGAAGGACGTGAAGGTGGTGCTGAACGGCCCGGGCGCGGCCGGCATCGCCACCCTGGAGCTGATCAAGGCCATGGGCGTGGCGCACGGCAACGTCATCGCCGTCGACCGCAAGGGGGTTCTGTACCGCGGCCGCGGCGAGGATATGAACCAGTGGAAGTCGGCCCATGCGGTCGACACCGACAAACGCACCCTGGCCGAGGCGCTCGAGGGCGCCGACGTGTTTATCGGCCTGTCGGTGAAGGGCGCGCTGACCGGCGAGCTGGTGAAGAAGATGGCGCCCAAGCCGATCATCTTCGCCATGGCCAATCCCGACCCGGAGATCACCCCCGAAGAGGTCTATGCGGTGCGTCCCGACGCCATCGTGGCCACCGGCCGGAGCGACTATCCGAACCAGGTGAACAACGTCCTGGGCTTCCCCTACATCTTCCGCGGCGCCCTGGACGTGCGGGCCCGGCAGGTGAACATGGAGATGAAGATCGCCTGCGCCAACGCCCTGGCGCAGCTGGCCCGCGAGGACGTGCCCGACGAGGTGGCCGCCGCCTACCACGGCCTGCAGCTGAAGTTCGGGGCGGAGTACATCATCCCGACGCCCTTCGATCCGCGGCTGATCTGGTACATCCCGCCGTTCGTCGCCCAGGCGGCCATGGACACCGGGGTCGCGCGCAAGCCGATCGAGGACATGGACGCCTATCGCGCGTCGCTGGCCCAGCGGCTCGATCCCACGGCCGCCTTCCTGCAGAAGCTGCAAGGCGCGGTGCTGGCGGGGCCGAAGAAGCGCATCGTCTTCGCCGAGGGCGAGGAGCCCAGCGTGATCCGCGCGGCCTACGCCTTCCAGACCGGCGGGCTCGGCGACGCCATCCTGGTAGGCCGCGAGGAGCTGGTGCATGAGAACATGCAGCTCGTGGGCCTCGATCCCGCGGAAGCCAAGCTGGAGATCGTCAACGCGCGGCTCTCGCACTGGAACGAGGCCTTCGTCGACCACCTCTATGCCCGGCTGCAGCGCGAAGGCTACCTGCGCCGCGACGTGCAGCGGCTGATCAACCAGGACCGCAACTCCTTCGCCGCCGCCATGGTGGCGCTGGGCCACGCCGACGGCATGGTGACAGGCGTCACCCGGGCCTTCGACCAGGTGCTGGAAGAGGTGCTGCGGGTCATCGACCCGGCGCCGGCCGGCCGGGTGCTGGGCATGAGCGTGGTGCTGGCCAAGGGCCGCACCATCTTCATCGCCGACACCAATGTCACCGAGATGCCCGAGGCCGCCGATCTGGCCGAGATCGCCTGCGAGGCGGCCCGCGCCGTGCGCACCCTGGGCTACACGCCGCGCGTCGCCTTCATGAGCTATTCGACCTTCGGCAATCCCATGGGCGAGCGGTCGGAGAAGGTTCGCGACGCGGTCGCCATGCTCGACCAGATGGACGACATCGACTTCGAGTACGAGGGCGAGATGCCGCCGGAGATCGCGCTCGAGCCGGAGGGCCGCGCCAACTATCCGTTCATGCGCCTGTCGGGCCCCGCCAATGTGCTGATCATGCCGGCCATCCACTCGGCGGCCATCTCCACCCAGCTGATCAAGACCCTGGGCGGGGCGACGGTGATCGGCCCAATCCTGCTGGGCCTGGAGCGCGCGGTGCAGATCTGCCCGCTGTCGGCCAACGTCTCGAAGATCCTGCAGATGGCCACGGTATGCGCCTATGAGCGCCCCCTGGCCGAGGCCGAACTCTGATGCAGATGGCGACACGCCTTCTGAGTTGAGGTCGCGCGCCGGAAAAGGGGAAGCGGGCGATCGCCGTCCCCTCCCCGCCAGGAGCGCTTCCGATGAGTTCGGCTTTCAGTCTCGGCATCGACTTCGGCACGACCAACACGGTCGTGGCCCTGGCCGGCCCGGACGGGCCGGCGCACCTGGCGAGGTTCCCGGCCCCGGAAGGGGAACTGTTCGCCTTCCGCTCCTGCCTCTCCTTCAACGCCCCGCCGGAACGGCCCTCGGATCGCCAGGTGGCGGCCGGGCCCTGGGCCATCGAGGCCTATGTGGAGGATCCGGTCGAGACTCGGTTCATCCAGTCGTTCAAGAGCTTCGCGGCCGCCGAGAGCTTCACCGAGACCCAGGTCCTGGGGCGTCGCTATCGGTTCGAAGACCTGCTTTCGGCCTTCCTGCTGAAGATGCGGGAATACGCCGGTCCCGACATGGCCGAGCTGCCCGGCCGGGTGATCGTCGGCCGGCCGGTGACCTTCGCGGGCGCGGCGCCCAGCGAGCCCCTGGCGCTGTCGCGTTACGACACGGCCTTTGGGCGGATGGGGTTCACCGAGGTGCTCTATGCCTACGAGCCGGTGGGCGCGGCCTTCTTCTTCGCCCGCACGCTCGACCGTGACGCCACCGTGCTGGTCGGCGACTTCGGCGGCGGCACCAGCGACTTCTCCATCATCCGCTTCGAGCGCCCAAAAACCGGAGAGGGGGCGGGCGAGATCCGCTCGACGCCGCTCGGGCGGGCGGGCGTGGGCGTGGCCGGCGACGCCTTCGACTACCGGATCCTCGACCGGCTGGTCTCGCCGGCCATGGGCAAGGGCTCGAGCTACACCTCCTACGGCAAGGTATTGCCTGTTCCCAATCGATACTATTCCGCCTTCGCCCGCTGGGATCAGCTGGCCTTGATGCGCGCCAGCCGCGACATGCGCGAGATCCGCGGCCTGCTCCGCGCCGCGGTCGAGCCGGAGAAGATCGCCCGGCTGATCGAGACCCTGGACGAGAACTACGGCTACCAGCTCTACCGCGCGGTCTCGCGGCTGAAGGAGACACTGTCGGTCCGCGAGCACGCCGACTTCCGCTTCGAGGCCGGCTCCATCCACATCGCGGCTGCGGTGACGCGCGCGGAATTCGAGGGCTGGATCGCCCCGGAGCTGGCGCAGATCGAGGCCGCCGTCGACCGCGCGCTGGCCGACGCCACGCTGCCGCCCAGCGGCATCGACCGGGTGTTCCTGACCGGCGGCTCGTCCCTGGTTCCGGCCGTGCGCGCCATCTTCCACCGGCGGTTTGCGCCCGAGAGGATCGAAACCGGCGCGGAACTGGAATCCATCGCCTCGGGCCTGGCCCTGATCGGCCGCGAACGCGACCTGTCGCGCTGGACGTCTAGTTCGAAGCCTTCCGGAGCGTCGGGCTTCCCAGGTCGAGCTGATCCACCGGGATGACCTCCAGGTTTGGGAGCTTGGCCTTCAGGGCGGCCGCGAAGGCCTTCGCATCGCCGGCGACCACGACGCTCGCCCCGTCTGGCGACAGGATCCGGCCGGCGAAGCCCTGCACCTCGACCGGCGTCACCGCCTCCACGTTCGCGGTGTAGCGGGTGATCTCGTCCAGGGGCACGCCGTAGAGCGCCAGGTTGCCGAGGATGTCGGCCAGGCCGCCGGTGGTGGCGAGCGAACGGCCGAAGGAGCCCACCAGCACCGACTTGCGGGCCTTCAGCTCCTCGACCGTCGGCGGGGCGGCGGCCAGCTTGCGCATCTCATCCTGGATCAGATCCAGCACCTGCGGCGCGGACTCGTTCTTGGTCTGGGCCGTGGCGCGGAAGGCGCCGGTGGTGCGGTCGGCCGTGAGGCGCGAGGAGGCCCCGTAGGACAGGCCCCGCTTGACGCGGATCTCCTCGTTCAGCCGCGCCGAATAGCCCCCGCCCAGCACCGTGTTGGCGACGATCCCGGTGTAGTACTGCGGGTCCGAGCGGGCGATGCCCGGCTTCACCAGGTTGACCGAGGCCTGGCCCGTGCCGGGCAGGTCGATGGCAATGGCGCGCGCCGTCGGATTGGGCCGGATGACCGGCGCGGGGGGCAACGGCTCGGCGGGACGGGCCCAGTCGCCGAAAGCCTGCTGCGCCAAAGCGAAAGCCCGTTCCGGCGCGATGTCGCCGGTGAACACCAGGACCGCATTGTCGGGCCGGAACCAGGCGCGGTGGATTGCGACGAGGTCCGCGGGCTTGAGGCGGGCCAGCGAGTCCGGCGTGCCGCCCGCCACATGGCCGAACGGGGTGCCGGCAAAGATCACCGGATCGGCGGCGAAGCCCGCCACCTGGCCAGGTTCCTGGTAGGCGACCGACAGGCTGTCGAGCTCCAGTTGCCGCTGGCGATCCAGCTCTTCCGCGGCGAAGGCGGGGTTGCGCGTCACGTCGGCCATGATCGGCATGGCGGCGGCCAGCTTGTCGGGCATGACGTTGAGGGTCACCGACGAGGCCTCGAGGCCGGCCCCGGATTCCAGGGTCGCGCCCAACGCCTCCACCTGGCGGGCGATCTCGCGGGCCGAGCGGGTCCTGGTGCCCTCGGTCAGCATGTCGGCGGTCATGTCCGTCGCGCCCGCCAGGCCCGGCGGATCGGCCCAGGCGCCGGTCTTGACGGTCAGGTCCGCGGTGACCAGCGGCAGGTCCGAGGAGCGCGCCACGATCACCCGCAGGCCATTGGCGAGGGTGCGCTCCGTGGGCTTGGGGAGGATTGGCTGGACCGGCGCGCCGATCGGCGGCGGCTTGAGCCGCTGGGCCGGCGGAGCGAGCTGGAAGACGGGGCCGGCATACTTCACCACCCGCTTGGGCGGCGCGGGCTCGTGCGGGATGGGCGCGCCCTTCGGCCGGGCGCTCTCGGCGCGGTAGCGGATGGTCATGCGCCGGTCGGGGTCGAGGTATTTCTGCGCCACGCGCTGGACGTCGGCCGCGGTGACGGCGGAAAGGTCGGCGAGCTCGCTATTGGCCTTGGCCGGATCGCCCTGGATGCGCAGCGCATAGCCCAGCGCGAAGCCGCGGCCGTCGATGGTCTCGCGCTCCCGCAGCTTGCCGGCGATCAGCTCGGTCTTGGCGGTCTCGAGCTCGGCCGCGGTCGGCGGGGCGGCGCGCAGTTGCCCGACCTGGGCCAACAGGGCCTTCTCGCCCTCCTCGATGCCGTGGCCGGAGGCCATGACCGCGCCCACCATGAAGCTGCCCGGCTGTTGCGGCAGGTCGGCGTTGGAATAGATCTCGGTGGCGATCCGCTTGTCGTACACCAGGGTGTCGTAGAGCCGGGACGACTTGCCGCCCGAGAGGATCTGATCGAGCACCTTGAGCGCCGGGGCGTCCGGGTCAGCGGCCTTGGGGCCAAGCCAGGTGATCACCACGGCGGGCAGGGGCACGGTCGGGCCGTAGCCGTCATACACGCCAGGGCCCGCGCGCGGCGGCTCCACCACGGTGACCCGCTTGACCGGCGCGGCCGGATGCTTCAGCGGCGCGAAATATTTGGCGACCCAGGCGTCGAGCTCACGCGGATCGAAGTTGCCGACCACGATCAGGGCGGCGTTGTCGGGCCGATAGTAGGCCTGGTGGAAGGCGCGCACGTCGTCGACGGTGGCGGCCTCCAGGTCCTGGATCGAGCCGATCGAGGAGCGATGATAGGGGTGCGCCTTGTAGGTGGCGGCCGGCACATAGAGGCTGAACAGCCGGCCGTAGGGCGCGGCCAGCACGCGCTGGCGCAGCTCCTCCTCGACCACGGCGCGCTCCGACTTGAAGTTGGCCGGATCGACCACGAGCGCGCCCATCCGCTCACTCTCCGCCCACAGCAGCCGCTGCAGGTGGTTGGCCGGGACGACCTCGAAATAGTTGGTGAAGTCGTCGTAGGTCGAGGCGTTGTTCACCCCGCCGACGTCCTCGGTCAGGCGGTCGAAGCTCTCGGGCGGCAGGTCCTTGGTGGCCTTGAACATCAGGTGTTCGAAAAGGTGGGCGAAACCCGAGCGGCCGGCCGGATCGTTCTTCGCCCCGACGCCGTACCAGACCTGCACCGTGACGTTGGGCGTCGTGCGGTCGAGCGAGCTGATCACCAGCAGGCCGTTGGCCAGCCGCTGGGTCTTGAAGCCGATCGGCGGGACGTGCGTCGCCGAGGCGGGCGGCGGCCCGGCGGTCTGGGCTGCGGCCGCCGCGCCGGTGAGCGCGAGAGCCGCCGCGAGGCCGGCGGCGAAGACGTGACGAAGCATGCGCGCGTTCCCGATCTGGCGAGAGCCGCAACCCATAGCACCGCGCCGCGGCGGGGAAAGCTTACGGCTGTGTCACCTGCGCCTGGCCGCCGGTTTCAGCCCGCCAGCTTGACCAGCATCTTGCCGGTGTTCTGGCCGGCCATCAGACCGATCAGCGCGTCGGGCGCGGCGGCGATGCCGTCCCTCACCGTCTCCTGATACTTGATGCGGCCCGCCTTCAGCCAGCCGCGCATGTCGCGCTGGAAGTCGGGATAAGCGTGCATGAAGTCGGTCCCCACGAAGCCGCGCAGGGTCACCCGCGAATAGATGATGTTCGACAGGTTCGAGACCACCGAGTGGCCGGAGTTGTATCCCGAGATGAAGCCGCAGACGGGAATGCGCCCGAGCGTGTTCATGCGCCGCAGCGCCGCCTCCAGGTGGTCGCCGCCGACGTTGTCGAAATAGACATCGACGCCCTTGGGCGTGGCCGCCTCCAGGGCCTGGCGGATCGGCTCTTTCTTGTAGTTGATCACGGCATCCAATCCGACTTCGTCCTTCAGCCAGCGGGCCTTGTCGTCGGCGCCGGTGGAGCCCACCACATAGCAACCCTTGAGCTTGGCGATCTGCGCCGCCACCGATCCCACGGCGCCGGCCGCGGTGGAGACGAACACCTGCTCGCCATCCTTGAGCTGGCCGATGTGCAGCAGGCCGCCGTAGGCGGTGAAGCCGGTCATGCCGAGCACGTGCATGTGGACGGTCAACGGCAGATCGGGATCGGGCTCGAGCTTGGTCAGCCCCTTGCCGTCGGAGGTGAAGAATTCGCGGAAGCCCAGGCGGTTGGTGACCAGGTCGCCCACTTTGAAGTCGCCGTGCCTCGACTGCACGACGCGGCCCAGCGCCCCGCCCATCATGGCCTCGTTCAACGCCTGGCCGGCCGTGAGCCTCGGCCGCATGGCCGGATCGACGGACATGTAGAGGTTCTCGACCAGCACCTCGCCGTCGGCGGCGTCGGCCACATCGCGGTCCACCAGAGCGAAGTCCGCGGGGCTCGGCGCGCCGCTGGGGCGCTGCACGAGATGGATCTCACGGCTCTTGGGCATGGGAGGTCTCCGGACATGATCGAGGCAATGGCGTCACTGTGGCGCGCGACCGGCGCCTGCGCCAGCGGCCTCGCTCAGCGGCCGGGCCAGGCGTCGCCCCAGCGCAGCCGACGGGCGGCGGCGTAGGCGGCCTTGTCGCGGCGGACGACGGTGCGCGCCGCGAGGCCCTCCGCGCCGCAGAGCTTGAAGACGGTCCCGCCCTTGGAGACGCGCGGCGCGGCCAGCACGCGGGCGCTGCGGGCGGCGCCGGCGATCCCCGGGCGCGCGGCGATCAGATAGGCGAATTTCTCGTCCTCGAAGGGGACTTCGGCGCCCTTGGTCGCCAAGTGGTCGCGGCTGCGCGGCAGGCGGACGCTGAAGTGACACCAGTCCGGGGCCGCGAGCGGGCAGGCCGCGGCGTGCGGGCAGGGCGCCAGCAGCTCGGCGCCGGCGGCGATCAGGGCGTCGCGCGCGGCCAGGATGCGCTGGAAGCCTGCCGTCGTGCCGGGCTCGACCAGGGCCAGCACGCCCTGGCAGGCGGTCCACAGGGCGTGGACCACGTCGCGTTGGGCGGCGGGCTTGATCTCGGCCAGGGCGTAGCTGGCCACCACGAGGTCGGCCGGGGCGCCGACACGGCCCGCCGCGAGGTCTGTTCGCAGGACCTCGGCATCTCGCAGCGCCGTCGGGCCGTCGCGCGCCAGCCGCGCGGCGAGGTCCAGAAAGGGCGCGCTGGCGTCGAGCCAGGCGGCGGAGGCGAGCTGCGGCCAGGTCTCCGTCGCCGCCCAGCTGGCCGCGCCCGGACCGGAGCCGGCGTCCAGCAGGCTGCGCGGCGCAAAGCCCGGCGCCATCCGCCGCGCCTCGTCGAACACCGCCGCGCAGGCCGCGTAGGTCGCCGGCAGGCGGACCAGGGCATAGGCCAGCGCATCCTCTGGCGATCGGATCACCTCCGCCGAGCCCCGGCCGGCGCGGTAGGCCTCCGACGTGCGGGTGGCGCGGCTCGCCAGGTCCCGGCGCGAGACGCCCTCCAGCTCGCGGGCCAGGGCGGCGCGCAGGGCCGCCGGCAGGTCGCGGTTCATCGCACGCGGGCCACGGACTCGCGCCGCAGAGCCTGCAGCGCCTGCGGCACCTCGAAGCGCAGGGCGATCCGCGCCAGGTAGCCCGGCACCCGGAACGGGGCGCCCGCCCGGTTCTCGTAGAACACCCGCGAGCCGGCGCCATGCGGCTCGATCCGCCACTCGCCCTCGAACACCATCAGGTCGCCGCCGACCCGATGGAAGCGGACCCGTTCCGGCGGCTCGTAGTCGGAGCGGAACACGTTCCTCACCGAGGGCACGAAGGTCATCTTGCTGATTTCCTCGCGCACGTCCCAGCGGCCGGCGGGATCGCGTTCGACGATGCGGCAGCTCTTCAGGCTGTCGACCATCTTCGGCGCCAGGTCGCAGTCGGTGATCACCTTGAACACCACCTCCGGCGGCGCGGCGATGTCGATGGCCGCGCGGATCAGGCCTGAAACCCCGTCGGGATCGGAGCGCACCTCTACATAGGCGCGGCCCCGGTCGAGCACGGCCTGTTCGCGCGGCGAAATCTCGACGGCGCCGGCGGCCGACGCGGTCGTCAGGGATGCCAGCAGCGCGAGCGCGGAACCCATGCGAACACCGAGGCTGGCCGCCGGGCGCACCTGTCTTCGCTAGGCCTCGGCCGGCGCGTGGTTCTTGACCAGATCGTCGACCACGGAGGGATCGGCCAGGCCCGAGGTGTCGCCCAGGTCCTTGACGTCGCCCTCGGCGATCTTGCGAAGCAGCGGCCGGACCAGTTCGCCCGCGGGGGTCTTCGGCAGGCCGCGAACGAACTGCACGACGGCGGGAACGGCGTGCGGCCCCACCTCGCGGCGCACAAAGCCCTTGATGTCGGCCTGCAGCACGTCGGTCGCGACCTCGTCGGGCTCCAGCTGGACGAAGGCGTGGATCGCCTCATCGGCGCCCGCGCCGGCCACGCCGATCACCGCGGCGTCGGCGATGGCGCCATGGGCCCGCAGCACGGCTTCCAGGTCCGGCGCCATCAGCGTCTTGCCGCCGGAGCGGATCTGCTCGTCGCCGCGGCGCGCGGCGCGGTTCCTGACCAAGTCGTCGACCACCGAGGGGTCCGCCAGCGTCGAGGTGTCGCCGAGATTGGAAAGGTCGTCCTCGGCGATCTTGCGCAGGATGCGGCGCATGATCTTGCCCGACCGGGTCTTGGGCAGGCCCGGCGCGAACTGGATGACGTCGGGCGCCGCGAAGGGCCCGATCTCGCGCCGCACCCATCCCCGCAGATCCGCGCGCAGGATGTCCGACGGCTCCACATCGGCCTTCAGCGTCACGAAGCAGTAGATGCCCTGGCCCTTGATATCGTGCGGATAGCCGACGACCGCGGCCTCGGCGACGTCGTGGTGGCCGACCAGGGCGCTCTCGATCTCGGCGGTGCCCAGCCGGTGGCCGGAGACGTTGATCACGTCGTCCACCCGCCCGGTGATCCAATAATAGCCGTCCGCATCTCTGCGGGCTCCATCGCCGGTGAAGTACTTGCCGGGATAGGTGGTGAAATAGGTGTCGATGAAGCGCTGGTGGTCGCCATAGACGGTGCGCATCTGGCCGGGCCAGCTATCGGTCAGGCAGAGGTTGCCGTTGGTCGCGCCCTCCAGGACCTTGCCATCGCCGTCGACCAGCTGCGGCTTCACGCCCGGCAGCGGCTTGGTGCAGGAGCCGGGCTTGAGCGGCGTCGCGCCGGGCAGCGGGCTCATCAGGGTCGCGCCGGTCTCGGTCTGCCACCAGGTGTCGACGATCGGGCAACGCTCCTCGCCCACCACGCGGTGGTACCAGAGCCAGGCCTCCGGATTGATCGGCTCGCCGACGGTGCCCAGCAGGCGGATGGACTTGCGCGATGTCCTCTTCACCGGCGCGTCGCCCTCGCGCATCAGGGCGCGGATGGCGGTCGGGGCGGTGTAGAAGATCTCCACCGCGTGCTTGTCGCAGACCTCCCAGAACCGCGAGGAGGTCGGATAGTTGGGCACGCCCTCGAACATCACCGAGGTGGCCGCATTGGCCAGCGGCCCGTAGACCACATAGCTGTGGCCGGTCACCCAGCCCACGTCGGCGGTGCACCAGAAGACCTCGCCGGGCCGATAGTCGAAGACCACCTCGTGGGTCCAGCTGGCCCAGGCCAGATAGCCGCCGGTGGTGTGCAGCACGCCCTTGGGCTTTCCGGTCGAGCCCGAGGTGTAGAGGATGAACAGCGGGTCCTCGGCGCTCATCGGCTCCGGATCGCAGGTGTCGGAGACGCTGGCCTTGAGGTCGGAATAGTAGGCGTCGCGGCCGGCCTTCATCGGCACCTCGGCGCGGGTGCGGCGCACCACGATCACGTCGGTGACGTCCGGGCAGGCCTTGAGGGCTTCGTCGACGTTGAGCTTCAGGGGCACCGGCTTGCCGCCGCGCAACCCCTCGTCGGCGGTGATCACGATCTTCGAGGCGCAATCCTGGATGCGGCCCGACAGGCTGTCGGGCGAGAAGCCGCCGAACACCACCGAGTGCACCGCCCCGATCCGGGCGCAGGCCAGCATGGCCACCGCCGCCGCCGGGATCATCGGCAGGTAGATGGTCACCCGGTCGCCCTTCTTGACGCCCTTGGCCTTCAGCACATTGGCCATCCGGCAGACCTCGGCGTGCAGCTGGCCGTAGGTGAGCGCGTCGTAGCTTTCGCCGTCGTCGCTCTCCCAGATCAGCGCCACCTGCTCGCGGCGCTTGGCGAGGTGGCGGTCCACGCAGTTGACCGAGACATTGAGGACGCCGTCGGCGTACCAGCGGATGTGGAAGTCGTCCCTGTTGAACGAGACGTCCTTGATCTGCGTCGGCGGCTTGATCCAGTCGAGGCGCCCCGCGAGCTCGGCCCAATAGCCCTGCGGGTCGTCCTCGACGCGCTGGCAGGCGGCGTCATAGGCGGCGGCGTCCATGTGGGCGCGCTTCGCCCAGGCCGGCAGAACCGGGAACACCTCGTCCGACATGGGTCCGTACTCCCCGAAAACAGTGTCGCCGAGCAGTATGCGGAGCGGGGGGATGGGTGCAAGCCACGCCAGGCGCCCTTGAGCTGTGGACGGCCCGCCCAGGCCGCTTGCCGCCGCGGACGGGCGCCCCCATGGTCGCGCCGATGGTTCGGTGGCTTCGGGCAGCGGCGCTGGGCGCCCTGATGGTGACGGCGCAGGGGTGCGGCGGGACTCCCGAACGGGATGCCGGCAAGACGGTCCAGGCCCTGCTCGCCGCCACGGCCAGCGGCGACGCCAAGGCCTTCGAAGAGGCCATAGACCGCCCCGCCCTGCGCGCCGACCTGCGCCAGCAGATGATCGGCGTGGCGCGCGCGAACGGCCTGGACGTCGGCGGCCCCTCCGACTTCGCGCTCGACCGGATGATCGGCCCGCAGGCGATCAAGCTGTCGCCCCCCGGCGCGCCGAGCCTCGCGCAGCTGACGCCGGTGCTAAAGTCGACCGGCAAGGACCGGGTCTGCCTGCACGACCTCACGCCGCAACAAGCCTGCCTCCTGACCTTCGCCCACGAGCCGGGCGGCTGGCGGCTGGTGTCCATGCCGGCCGGCGACGTGGTGGTGGCGATCCCGCCGGCTCCGGTGAAGAAATAATCCCTCCTCCTGCCGGGCAGGGATGCGGTATGGCGGGGGCCCGACCTGAGGACGGCTCCATGCTGCTGCATCTCTCCACCTGGATGGAGATCGAGGACTACCTGAAGCGCTCGAAGACGGTGGTCATCCCCATCGGCTCCAACGAGCAGCACGGGCCGACCGGCCTGCTGGGCACCGACTGGCTGTGCCCGGAGATCATCGCCCACGAAGCGCAGAAGACGAATCCGGACCTGCTGGTGGCGCCGACCTTCAACATCGGCATGGCGCAGCACCACCTGGGCTTCCCGGGCACCATCGCGCTGCGACCCTCGACCTTCATGGCGGCGATCGGCGACTGGTGCCGCAGCCTGGGCCTCGCCGGCTTCGAGCGGATGTATTTCCTGAACGGCCACGGCGGGAATGTCGCCACCATCGAGGCGGCGTTTTCCGAGCTCTATGCCGAGGCGACCTACCGCCAGACCCACCGCGGCTTCGCCTGCAAGCTGAAGAACTGGTGGGAGCTGCGCGGCGTGATGGCGCTGGCCAATCGGCAGTTCCCCAGCGGCCACGGCAGCCATGCCACGCCCTCGGAGATCGCGGTCACCCAATGGGCCTATCCGGACGCCATCAAGGCGGCGAACTACGCCCCGCAGGTCGCTCCCACCGGCCCGATCCGCGAGGCGCTCGACTTCCGCGCCCGCTATCCGGACGGCCGCATGGGGTCCGATCCCGGTCAGGCCACGCCGGAAAAGGGCGGTGAGCTGGTCGCCGCGGCGGTGGCCGGCCTGGTGGAAGACGTGGCCGCGTTCAGCGCCGAGGTCGCGCCGGCCTGATTGGCGGACCCTTAGGACCGTTCATTTCTGCAGGGAGCAGAGCGCGTCGAACAGCTTGATCCGCTCATCCGGCGCAAGGCCATACAGATCCTGAAGCGCGGAACGACCGAGGACGGTGTGAGCTCTTTCCCTGACGCTGGACTGGCAGATGTCCACCTTGGACGCCCACCGCACTTGATCCAGCACATCGACGAGCAGGTAGGTGTCGACCTCCCGCTCTGATTCAGTACGAACGAGAATGGCGTCGACCGCGGCTTGCCCGCGGGACGCCAGTTCCCGGTCGAGCACGAAGCTTCCATCACTTTCGCGCACAATGCGGGAATACTTTTCATCGAGAACGTAGAGCGCGATTGGCGAGAGATGCCTCGCCTCCTCTGGCCATTGCGCTTCATCGGCGCAGAAGAAGCGATCGGCCCGGCAAAGCCGGGTGGCGAGATCACCGCCGCAGGCAGCCAACAGAAGCGCAAGAGTTGCGCTGGATAAGATCAGACAAATGCCTTCCCGCGATCGCATGAGCCTAATTCGCGGCCTCCTCCGCCGCATAGGTCAGGCTCACGAACACATCCTCGAGGTCCGGGTCCTCGGTGGAGATGTCCTTGATGTGGAGGCCGGTCTTGCGGATCGCGGCCAGCACCTGTTCGACGCTGGACTGGCCGGTCCGATAGGTCACCGAGAAGCCGCCGGCGGGCATGAGCTGGGTGTCGAAGCCCGGCAGGGCCGGCGCCGCCGCCACCGGCTCCTCCGGCGTCACCAGCACCTTGCGGGTGTCCATGCGGCGCAAGAGCGAGCTGGTCGACTCGCAGGCCACCACCTGGCCACGGTTGATGATGGCGATCTGGTCGCAGAGCTCCTGGGCTTCTTCCAGATAGTGGGTGGTGAGCACGATGGTCACCCCCTTGCGGTTCAGCTCCAGCACATAGTTCCAGAGCTGGCGGCGCAGCTCCACGTCGACGCCGGCGGTGGGCTCGTCGAGGATCAGCACCGGCGGATTGTGCACCATGGCCTTGGCGACCATCAGGCGGCGCTTCATGCCGCCGGAGAGCTGACGGACGTAGGCGTTGGCCTTGTCGGCGAGACCGAGCGCGGTGAGCAGCTCCATGGTCCGCCGCTCCCTGGCGGGCACGGCGTACATGCCGGCCGCCACCTCCAGGCTCTCGCGCGGGGTGAAGAAGGGGTCGGCGGCGATCTCCTGCGGCACCACCCCGATGGCGGCGCGGGCGTCCCTGGGCCGCTCGTCGATGTCGCGGCCCCAGATGGTGACCTGGCCGGAGGTCTTCTTGCAGAGGCCGGCAAGGATGTTGATGAAGGTCGACTTGCCGGCGCCGTTCGGGCCGAGGAGGCCGAAGATCGAGCCGCGCGGGATCGCCAGGTCGATGCCCTTCAGCGCCTGCATCTCCGGCGTCGTCTTGGTCGCCGCATAGGTCTTGACCAGGCCCTTGGCTTCGATGGCGTAGTCGGGCAGGTCCATGGGCTCTCCAGTCGTTGACGGCGCGAGACCGCCTCGCCTAGGTAGGCGCGCGCGCCCCTCGCGCCAAGCCGGGGACCGCAGTTGAGGACATCCCATGGCTCGTGTCGTTCGCAACCAAGGCGCCAAGGCCCAGACGCGGCCCGAACCGATGCCGGCCCAGCCCGCGCTGACGCCCGATCTGCCGGCGCCGGAGATCGTCGAAGTCCGCTCGGGCCGGGTGGCCTGCGACGGAGTCGGCGGCGCGCTCGGCCACCCGCGGGTCTGGCTGGAGATGGGCGAGGCCGATTTCGTCGAATGCCCCTACTGCGACCGCCGCTTCGTGCTGGTCAGGGGGGCGAGCGGCGCGGAGGACGAACGCCTGGCGCCCGGGGTCTATGAGGGCCCGCACGGGCACTAACCTGTCCTAGGCTTCACTGGCCGAGTGGCCGCCTTGCGCCTAGCGTCCCCTCGTCTGGGGAGATGCCGATGATCCGATCCACATTCGCCGCGGCGCTGATCGCCCTGCCCGCCGTCGTCTCGGCGCAGAGCCTGCCGCTTCCGCCGCCCGCCAATCACGCGCCATACAGACCCTCGCCGCCCTCGCCCTGCGTCGACGCCGCGCATCGCCAGTTCAGCTTCTGGGTGGGCTCGTGGAACGTCACGGCGACCGGGGCGACCAAGGTGATCGCGCACAGCCAGATCACCAGCGCCTACGCCGGCTGCGCGATCCTCGAGCATTGGGCGCCGATCGGACAGAAGGCGGACGGTGGCAGCATCTCCAGCTATGTGCCGGCCGAGCACGCCTGGCGGCAGACCTGGGTGGATTCCTCGGGCGCGCGGGCCGAGTTCAAGGGCGGCTGGGACGGCCAGGCCATGGTGCTGACCGGCCCCTGGCCCCTGCCCGACGGACGCGCCCGGATCGTGCGGATGACCTATACGCCGGGCGCCGATGGCTCCGTGCGGCAGGCGGGCGAGGCCTCGTTCGACGACGGCCGCACCTGGACGCCGAGCTTCGATTTCACCTATCGGCCGACGCCGGGCGTTCGGCCGCAGCCATTCCTCAAGCGCTAAGGCGGATTAGACCCTCAGCGGCATCAGGATGTACTGGACGAGGCCGTCGGCCGGGTCGAGCACCAGGGCCGGGTCGTTGGGGCCGCCGAAGCGCAGCTCCATGGTCTCGCCGGAGATCTGGTCGGTGATGTCCAGGAGGAAGCGGGCGTTGAACGACAGCTCGAAGGCGTCGCCGTCGTAGTCGACTTCCAGTTCCTCGACCGCCTGGCCGGCCTCCATGTTGCGGACCGTCAGGATCACCTTGCCGGACTCGAAGGCCAGCCGGACCGAGCGGCTCTTCTCCGCCGAGATGGTCGCCACCCGGTCGACCGCCTGGGCGAACAGCTTGGAGTCCACGTTGACCGAGCGGGTGTTGTCCTTGGGGATCACCCGGCCGTAGTCGGGGAAGTTGCCGTCGATGACCTTGGAAGTCAGGGACGCGCCGCCGAAGCCGAACTTCACCTTCTGCGGGCTGATCTGCAGCTGCACGTTCTCGCCGGCGTCCTCCAGCAGGCGCCGGGCCTCGCTGATCGTCTTGCGCGGCACGATGACGCCCGGCAGGCCGACGGCGCCTTCGGGCGCGGGCATGTCGGCGAGCGCCAGGCGGCTGCCGTCGGTGGCGACGGCGCGCAGCTTCTGGGAGCCGTCCTCCACGACGCTGTGGAGGTACATGCCGTTCAGATAGTAGCGCGTCTCCTCGGCCGAGATGGCGAAGCGCGTCTTGTCCACCAGGCGGATCAGGTCGGCCACGTCGAGGGTGAAGTCGCCCGACAGGCCCTCGGAGCTCATCACCGGGAAATCGCCGGCCGGCAGCACCGGCAGGTTGAAGCGTGAGCGGCCGGCCTGGACCGTCAGCCGCGGATCCTCTCCGGTGAAGGACAGCGAGACGTCGGCGCCCTCCGGCAGCTTGCGGACGATCTCGTACAGGGTGTGGGCGGGCGCGGTGATCTGGCCCGGCTGGTCCACCTGGGCCGGCGCCTCGTCGACGATCTCCATGTCGAGATCCGTGGCCGAAAAGCTCAGCTTGTTGTGCTCCGCCGAGAGCAGCACGTTGGACAGGATGGGGATGGTGTTGCGCCGTTCGACGGCGCTTTGCACGTGCCCCAGGGCCCGCAACAGCGCCGCCCGCTCGATCGTCAGCTTCATGCCTTTGTCCCGGACTTCACCGCGCGGCGATTCGTTTCGCCTGCGCCCCGACTGGAAGGGACTTCGGACATTAGCGGATTTGCGAGGCCGGGGAAGCGGATCGTTGCGGTTGCTTAACTTGACTTCGCGCCGCCGGGCGCGAGGCTCGCCATCGGACCGTAGAGGGGGGGAACCACCAGATGCCGCAACTCGACCGCAGACAGATCCTGTTGGGCTCCGCCGCCCTGGCGGCAGGGGGCGCGCCCGCGCTCGCCGCCGCGGCGGCGGGGGGGCCGCCCGTCGCCCGGGTGCAGCCCGTGACCGAGGAGATCTTCGGCGTGCGGCTGACCGATCCCTACCGCTGGATGGAGACCACCACCGATCCGGACTGGAAGCCGTTCCTGCTGGGCCAGAACGCCCATGCGCGCCAGGTTCTGGGGACGATCCCCGGGCGCGAGGCGCTGGCGCAGAAGATCGGCGCGGTCACCGGCGTGCTGACCGCGGTGACCGCCGTGCAGGCGGCCGGCGCCTACATCTTCACCGAGGTGCGGCCGCCGGGCGCCAACACCTTCAAGCTGTTCGTGCGCGAAGGCCGCTCTGGCAAGGACCGGCTGCTGCTCGATCCCGACCTGCGGGCCAGCGCCTCGACCCACTATTCCCTCGACTACTGGTCGGCCTCGCCGGACGGCCGGCACGTGCTGGTGGGCGTCTCCCCGGCCGGCTCCGAGGACTCGGTCATCGAGATCATCGAGACCGCCACCGGCAAATCCCTGCCCGAGCGCATCGACCGGGCGCAGTTCGGCAGCCCGTCGTGGCTGCCCGACGGTTCTGGCTTCTTCTTCGTGCGCCTGAAGGAAGGCACCAAGCACGGCGATCCCGACCACTATTCCGACAGCGTCAACTGGCTGCACAAACTCGGGACCGAACCCTCGGCCGACCTGAAGGTGATGACCCGCGGCCTCGACCCTGCGGTGGTCATGCAGGACATCGACGTGCCGGTGGTGCTGGTGCAGGCGGGCTGCGAGGCCGCCATCGGGCTGGTGGCGCGCGGCGTGCTGAACGAGGTGGAGGCGCACGTGGCCCCTCTGGCCAGCGTCGCCGCCGGGCGACCGCGCTGGTCCCCGCTGGCGAGCTTCAGCGACGACGTCACCGGCGTCGGCATGCGCGGTAAGGACCTCTACCTGCTGACCCACAAGAACGCCCCGCGTTTTCGCCTTCTGAAGACCAGCGCCGCCAATCCGAGCCTGGCCGACGCCAAGGAGGTCGTGCCGCAGAGCCGGATGGTGCTGAAGGGCTTCGGGGCGGCCCGCGACGCGGTCTATGTTCAGGCGCTCGACGCCGGGCTCGGCAAGGTGATCCGGCTGGCCCCCGACGACCGCCTGCAATCGCTGCGCCTCCCCTATCCGGGGACGGTCAGCCAGCTCTCGACCGATCCTCTGCAGGACGGCTGCTGGTTCATGCTGGACAGCTGGGTGAGGCCGCCGGCGCTCTGCTATGGCGCCCCGGACGGCGCCGTCACCGTCACCGACATCGCGCCCAAGCCGCCCATCGACGTCTCCCGCTACGCCAGCCAGGAGGTTATGGTCACCGCGCGCGACGGGGTGAAGGTGCCGCTGTCCATCGTCTACGCCAAGGGCGTGAAGCGCGACGGGACCGCGCCGCTCTACCTGCAGGCCTATGGCGCCTATGCGCTCGACATCGATCCGGGCTTCTCGCCGCGCTTCCTGCCGTGGCTGGACCTCGGCGGCGTCTATGCCGTGGCCCACGTGCGCGGCGGTGGCGAACTGGGCGAGGACTGGCACAAGGCCGGCCAGAAGCTCACCAAGCCGCACACCTGGCGCGACTGCATCGACGCCGCCAGGTGGCTGATCGCCAACAAATGGACCAACTCGCCGAAACTGGCGGTCGAGGGCACCTCGGCCGGCGGCATCATGGTCGGGCAGTTCCTCACCGAGGCGCCGGGCCTCTTGGGCGTGGCGGTGGTGCGGGTGGGCGATTCCAACGCCACGCGCTTCGAGTTCATGGAAGCCGGGCCCGCCAACATCCCCGAGTTCGGCACGATCAAGGACCGCGACGGTTTCAAGGGCCTCCTGGAAATGGACGCCTATCAGCACGTGAAGGACGGGGTCGCCTATCCGGCGGTGATGCTCACCACCGGCATGACCGATCCGCGCGTCGCGCCCTGGGAGGCCATGAAGATGACCGCCCGCCTGCAGAAGGCCACCAGCTCCGGCAAGCCGGTGATCCTGCGGGTCGAGACCGACGCCGGCCATGGCCT
>NZ_DASZBG010000071.1:0-14850 GCF_035944335.1 Phenylobacterium sp. | reverse complement strand
CCCGGCGTCGGCATCCAGCACCCGATCGATCAGATCTACCGCGACCTGAAGGTCCGCTCGGTGGGCGGCGCCGACACCATGGTGCAGTTCATGGACAAGCTCGGCCAGGTGCCGCTGCGCTACCAGCCCGGCACGGCGTGGATGTATTCGCTGGCCACCGATGTCTGCGGCGCCCTCGTCGAGATCATCTCCGGCAAGCCCTTCGCCCAGTACCTCAGCGAGACCATCTTCCAGCCGCTCGGCATGACCGACACGGCCTTCGCCGTGGCGCCCCACAAGACCGACCGCTTCGCCGCCAACTACCAGCGCGGCCCGGACAAGACGCTCAAGCTGATCGACGATCCCTTCGGCAGCGACTTCACCAAGGAGCCGGGCTTCAAGTCCGGCGGCGGCGGGCTGACCGGCGCCTCGGCCGACTACATGCGCTTCTGCGAAATGCTGCGCCGCGGCGGCGAGCTGGACGGGGCCCGCATCCTCGGCCCCCGCACCATCGAGCTGATGCACATGAACCACCTGCCGGGCGGCAAGGACCTGACCCAGCTGGCGCTCGGCACCTTCTCCGAGACCGCCAACGAGGGCGTCGGCTTCGGCCTGGGCTTCGCCTCGACGCTCGGCCAGGTGCAGACCGGGACCCTGGGGGCCGGCGACTACTACTGGGGCGGGGCCGCCTCGACGATCTTCTGGGTCGACCCGAAGGAAGACCTCTCGGTGGTCTTCATGACCCAGCTGATGCCGTCCGGCACCTTCAACTTCCGCGGCCAGCTGAAGTCCATCATCTATTCGGCGATCATCGACTGATCCAGCGAACCACCGTCATGGCCGAGCTTGTCCCGGCCACCCAGACGCGCCGAAGCCGCAAGCCTCGCGCAAGGCCGCCAGAGGCCCGCGCTTCTGGGTCCCCGGGACAAGCCCGGGGATGACGGAATCGAGGTTCCCGCCACCACCGTGTCAGCAGGGGTGAGCTAGACTGGTCTCCATGGGCGCTCACCTCCTCTCCCTGGCCTCGCTGTTCGCGGTCAGCCTGGCTACCTGCCTGGTCCCGGGACCGAACAACTTCATGCTGATGCGGCTGGGCATGCGCCGCGGCCGCGGCGCCGCGCTCGCGGCCGGGGTCGGGACGACCCTCAGCTGCATCGTCTGGTGCGCGGCCGCCGCGCTCGGCCTGGCCGCCGTGCTCGCCGCGGCGCCGTGGCTCTACAAGGCCCTGCGCATCGGCGGCGGGCTCTATCTGTTGTGGTTCGCGTGGTCGCTCTGGCGGTCGCCGCCGCTCGGCGCCGACGAGCGCGCCGAGGCCGCCACGGGCCGCGGCGGCTACATCTGGCAGGGCTTCGCCATCAACATGACCAATCCGAAGTCGGTGCTGTTCTTCGCCTCGATCTTCTCGGCCTACGTCGGGCCGGACACCCCGCTGTGGGTGCACATCGCCGCCGTCACTCTGGTCTGCATCACCTGTCTGGCGTGGCAGGTGGCCATGGCCTTCGTGTTCTCCGCCAGGGCCGCCGCCGGCGCCTACGGCCGCGCCCAGCGCCCGCTGGACCTCGCCGCCGCACTCCTGATGGGCGCCTTCGGCATCAGCCTGATCTGGCTGGAATGAACCGCCGCCAGCGCCTAGAACGGCGCCATGCCCATGCCCATCGAAGCCCTGGAAGCCGCCTTGCGCGAAGGCTTCCCCGACGCCAGCATCGAGGTCCAGGACCTGGCCGGCGACGGCGACCACTACAAGGCCCGCATCGTCTCGCCCGCCTTCAAGGGGCTGCCGCGGGTTCGCCAGCACCAGCTCGTCTATGCCGCCCTCAAGGGTAAGATGGGCGGCGAGCTGCACGCGCTCGCCCTCGAGACCTCGGCGCCGGCCTAGCGCGTCCTTCCGGCGCCTTGACCCTGGCCCCGGCGCTCCCTAGCTCTTGGGCTGACGATTTTCGCCGAAAGGCCGACCGATGACCGACGCCGCGACCACGACCTCCGGGCCCGTCCACGACTTCATCGCCAAGGCGGTGAGCGACCATCCGGTCGTACTGTTCATGAAGGGCGAGCCGGAACAGCCGCGCTGCGGCTTCTCCGCGGTGGTGGTGCAGATCCTCGATCACCTCGGCGTGGAGTTCACCGGCGTCGACGTGCTGCAGTCCGAAGAACTGCGCAACGGCATCAAGGCCTATTCCGACTGGCCGACCATCCCGCAGCTCTATGTGAAGGGCGAGTTCGTCGGCGGCGCCGACATCGTCCGCGAGATGTTCTCCACCGGCGAGCTGAAGGGTTTCCTCGAAGAGCAGGGTCTGCTGTAAGGCGCGCCAAGCGAAAGTGGACACCGGTTTCGCTGCCCGGCGCGCCTTAGATCAAAGAGTCGACCCTCCTTGTCCGATTTGGACTGCGTCCAAATCGGGGAGGGTCTTGGCGTGAGCCGCGCCTTCGAGCCGCCGCCCGGCCGCCAGGTCTTCACCAAGACCTTCGAGCCCCAGCCCTCCGACATCGACGAGAACGGCCATGTGAACAACGTGGTCTATCTCGGCTGGGCGCAGGAGATCGCGATCGCCCACTGGAAGAGCCGCGCTGATCCGGCGGACCAGGACGCCTTCGCCTGGATCGCCCTGCGCCACGAGGTCGACTACCGCCGCGCCCTGGTGCTGGGTGAAACGGCCTCCGGCCGCACCTGGGTCGCCCAGGCGGCCGAGGGACCGCGCTTCGAGCGCTACGTCCGCATCGATGCTCCCGATGGCCCCATGAGCGCCCAGGTCCGCACCGTCTGGGTGCTGGTCGAGAAGACGACCGGCCGCCCCAGGCGCGTGCCCGCGCACATGGTCGAGATGTTCAGCTGAACTTTTCCTTGGCGTCGTGGGGCAAGCTTGCTATAGTGAACAAATCATGAACTAAGAAGCCTGAACGTTTCCCCGGTCGCGCGGGCCCGCGAGAGGATTCAGCAGAAAGATGGGCGCTCGCGAATCGACCCCAAGCTCGGCCCAGGTGAAGGTCAGTTCCGCCTTGCCCTGGGCGGTGTCCTTGCAGGTGTCGATCCGCCGACGCGCAAAGGCCAGCGTCACCACCTCGCCCTTGCGCTCCACATAGAAGGCGAAGTCCGCCTTCGTGGTGCAGCCGCCGGAAGCGACGCTTATGGCGATCGCATCGCGCCCGGCCACGGCGGCGTATAGCGGCTCCAGCTCCGCCATCGCCGTCTCCGCCGGGCTTAGCCGCGGCGCCGTCGAGGGCACGCTCACGCAGCCGGAAAGCGCCAGGGCGGCGAGGAGGAAGAGCCTGCGGTCCATCCAACCCACTCCGCCACACCCTGGCGCCAAGCAAAAGGCCCGGGATTGCTCCCGGGCCCCTGAATTCGCTTGGATCGAGCTTCGCCTAGGAGGCGTAGAACTCGATGACCAGGTTCGGCTCCATCTTCACCGGATAGGGCACTTCGGCCAGTTCCGGGGCGCGGACGAAGGTGGCGCTCATGCCCTTGGTGTCCACCGTGACGTAGTCGGGGGTATCGCGTTCCGCCGACTGCAGGGCTTCCAGCACCAGGGCCATGTTGCGCGAACGCTCGCGCACCGAGACCACGTCGCCGGCCTTCACGCGGTAGGACGGGATGTTCACCCGCTTGCCGTTCACCAGCACGTGGCCGTGGTTGACGAACTGGCGCGCCGCGAAGGGCGTCGGCACGAACTTGGCGCGGTAGACCACCGCGTCGAGGCGCGATTCCAGCAGGCCGATCAGGTTCTCGGAGGTGTTGCCCTTGCGGCGGGCGGCCTCCTGATAGATCCGGCTGAACTGCTTTTCGGTCAGGTTCCCGTAGTAGCCCTTCAGTTTCTGCTTGGCGCGCAGCTGCAGGCCGAAGTCGGAGACCTTCTGCTTGCGGCGCTGGCCGTGCTGGCCGGGGCCGTAGGCGCGGGAATTGACCGGGGACTTCGGGCGACCCCAGATGTTTTCGCCCATCCGGCGGTCGAGCTTGTACTTGGCGCTATGGCGCTTGGACATAGATCACTCTCTGTTCGACGCGGGCCGGCGCTTCCGTGGTGGAGGCGCGATTGCAACGGCGGCTTCGCATCACCCGTCATAGGTTCCCGGCCGCGCGGGTCGCCCCGGCGGTGGGAAGGCGGGGTGTATGCCGTCCGCTCCCGCCTGAGTCAAGATTTGGCGGGTTCGGGGTCAGCCGGCGGGCTGCGATCCGTGGAACAGCCGCCACAGCCATTTGCCAGCGTGCAGCTCCAGCACGGCGGTCAGGCGGTACGGCCCGCGCTTGTCGCCGCCCTCGCCGTGAACGATGACCTCACCCTCGGCGTGCAGCCAGGCGACGGCGCCGCGCACCGCCACATCCACTTCGCGCCAGGCGAAGCTGAGCGTATCGGGCCGTTCGAAATAGCCGCGAAAATGGGCTTCCAGCTCGGCGCGACCCCGGGCCCGGTCGTTGGCGAGCGACCCCACCAGCAGGGTGTCGGGGCTGTCGACGAACTCGTCGACGATGGCCGGGTCGCGGTCGGCGAGCAGCTGGTTGAGCCGGATCAGGGTGCGGCGCACGCCGCGCTCGGCGTCACGCTGCGGCGGGGCGGCCAGCATGGGCGCGAGGCTGCCCACCAGGAGCAGGGCCGCGCCGGCGGCGATGGATCTGTTGGCGCTCATCGTCCCTCTTACCTAGGTGGCCCCGGTCCGCTGCGCCAGCGACCGCGCAGCCTCCCGGGCCTCCGACCACCAACGCCTGACCAGGGTTTCGGCGTCACCGGGCCCGGCGAGTTTCACCGCCTGCCCGGCCCAGAGCGAGACCATCTCCGGGTCGCCCGCGGCCGCGGCGGCGGCGCGCAGCGGCTGGGTCAGGCGGTTCTGCACCGGATAGGGCGGCACCTCCCGCTCGAAGGGTCGCATCTCGCGCATGAAGCGGTTCTCGAGGCCGCGCGCATAGCGGCCGCTGAAGGCGCGGGTGAGGCGGGTCGGGTCGTCCGGCGCCGCCGCGATAGCCTGTTGCCACAGGGGGCCGGTGATCGCCTCGTCGGCCATCAGGAAGGCGCTGCCCATCTGGGCGGCGGCGGCGCCCAGCGCGAGCACGGCGGCGACGCCTTTGCCGTCCATGATCCCGCCGGCGGCGATCACCGGCAGGTCGACCGCGGCGATCACCGTCGCGGTCAGCGCCATCGTGCCCACCAGGCTGTCGTCCAAATCGGCGAGGAAGTTGCCGCGGTGGCCGCCCGCCTCGGCGCCCTGGGCGCAGATACCGTCGGCCCCCGCCTCGGCCCAGGCGCGCGCCTCGGCCACGGTATTGGCCGTACCGATGACATAGCTGCCGGCCGCCTGCAGGGCCGCGATGCGCTCGCCGCTGATCATGTCGAAGGCGAAGGAAGCCACCGGCGGGGCGGCGCGGACAACCGCTTCGAACTGCCCGTCGAAGTCGTGGGCGAAGCGGTTGGGCCGTTCGGGCACCGGCGCGCCGAGCGCCTCGTAGAACGGGCGCAGGCGCTCCAAGGCGCGGTCCAGCTCCGCCGCGTCGGGTTGGGTCGCGGTGCTGACCAGCAGGTTGATGCCGAACGGGGCGTCGGTCCCGCTTCGCATCAGCGCGGCGGCGCGGCCGATCTCGTCGGGCGGGAAGGCCGCGGCGGCCACCGACCCGAGCCCTCCGGCCCGGCTCACCGCCAGCGCCATTTCCGGCGACGACGCGCCGGCCATGGGCGCCTGGACGATCGGGATCGGCAGGGTCTTCAGCAGATCGGCGAGGCTCATCCGCCCTTCTCCGTCTTCTGTCTGGCGAGTTTCTCCAGCACCCGGCCGCGGCCCCGCGACAGCGCCGTCACCACGCCGCGGAAGGTGCGCACCTCCTGGTCGGTGAAATTGGCGCG
Organism: Phenylobacterium sp.; assembly: GCF_035944335.1. Lineage (GTDB taxonomy): Bacteria > Pseudomonadota > Alphaproteobacteria > Caulobacterales > Caulobacteraceae > Phenylobacterium. Next base: position 9,046 of record NZ_DASZBG010000071.1, on the reverse strand, counting down.
CGACAGGGCCGAGCGCAGGTTCTGGACCATGGCCGGCGTCTTCTCCGGCGGATGGAAGAAGCCGGAGGTCTCCAGCTCCCGCTCCAGCTGTTCGAAGAAGCCGAGCATCGCGGCGCGCTCGGCCGGCGGGTCGCCCTCGCGGAAGGCGGGCGGCGGGGCGTCCAGGACGGTCAGCCGCCACTCGTAGGCGTTGATCGCCACCGCCTGCGCCAGGTTCAGGGACTTGAACAGGGGGTCGATCGGGATCGTGACGACAGCCTGGCAAAGCGCGATATCGGCGGTCTCCAGGCCGGCCCGCTCGCCACCGAACAGCAGACCGACCGCTTGGCCCTCTGTCGAGGCCCGCGAGAGCTCGGCCGCGGCCCGGCGCGGAGTCAGCACCGGGAGACGGATCTCCCGCGGCCGGGCCGTCGTCGCATAGACCAGCCGCAAATCGGCGATGGCCTCCTCCACCCGCTCGAACACCCGCGCGGCGTTCAATGGCCAGTCGGCGCCGGACGCCGAAGCCCAGGCCCGCTCCTGCGGCCAGCCGTGGCGGGGATTGACCAGCCGCAGGTCCGACAGGCCGAAGTTGGCCATCACCCGGGCCACCGCGCCGATGTTCTCGGGCATCTGCGGCATGCTGAGGATCACGGCAGGTGGGCGGGCGTCGGCCATGGGGCGCTTTTGCACGCCTGGGCCCCAAGGTCGCAAGCGCCAAGCCTTTGCGCGCGCGCCCGCGACCGCTATACGGCCGCAACCGAAAAGTTCGCGCTGGAGCGTCCGCCTCTCATGGCCAAGATCAAAGTCGCCAACCCCGTCGTAGACCTCGATGGGGACGAGATGACCCGCATCATCTGGAAGCTGATCAAGGACAAGCTGATCCTCCCGTTCCTCGATCTGAAGATCGAGTACTACGACCTGGGCATGGAAAATCGCGACGCCACCGACGACAAGGTGACGGTCGAAGCCGCCGAGGCGATCAAGAAGTTCGGCGTGGGCATCAAGTGCGCCACCATCACCCCCGACGAGGCGCGGGTGAAGGAATTCAACCTCAAGAAGATGTGGAAGTCGCCGAACGGGACGATCCGCAACATCCTGGACGGGGTGGTCTTCCGCGAGCCGATCATCTGCCGCAACGTGCCGCGCCTGATCCCCGGCTGGACCCAGCCGATCATCATCGGCCGCCACGCCTTCGGCGACCAGTACCGCGCCACCGACTTCGTCGTGCCCGGCAAGGGCAAGCTGACCATGAGCTGGGAAGGCGAGAACGGCGAGCGACTGGATTTCGACGTTTTCGATTTCCCGGCCGGCGGCGTCGCCATGGGGATGTACAACCTCGACGCCTCGATCCGCGACTTCGCGCACGCCTGCCTCAACTACGGCCTGTCGCGCGGCTTCCCGGTTTATCTGTCGACCAAGAACACCATCCTCAAGGCCTACGACGGGCGCTTCAAGGACATCTTCGCCGAGGTGTTCGAGGCTGAGTACGCCGAGAAATTCAAGGCCGCCGGCCTGGTCTACGAACACCGGCTGATCGACGACATGGTCGCCTCGGCCCTGAAGTGGTCGGGCAACTTCCTGTGGGCCTGCAAGAACTACGACGGCGACGTGCAGTCGGACTCGGTGGCCCAGGGCTTCGGCTCGCTCGGCCTGATGACCTCGGTGCTGATCACCCCGGACGGCAAGACCATGGAGGCCGAGGCCGCCCACGGCACCGTCACCCGCCACTTCCGCCAGCACCAGCGCGGCGAGAGCACCTCGACCAATTCCATCGCCTCGATCTTCGCCTGGACGCGGGGGCTGGAGCACCGGGCCAAGCTCGACGACAACCCCGACCTCGACCGCTTCGCCAAGACGCTGGAGCGGGTCTGCGTCGAGACCGTCGAGAGCGGCTCGATGACCAAGGACCTGGCGCTGCTGGTGGGCGACACCCAGGGGTGGCTGACCACCGAAGGATTCATCGACAAGGTCGCGGCGAACCTCGAGAAGGCCCTGGCCGCGGCCTAGCCGGTCGCCAGCCTGTAGATCAGTGCTTCACGGGCTCCGGCCCGTCGGGCTCGACCGTTGCCCGGAGGCTCCTGCGCCGCGGCGCAGCGCCGGACGCGCGGGCTTCGCGGGCCAATTCCGCCTCCAGGGCGATCGTCTGGCAGACCTCATCCGAAACCTGCGCGAAGGCCTTGGCCAGCTCGGCCGTGGTCTTGGCGTCGCGGGCGGCGAGCGCCTGCGCATGGAGATCCTCGGCGACCCTGAGGCCCATTCTGGAGAGTCGCGCCAGGTGGGCGCGCAGTCTTGCGGTTCGATCGTAGATCATGAACATAACAAGAACACGATGGTCGCCGACTGTCAAGCCCCGGCGCGCAACGCGGGCGGCCGCGCGACTATCCCTTGACCAGCCCCTTGGCGGCCTCCAGGCCCTTGGCGGCCTGGGCGCCGTCTGGGGCGCCGCCCTGGGCGAAGTCGGGACGGCCGCCGGCGCCCTGCCCGCCCATGGCGATGACGGCGGCCTTGGCGAGCTCGACGGCGTTGTTGGCGGCCTGGGCCGCGCCGGTCACCGCGACCGTCACGGCCGCCTTGCCCTCCGCGGAGCCTACCAGGATGATGACGCCGTCGAGGAGCTGCTTCTTGAATTCCTCGGCGATAGGCCGCAGGTCCTTACCGCCCACGCCCTCCATGACTCGGGCCAGCACCTTCACGCCGCCGACATCTTCGGGACCCGCAGCCGCCTGACCGCCGCCCCCGCCCATGGCGAGCTGGCGCTTGGCCTCGGCAAGATCCTTCTCGAGCTTGCGGCGCTGGGCCTCCAGCGCTTCGACGCGTGCGCCCACCTCGCTCACCGGAACCTTGAACTGGTCGGCGAGCGCCTTGGCCACGTGAGCCTGGTCGAGCAGCCAGCGGCGCGCGCTGTCGCCGGTCAGCGCCTCGATGCGGCGGACGCCGGCCGCGATGCCCTGCTCGGAGACGATCTTGAACAGTGCGATGTCGCCGGTGCGCGCCACATGGGTGCCTCCACATAGCTCAACCGAATAGGCCTCCTCGCCGCCGTCGAGGGCGTGGCCAAGGGTCAGGACGCGCACGGTGTCGCCGTACTTTTCGCCGAACAGGGCCATGGCGCCGGCCTCGATCGCCTGTTGCGGCGCCATCAGCTCGGTGGCGGCCGGCAGGTTCTGGCGGATCACCGCGTTCACCTCGCCCTCGATGCGGTCGATCTCTCCGGCGCTCAGGGGCTGGCCGTGGCTGAAGTCGAAGCGGATGCGCTCGCCGTCGACCATCTGGCCCTTCTGGGAGACGTGAGGGCCCAGCACATTGCGCAGCGCCGCGTGCAGCAGATGGGTGGCGGAGTGGTTGGAGCGCGTGGTCGCGCGCCGCTCGGCGTCGACCGCCAGGCGCACGCGGGCGCCGGGGGCGAAAAGGCCCTCCAGGACCTTCACGTCGTGCACGTGCAGGTCGCCGGCCTGTTTCTGGACGTCGGTGACGCGGCCGCGGCCGGTCGTTCCATCAGCATTGGCCCACTCGACGTCACCCTGGTCGCCGGCCTGGCCGCCGCTCTCGGCGTAGAAGGGCGTGCGGTCGAAGAGCGCCTGGACCTCGTCGCCCTTGGCCGCCTGCTCGACCTCCAGGCCATCTTTCACGAGCGCCAGAAGCTCCGCGGTCGCCTCGATGGCGTCGTAGCCCAGGAATTGGGTGGGGCCGAGCCGGTCGCGAATGGCGAACCATTCGCCGGCCGCCGCCACCTGGCCGGAGCCGGTCCAGTTCTCCCGCGCCATCTCGCGCTGCCTGGCCATGGCGGCGTCGAAGCCTTCAAGGTCGACGGTGAGCCCCTTGGCGCGCACGGCGTCCTGGGTGAGGTCGAGCGGGAAGCCATAGGTGTCATAGAGCTTGAACGCGGTCTCGCCGGAGAGCACGCCGCCGTCCTCGAGCTTGGCGGTGGCTTCTTCCAGCAAGGACATCCCGCGACCCAGCGTGCGGCGGAACCGCTCCTCCTCTTCGCGCAGGGTGTGCTCGATGGAGGCCTGCGCGCGCTTCAGCTCCGGATAGGCCTCGCCCATCTGTTCCACCAGCGTCGGCACCAGGCGGTGCATCAAGGGCTCCTCGGCGCCCAGCAGATGGGCGTGGCGCATGGCGCGGCGCATGATCCGGCGCAGCACATAGCCGCGACCCTCGTTGGAGGGGCTCACCCCGTCGGCGATCAGGAAGCTGGTGGAGCGCAGGTGGTCGGCGATCACCCGATGCGAGGGGCCATTGGACGAGCCGCCGGCGCCGCCGACCAGGCCGCGTGAGGCCGCGATCAGGGCGCGGAACAGGTCGATGTCATAGTTGTCGTGCACGCCTTGCAGGACCGCGGCGATGCGCTCCAGGCCCATGCCGGTGTCTATGGAGGGCTTCGGCAGGTCTTTGCGTTCGCCGTCGGCGAACTGCTCGTACTGCATGAAGACCAGGTTCCAGATTTCCACGAACCGGTCGCCGTCCTCGTCCGGGCTGCCGGGCGGGCCGCCGGGAATGTGCGAGCCGTGGTCGAAGAAGATCTCCGAGCAGGGACCGCAGGGGCCGGTGTCGCCCATCGACCAGAAGTTGTCGGCGGTGGCGATGCGGATGATCCTGTCGTCGGGCAGGCCGGCGATCTTCTTCCACAGGGCGTGGGCCTGATCGTCATCGGCATAGACGGTGACCAGGAGCTTGTCGGCCGGAAGCTGGAACTCCTTGGTCAGGAGCTCCCAGGCATATTCGATCGCGACGTCCTTGAAGTAGTCGCCGAAGGAGAAATTCCCCAGCATTTCGAAGAAGGTGTGGTGGCGGGCCGTGTAGCCGACGTTGTCCAGGTCGTTGTGCTTGCCGCCGGCGCGCACGGACTTCTGCGAGGACGTCGCGCGCGGCCAGGGCGCGACTTCCGCGCCGGTGAAGTAGTTCTTGAACGGCACCATGCCGGCGTTGACGAAGAGCAGGCTGGGATCGTTCTGCGGCACCAGCGGAGCCGAGGCGACGACGGCGTGATCCTTCCCCCGGAAGTACTCCAGGAAGTGGCTGCGGATCTCGTTGAGGCTCGGCATGGCGTCTGGCGGTTTTTCTTCGACATCGACGGGATAGGTCCCGCCCTAGGTGGGGATCGGCGCCCCTTTACGAAACTTCCTCGCAAGCCCGCAAAGGAAAAGGACGCCCGGGGCGAACCCCGGACGTCCTGACTCTGATGCGGGCGGCGCTCGCGGGCTCGAGGCCGCGAGGCGGGGTTGGCGGCGGGGCCGCCGCGCGGCAGGCGAGACGCCGCCCGTTCAGAGGATCTAGTCCTCGCCGGGAAGCGCGTCGTCCTCGCCCTCGCCTTCGGTCGGGCCGACCAGCAGTTCTTCCTCGATGACCGCCTTGGCGCCGCGGACCGCCTTTTCGATGTCGGCGGCAACGTCGGGATTGGCCTTGAGGAATTCGCGGACGTTCTCGCGGCCCTGGCCGATACGCTGGGAGTTGTAGGAGAACCAGGAGCCGGACTTCTCGATGATCCCGGCCTTGACGCCCAGGTCGATGATCTCGCCCAGCTTGGAGATCCCCTCCCCGTACATGATGTCGAACTCGACCTCGCGGAACGGCGGGGCGACCTTGTTCTTGACCACCTTGACCCGGACGTTGTTGCCGACGATCTCGTCGCGCATCTTCACCGAGCCGGTGCGGCGGATGTCGAGGCGCACCGAGGCGTAGAACTTCAGGGCGTTGCCGCCCGTGGTGGTCTCCGGCGAGCCGTACATGACGCCGATCTTCATGCGGATCTGGTTGATGAAGATGACCAGGGTGTGGGTCTTGGAGATCGAGCCGGTGAGCTTGCGCAGCGCCTGGCTCATCAGGCGGGCCTGCAGGCCCGGCAGGCTGTCGCCCATCTCGCCCTCGATCTCGGCCCGCGGCGTCAGGGCGGCCACGCTGTCGATGACGATGATGTCCACCGCGCCCGAGCGCACCAGGGTGTCGGTGATCTCGAGGGCCTGTTCGCCGGTGTCGGGCTGGGCGACCAGAAGGTCGTCCAGATTGACGCCCAGCTTGTGGGCGTAGGAGGGGTCGAGGGCGTGCTCGGCATCGATGAAGGCGGCGGTGCCGCCCAATTTCTGCACCTCGGCCACCGCATGCAGGGCGAGCGTCGTCTTGCCCGAGGATTCCGGCCCGTAGATCTCGACGATGCGGCCCTTCGGCAGGCCGCCGATGCCCAGCGCCAGATCGAGGCCCAGCGAGCCGGTGGAATAGGACTCGATCTCGACGATCTTGCCCTTCTCGCCCAGCTTCATCACCGAGCCCTTGCCGAAGGCGCGATCGATCTGCGTCAGCGCCGCTTCCAGAGCGCGCTGCTTGTCCCCGTCTTCCTTGCCCACGAGCCTCAACGCCGATTGTCCAGACATGCCATAGCCCCTTCTATCCCAGATTCCCGCCAACCCGGCCCGCGGAATGACCCGTTCGCCGAGAGACTCATGCGTACCGCCTTTGTTCTATGTTCGCAAGATGTTCTTTGCGTCGAGGCGGCGTGACGGCGCAACAGCGAACAAGGCCGACCGTGGGCAGGCGCTGCGTCAGGATCGGACGTAGGCGCTCACAGGCCGCGAAACTGGTGGTCGTAGACCGCGCGGACGTGGTCAAGCCGCGCCTGCAGGCGCGCCGCCTCGTCCGGGCGACCGGCCTCTCGGGCCGCGGCGATGGCGCGCGCGAAGTTGAGGCAGGTGTCCTCGTAGTGGGCCTTCACGGCATGCCGCGCGGGGGCGTCGTACATCGCCGCGTAGACGGCCTCGGCCCGCAACGCCTCGACGCCTGCGGGCGGGGCCGGGGTCGGATCGTCCGCAGCGCTCACGGCGCAGGCCTCGCATCGGGGAAATCCAGGAGCTCCGGGAACGACGGATGCAGGGCTTTCGCGAAACAGGCGCCATGACAGAACAGCTGCTGGGTGCGTTCGCCATCCACGGAGCCCAGCGGCAAGACGTTGAGGAAGTACATCTCGTCCTGAGGCGAGACCCCGAAGCAGAAGCAGCAATGGGCGGCCTCGCTCATCGGCCCCACCCCGCCACGACGATGACAAGCGTCCAGGCCATGTCCGTCCCCGACCCCCTGCAGATGGTTACAGGCGGGCGCGGCGGGCAAATGCGCCGCTCGGTCGAGGAATGCCTAGCGGCCCGCCCTGAACTGTGCCGCGACCGGCTGGGAGACCGGCGTCGCGGCGGGCGCGGCGCTGGGCGGCGTCGCGGTCGGGGGCGTCCCGGCCTGGGTCACGCCGGGGGCCGGCAGCGGGGGCGGCGGACCCTGCGGGATGGCCAGCCTCGGGATCCGCTTCAGGGCGTGGACCATATAGGCATGCCAGGCCTCCGCCGGGGCGATGCCGCCGGTGATCCGGCGCATGGGGGCATTGTCGTCGCGGCCCATCCAGACCACCGTGGTGAAGCCGCCGGTGAAGCCGCAGAACCAGGCGTCCTTGTAGTCGGTGGTGGTGCCGGTCTTGCCGGCCAAGTCGTAGCCCGGAACCGCGGCCTTGGTCCCGGTGCCTTCGGTCAGCACGGTGCGCATCATGCCCACCAGCTCGCCCAGCGGCGGATTGGCGACCACCGGGGTCAGCGGCGCCTGGCGGTGCTGGTAGAGCAGCTGGCCGCCCGCCCCGCGGATGCGCTCGACGCCATAGGCCTCCACTCGGTAGCCGCCGTTGGACAGCGGCGCATAGGCCTGAGCCATCTCCAGCGGGGTGACCAGGCTGGTGCCGAGCGCCATGGCGGGGTCGGTATTGATCTGTGACGTGATCCCCAGCCGATGTGCGGTGCTGGCGACATTGGGGCGCCCGATCTCGTCGGCGAGCCTGGCGGCGACGGTGTTGATCGACTGGGCCAGCGCCTTCTGCATCGTGATCTGGCCGAGGAACTCCGGCTCGAAGTTGCGCGGCGACCAGCCGTCGATGGTCACCGGCTCGTCGACCACCATGGTGTCGGGCGTGCGGCCCTGTTCCAGGGCGGTCAGGTAGACGAAGGGTTTCCAGGCCGAGCCGGGCTGACGATGAGCCTCGACGGCGCGGTTGTAGGGGGCGGTGGCGAAGTCGGTGCCGCCGACCAGGGTCCAGACGCGGCCGAAGCCGTCGACGGAGACCACCGCGGCCTGCTCGACCTTCTGGGCCTTGAAGTGGGCGACGGTGGTGCGCGCCGCGTCCGCCGCAGCGTCCTCGAGGTTCAGGTCCAGGGTGGTCTCGACGACGATGTCCTGCTTGGGCGCGCCGACCATGTGGCGCACCTGGTCGTCGGTCCAGTCGATGAAATATTGCGCCGGGTTCTGCGCCGACAGCTTCCAGACCTTGGGCGTGGAGGCGAGCGCCTCGGCGCGCTGATCCGGGGAGATAGCACCGGTTTCGACCATGGCGTCGAGGACGAGGCGCGTGCGCTCCGCGTTTCTGTCAGGCTCGCTGGCCGGGTTATAGTTCGTCGGCGACTTCATGACCGCGGCTAGCATGGCGGCCTCGCGGATGGTCAGCTTGGACGCCGGCTTGTTGAAGTAGCGCAGGGCCGCGGCTTCCAGGCCGTAGGCGCCGCCCCCGAAGTTGGCGCGGCTGAGGTAGAGACCAAGGATCTGCTTCTTGGAGTAGCTACGCTCGAGCTGGATCGCATAGACGAGCTCGGTCGCCTTGCGCTCGACGGTCTTCTCCGAGGAGAGGAACAAGAGCTTGGCGGTCTGCTGGGTGATGGTCGAGGCGCCCTGGGCGGCGCGGCCCTCGACGAGGTCGGTGGCGATCGCCTTGGCCATGCGCAGCGGGTCGAAGCCACTGTGCTCGTAGAAGTGCTGGTCCTCGATGGCCACGAAGGCGGCGGGCACATAGGCCGGCAAGCGGTCGATGTTGACTGGCGCGGCGACCTTGCCGCCACGCACGCCGATGACCGCGCCGTTGCGGTCCACATAGGTGATTTGCGGGTCGCGCCGGATGGGCGGCAGGGCCGGCAGCTCGGGGGCCTGGCCTAGAATGGACACCGCGGCGATGAGGCCGATCACGGGCAGCTCCTAAGGCGACGCCCCCCAGCGCGCGAATTTTCGATGCCTCTGTTCTGGCGACTCGACCGGTTAAGAGAAAGTGAATTCC
>NZ_DASZBG010000070.1:0-1548 GCF_035944335.1 Phenylobacterium sp. | reverse complement strand
GCCGCAGGGCTTCCACGAGCCCTTGGTGCTGACCTTCCTGGGCTACCGCCACCAGTTCAACAAGGACTGGGCCTTCTCGGTCTCGGTGCGTGACGCGCTGGCTTCGTTCAAGGACACCCTGGTGATCGACACGCCGACCCTGAAGGACCGGTTCGAGACCCGCGTGAAGCTGCGCGCCGTCCTCTTCCAGGTCACCCGCAGCTTCGGGGCCGGCCCGCGAAAGGACACCGGCATCGACTACGGCACCACCAGCCTCGGCGCCGGCGCCGGCGCCTCGCCGCGTTAGGGGTCGCACCATGGCGGAAGCTGTTCAGTGGCTGGTGGAGGCCTTGGGATTCACGGCTCGCCCCTACGCCCTGGGCGGCGCATTGCTCATCGTCCTGTACGTCATCCAGGCCGAAGTCCGCTTCGGATCGAAGGCGCGCTCCGGCAAGGCCGGCGCGTCGGATCGCCGGAGCTCGCTGGTGCTCACGCTCGCCTCGCTGGTCCCCGTGGCCGGTCTCGTGACCGCCATCAAGCTGGCGCCGCTGGCCATCGCGCCGCGCCATCCGCTGCTCGCCGGCCTGTTCGGCGAAACCCTGCCGGGCCTGCCGGCGCTGGCCTGGGCCGGCGTCGTGGTCGGGCTCGCGGGCCTGGGCTTGCGCCTGTGGGCCGTGCTGACCCTGCGCCACCGCTACACCCGCACCCTGCTCGTGCACCAGGACCACGCCATCGAGCGCGGCGGCCCCTATCGGTTCGTCCGCCATCCCGGCTATCTGGGGTCGCTGCTCTGCCTGAACGCCGTCGCCCTGACGTCCGGCTCGGCGCCGGTGTTCATCGCCTCGCTGCTGGCGACGATCGCGGGCTACGCCTATCGAATCCGCAGCGAAGACCAGATGCTGGTCGCCGCGCTGGGCGCGCCCTATGAGGCTTACCGCGCGGAGGTGGGCGCCCTGTCGCCCCGGCTGCGCTGAGCGCCCGGCTCAGGCCGCGTCGCGCTTGTAGATCGACTGCTTCGGCGTCTCCATGACCCGCCGCATCATCGGCACGAAGGCCTCGAGCGGCATGGACTCATAGGCCGGATCGAAGCTGTTCTGGTCGTAGAGGTGGCAGAACTGGGCGCAGTGCTCGAAGTGCGGGTGCCCGCGGTACTGCTCGCGCAGGTCCCGGTCGAGGCCGATGTAGTGGAAGAAATAGTAGCCCTGGAAGACCCCGTGCTTCTCGACCATCCAGTGGTTGGCCTCGGAGACATAGGGCTTCAGGATCGCCGCGCCGAGCTCGGCGTGCGAGGCCGGCAGCAGGATGTCGCCGATGTCGTGCAACAGGGCGCAGACCACATATTCCTCGTCGCGGCCATCTTTGAACGCCCGCGTGGCCGTCTGCAGCGAGTGCTCCAGCCGGTCGACCGCGAAGCCGCCGTGGTCGTTATCCAGCAGGCGCATCTGATCCAGGATGCGGTCCACGTGGCGGCCGCGATGGGCGGCGCCGGCCCGGCCGATCGCCTGCCAGTCCTCCGCCGTCCCCTCGATCATCGCGGTGAACTTCGCCCTGTCTTGATGGACATGGGCC
>NZ_DASZBG010000069.1:0-14730 GCF_035944335.1 Phenylobacterium sp. | reverse complement strand
GCCTCGCGGAAATAGCGCTCCACGTCATATTCCTTGGCGTAGCCCATGCCGCCGTGCGCCATCACCGCGGCCTCGCAGGCCCGGAAGCCCGCCTCGCCGCCCAGATACTTCGCCGCATTGGCCTCCGCCCCGCAGTCGCGGCCGGCGTCGTAGAGGGCCGCGGCCTTGAAGGCCATCAGATTGGCCGCCTCCAGCTCCGCCCAGGACCGGGCCAAGGGATGGGCCACGCCCTGGTTCTGGCCGATCGGGCGGCCGAACACCACGCGCGCCTTGGCGTAGGCCGCCGCCTTCTTCAGCGCCGCGCGCCCCAGCCCCACCGCCTCGGCGCCGATCAGCACCCGCTCCGGATTCAGGCCCTCCAACAGGTAGTAGAAGCCGCGCCCCTCCTCGCCCACCAGAGCCTCGGCCGGCACGTGCAGGTCGTCGATGAAGACAGCGTTCGATTCCACCGCCTTGCGGCCCATCTTCGGGATCGGCGTCGCCTGAATCTTCGTGCGATCGAAGTCGACGTAGAACAGGCTGATCCCGTCGGTGGCCTTCTTGACCTCTTCGCGCGGCGTCGTGCGGGCCACGATCAGCATCTTGGTCGCCCGCTGCGCCATGGTCGTCCACATCTTCCGCCCCGACAGCACATAGCCGTCGTTGGTGCGCACCGCCTTGGTCTTCAGGCTCGTCGTATCGAGGCCGGCGTCGGGCTCGGTGACCCCGAAGCACATCCTGTCCTCGCCGGAAATCAAACGCGGGATCAGCGCGCGCTTCTGAGCCTCGGTCCCGAACTTCACCAGCGGCATGGGGCCGAAGATGTTCAGGTGCAGGGCGCTGGCGCCGGAGAAACCGGCCCCGCTCTCGGCCACCGCCTGCATGGCGATCGCCGCCTCGGTGAGGCCGAGGCCCGAGCCGCCCAGCTCCACCGGCATGGCTGCGCCCAGCCAGCCTGCCTCGGCCATGGCCGAGACGAAGGCCTCCGGGAAGTCGCCCGTCTCGTCCGCATCACGCCAGTAGGCGGCGTCGAACCGCGCGCACAGCTTTAGCACCCCCTCGCGGATCGCCTGCTGCTCGTCGGTGAACCAGAAGCCGTTCATGCCCCGCCCTCGAACCGCCTCGGATCGAAGCGGCGCGCGTAAGGTCCAGCTTCGCCGCCCGTCACGCAAGCAGCGACCACCTGCGCGACGAGCGGGGCGAGCAGCCAGCCGTTGCGCCGCGCGCCGGTGGCCAGGATCACCTTCGGCGCCTCGGAGAAGCCGACGATGGGCAAGCCGTCCGGCGTCGCGGCCCTGACCCCTGCGGCGAGGCCGAAGGTCGCCTGCTCCAGGGCTGGGAACAGCCGGGTCGCGGCCCGCAGCAGGGGCTCGATCGCCTTGGCGTCGGGCTGGGTATCGCGGACGCCGGCCTCCATGGTCGCCCCGATGGCCAGGCCGTCGGAAGCCGGCGCGGCGTAGACGCCCTCACCCCGCACGCTCACCCCGCCGCCACGGAGATCCAGATAGCGCAGGATCTGGCCCTTGATCGGCGTCAGCGCCGCAAGCTCCGGCGCGAGTTGCTCCGGGCCTTGCGCCGCGCCCGTGGCGATCACCAGCCAGTCGGCCTCGCCGACGCCCTCCACCGCGGTCTGGCGCCAGCCGACGCCGGCGCCGTCGCAGGCCTTGCGCAGCGCCGTCAGGGCGGCCCTCGGCTCCAGCCGCCAGTCCTCCCGCACCAGCAGCCCATGGCCGAACTGCTCCGACAAGCCCGGCGCGAGCGCCTGGGCTGTCCGGCGCGGCAGGTCGATGCCGCGCACGCCCAACCGGCCCAGTGCGCCACGCACGCCGCCGAGCCAGGGCTCGTCGCCCACGGCCATGGTTCCGGACCGGTCCAGCGCCACCCCGGCGCGCGCCTCCAGGCCGGGCCAGAGGTCGCGCGCCGCCATGAGAATGTCGAAGGCCGGCGCGGTCTGCGCCTCCAGCGCGGCCTCGAACACCGGCGCCAGCATGCCCGCTGCGACCGCCGAGGCTTGGCCCCGATCGAGCGGATCGCAGACCGTCACCGCGCAGCCCGCATCGGCCAGCGCCAGGGCCGTTGAGAGCCCCAGCGCGCCCGCGCCCGCCACGGTCACTCTCGCGCTCCCGATCATCGGCCTAACCAGCCGCAAGCTCGCGGAAAATCAAGGCGGAACCGACCTGTGGCGGACGGGTTCAAGGCGGACTGCGTCCCGTTACCGAGAGAGGTTCACCATGGCGACCCCCCAATCCAGCACGTCCAACGCCCGCAAGGCCGCCGCGAGGAAGGCCGCGGAAACTCGCGCCAAAGACGCGATCGCCCTGCTCAAGGCCGACCATCGCAAGGTCGAGGGCCTGTTCGCGAAATACGAAGAGGCCAAGGAGAACGACGCGCGCAAGCAGCAGATCTTCCAGCAGATCGCGATGGAGCTGAAGATCCACATGCAGCTCGAGGAGGAGATCTTCTATCCGCAGTCGCGCGAGTTCGTGGAAGAGGAAGACACGGTCAACGAGGCGGAGGTCGAGCACGCGGCCGCCAAGGACCTGATCTCCCAGCTCGAGGGCATGGCGCCCTCCGACGAGATGTACGACGCCAAGGTCAAGGTGCTGCAGGAGCAGATCGAACACCACGTCGAGGAAGAGGAAGAGGAGTACTTCCCGGAGGTCAAGAAGAACGGCATGGACACCAAGGCCGTCGGCGAAGAGATCATGGCCAAGAAGCAGGCGCTGATGGCCCAGGCGGACGGCGACGGCCGGCGGTTGCAGTAGTCGCATGGCCGAAGCTCTCGATCCCGCCCTGCCGCCGGAGTTGGACCGCCTCGCCCAGGCGGTCCTGTCCCGCGCCTGCGACCTCAAGCTGAAACTGGCGACCGCCGAGAGCTGCACCGGCGGCCTCCTGGCCTCCCTGCTCACCGACCTGCCGGGTACGAGCCACGCCTTCGAGCGCGGCTTCGTGACCTACACCAACGCGGCCAAGCGGGAGATGCTGGGGGTGCCGCTGGCCATCCTCGACGGCCCGGGCGCGGTCTCCAAGGCCTGCGCGATCGCCATGGCCGAAGGCGCTCTCGCCCATTCCAACGGCGACATGGCGGTTTCGGTCACCGGCTATGCCGAAGGCGGCCCCGAACAGCCCGCCGGCCTCGTCCACTTCGCCTGCGCGGCGAGGGGCAAGCCCACCACCCACCGGGTGATGCTCTATGGCGATGTCGGCCGGGCCGAGGTCCGCCTCCGCGCGCTGGAGACCAGCCTCGGCATGCTGATGGACCAGATGCTGCAGTCGCCGAGCGCCAGGGCGGCCTAGATCGCGCCGCCCAAGGCCCTAGCGCCCGATGTCGTCGGCCTCTTCCCGCAGATAGAGCCGCTTGACCAGCACCAGCACGGTCACCGCCAGGGGCGTCGCCAGGATCACCCCCAGCGGGCCGAACAGCAGACCGAACGCCAGCACCGAGAACAGCGTCAGGGCCGGCGGCACCGAGACCACGCGGCGCTGGATCAGCGGGATCAGCACATGGCCCTCGAACTGGTGGGCGGCGACATAGAACGCCAGGGTCCAGATCATGGTCTGCGAACCCTGCGTGCCGGCCAGCAGGAGGCCCGGGATCGCCGAGACGATCGCGCCCACGATCGGGACGAACTCCGCCAGCCCCGCCAGCAGGCCGAGCGCCAGGGGCGCCGGCAGGCCCAGCAGGGCCGCGCCCACCGCGATCAGCGCGCCCATGCCGAGCATGGCCAGGCCCGTGCCGACCAGCCACTTGCGCAGCGACAGGCCAACCTCTTCCACCGCCTCGGCGATGCGCCCGCGCGCCGCGGCCGGAACCAGCCGCAGCAGGCCGGCGCGGTAGAGCTGCGGCTGGGCGGCGAAATAGACCCCGGCCACGATCACCAGCGCCAGGTCGGCGACGACGCCCACCCCGACCCGGGTCAGCCGGCCGAGACGGCCGGCCACGACGCCCAGGCTCGAGGCGACGCTGTGGTCGGTGCGCGCCTCCTGCAGCTTCTCCAGCACCCACTGGCCGGCGGTGAACGAGCCGAGCTCGGCCTGGGTGGCGGCCCACGCCTTGGGCAGGATCTGCGACAGCTGGTCGAACTGCGCGGAAACCTGGGCGCCCACGAACCAAGCCGCCAGGCCGATGACCACCACCAGGGCGACCACGGCCACCGCCAGCGACCAGGCGGCGTTCAGCGGTGTGCGCGTGCGGATCGGATTGGCGAGCGCCCTGAGCAGGACGGCGATCAGCGCGGCCCCGAAGCCCAGCAGGAACACCTGGCGCCAGCGCAGGATCAACAGCGCCAGCACCGCCACCGCCAGGGTGATCAGCAGCTTTTCGAGATAGCGGGCGAGCTCGTCCCGCTCGCTTGGGGTCTTGCGTGTCGGCATGCCGCGGACCCTCGACGCTTAGCGGCGCCGTGGCAACAGGTTCAGCACCAGCCCTGGCGCCACTCCGGCTCGCCGGCGAAGCGCTTGGCCAGGAAATCCACGAACACCCGCACCTTGGCCGCCAGGTGCCGCGCGTGCGGATAGACCGCGTGGATGTGGATCACCTCGGGCTGGTAGTCGCAGAGCAGGGTCGAGAGGCGGCCGTCCCGCAGCCGTTCAGCGGCCACGAAGTCCGGCGCCCGGGTGATGCCGAAACCCCGTTCGGCGGCCTGCAGGCAGGCCTCGGCGCTGGCGAAGCGCAGCCGGCCCTGTACCCGCGCCTCCAGGCTCTGGCCGCCCTGGCCGAAGGACCAGACGTAGGGCTCGCGCGCATTGAGGTCGATAATGGTGTCGTGCCCGGCCAGCTCCGCCGGCGTCTGCGGCGCGCCGCGGGCCTGGAGATAGGCGGGCGAGGCGCAGGCCACGATGCTGACGGGCGCGAGCTTGCGGGCGATCAGCGAGGAGTCGGTGAGCTGGCCGATGCGGACGGCCACGTCGAAGCCCTCGTCCACCAGGTTGACGGTGCGGTCGGCGTAGGACACCTCCAGGGACACCTCCGGATAGGCTTCCGCGAAGTCCAGCAGGGCCGGACCGAGTTGCTTTGCGCCGAACGCCACGGGGGCAGAGATGCGCAGCAGGCCCTGCGGGCCCGTCTCGTCGCGCACCGAGCCCTCGAGCGCCTCGAAATCCTCCAGCAGGGCGCGGGCCCGCTCCAGATAGGCCCGGCCGGTGTCGGTCAGCGAGACGTCGCGGGTGGTGCGGTTCAGCAGCCGCGCGCCCAGCCGATCCTCCAGCCGCGCCACCAGCTTGGAGACCTGGGCGCCGGAGACCCCCAGCCGCTTGGCGGCCTGGGTGAAGCTGCGGCCGTCCGCCACCGCCGCGAAGGCGGACATCTCGTCCAGACGATCCATCGGATTGTTTCCCGTTCGGAAGCATACTTATGCGAGGAAGCCCGATTATCAACGGTCTGGGCCGGGCCCATCTCTGCCTCACTGAATTGATGGGAGAGACCCTGATGACCCAAGCCCGCACCGTCGCCGTCCTGGTGGGCAGCCTCCGCAAGGACTCGGTGAGCCGCAAACTCGCCAGGGCCTTCGCCGCCCTTGCGCCGGCCAACCTGAAGTTCGACTTCGTGGAGATCGGCGGCCTGCCGCACTTCGACCAGGACCTGGAGTCCGATCCGCCGGCCCAGTGGACCGCCTTCCGCGCGCGCATCGCGCCCGCCGACGCGGTGCTGTTCGTGACGCCGGAGTTCAACCGCTCGGTCCCCGGGGCGCTGAAGAACGCCATCGACGTGGGCTCCAGGCCCTACGGCCAGAGCGTCTGGAACGGCAAGCCCGGCGCGGTCATCAGCCTGTCGCCCGGCGGCGTCGGCGGGTTCGGCGCGAACCATCACCTGCGCCAGAGCCTGGTGTTCCTGAACGTGCCCCTGCTCAGCCAGGAAGCCTATGTCGGAGGCGCCTTTTCCCTGTTCGACGACGCCGGCGAGCTGGTCAATGAATCGACCACCGACTTCCTGCGCGCCTATGCCGTCGCCTTCGCCGAGTGGATCGAGCGCATCGCGCCGGCCGCCCAGGCGCGCAAGGCCGCCTGAGGACAAGCCCCAAAGGACAAGACCATGACGCTCCCGACCCTGTTCATCCCGCATGGCGCGGGCCCCTGCTTCTTCATGGAGTGGACCCGCGGGCCCAAAGACGATTGGGACCGCACGGCCGCCTGGCTGAAGGGCCTGATCGCCGGCCTGCCGGAGCGGCCGAAAGCGATCCTGGTGGTCTCCGGCCACTGGGAGGAAGACGCCTTCACGGTGTCTTCCGCCGATCATCCGCCGCTGATCTACGACTATTACGGCTTCCCGGAGCACACCTACCGGCTGGCCTTCGACGCGCCCGGCGCGCCGGCGCTGGCCGGCCGGATCAAGGACCTGATCGAAGCCGCCGGCCTGCCGGCCCGCGCGGATGCGGCCCGCGGCTATGATCACGGCGTCTTCGTGCCGCTGAAGCTGGTGACGCCGGAGGCGGACATCCCGGTCGTGCAGCTCTCGCTGAAGAGCGACCTCGACCCGGAGGCGCACCTGGCGGTCGGCCGCGCGCTCGCGCCGCTACGGGACGAGGGGGTGCTGATCGTGGGTTCGGGCATGAGCTGGCACAACATGGGCGGCTTCACCCCGGCCTTCACCGCCAAGTCGCAGGCCTTCGACGCCTGGCTGGGCGAGGCGATGGCCGATCCGGCCCGCCGCGACGATGCGATCCGCCATTGGGACGAGGCGCCCTACGCCCGCGAGGCCCATCCGCGGGAGGAACACCTCGCGCCGCTGTTCGTGGCGGCCGGGGCGGCGGAGGGCGAGCCCGGGCGGGTCGCCTTCCGCGACCAGGTCATGGACGTGGTGGTCTCGGGATTCGAATTCGGCGGCTGATCCCTCCCCAGCCGGCCGGACGCCGCGGGGATGCGGCGAAGAGGGCCTCCGGCGCCTGCGCGCACACACCCGCAGGTTCCGGAGGCCCTTGCTTTTCTTGACCCGCAAAACGCCGCTCTTGCTCCGAGAATAGCTGTGCGCTATATACTGTGCGACATACACTGTATGAGGCGGGGCGATCAGGCGTGGGGGCGGATGGCGATCTCTACGAAAGCCTGCGGATGGAGCTTCGGCGCGGCTCGCTGACGCTGGGCGTGCTCGCCCGGCTGCGCGAGGAACGCTACGGCTACACCCTGCGCCAGGCCTTGGCCGCCGACGGGCTGGAGATGGAGGAAAGCACCCTCTATCCGCTGCTGCGCCGGCTAGAGGCCCAAGGGCTGCTGGTCAGCGAGTGGCGCGAGGAAGAGAAGCGCAGGAAGCGCTTCTACCGGCTCTCGGCCGCCGGCGAGGCCATGCTCGCCCGCTTGCTCGACGAGTGGCGCCGGATCAGCGCCTCACTTGAAAAAATCATCGAACCCTGACGGGGCGGAGGGCGTCATGAACCTGGTGGACGAATATCTGCGGGCGGTTTCGGTCCTGCTTCCCAAGGCGCAGGCCGACGACATCATCGCCGAGCTGCGCGACACCATCCTCTCGCGCATCGAGGCGCGCGAGGCCGAGCTGGGCCGCCCGCTCACCGATGACGAGACCGAGGCCGTGCTGCGTGAGATCGGCCATCCGCTGGTGGTGGCGGCGCGCTATCGCGAAGGGCCGCAGCACGTGGTCGGGCCGACGCTCTATCCCTACTGGGCCTTCGCCGTGAAGCTCGGCCTGGCCATTCAGGTCGTCGCCGCGGTCCTGGTGCTGTTCGGCCGCACGATCGCCGGAGGGGATTTCGGTCTCGCGATCGGCCAGGCGATCAGCTCGGTGATCAATGGCGCCTTCATGCTGGTGGGCATAGCGACGCTCGCCGCCTGGTTCATCGAACGGCAGGGCTACCGCATCGGCTATCTCGACGAATGGCATGTGCGCGACCTGTGGTTCCTGGAGTTCGTCGCCTGGGACTGGGATACGCTGCGCGATGGGCTGGCCGGACGCGGATGGCCTGGGCAGCGCCGCTGGCGCCGGTCGTCCGCCCCGCCCTCGTCATCGTCCGCCTCATCGCAGGGCGACGAGCCCAAGCCCCAGGCGCCGCGGCCCGAGGCCAAGGCGGAGCGCCGCTCCGAGTCGCGACCTGAGACGAAGATGGACCTCCCGCCGCCGCACTGGTCTCCAGCCGGGCATGGCCTGATGCTGATCACCTTCGGCACGGTGCTGGTGCTTTGGTGGCTGCGGCTGGCTCGGCTCGACATCGGCTTCGCCGCCAGCGACCTGCCGGCGCACGGTTTCGACGCCGGCCCGCTCGCCGCGGTGAACTGGGAGGGGCTGCGAGCGACCTTGTTCTGGCCGGTCCTCGCCTATGGCCTGGGCATCGTCGCCAGGGGAGCCCTGTTGCTGGCCTATCCCTGGGCCGTGCGGGCGCAGGGCTTCCTCGAAGCCGCCAGCGGCGCGGCCGTGGCCGCGTTCGGCGTCTGGCTGTGGACGGCCTCGCCGCTTTCGTCCGCCGTGCGCGTCGACGGGTTCGCCCAGTTCTTCCAGCGATTGGCCCCGCTCGACGGCCACGCCGTGCCGCTGGCGCCGCTCGCGACGGCCTTGGTGGCGATCATTACGGTCACCGGCCTCTGCACCTTGATGCGCGGTCTGTGGGACCTGGTGGCCGGTCCGCCTCCGGCGGGCCCCTGGGCGGTCTGGATCTAAGGCCTCAGGCGGCCGACTTGGCGGCCGCGCCGGACGCCGCGGCCGCGGCCAATTCGGCCGCGTGCAGCACGGCTTCATAGAGGCGGCCGGCCTCGATGGGCTTGGCGACGAAATCGTCCATGCCGGCGGCGCGGTATTCCGAGACCTGGTGATCCATGGCGTTGGCGGTCAGCGCCACGATGGGCGTGCGCGCCCGACCCTCGCCGGCCTCGCGGGCGCGGATGATGGCGGTCGCGGTGGGGCCATCCATCTCCGGCATCTGCACGTCCATCAGGATCAGGTCCCAGGGCTCGGACTCCCAGGCCGCCACCGCGGCCCGGCCGTCGGCGACGATCACCGGCTCGACGCCGATCTGCGACAGCAGGGTCTTGAGCACCAGCTGGTTCATCGAATTGTCTTCGGCGGCCAGGACGCGTAGCGCGCGACCCTGCGTCGTGGCCGGCTCCAGCCGGCGCTTGCCCTGGCGCGGCAGGCGGCGCGGGGCGGCGCGGGCCGAACGCTTGAGCGGCAGCTCGACCGTGAAGGTCGCGCCTTCGCCGAGCTGCGCCTCGGCCTCGATGGAACCGCCCATCATCTCCGCCAGGTCGCGGCAGATGGCCAGGCCCAGCCCCGTGCCGCCGTAGCGCCGCGTCGTCGAGGCGTCGGCTTGCTCGAACTTCTGGAACAGCGCAGCGAGCTTCTCCGGCGCGATGCCGATGCCGCTGTCGGACACGGTAAGCGTCAGCGCCCCGCGATGGCGGCCCACCGTCACCTTGACGTGGCCCTTGTCGGTGAACTTCAGGGCGTTGGAGACCAGGTTGTAGAGGATCTGGCGGACCCGAACGCTGTCGCCGATGTAGACACCCTTGGCGCCGCGCGCGACGTTCAGTTCGAAGGCCAGGCCCTTGGCCTGCGCCGTGGCGGCGAAGGTGGCGTGCGCGGCCCGCGCCAGCTCGGCGATGTCGAACTCCGTGGACTCGAGCTCCAGCTTGCCGGCCTCGATCTTCGACAGGTCGAGCACGTCGTTGAGGATGGCCAGCAGCGACTCCCCGGACTGGCGGATCACGTCCAGCCGCTCCTGCTGGCGGTCCGACAGCTCGTCGCGCGCCATGGCCTGGGCCATGCCCAGGACGCCGTTCAGCGGGGTGCGGATCTCGTGGCTCATGGTGGCCAGGAAGGCGCTCTTGGCGCGCGTCGCGGCCTCGGCCTCCTCCTTGGCCTTGACCAGCGCCTGTTCGCCCTGCTTGCGCCGGGTGATGTTCTGCATGGCGCCGATCAGGCGCACGGGGACGCCCTGGTCGTTCTCCATGAGCTTTGCGGAGCCCGCCGCCCAGACTTCTTTGCCGTCATTGCGCACCAGCCGGTACTCGGGGCGATAGGGCGCGCCTTCGCTGACGTGCGCTTCCCAGGCCGCCACCACCGCCGGCAGGTCGCGCCGGTCGATCGTGCCCCAGATGTCGGTCAGCAACTCCTGGTAGGTCTTCGGCTCGGTGAAGAAGGTGTCCTCGGCGCCCACCTTGATCAGCTCCTCGCGGACGTAGTCCATCTCCCAGACGTGGATGTCGGCGATCTCCATGGCGAGCTTCAGGCGCTCCTCCGAGCGCTCCACCCGCTCCAGGGCCTTGACCATGTCGGTGATGTCGTGGGCGCTGATCAGTATGCCGCCGATCTCGCCGGCGGCGTCGCGCCAGGGCGTCAGCTCGCTGCGCACCCAGCTGATCGAGCCGTCCGGTAGCTCGACCTGGCCGCGTTCCGACTCGATGGTCTCGCCGCCCAGGCAAAGATTGAGGCCGGCGGTCCAGTCCTTGGCCTGGGGCATCACCTCGTCGAGCCGCTTTCCGACCGCGTCGCGCCAGGTCACCTGGCGCGATTGCATCCAGCGGCGGCTCGCGCCCAGGATCCTCAGGTCCTTGTCCAGCATCACCAGCATCATCGGCGCATTGCCGATGATCGCGCCCAGCACCTGGCGCGTCGCATTGTGCTGCTGGGAGGTCATCTCGTGGTCGCGCGTGGCCTGCACGCGGCGCCACTCGTCGGCGCAGAGGTTGGCGATATCCTGCAGGCGCGCCTCGATGACGGGATCGCGCTCGTGCACGGCCGTGCTGCCGATGCACAGGGCGCCGGGAATGGATCCGTCGGGCAGGCAGATCGGGACGCCGATGACGGTGCGAAGGCCGGGCTTGCCCGTCACATACTGGCTCTTCCCGAACACCCGGTGGCCCCGGGCGTCGGAAATCCAGATCACCTTGCGCTGGGCGACGGCCATCTGCGCGAGAAGCGCCTTTTCGCCGAGCGTGCCGTTCGGGTCCCGGCTGCGCCACGGCTTGCCGTCGATCAGGATGGTGATCTGCGCCTTGCACGGCGCCAGCAGCGCCTCGGCGAGGCGCGTCAGGCGGTCGAAAACCTCCGCCGACTGCTCGAAGCCGGCCGGCGCGGACGGGAGCCAGTCGGTTTTCTTCTCAGACGTCATGAAGCCCCGCCCGGATTCGCTCCGTTCCGCCGCAGAGTGGCGGTTGCGGGTTAAGCTTGCCTTTAAGTCGCCGACCGGGACTCTCGGTCGCGCCGCAGCTCAGCCAGGCGATTGAGCACGATGCCGCTGCTGGTCGCCACGTTCAGGGAATCGAACCCGCCGGCCATGGGGATGCGCACCGAGCAGGTCCGCGCCAGCAGGCTTGGCGCCAGTCCGGGGCCCTCCGCGCCGAACAGCGCCGCCTGGCGCGGCCGGGCCACGATGTCGGCTAGCCGGGCCTCCCCCCTGGGCGAGAGCGTCAGCACCTGGAAGCCGCGCCGCGTCAGCAGGTCCACGAGGTCTTCGCCCGCCTGAAGGCGCGCGAAGGGCGTCGTCAGGGCCGCGCCCACCGAGACCCGGATAGCCTTGCGGTAGAGCGGATCGCAGCATTCGGCGTCGAGCAGAACCGCATCGGCTCCGAAGGCCGCGGCGTTGCGGAACAGGCCGCCCATGTTGTCGTGGTTGGCGACGCCGCAAAGTCCGACCACCAGCGCCTGGGCCGGCAGGGCGGCCAGCAGCGCCTTCGCCGCGGGCTCCGCGCGCTCGCCCACCGCCAGGACCCCGCGGTGGATGGGGAAGCCCACCACGGCGTCCATGACCTCCTGCTCGGCCAGGTACACCGGGATCTCCGGCCCAAGCCGCGCCAGCACGGGCGCCAGCGCGGTTTCCCGCTTCGCCGCCAGCAGCACCGAGCGGATCGGATGGCGGCCGGCGGCGATCAGCTTTTCCAGCACCACCGCGCCTTCGGCGATGAACCGTCCCTCGCGCCCCACGAGGTCGCGCTCGCGCACCTGCAGGTAGTCGGCGAGCCGCGGATCGGCCGGATCCTCGAGCCGGATCACCCCCATCTGGGCGCCTGAAAAGTTGACGCTGGCGTCATTTTAGCGTTACGCAACAGGCCCATCGGAGAATCCACCATGGCTGACGGCGCTGTCGCACTCCAGAAAGCCGCTCGCGAGGAGGCCTATTCTCTCCCCCTGGAGCAGCTCAACCCCGCCCAGCCGGCCCTCTTCCAGGCCGACGCCATGTGGCCGATCTTCGAGCGCCTTCGCCGGGAAGACCCGGTCCACTACACCGAAGAGCACGAGTTCGGGCCCTACTGGTCGATCACCAAGTACAACGACATCATGGCCGTGGACACCAATCACCAGGTGTTTTCCTCCGAGGGCGGCATCACCATCGCCGAACAGACGGCCGGCGCCGGGCCCCTGCCGATGTTCATCGCCATGGACCCGCCCAAGCACGACATCCAGCGCAAGGCCGTCAGCCCCGCCGTCTCGCCGGGCAACCTCACCCATCTGGAGCCGCTGATCCGCGAGCGCGCCGCCCAGATCCTCGACAGCCTGCCGATCGGCGAGGAATTCGACTGGGTGGACCTGGTCTCCAAGGAGCTGACCGCCATGACCCTGGCGACGCTCTTCGGCGTGCCGCAGGTCGATCGCCGCAAGCTGACCTACTGGTCCGATGTCGTCACCGCCGCGCCGGGCCAGGGGCTGGTGGATTCCATCGAGCAGAAGATGGAAATCTTCGTCGAGTACCACGCCTATTTCACCGAGCTCTGGAACCAGCGGGTCAATTCCGAGCCCAGGGACGACCTGATCTCCATGCTGGCCCACAGCCCGGCGACCCGGAACATGGAGCCGCGGGAGTATTTCGGGAACATCGTGCTGCTGACCGTCGGCGGCAACGACACGACGCGCAACACCATCTCCGGCTCGATTCTGGCGCTGAACCAGAACCCCGATCAGTACCGGAAGCTGCGCGACAATCCGGGCCTGATCCCCTCGATGGTCTCCGAGACCATCCGCTGGCAGACCCCGCTCGCCCACATGCGCCGCCGCGCGCTTTCCGACATCGAGTTCGGCGGCAAGACCATCAAGAAGGGCGACAAGGTCATCATGTGGTACGTCTCGGGCAACCGCGACGACGAGGTGATCGACGATCCGAACGCCTACATCATCGATCGCGAGCGGCCGCGCACGCACCTGTCCTTCGGCTTCGGCATCCATCGCTGCGTCGGCAACCGGCTGGCCGAGCTGCAGCTGACCATCATCTGGGAAGAGATCCTCAAGCGATTCCCCGAGGTCGTGGTCACCGCCGAGCCCAAGCGGGTCTATTCGAGCTTCGTGAAGGGCTACGAGACCCTGCCCGTCCTGATCCCCGCGCGGAACTAGACCTAGAAGCGCCTAGGCGATCGCCAGCTCGACCGGGGGCAATCCCTCGACGTCGAATCTGTAGGTCTGGCCGGGCTCCACGAACCTGGTGGGCACGATGCTGCCGGTGCTCACCCACTGGCCGGGGACCAGCGCCTGGCCGCGCCGGGCCAGGTGGCGGACGACCCAGCTCAGCGCATTGACCGGATCGCCCAGGACATCGCTCGACGAGCCGGCGTCGATCACCTCGCCGTCGCGGCGCAGCACGCCCTTCAGATCCCGCAGGGAGACGATCCCGGCGGCCGCGACCACCGGGCCGGTGACCAGGCCGGCGTTCCAGGCGTTGTCGGCGACCAGGGGCGCCGCGGCGAGCCGGCCGTAGTCCGCGTGGCTGTCGTCGATCAGTTCGAAGGCCGCGCAGATCGCATCGACGTGGTCGAGCACGTTATTGGAGGCCCCGTCCGCGTCGGAGAATGGCCGGCCGATCCGCAGAGCGATCTCGCTCTCGATCCCCAGGCGCACGAAGTCCTTCACCGCCACCCGCGCCGGCGAGGGGTGAATCCGATTGGCGAACACCACGCCGACGATTGGCTCGTCGATGCCGCACATCTGCTGCATGCGCGGCGTGGTGAGGCCGATCTTGTAGCCGGCCGGCGGGGCGGCCGATCCGGCGATCATCGCGACCAGCTGGTCCTGGACGTCATAGGCGAAGTCCATGTCCCCGGCCCGGCCGGCAGGCGCCTCCAGGGTGAACCGCTCGCGATTGCGGTGGCGCTCGGCGATGGCCTTTGCGAAGTTCGAGGCGTCGGTCACGCGAACTCGGCTCCAGGGTTTGCCGGCGACGATAGCAGGGCCTGGAAGCGGTCGGAAAGGGAGCGCCTTGATCGGGTTTTCGCTCGGCATCGAGGGCCGCACGGCGCTGGTGTGTGGCGCAAGCAAGGGACTGGGCCGGGCTTGCGCGGAGGCCTTGGCCCGGGCCGGGGCGACGCTGACCATCTGCGCGCGCACCGAGGGACCTCTGCGGGCGGCGGCGGCCGAAATCGGCGCGCTAGGCGGCGGACCGGTCACGGCGGTCGCGGCCGATGTCACCACCCAGGCGGGGCGCGCGGCCTTGCTGGCGGCCTGCGCCGATCCGGACATCCTGGTGACCAACGCCGCCGGGCCGCCGCCGGGACGGTTCGAGAACTGGGGCGAGACCGAGTGGCAAGCGGCGACCTCGGCCAACATGATCGCCCCGATCCTGCTGATCCGCGGCGTGATCGGGGCCATGCGCCAGCGGCGATGGGGCCGCATCGTCAACATCACCTCAAGCGCCGTGAAGGCGCCCTTGCCCATGCTGGGCCTGTCCAACGGCGCTCGGGCCGGACTGACCGGCGCGATCGGCGGCATCGCCCGCGAGGTGGCCCGCGACGGGGTGACCATCAACAACCTGCTGCCCGGCCATTTCGCGACCGAGCGGCTGGAGAGCTATCTGACCGCCCTGGCCGGCGCGCGCGGCGTCCCGGTCG
>NZ_DASZBG010000068.1:0-7945 GCF_035944335.1 Phenylobacterium sp. | reverse complement strand
TCGGCGATCAGCCGCGAGCCGTATTCGAACATCTTCTGCACGGCCTGGGCGCCCGCGCCGGGCGGCAGGGCCTCGGGCGCGGTGTGGATGGCTTCGGTGAGCTGGTAGAGCTCGCGGCCGTCGTCCAGCGGCAGTCCCATGAGCTCGGCGATCACGAACGAGGGCATCTCGCCGGCGACGTCGGCCACGAAATCGCATTCGCCGCGCTCGATGACGGCGTCGACGATCTGGCCGGCCAGGGCCTGGATGCGGCCTTCGCGCAGGTGGGCGGCGGGCTGGGTGAACTCCGAGCGGATGAGCTTGCGGAACGCCGTGTGCTCCGGCGGGTCCATCATCAGCATCATCTTGTAGGGGCCGAAGCCGCCGCTCTCGCCCAGCGGGTCGGCGATCATGATGGTGGGCCCCGAGGAGTAGGCGGAGAAATCGCGGTCCACGGCCCAGACGTCGGAAAAGCGGGTCACAGCCCAGAAGCCCTTGCCGCCCGGCTCGTCGTGCCAGTGGACGGGATCGTGCTCGCGCAGCCAGGCGAACTGGTCGTGCGGCTGGCCGCCGGAGAAGCGCCCCGGCGACAGCAGGTCGATCTGCATGGCGGCCCCTCCCGGGTCCTGTTCGAGCCGATCAGGCCAGAGTGACGGCAGGGCAGGCAAGCCTCCTCTGCGCGCGCCATTGCCCCGCCGGGGGTTTCGCGGCATCCCTGCGGCGTGTCCGAGGCCCTGACAGAGACGCCCGCCCAGCGGATCCTGGAGCTGCTGCCCGATCCGGTGCTGCTGGTGCGGGCCGGCGGCCGCCAGGGGCCGGAGATCGCCTACGGCAATCAGGCGGCGCAGACGCTGTTCCGGATGGAGCTGGTCGGCGCCCCGCTGGGCGCGGCGCTGCGCCAGCCGCAGGTGCTGGAGGCCATCGAGGAGGCGCTGGCGACCGACGAGGCGGTCGAGGTGGCGTTCGAATCCATCGGCGTGCAGCCGCGCTACTGGCGGGCCTTCGTGCGGCCGCTGGGGGTGGCGGAGGGGGACGGCCGCGAGCTCGTCCTGATGCTGCGCGACGAGACCGACGCCCGGCGCACCGAGCGGATGCGGGCCGACTTCCTGGCCAACGCCAGCCACGAACTGCGCACGCCGCTGGCCTCGCTGGCGGGCTTCGTCGAGACGCTGCGCACCCATGCCAAGGACGATCCGGCGGCGCGCGACAAGTTCCTCGGCATCATGGCCGAGCAGGCCGGCCGGATGGCGCGGCTGATCGACGACTTGCTGTCGCTGTCCCGCATCGAACTCAACGAGCACATCGCGCCCGAGGGCGTCGTCGACTTCGCCCAGGTGACGCAGGACGTGGTGGACGCCATCCGCCCGCTGATCGCCGAGCGTGGCGTGGCCGTGACGGTGGCGGCGGCCGGACCGCTGAGGGTCACCGGCGACCGCGACCAGCTGGTGCAGGTGGCGCAGAACCTGGTGGAGAACGCGGTGAAATACTCCACGCCGGGCCAGGCGGTGGCCGTCGAGATGGCGCGGGCCGCGACGCTGGAAGGCGCGCGGGCGGCGAGCGGGCGCGAGGGGTGGGTGGCGCTATCGCTGCTGTCGCCGGACGCCGCGGCGGACCAGGCGTTCGTGGTGCTGCGGGTGCGCGATCACGGGCCGGGCATGGCCCGCCAGCACCTGCCCAGGCTCTCGGAGCGGTTCTATCGGGTGGCCGGCCAGAAGAGCGGCGGCACGGGCCTGGGCCTGGCCATCGTCAAGCACATCGTCAACCGCCACCGCGGCGGCATCGCAGTGGAGAGCGCCGAGGGCCTGGGAACCACCTTCAGCGTCTATCTGCCGGCCGCCTGATCGCCGAACGGCGGTCTTGGCTGTAGGATGGCGGCAGGCTGGGGAGGCGGCGGCGATGCGATGGCGGATGAGGACGGTGGCAGCGCTCGCGGTGCTCTCTGCCGCCGGCGGCATGGCGCAAGCGGCGGACGCGCCGTGGCGGACCGTGACCCTCGCGGACGGCACGGTGATCGATGTGCCGGCCGTGTCGGCGACCATCCTGCCGAAGACCCTCGGGCCGCCTCGCGGCGTCAGCTCGCTGATGAGCTGGGGCGCGGCCACCGCCAGGGAGAAGCTCGCCTGCAGCCTGGCGCGGATGGCTTATCCCGCGGACAAACCTTATGCGGCGGTCTCGACCCTGTTCGCGTCACAGACGCCCGACGTCTTCTGTCCCAGCCCCCAGCCCGGGCAAACCGAGTTCGCGATCGTGAGATCGGGGCCACTGAGGGTCCAGGGCATGGCGGCGCGGACCTGTGCGGCGGTCTATCGCGATCCCGGCGATCTGATGCCCGGCCACGTAAACCGTACGCTGGTGATCGCGGCGCCGGGATATATCTACCGGTTGGAGTGCCAAATTACGGCGGCCGACCTGGCGACCGCCAAGGACGGCTACTACGACGAATTCGAGAATAGCGTGGATCATATCGAAGGCAGCCTGCGCCTGCCCGCGCACGGCGGCGCCGGGACGGGTCGGCGCAAGTAGCTCTACCGCCGGCGGCTTAAGCCCGACGCACGGCCCGCAGGATCACCAGCAGCAGGATCGCGCCGGCGGCCGCGGTAAGGATCGAGGAGATCCAGCCGCTGCCGAGGTGGATATGCAGCACGCCGGCCAGCCAGCCGCCGATGAAGGCGCCGATGACGCCGACCACGATGTCGCCGATCAGGCCGAAGCCGCCGCCTTTGACGAAGGTCCCGGCCAGCCAGCCGGCGACGGCGCCGATGATCAACCAGGCGATAAGGCCATGAGACGCCATGTTCGGGTTCCCCTCGCCATAGCCGGACGATTCCGGACGTGGGCCGTGACCCGCCGTGGCCCATGGTAAAGCTTGGCCGGACCGAAAGGGTTCCGGCGCCGGCGCGACGCCTATCGGCCAGCGGCGTAGGCGACCGGCCGGGCGGCGCGCGCCGGGGGCGCGCGGCTGAACAGTTCCAGGGCGGGCGGAATCACGGCCGGCCAGCCGCCGGCCAGCACCACCGCGGCGCAACGCACCACGGCCGGCAGATGCTCGACGCAGAAGGGTTTGGCGACCAGACCCAGGGCGGCGTCGCGGTTTTCGCGGGCTTCCAGCACCTGGCCGCTGACGAAGATCGAGGCGATGCCCAGGCGGCGGAACCCGCGGGCCAGGGCGACGCCGTCGCCGCGGCAGGTGAGGTTGATGTCCACCAGCGCCAGATCGGGGCGTTCGGCCCGGGCGAGGGCGGCGGCGTGGACGGCGTCGGCGGCGGGGCCGATCACCTCGTAGCCGGCGTCCCGCAACTCCCATTCGATCGACGCTGCAATGAGCGGTTCGTCTTCGACGACGAGGACCCGCATGTCGCATACCCCCACAGCACAGCCGATGAGATATCACCGCTATCAAAGCTCAGCAGTGCGGCCGGACGCCGCAGCACCCAATATTCAGCGCCCCGGAGTTTAATTATTGATGACCTCGAATACATCCGAATGGCAAAGCTTGTTCACATTCGAGGCCTCAGATAACCCCTACGGCTCAGTTTGTTTGGAACAGTGGAGCTAGATAACTTGAATGGGAGATGAACGGCGCGGCCGCGTCGGGACCGCCTCGGGGCGCGCCGCGAAGCTTTCGCGTCGGCGACGCGTGACTGTCACATAACTGTCATGCGGCAGGGCTAGGTTCCGGACCTGAAGTGAGGTGCGTTACGTGGCCCAGCCGATTCCCAAGAGTTCCTATGCCGCCGAACTCCGCGCCCTAGTGGCCGAGGTGATCCGCATGGGCGGACTGGCCGAGGCGCAGGTGGTCGATGCGGTGGACGCAGTGGTGCGGCGCGACGTGCCGCTGGCCCAGGCGCTGATCGTGCGCGACCTGCGGCTCGACGACATGCAGGCCGACATCGAGCGCCGGGCGCTGACCCTCATCGCCGAACAGGGGCCCTCGGACGAGGACCTGCGCCAGGCGGTCTCGACGCTGAAGCTCGCCATGAACCTGGAGCGCTGCGGCGACCTGGCGCGCAACATGGCCAAGCGCAGCCTGGTGCTGTCCGGCTCCGACCCCGTGCTGCCGCTGATGAGCGCCATCGAGCGGATGGGCCGGCTGGTGGCCGCGCGCCTGCACGAGGTGCTGAACGCCTATGCGACGCAGGAGATGGCCGCCGCCATGACCGTGTGGCGCCGCGACGAAGAGGTCGACGAACACTACGAGAGCATCTTCCGCGAGCTGCTGACGCTGATGGCCAACGAGCCCGACACCGTCGCGCCGGGCGCCCACCTGCTGTTCATCGCCAAGAACCTCGAGCGGATCGGCGACCACGCCACCAACATCGCCGAGATCCTGCACTTCCAGATCACCGGCGAAGAGCTGAACCAGCCCCGCCCCAAGGTCTCGCTGCTGGAGGCCGATGGGCCCAGAGACGGTCCTCGGGACATCAACGCATGAAGCCCTATGTGATGGTCGTCGAGGACGAGGAGGCCCTGGCCACCCTCCTGGATTACAACCTCGAGAAGGAGGGCTTCCGCGTCGAGCGCGCCGCCGACGGGGAGGAGGGCCTCTTGAAGGTCGAGGAGGAGACGCCCGACCTGATCCTTCTGGACTGGATGCTGCCGAAGGTCTCCGGCGTCGAGGTTTGCCGCCAGCTGCGCACCCGGCCCGAGACGCGGCGGACGCCGATCCTGATGCTGACCGCGCGCGGCGAGGAGACGGACAAGGTGCGCGGCCTCGACACCGGCGCGGACGACTATGTGGTCAAGCCCTTCGCCATGAGCGAGTTGACGGCGCGCATCCGGGCCCTGCTGCGCCGCACCCGGCCGGAGCTGGTGGACGAGCGGCTGGAATATGCCGACATCGTGCTCGACCGCGGCAGCCGGCGGGTGACCCGCTCGGGCCGCAACGTGCACCTCGGCCCGACCGAGTTCCGCCTGCTCGACTTCTTCATGCAGCGCCCGGGCCGGGTGTTCAGCCGCGAGCGCCTGATGGACGCCGTCTGGGGCCCGAACACCTATGTGGAGCTGCGCACGGTCGACGTCCACGTGGGCCGGCTCAGGAAGGCGCTGAAGGTGGGCGGCGCCGAGGATCCGATCCGCACGGTGCGCTCGGCGGGCTATTCGCTGGACCAGCAGGCCTAGCGTGAGCCGCGGCTGTCACGCCGCTGTCACCAAATCACCGGCGAACTGACCCCCGTTGGGGGAGATCGTCATGCCGACGCCGACCTTGCGCTGCCGCGCCGCCTTCATCTCGGACGTGCATCTGGGGACCAGGGGCTGCCAGGCCGAGCGGCTGCTGGAATTCATCCGGGTGCTGGAGTGCGACACCCTCTACCTGGTCGGCGACATCGTCGACGGCTGGAAGATGAAGAGCGGTTGGCATTGGCCGCAGGCCCACAACGACGTGGTGCAGAAGGTGCTGCGCCTGGCGCGCAAGGGCGTGACGGTGGTCTATATTCCCGGCAACCACGACGACCGGATCCGCGACTTCTGCGGCGTGCATTTCGGCGGCGTGGTGGTGGCCCGCGACGCGATCCACGAGGCGGCCGACGGCAAGCGCTACCTGGTCACCCACGGCGATGAATTCGACGGGGTGATCCAGCACGCCAGGTGGCTGGCCTTCCTGGGCGACTGGGGCTACCGAGCCCTTCTGACGCTCAACACCCACTTCAACCGCCTGCGGCGCCTGCTGGGGCTCGGCTACTGGAGCCTCTCGGCCTATCTGAAGCATCGGGTGAAGAACGCCGTGGCCTTCATCGACAGGTTCGAGGAGGCCATGGCCGACGAAGCCCGGCGGCGCGGGGTCGACGGGGTGATCTGTGGCCACATCCACCATGCCGAGATGCGCGACATCGCCGGCGTCGCCTATATCAACGACGGCGACTGGGTGGAGAGCTGCACGGCGGTGGTCGAGGGCTTCGACGGGAAGCTCCAGATCGTGCGCTGGCACGAGGTGCGGGCGGCCTACGGCGAGGCCGCCGTCGAAGCGCTCGCGGCTTAAAAAATCGGCCGCGGCCCGAGCGAACCGGAGCCGCGGCCGAGGGATGGCCCTGCATGGCGAGGCTGGCGACCTGCAGGGCTGCGCTCACGCGGCGGCGGGCTCCACGCCTTGGGCCGGCCCGTTGGGGGCGCGGGCGGTGGGATGCTGGGGCGTGGAGCGCAATCGCCCAGCCAGGCTGCCGTCGCGGAGATAGATCAGGATGTCGGTGACCTCGCCGGCCCCGGCTAGGCGGCTGGCGAGGCCGCGGGCCGTGGTCTCGGCGAGCGCGCCGGTCGCGAAGACCAGGACGCCTTCCTGGGCGTCGATCCGCAGGCTCCAGCCGTAGGCGGCCGGACGGACGGCGATAGTGCGGCTCATGGCGACGCTCCGGTTTACGGCCCAGCCCGAACATCCCGGAGTCTAGGCGCCGCATGTGTCGTCGCCGTGACGACAAGATTGCAGCTCTGCCGTCCGGCAAGGCGACAAAAAGGCCGCCGCGGGGGGAAGCCGCGGCGGCCTAGGGACCTGCGAGGGGTCGGGGCAGGCCTAGAAGGTGAACTGGGCCCGGGCGGCCAGGGCGTTGTAGGTCTGGCCGATCTGCACGCCGGCCGCGTTCAGGCGGCTGACGTCCACGTGCTGGTAGTCGAGCATCATCCGGATGTCGGGGTTCAGGTACCAGTTGACCCCGAGCGTCGCGATCTTCTGTTCGCCGCCGCGGATGGCGTCGGCCAGCGAGGCCGTGCCCGCCGCGCCGGCGTGGAAGTCGAGGCTCAGGTCGGAGTAGCGGGCGACCAGCTCGAGCGCGCCCCAGGTCCCGGCCTCGGGGTTGAAGTTGTAGGCCATCTTGGGCGCGTCGAAGCGGGCTTCGGTCGGGTTGTACGGGCGGCTCTCGCCGGTCAGCACCCAGGCGCCTTGCACGTACCAGCCGTCGAACTTCGGATTGCCGAAGCCGACCTGGGCGGCGGTGAGGCGGCGGTCGATGCCGTACTTGAAGTACTCGCCCTCGATCAGGAAGTTCTGGATCGTCACGCCGGCCTCGGCGCCCAGCACGGTGACGTGGCGCGCGTCGATCGCGCCGGTGTCGACCAGCCGGGTGGCGTCGAGGCGCAGTTCAGGCCGATCGCGCAGCTGCACCGTCGTGCGGGGCGTGACCCCCGGGGCGATCGCATTGGGGTGGATGACGTACTGGGCGTTGAGGCCGAAGTGCGCCTGCCAGTCGGTGGAGGAAAATGGCGCGAAGGCGACGCGGCCGATCCAGGCCTGCTGCTCGTCGACCGGCTGGGCCGTGGCGCTGCCGGTGGAGTTGATCGTGCCGACCGTGTTGCCGGTGACGGCGGTCGACAGGAACCAGCGCGAGGCGATGCCCGAGTCGCCTTCGCCCCAGACGCCATTGCCCTGGAACTGCAGGGCCGAGCGGCTGTCGCCAGCGGCCACGTTGCGTGCCACCTCGGCCGGCGCCGGACGCTCCATGATCGGCATCTGGCTGGTGGAGACCGCCGCCGCCAGGCCGATGTTCGGCTCGAAGGCGCCCAGGCGGATGCGCCAGGGCTTGAAGGCCGTGTACTGCACCCAGGCTTCCTGGATGTGGCCGGCGTCCTCGGCGCCGGAGCCGCCGAACTCGTAGATCAGGGCGTAGTCGAAGTCCTTGAACAGCTTGCCGTCGATGCCGAAGCGCGCGCGGCGGAAGTTGGTGCCGTCGTTGAGGTCGCGCCCGACGGTCGTCGCCGGCAGGTTCGTCTTCTGCATGTAGAGGCCGCCGTCGAACATGACGATGGCGCGGATGTTGGCGGTGAAGCGGCCGTCGGCGGTGGCGAAGGCCGGCTTGCCGTTCGGCAGGCTCGGGATGACGGTCGCGCCCGACGGCGGGGCCTGCAGGGTGACGATGTTCGCGTCGGCCGCGGCCTGGGCGGTCTTCACGTCGGCGAGCTGGGCCTGGGTGGCGGAAAGCTGCTGCTGCAGGGCCGAGACCTCGGCCGGGGCGACGGCCGGCGTGGCGGCCTGGGCGCGGAT
>NZ_DASZBG010000067.1:0-6771 GCF_035944335.1 Phenylobacterium sp. | reverse complement strand
CGGCGCCGTCTCGTCATAGAGCTGCAAATAGCTCCCGATCTGCTCGAAGTTCAGCGTCAGGGCGCGGTAGTAGGAGGCGGCGACGTATTTCCAGCGCTGGGTGCGCACGCCGATCACCTCCTCGTTGTTGAAGAGGATGATCTCGTCCCGCGCCGAGGGGGCGCCGGCCAGCCACACCCGCGACTGGTCGACCCCGTCGAGCTCGACGCCGGCCGGCGGCGCCACGCCCGCCAGCGCGCAGAGCGTCGGCAGGATGTCGACGCCGGACAGGATCGCGTCGGTCCGCCGCCCCGGCCTCACCCGTCCCGGCGCCCAGACCATGAACGGCACGCGGTAGCCCCCGTCGTCGGCCCCGCCGCCCTTGCGGCCGCGCAAGGCTCCCGCCGAGCCCTCGAACCACGGCCCGTTGTCGGAGGTGAAGACGACATAGGTGTCCCGCTCGAGCTGCATGGCCCTGAGCTTTTCCATCAGCCGCCCGACCAGGGCGTCCAGCTCGCGCACCACGTCGCCGTAGGGGCCCTGCTGGCTGGCGCCCTTGAACTTCGCCTCCGGATGCTCCGGCAGGTGCGGCGCGCTGAACGCCAGCTCGACGAAGAACGGCCGGTCCTTGGCCTCGTCCATGAAGGCCGTCGCATGGTCGTAGAACTGCTGCTGCAGGGCCGGATAGTCCACCGGGCCCGAGATCCCCTTGGGATGCGCCGCGTCCGAAGCCCAGGTGCTGAGCGGCGCCATGTCGTGGCTGTAGGGGATGCCGTAGTAGGCGTCGAAGCCGTAGGTGGTCGGCAGCCAGTCCGGCCCCTGGTGGCCCAGGTGCCACTTGCCGAACAGGCCCGATGTATAGCCCGCCGGCTTCAGGACGTCGGCGATGGTCCGCTCGCTGTGCGGCAGCTTGCGGTCGTCGTCGGCGAAGATCACCTCGAAGCCCAGCCCGGTGCGCACCGGATAGCGTCCGGTGAGCAGGCCCGCCCGCGACGGCGTGCAGAGGTTGGCCGGCGCATAGTAGGACGTGGCTGTCAGCCCCTCGCGGGCCATGCGGGCCAGCGCCGGCGTCGGGATGATCCCGCCATAGGGCGCGATGTCGCCAAAGCCCAGGTCGTCGCAGAGGATGACGATGAAGTTCGGCGGCCGCCGGGCGGGTGCGGCTTTCGTCAGGCTGGGCAGGGCCGCGGCGGCCGCCCCGGCCTTCAGCAGATTGCGACGGTCCATCGCTTCCCCCGTTTTTCTATTTCTACCGTCATGACCGGGCTTGTCCCGGCCACCCAGAAACGCTGGCGGTCAAGGCGCTCACAGCAGCGCCACCGCGACCCCACCCGGTCCGTCGGTGTCTGGGTGGCCGGGACAAGCCCGGCCATGACGTTCTTAGATTGTAAGTGTCACCAGCGCAGCAGGCGCGGTCCGATAAGGGCGCCGACCGCGGCCCAGGCCAGCATGCCCAGGCTGTACCAGCTGGCCAGGAAGCTGACGGCGGTCTCGTTGCAGGCCATGCCATAGGCCGCGGCGCCCAGGCCGCCGGCCATCAGCCCGGCCGCGGCGCCGGCCAGCCTCGGCCGGGTCGGCGCCATCTGGCGCAGCGCCCACAGCGCGGCCAGGAATCCCGGCAGCGACAGCGCGGCGATGTTCAGCGAGCAGACCTGCCAGCTGTGGCCCTTCAGGACCGGCATCCAGGCGCCGCGCGGCAGGATCATCAGCTCGTGCGCCGCCAGCCCCAGCACCGCCAGGATCGCCAGGCCCGCCAGCGTCATGCCGATCGGCGCGCGCTCGCCCGGCCGCCCCAGCCGCTCCAGGGCGATCAGCCCGGCGGCCGCCAGGGCCAGGGCATAGCCGGCCTTCATCCAGAAGCGCATGGAGCCGACCGCGTGGCCCAGGTCGTGGCGCGGCCCCCAGATGGCCATCGCCAGGGCCAAAGCCGCCAGCACGCCCACCGCGGCGGCCACGGCCAGCAACAGGCCCACCCGCGGCGGCCGTCGCGCGGTCGTGGAGGCGCCCAGCCGGGCGATCAGGTCATCCGTCGACACGGCCGACCCTCCGCGACATGGCCTTCATGGCCCGGTGGATGCTGACCTTGCCGGCGCCCTCGCTCATGCCGACCTTGGCGGCGGCCTCCTGCACCGAAAGGCCGGTGATCTTCACGTCCAGCAGCAGGCTCCGCTGCCGGGCCGGCAGGGCGGCCAGCAGCCTGGCGAGATCCTGGCTGGCGTCGCGCGCGGCGATGTCGTCGACGGCGAACAGCGCCTCGGCGCTCTCGATCGGGGCTTCCGGCCGCGCGCCGCGGCGGCGGAAATGGTCCATCAGCTTGTAGCGCGCCACCGAATAGGCCCAGTTCAGGAACGGCCGGCCGGGGTCGTAGGTGTGGCGCTTGAAGTGTACGGCGATCAGGGTGTCCTGCACCAGGTCCTCGACCTCGGCGGCGGCGCCGATGCGCCGGCCGAAATAGGCCCGCAGGTAGCCGCCCAGGGCGCGCAGCAGCTCGGTCTGGGCGGCGCCGTCGCCGTCCAGTCCCCGCACCATCAGCGACCTGAGCCGCGCCTCGAGGCTCACGGGGCGGGTCGCGTCATGCGACGTCCCCGACTCCGGAAAGCCCGTCGGCGCGGCCGGGCCGCCCTGGAAACCCCGGCGGCGCGTCGTGCATGTGGTGAAGGTTAGTGGGCGGCCCCGTCCTTGGCCATGGACTCCTGGGCCATGGCGCCCTTGGCCATAGCGCCCTTGTCCATGGCGCCCTTGTCCATGGCGCCCTTGGCCATCTTGGCCTTGTGCTTGGCCTTGGCCATGTGATCGGCGGCCATCTTGGCGGAACCCATGGGCTTCGCAGCCATGGCGTCGGCGGGCTTGGCCATCGTATCGGCCGCCTGGGCGGCGCCGGCGGCCAGCAGGAGGAGGGCGGCCGAAGCGGCCAGCAGCTTGCTGTTCATTCTCGTGGTCCTTTTCTCGATGTGTGAGGCCGTTGTTGTCCACCGCGGGGGTCACCCCCTGGCGGCCGCCAGGATGGCCCCGCCCCTGGGCAGTTGGATGAGGATGGCGGTCTTCAGCGCCGGGTCGGCGGCGGGCGGCAGGGCGAAGCGGGTCGCCGCCCCGCGCCAGGCGCCCAGCCGCGTCAGCTCTCTGACCACATTGCGATGCGGCAGGGTCTTGCCGCCGTTCTCGCCGCGCTTGATCGGCACCTGCACCAGGCGCGGGTCGTAGCGCACCAGCCAGACGTCGGCGGCCTGGGCCGTCGCGCCCGCGCCGATGGCCACCTGGCCGGAGCCGATCGACAGGTCGGGGCCGCGCGGGGCCCGCTCGCCCCGCGCGATCAGGCCCTGGAATTCGCGGCTGTCCGCGCCCACGCCGTCCTGGCGGCCGTTGACCACCACCTGCGGGGTGAACACCTGGCTGTGGCCCAGGCCGTGCGCGTAGTCCCACTGGCGGGCGGTGAACTTGGGGCTGGCGAAGGTGTCCTTCCAGCCGAGCTCGTCCCAGTAGGTGACGCCGAACGACAGGGCCAGCACCTCCGGCCGGTCGACCACGCCCAGCAGGTTGGCGTTGGCCGGCGGGCAGGACGAGCAGCCCTGGCTCTGGAACAGCTCCACGACCACCGGGTGCGCCGCATCGGCGGCCCGCGCGGGCGCGGTCAGGGTCAGGCTCAGCAAAAGGGGCACGGCGCGCTTCCACGTCATGCCCCTCATTTCGCTCAGCTTGGCCGGAAGGTTACGCCGCCGCGATCGTTTTCGTGACTCCGGCCGTCAGGTCACCAACGAACCTTGCGAAACAAATTCCGCAAAACCCATTCGTTTCAAACGAGTATCCTTCCCACATCGGGCAGCCACCACCGGCTCGAATCCGTCAGCAGAGGGGTCGACAATCAAGAGGCGGCCATCGGTCGAGATCAGTGGATCCCAAACGTGCAGGTCGTCCGCGACGTATGCTGTGCCGATCACTACGGCGACGTCCGCGGCTTTCAATGCGTCGGAGAATTCGCGCTGCATCTGAGCGACCGCTTCGTCGCAAACGAGTACCTCCTTGCCTTTGGCGTATAGCGCCATCGCGGGAGGTAGATCGTCACTTGCCAATCTTCTCTCTGCCTCGTCAGGACGGATGAATCGGGCGGGGCCATCTACCAATTTGACATACTGACTGAAGGTACCCCCGGTCGACGATATCGGCGCTGTGTGGACGAGGTTGGGTGCGCCGTGCAGCTTCAATAGCGGGATTTGACCTCGTGGAACGGACGACCCGTAGCCGACGTAACCGTTCTGCTTCGACGCCAATACCCGATCGAGAAGCAGATCGTAGTTCAGCGTTGCTACGATCTTCTGGTGGGAGTCGGACTTCAATCGATCGACAAACCTGATGTAGGCGCTTCCCATTTGCGGCTTGAATTGAAGGAAGTAGAGGCCCATCGCGCGAAGCAAGGATGGGAGCAGGCTGTCGTTAGTCCTGCGAAGAAGTTCGAAGCCAGGCTCGAAGGGACGATCCGCCCTCTTAAACTCGCTCTGCACATCGGCCGGCAATCGGGCCCATGCCGACGAGAATTCGACCAGTTTGTCGAAGAGCTGAATGCCAAGCGGTGGCACGGAGGGGGAGGCGGAGAGCGAGCCGTAGCTCGCTCCCGCTCCCAGAAGGTACACGACCTTCACGACCCTTCAGCTCAAGT
Source organism: Phenylobacterium sp. (assembly GCF_035944335.1). GTDB lineage: Bacteria > Pseudomonadota > Alphaproteobacteria > Caulobacterales > Caulobacteraceae > Phenylobacterium. The sequence continues at coordinate 2,141 of NZ_DASZBG010000067.1, read as the reverse complement.
TGCCATCACCAGATCTTCACGCGGTCGGCCGGGGCGACATAGAGCTTGTCGCCCGGCTTCACGTCGAAGGCGGAGTACCAGCCGTCGATGTTGCGGATCGTGCCGTCCACCCGGAACTTGGCCGGGGAGTGGGGGTCGATCACCACCAGCTGCCGCGAATAGTCGGGACGGGCCTTCTCGCGCCACACCTGCGCCCAGCCGAGGAACACCCGCTGGTCGCCGGTGAAGCCGCCGATCACCGGCGCGGGCTTGCCGTTCAGCGAGGCGTGATAGGCGTCGAGCGCCAGCGACAGGCCGCCCATGTCGCCGATGTTCTCGCCCATGGTCAGCTGGCCGTTGACGTGGCTGCCCGGCACCGGCTCGAACATCGAGTACTGGTCGCCCAGCCGCTTGGCCTGGACGTTGAACTTCGCCGCGTCCTCGGCCGTCCACCAGTCGCGCAGCACCCCGTCGCCGTCGGACTTGCGGCCCTGGTCGTCGAAGCCGTGGCTGGTCTCGTGGCCGATCACCCCGCCGATGCCGCCGAAGTTGATCGCCGGATCGGCCTTGGGATCGAAGAACGGCGGCTGCAGGATCGCGGCCGGGAACACGATCTCGTTGTTCACCGAGTTGTAGTAGGCGTTCACCGTCTGCGGGGTCATGCCCCACTCGGTCTTGTCCACCGGCCCGTTCAGCCGGGCGAGATCGCGATGCCATTCATAGGCGCCGGAGCGCAGCGAGTTGCCGTAGAGGTCGTCGGCCTTCAGCGTCAGCGGCGCGTAATCCCGCCACGTCACCGGATAGCCGATCTTGACGGTGAATTTGGAGAGCTTCTCCAGCGCCCGGCCCTTGGTGTCGGCGCTCATCCACGGCAGCTTCTCGATGCGGGCCCGCAGCGCGATCTGGATGTCCTTCACCAGGGCGTCCATCTTGGCCTTGCTCTCGGGCGGGAAGTAGCGCGCCACATAGACCCGGCCGATGGACTCGCCGACCGCGCTGTTGCTGAACGCCACCGCCCGCTTCCAGCGCGGGCGCTGTTCGGGCTGGCCCGACAAGGTCTTGTTGTGGAACTCGAAGCTGGCGTCGACGAAGCGCTTGGAGAGCAGCGGGGCGGCGCTGTCGGCCACGTGGAAGGCCTGCCAGGCCTTCAGGGTCTCCAGCGGCGTGTCGGCATAGGTCTTGGCGAACTTCGGGAAGGCCGTGTTGGTGGTGACCACGAAGCGGTCGACGGCGGGCAGCTCGGCGCCGACCAGGTAGCGCTTCCAGTCGAAGCCGGGCGTCGCCGCCTGCAGCTCGGCCAGCGTCATGGGATTGTAGGTCTTGTCCCGGTCGCGCCGCTCGGCGCGGGTCCAGCTGGCCTCGGCGAGCTTGGTCTCATAGTCGACGATCGCCTGGGCGCTCTCGGCCGGATGCTCCCAGCCGATCATGGTCAGGATCTGCTGCACATAGGCGAGGTAGGCGGTCTTCTTCGCCGCGAACGAGGCCTGCAGATAGTAGTCGCGGTCGGGCAGCCCCAGGCCGCCGGTCGCCGCATAGACCGCGTAGCGATGGGGGCTCTTCTGGTCGATCGAGATGCCGATCGGCAGGATGGTGTGGAAGCCGGTGCTGGTCCCCCGGCCCATCAGGGCGGTGAACTGGTCGCGGTCGGCGACCGCGCGGATCTGCTCCAGCTCCGGGGCGATCGGCTTGGCGTCCAGCTTTTCGGCCAGGCCTTCGTTCATGAACGAGGCGTAGGCCGCCCCGATCTTGGCGGCGTCCTTGTCCTTCAGCTTGCCCGCGGCGGCCTCCTCCAGGATCGCGTGCACGCGGTTCTCGGAGAGTTCGGCCAGCTTGTCGAAATTGCCGTAGCGCACCCGGTCCGACGGGATCTCGGTGCGGTCGTCCCATTTGCCGTTGGCGTAGCGGTAGAAGTCGTCGCCGGGCTTGACGATCGGGTCCATGCCCGTCGCGTCGAAGCCCCAGGTCCCGTAGTGCGGCATGGCCAGCGACGGCGCCGCTTCGGCTGATTTGGCGGCGGCCTTCGCGGCGGCCGGCTTGGCGGCGGGCTTCTTGGCCTCGGCCAGTCCGTGGCCGGCGGCCAGCGTCAGGGCCGCGATCGCCGCGGCCGAAAGCAAATGGTTTCTCAAAATCGGCCTCATTACGCCCCAATCCCTCACGTTTCC
>NZ_DASZBG010000066.1:0-28054 GCF_035944335.1 Phenylobacterium sp. | reverse complement strand
GCGCACGCCATGATCGATCCCCCCAGATCAATGAACGGAAGGGTGGCGCCGGGCCGGCCGTTCGGCAAGAGCGCCGCGGCTCAGTTGAGCTTGGAGGGCTCCGGCGGCTTGGGCGGCAGGGGGACGACGGGAACGCCGTCCTCGACGAGGTCGCGGACCTCCGCGGGCGAGGCCTGGCCGTAGATGCCGCGATCCTCGGCGCGACCCTCGTGGATGGCGCGGGCCTCGGTGGCGAAGGCGTCGCCCACGTCGTCGAAGTTGGCCTCCACGTGACGGCGGATGCGGCCCATGGCCTGCATCATCAGCTGGGTCTTGGCCGCGCCGTCGTCCTGTACGGTCTTCCTCGCCCCGGCGATGGCGGGGGCCATGATCTGCTTCTTCACCGCCCGGGTGGCGCAGAGCGGGCATTCGATGAGGCCCTTGGCGGACTGGTCATCGAAGGCGGCGGACGAGCCGAACCAGCCCTCGAAGTCGTGGGCGTGCTCGCAGATGAGGGCGTAGCGGATCATGCCGGCCCTTCGCGGCCCGTTTCGGGGCCGGTGAAGGCGCGCGCATTGGCCAGCGCCGGGATGGCGCGGCGGGCCTTGGCGGCGGCGCCCAGGTCGAGGTCGACGACCAGCACGCCGGGCTCGTCGTGGTCGAGATGGCCCAGCACCTCGCCCCAGGGGCCGACGGCGAGGGTGTGGCCCCAGGTGCCGCGGCCGTCCTCGTGGAAGCCGCCCTGGGCGGGGGCGAGGACGAAGGCGCCGGTCTCGATGGCGCGCGCCCGCATCAGGATCTCCCAGTGCGCGGCGCCGGTGGGCCGGGTGAAGGCGGCGGGGATGGTCATGACCTCGGCGCCCGCCAGGGCCAGGGCGCGGTAGAGGGCCGGGAAGCGCAGATCATAGCAGATGGTCAGGCCCAGTTTCGCCTCGCCGGCGTCGGCGCGCACGGCGCGGTCGCCAGGCTCGTAGCTTTCGGACTCACGCGCCGTCTCGCCGGTCGGCAGGTCGACGTCGAACATGTGCAGCTTGTCGTAGGTGGCGGTGACGGCGCCGGCCGGATCGATCAGCACCGCGCGGTTGGCGCACTTGCCGTCCTGGCGCTTGACCAGGGCCGAGCCGATCAGCATCCAGACCCCGAGCTCCTTCGCGGCCGCGCGCATGCCCTGGACGAAGGGATCGTCCTCCAGGGACTTCAGAGCCGGAAACAGCTTGGCGCGGTCCTTCTGCAGGATGTTGGAGCCTTCCGGCGTGGCGATGAAGGTCGCGCCCTCAGCCGCCGCCTCGCGGACCAGCGGCAGGACGTGGGCCAGCGCCGCGGTCTGGTCCGCGGGCGTGCGGGTCTGGATGAGGCCGACCTTCATGGGAGTTAGATAGGCCATCCCTCCCACAATGGGGAGGGATCAGGCCGCCTGTTGCAGCAGGGGGTCCAGCTTGCCCTCGCGCTCCAGGGCCAGCATGTCGTCGCAGCCGCCGATGTGGCGCTCGCCGACGAAGATCTGCGGGAAGGTGGCGCGGCCGCCGGCCCGCTGCATCATCTCCTGGCGCTTCTCCGGATCGAAGGCGGCCTCGACCTCGGTGAAGGCGACGCCCTTCTTCTCCAGCAGCGAGACCGCGCGGATGCAATAGGGGCAGTAGGGCTTGGTGTAGATGGTGACGTGGGCCATGGCGCTCTAACGATTTGCGGCTCGTGGAAGCTTCATATGGTGAGTCCCGCCATCTCTTTAACCCGTGCGACCACTGCGACATCCACGCGCGCGGCGCCGGCCTGTTTGAGGGCCCGCGCGCAGCCCTCGGCGGTGGCGCCGGTGGTCATGACGTCGTCGATCAAGAGCAGGCGCTTGCCCTCCACGAGCCGGCGGCGGGCGGCGGGCACCTCGAAGGCGGCGGCGACATTGCGCTTGCGGCCCGAGCCGGACTTGCCGGCCTGGCTCTCGGTGGCGCGGCGGCGGATCAGGGCGTCGGGCAGATAGACGAGGCCCTCGCGGCGGGCCAGCGGCCGGGCGATCTCGGCGGCCTGGTTGTAGCGGCGCTTGAGCAGCCGCAGCGGATGCAGCGGCACGGGCAGGACCGCGTCGGCCTCGGCGACCAGCTCGCGGGCCGCGCGCGAGATCCACAAAGCGAAAAGGGGCGCGAGATCGGGCCGGTCGGCGTGCTTGAGCTTGAGGATCGGGTCGCGGACGGCGTCGTCGTAGAGGCAGGCGGCGCGGGCCGCGGCGAAGGCGCGGGGCCGGGCCATGCAGGCCGCGCAGCGGGCGGCCGCCCCATTGAGATCGGGACCGAGGTCGTATTCGAAGGGCTGGCCGCAGCCGTCGCAGACCGGGCCGTCGAGGAAGTGGATGCGGCTCCAAGTCTCGACCGGCAGGCCGGCCGCCGCGGTGGGCGATCCGTCGAGACCGCGCGGCGGGAAGATCAGGTCGAGGCCGGCGCGCCACAGGGCCAAAGCCTGAGCGGGCGGTTTCCATCCGGATCGGAAGACGCCATGTTCCGCGCGCAATGTCCGCCCCACCCCGCCTGTTCGACCGCCGCCTGCACAAGAAGCGCCTGGATCGGGCGGCGAAGGGCTTCGGCGGCGCCGATTTCCTGCACCGCCGGGCCGCCGCCGACCTGGTCGAGCGCCTGGAGGCGATCATGCGGGACTTCCCCCGCACGGTCGAGCTTTCGTCGCGACGCGGCGCGTTCGGCGAGGCGTTGCGCGAGAGTCCGGCGCGCGAGCGGGTGGGGCTGCTGGTGGAGGCCGACCTCTCCACGGCCATGCTGCGCGGCCGGAGCGGAGCGCGGGTGGCGTTGGACGAGGAGCAGCTGCCGTTCGCCGGGGGCAGCCTCGACCTGGTGGTCTCGACGCTCGGCCTGCAATGGACCAACGACGTGGTCGGCGCGCTGGTGCAGATCCGCCTGGCGCTGAAACCCGATGGGCTGTTTATCGGCGCTTTCCTGGGCGGGGCGACCCTGACCGAACTTCGCCAGGCGCTGGTGGCGGCCGAGGCCGAGATCCTGGGCGGCGCGGGCAGCCGCGTCTCGCCCTTCGCCGACGCCTCGGACGCGGCGTCCCTGCTGCAGCGGGCCGGCTTCGCCCTGCCGGTGGCCGACGTCGACCGGGTGAGCGTCAGCTATGAGCATCCGCTGCGCCTGCTGGCGGACCTGCGCCAGATGGGCGAGACCAGCGTGCTCGCCGAGCGGCATCCGAAGCCGCTCTCCCGCCGGCTGCTGGCGCGGGCCAGCGAGGTCTATGCCGAGCAGTTCGGCGACCCTGAGGGCCGCGTCCCCGCCACCTTCGAGATCATCACCCTGACCGGCTGGGCGCCGCACGAAAGCCAGCCACGCTAAAAAACCGCATGGGCGGAAGGGGGTCGCGACAACGCGCCACGGCGGCGCTTGCACCTCGCGTCTCTACGGTTGCGCTCGAGGGACGCTCTCGCCTTGGGGGCATGCGTGAAGTTGAAGCTTATTCTCGGCGCCGGTGTTGCGGCGGCCGCCTGCGCGATCCTGGCCTCCTGCGCCGACGCGCCCCAGAGACCTGCGCCGCGGGCCTACTACTCGCCCCGCGTGCAGGCCACGCCCAGCACGCTGACCGCAGAAGCCAGCGTGTTCGAAGGCTACATGCGCCGCGCGCGGGGCATCGACGCCAGCTTCTCCGGCCCGCGCGAGGTCTCCGAAGCCCTGCAGACCGGCGCGAGCCACGAGCCGCGGCAGCTGGAGACCGGCATGATCGCCTATGCGGCGGTGGCCGCCCTGCAGGAGCCGCGCTTCGTCGACGCCATCCGGTCGAACCCCAACCGCGCCGAGCTGGCCAGGCGGCTGGCCAGCGATCCGGCGCTGGCGCTGGAGCTGCCTGGCGGGGAAGCCGCGGCGGCCCGGGCGGCCGGCGCGCTGGCGAGCCAGGGCGAGGCGCTCCGCGAGCAGGGCTTAAGGGTCAAGCGGGCGGCCTATTCGGTGCAGCACCAGGCCTGGTCGAAGAAGGACGTGCCCAATCCCGGCGGGCGGCTGGCGCGGGTGAAGGCCCTGTCGTCGGAGCCGCTGAGGGCCAGTTCGGGCGACAGCGCCCGGCTCTATGAGGCCATGGCGCAGGGCGCGCGGCGATCCGGCCCGGCGGGCCCCGCGGTGACGCGGGCCCTGGCGGTGGCGGCGCTGAACGTGCTGGGCGAGCCCGGCCAGGGCCACGCCCTGATGAGCGAACCGCGCACGGCGTCTTGCCTGCGCATCGCCAAGCTCAACCTCTACCAGTGCCTGGCCGCGGCCGGTCCGCAGTACGAGGACATCTTCTGCCTGGGCCAGCACGCCATGGCCGACACCGGCCAGTGCGTGGTGGAGGCCACCCACCCGGCGCGCGTGGCGACGCGGGCGAGCTATAGAAGGTAGTTCGCACTTCCAAATGAACCGTCATGGCCAGGCTTGTCCCGGCCACCCAGACGCACCGATGCGGCGAGTTTCGCGCGCAACCCCGCCGACCCCCGCGTTTCTGGGTCCCCGGCACAAGGCCGGGGATGACGGCTGGAAAATTGAAACTCAGATCAAGTCCCTGAGCCACGCCACGAGCGGGGCGTCGGCGGGGGGCATGGGATAGTCGGTGAGCTTCACCGGCTTCACCCAGGCGAGCGCGGAATGGTGGCGGGCGGTCACCTGCCCGTCCCAGCGGCGGCACAGGTAGAGCGGCATCAGGAGGTGGAAGCCCTCGTAGGCGTGGCTGGCGAAGACGAAGGGCGCCAGGCAGGCCTGGGCGACGGCGATCCCCAGCTCCTCGTCGAGCTCGCGGATCAGGCAGGCCTCGGGGGTCTCGCCGGCCTCGACCTTGCCGCCCGGGAATTCCCACAGCCCGGCCAGGGCCTTACCCGGCGGCCGCTGGCAGATCAGCACACGGCCGTCCACATCCACCAGGGCGGCGGCGGCGACCAGCAGCAGCGGCCTGGCCTCATCCATCCCTAGGATCGGTAGTCGCCGTTGATCTCGACGTAGCGCTTGGTGAGATCGCAGGTCCACATCTCGGCGGAGCCGCGCCCGGTCCCGACGTCGATCGAGACCTCCAGCTCCTGGCGCTTCATGTAGGCGCTCATCTTGGCCTCGTCGTAGCTCTTGGCCACCAGCCCGTCCTGGGCGGCCCAGAGGTCGCCGAACCTCACCGACAGCTTGTCGCGGTCGATGGGCTCGTCGGCGCGGCCCACCGCCATGACGATGCGGCCCCAGTTGGCGTCCTCGCCGGCGAAGGCGGTCTTGACCAGCGGGCTCTCGCAGACGGTGCGGGCGATCTTGCGGGCCGACGCGTGGCTCTCCGCGCCGGTCACCGAGACCTTGATGAACTTGTTCGCCCCCTCGCCGTCGCGGACTAGCTGCTGGGCGAGGTCCATCAGCACGTGCTCCAGCTTGTCGCGGAAGTCGGCCAGGCGGTGGTCGCCGGCCCGGCTGATGCGCGGGGCGCCGGACTGGCCGGTGGCGAACAGCAAGAGGGTGTCGTTGGTGGAGCGGTCGCCGTCCACCGTCACGGCGTTGAAGGTGTTGCGCGTGTAGAGCGAGGCCAGGATCTGCAGCGCCGCCGGGGCGATCGCCGCGTCGGTGACCACGAAGGCCAGCATGGTCGCCATGTCCGGCGCGATCATGCCGGAGCCCTTGCAGATGCCGGCGATCTTCACCGGGACGCCATCGATCCTGGCCTCGGCGAAGGCGCCCTTGGCGAAGGTGTCGGTGGTCATGATCGCGCCGGCCGCCTGGGCCCAGGCGTCGGGCTTCAGCCGCTGCTCGATCTCCGGCAGGCGTTGGGTGATCCTGGCGTCGTCCAGCAGCACGCCGATGACCCCGGTCGAGGCCACGAGCACGTCGCGCTGGCGGCAGTCGAAGCGCTTGGCGGCGGCCGAGCAGACCCGGCGCACGGCGTCGGCGCCCGGCTTGCCGGTGAAGGAATTGGCGCAGCCGGCGTTGACCACCAGGGCATGCACGCCCTCGCCCTTGGTCATGGCCAGGTGGCGCTGGCACCAGTCGACGGGGGCGGAGCCCACGCGATGCCGGGTGAAGACGCCGGCCGCGCTGGCGCCCTGCGGGAAGCGCATGACCAGCAGGTCGTCGCGCTCGTGCTTGTAGAAGCCGGCGCGGCCGGTGGCGAGCTCGACCCCGGCGATCGGCGGGATGGCGGGGAAGGGCACGGCCAGCGGCGAGACCGGCATGGCGGACTTGGACGCCGGCGCGGCCGGCGCGGTCGGCGGGGGGGCGGTCTCGAATTGCCGGGCATTGCGGTCGGCGCGGCGCAGCGCCGCGCGCTTCAGGGCGCTCGCCAAGGGGTCGAAGGCGCGCTCGAGGGTCTGACCGACCACCTCGACGGGCTTGGCGGCCGCTTCAAGGGCGGCCTGGGAGGCGGACTTGCGGGGCTTGCGGCTCATTTCTTCCCCTCTGCCTGAGCCTTGGGAGCCGGCGGCGCGGGCGTGATCTTCGGCGCGTCGGCGGGCGGCACGGGGGCGCCGGCGCCGTCGGCCTTCACCAGCCGCACGATCTTGGAACGGGCGCGCAGCTTCTCCAACTGGTCACGGATCTGATCGTAGGTCAGGAAGCGCACGATCTGCGGCCGGGCGGCCTCGAAGGTCAGCGGCGGCTCGAGCCGGCGGTCCTCGACCTTCAGGAGGGCGAAGCCGCCGTCGACCGGGATCGGGCCGATCAGCTGGCCGGCCTTGGCGGTCTTCAGCGCCCCGGCATAGGCCTCGGGCATCACGTCGGTGGTGAAATAGCCCATGTCGCCGCCGTTGAAGCGGGTGGCGCTGTCGGTGGACTTCTCCATGGCCAGCGCCTCGAAGGAGGCGCCGGACTGGGCCATCTTGCGGACCGCCTCGGCCTCGGCCTGGGTGGGCAGCACGATCTGGCGGGCGTGGATTTCCTCGGCGCGCTTGGCGAGCTTCAACTGCTCCTGATAGAGGCCGCGGATGGCGTTCTCGTTGACCGCGTCGGCGACCACGCTCTCCACCAGGATGTCGCCCAGGATGCGCTCGCGCGCCGCGGCGAGCCGGCGCTGGGCCACCGGGTCCTTGTCGAGCTTGCGTTTCAGGGCCTCGCCGGCCAGCAGCTTCTGGTCGATCACCTGATCGAGCACGCGGTGGAAGATGTCGGAGGAGACGTCCAGCGGCTCGCCCTCGCCGATCAGTCCCTGCGTCACCGCCTCGCGCTTCACGTCGGAGGCCCAGACCGTCTGGTTGTCGACGGTCGCCACGGCCACGTCGCCGCGCTCCGGCGGCTTCTCGGCGCCGCCGCCCTTGCCGCAGGCGCAGAGCGCCAGGCTGAGCGCCAGCACCAGTCCAGCCAGCTGCGCCGGGCGAAGGGACTTCGCGGCCGCCATGCAGTGATCCTCTCCAGGGGACGGAGGTTGCGCGCCCACGCGCCGCCCGTCCCTAGCCATTTACGCCGTGCGATGCAAAGGTTGCCGCGAGCGTTCAAAAGGCCCGGTTAAGGCCGCCAGATATTTCTGTTGGGAGGATCATTTCCATGCGCGAAGCCGTCATCGTTTCCTATGCCCGGACCGGTCTGGCCAAGTCTGGCCGCGGCGGATTCAACATGACCCCGGTGATGAGCATGGCCGCTCACGCCATCAAGCACGCGGTCGGCAAGTCCGGCGTCGAGAAGGACGCCGTCGAGGACGTGTTCCTGGGCAATGTGGTGCATCCCAACGGCGACCCGGCGCGCCAGGCGGCGCTGCTCGCGGGCCTGCCGGTGACCACCTCGGGCGTGACCATCAACCGCTTCTGCTCCTCGGGCCTGAACGCCATCGCAGCGGCTGCCAACTATGTCCGCAACGACGGCGCCGATGTGGTGGTGGCCGGCGGCGTGGAGAGCATCACCTTCCCGCCCGGCCGCGGCGACCCGGCCAACAGCGACCCGCACCTGCTCGAGATGTACTCGGCCTTCAACATGCCGATGATCGACACCGCCGACGTGGTGGCCGAGCGCTACAAGGTGAGCCGCGAATACCAGGACGAATATGCGCTGGAGAGCCAGCGGCGGATGGCGGCGGCCCAGCAGGCCGGCAAGTTCCGCGACGAGATCGTCCCGATGAACACCAAGATGAAGCAGGTCAACAAGGAAACCGGCGAGGAGAAGATCGTCGACTATGTGGTCGACCGCGACGAGTGCAACCGGCCCGACACCACGATGGAAGGCCTGGCCAAGCTGCAGCCGGTGAAGGGCGAGGGCAAGTACGTCACCGCCGGCAACGCCAGCCAGCTGTCGGACGGGGCGGCGGCGGTGGTGATCATGGAAGCCAAGGAAGCCGAGCGCCGCGGCCTGGAGCCGATGGGCGTGTTCAAGGGCTGGGCGGTGGCCGGCTGCGAGCCGGACGAGATGGGCATCGGCCCGGTGTTCGCGGTGCCCAGGCTGCTAGAGCGCCACGGCCTGAAGGTCAGCGACATCGACCTGTGGGAGCTGAACGAGGCCTTCGCCTCGCAGTGCCTCTATTCGCGCGACACCCTGGGCATCGATCCGGAGATCTACAACGTCAACGGCGGCTCGATCGCCATCGGCCACCCCTATGGGATGACCGGCGCCAGGCTCGCGGGCCACGTGCTGCAGGAAGGCAAGCGCCGCGGCGCCAAGAACGTGATGGTCTCCATGTGCATCGGCACGGGGATGGGCGGGGCCGGTCTGTTCGAGGTGTTCTGACCCTTTGCCTCCTCCGTTTACGGGGGAGGTGGATCGCCCCGCAGAGGGCGAGACGGAGGGGGCGGCCGCTCGCGCCGCATCCGGACTCGCCCCTTCCACCACCCGCTCTACGGCGGGCGGTCCCCCTCCCCCGTTGAACGGGGGAGGCAAATGAGCGGCTTAAATGGTGGTGCGCGGCGCGTGGCTCGCGTTGACACCGGGGGGGGTGCTGCTTAAGTCTCGCGCGCCCTCAAAATGAGCGGTTTTTCCGGCCTATAGCGCCGCCGCCCATGCAATTGGACTTCCCCCTTTGAGCATCTTCGAACGGTTCTTCGGCTCCACCAACGACCGCAAGGTCAAGACGATGTTGGCGCGTGTCGCCAAGATCAACGACCTGGAACCCGCGATCGAGGCGCTCACCAACGAGCAGCTGCGCGCCAAGACCGAGGAATTCCGCGACCGCTTCGCCAAGGGCGAGACCCTGGACGACCTCCTGGAAGAGGCCTTCGCGGTGGTGCGCGAAGCGGCCAAGCGGACGCTCGGCCAACGGCACTACGACGTGCAGCTGGTGGGCGGCATGGTGCTGCACCAGGGCGGCATCGCCGAGATGCGGACCGGCGAAGGCAAGACCCTGGTGGCCACCGCCCCGGTCTATCTGAATGCGCTGGCCGGCAAGGGCGTGCACCTGATCACGGTCAACGACTACCTGGCGCAACGCGACGCCGAGTGGATGGGCCAGGTCTACCGGTTCTTAGGGATGGAGGTGGGCGTCATCGTCCACGGGCTGAGCCAGGGCCAGCGGCAGGCGGCCTACAACGCCGACATCACCTATGGCACCAACAACGAGTTCGGCTTCGACTACCTGCGCGACAACCTGGTCTATGACGCCGGCGAGATGGTCCAGCGGGGCCACAACTTCGCGATCGTCGACGAGGTCGACTCGATCCTGATCGACGAGGCGCGCACGCCCTTGATCATCTCGGGCCCCACCGAGGACCGCAGCGAGTTCTACCGGACCATCGACGCGGTGGTGAAGGAGCTGATCAAGGATCCGACCAGCTTCGAGCACGACGAGAAGCAGAAGCAGGCGATGCTCACCGAGGAGGGCGCCGAGGTCATCGAGGAGACCCTGATGGCGGGCGGCCACCTGGCCGAGGATTCCGCCGGGCTCTACGACGCGGCCAACGTCAGCGTGGTGCACCACGTGAACCAGGCGTTGCGCGCCAACGTGCTCTACCTGAAAGACAAGGACTACATCGTCCGGGCCGGCGAGGTGATGCTGATCGACGAGTTCACCGGCCGCATGATGCATGGCCGCCGGCTCTCGGAAGGCCTGCACCAGGCGATCGAGGCCAAGGAAGGCGTGGTCGTCCAGCCCGAGAACCAGACACTCGCCTCGGTGACCATCCAGAACTACTTCCGCCTCTACGGAAAGCTGTCCGGCATGACCGGCACGGCGGCGACCGAGGCCCAGGAATTCTTCGACATCTACAAGATGGAAGTGGTCGAGATCCCGACCAACCGCCCGGTCATCCGGGTCGACGACGACGACGAGGTCTATCGCACGGCCGCGGAGAAGAACGCGGCGATCGTCACCCAGATCGAGGACTGCTATCGCCGCGGCCAGCCGATCCTGGTGGGCACGGTGTCGATCGAGAAGTCCGAGCAGCTGTCGGAAATCCTCAACGCCCACGTCTTCGAGGTGGATGGCAAGAAGAAGACCGGCATCCCGCACAATGTGCTGAACGCCCGCTATCACGAGCAGGAGGCCATGATCGTGGCCGACGCCGGGGTGCCCGGCGCGGTGACTATCGCCACCAACATGGCCGGCCGCGGCACCGACATCCAGCTCGGTGGCAACGTCGACATGAAGGTGCTGAGCTGGCGCGAGGAAAAGATCGCCGAGGGCGTCGAGGTGACGCCGGAGATGGCGGCCGAGCACCGGGCCGACATCGAGGCGCAGATCAAGGAAGCCAAGGAGCAGGCGCTGGCCGCCGGCGGCCTGTTCGTGCTGGGCACCGAGCGCCACGAGAGCCGGCGCATCGACAACCAGCTGCGCGGCCGGACCGGCCGCCAGGGCGACCCCGGCCACTCGAAGTTCTACCTGTCCTGCGAAGACGACCTGCTGCGTATCTTCGCCGGCGAGCGGCTGGACGCGATCATGCGCTCCTTCGGGGTCCAGGAAGGCGAGGCGATCACCCACAAGTGGCTGAACTCGGCCATCGCCACCGCCCAGAAGAAGGTCGAGCAGCGCAACTACGAGATCCGCAAGAACCTCTTGAAGTACGACGACGTCGTGAACGACCAGCGCAAGGCGGTGTTCGAACAGCGCGCGGAGTTCATGGGCTCGCCCGACATTTCCGACGTGATCGGCGAGATGCGGCGCGACACCATCGAGGACCTGGTCAGCCGCCACCTGCCGCCCAAGGCCTATGCCGAGCAGTGGGACGTCGAGGGCCTGACCAACCACGTTCACGACTACCTGGGCCTGGACCTGCCGATCGCGGCCTGGGCGGCCGAGGACGGCATCGCCAACGAGGAGATCGAGGAGCGCATCGCCAAGGCCGCCGAGGCCCGCGCCGCCGAACGCGAGACCCTGGTCGGCGACCACATGCGCAACATCGAGAAGAGCTTCCTCTTACAGATGATCGACACGCAGTGGCGCGAGCACCTGATGCACCTCGACCACCTGCGCAACGTCATCGGCCTGCGCGGCTACGGCCAGCGCGACCCCTTGAACGAGTACAAGACCGAGGCCTTCTCGCTGTTCGAGAAGCTGCTCGTCGACCTGCGCCAGGAAGTCACCCGCTGGCTGATGACCATCGAGTTCCAGTTCGAGGAGCCGCCGCCGGCGCCCGCCGGTCAGATGTTCGAAGTGCACATGAACCCGATGACCGGCGAGAACGAGGCGGAGCGCGGGTTCCTGCCCGACAGCGTGCCCTCCGACGAGCGCGCCGCCCTGCCGATCAGCGCCCTGCCCGCCGGCTGGGAACAGACCGGCCGCAATGCGCCATGTCCCTGCGGCTCGGGCCGCAAGTTCAAGCACTGCCACGGCGCCCTGGTCTGACGACTTCTCATTTGATCAATCGGCAACCGGGTTCCGACTTGACCGTTCCACCGAGACTTCGGGTGGAGCTTTCGCCAATGCCGACCTATCGCGCTTACCGCGTCGACCATCGCCGCCACATCCAGGCGGCCGCCTGGATCGAGGCGCCGGACGACCACGCCGCCAAGGCCGAGGCCAAGGACGAGCTGTGCGAAGAGGGCACGCCCGCCGTCGAGCTCTGGAGCGGCGCGCGGCTGGTCGACGAGATCGAGTGCGGCGACTAACCCGGGGCCGCGAGCTAGGGTTCCACCACCACCGTACCGACCTTGCCGCCGGCCTCCACGGCCTCATGGGCGGCGGCGCACGCCTTGAGCGGAAACCGGCCGGCCACGCTGAGCATCCGCGCGCCGGAGCCGATCCAGCGGGTGATGTCGGCCTGGGCGCGGCGGCGCGCCGGGTGCGGACTGACCGGCAGATAGACCCCGGTGATCGCCAGGTTGAGCCGCATGGCGTTTCCGACCACCAAGGTGGGCGTCGGATCGCCGCGGCTGGCGTAGTAAGCGAGCGAGCCGTTCTGGCGGATGCATTTGAGCGTGGTCTCGAGATTGCCGCCGAGGTCGACCTCGACGGCGTGATGGACCCCTTCGCCGCCGGTGATCTCGCGCACGCGGGCGGCCACGTCTTCGGTCGTGTAGTCGATCGCATGGTCGGCGCCGCCGGCTCGGGCGCGGGCGGCCTTCTCGGCGGATGAGACCGTGGCGATCACCGTCGCCCCGGCCCATTTGGCGAGCTGCACGGCGTAGTGGCCGACCGCGCCGGCCCCGCCGGTGACCAGCACCACCTGGCCCTGCACCGCGCCGTTCATGAAGACGCTGCGGTGGGCGGTCATGCACGGAATGCCCAGGGTCGCGCCCTCGGCGAAGGAAACCTGGTCGGGCAGGACGCTCAGCAGGTCCGTGTCGAGCTCGATGAGCTCGGCGGCGGAGCCGAAGGCGCGGCCGTTGCGCTGGCCGTTGTAGAACCACACCCGCTTGCCCAGCCACACCGTCTCCTCGACGCCGGGCCCCACCGCTTCGACGACGCCCGCCCCGTCGCTGTTGGGGATCACGCGCCGATAGGCCATGGGGGCCAGCGCCCCGCCGCGCAGATAGGTGTCGGCCGGGTTGACGCCGGACGCCTTCACGCGGATCAGCACCTGGCCGCGGCCGGCCTGCGGATCGGGCAGATCGCCGTACTGGAAGACCTCGCGCGCGGGGCCGGTGCGGTCGTACCAGACGGCTTTCATGAGCCCAGTCTAGAACGACGCCCAGTTGCCGTGGAAGCCGAAGGGGACGCGACGGGGGACCTTGGCGACCGCGATGGGGCCCTTGGCGATGTCGAGGCCCTCGAAGATCAGCAGGTCGGAGCGGTCCTCGCCGGCCCGCCAGACCACCGCGGTGACCCAGCCATCGCCCTCGGCGGCGTCGGGCGCACGGGGCACGAAGACCGGCTCGGACGTCTGGTCGCCGCCGTCCAGCGCGTAGAGCTCGCGCTTGCCGGTCTGAAAATCGAGGTGGGCGATGGCGCTCTGGCGGATGGTCTGGGCGCCGCCCGGATCGGCGGCGTACCAGCCGTGGCGGTGCTTGCGGGTCTCGACGCGGGGATCGACGCGGGGGAATTCGCCGTCGAGATCATCCAGCGGCTCCTCCTTGATCGCATCCGAGGCGCCGGCGAGGTCGAAGGTCCAGCGCACCAGCCGCGCCGCGGACCTGGCGCCGGCCGAGCCGTCGGGGTTGGGGAACAGCGGGGCCACGTCGTAGCGCATGACGTCGGCATAGAGCTTGTCGCCCTCTTCCCAGGCGTTCAGCGGGTGGAAGACGTAGCAGGCCTCGGTGTTGAACCAGCGGATCGTCGAGACGTCGGCGTCGCGGCGCATGACGCCCACGAAGCTGCCTTTCTCCGGCTCCCAGGCGAAGGCCGGCCGCCCGGTCATCGCCCGCTCCAGGCTGCCGGTCAGCGGCAGGACCGGGAACAGGACGTGGTTCTGGGTGACCATGAAGTCGTGGACCATGGAGGAATAGGGCGCCTGGAAATCCTGGCGGCGCACCACCTGGCCGTCAGCGGCGGTCACGCCATAGCTCATGCCGGCCGAGAGCGGCATGTCGCCGACGCCGTAGCCGAACCAGAGCATCTCGCCCGTGGCGGGGTCGATCTTCGGGTGGGCGGTGACGCGGCCCCGGTAGGCCTCGACATAGCCCTTGGAGCCGAGGTCGCGGGGATCCATCGCGAAGGGCTTGTGGCCCTCCTCCAGCGCCATCAGCCGCCCGGCGTGCCAGACGATGTTGGTGTTGGCCACGCCGGAGTCCTTGCCGGCCACCGAGGGGTCGCTGAGCATGGGGTTGAAGCCGGCGAACAGCGAGCGACCGGCCTCGTGCTCGGTCTCCCACTTGGGCGTGCGGACGTAGCGGTTGCGATATCGGGCCTTGCCGTCCGCCAGGTAGAAGCCGTGCACCATGCCGTCGCCGACGAACCAGTGGTGGTTGGGATCGCGCGGCTCGAACTGCGGATTGGGCCCGATGCGGAACAGGGCGCCGCGCAGGGCCGCGGGGATCTCGCCGGCGACCTCCAGGTCGAAGTCGTCCTCGCTGCGGACCGGGGCGAAGTTGCCGGCCAGGTAGGGATTGATGCGCACGTCGCCGTCCATGGCGGAGCTCCCTTGAAACTTACGTTGTAAATTTATGTCGTAAGAGTTAGGCCTGCGCAAGAGCTTTCTTGTAAGAAGCGTCAGGCATGCCCCGCGTCCTCTCCGAAGCCGATGTGGCCGACTTCCGCGAGCGCCTGTGCGAGGCGGCTGAACGGCTGTTCGCCGAGCATGGGCCGGACGCGGTGACCATGCGCCAGCTGGCGGCCGAGCTGGGCGTGTCGCCGATGACCCCGTACCGCTACTTCCGCGACAAGGACGACATCCTGGCCGCGGTGCGCACCAACGGCTTCAACCGCTTCGCCGAGGCGCTGGAAAAGGCCCGCGACGCGGGCAAGGGGGCCCGCGCCAAGGGCGCCGCGGTGGGCGAGGCCTATCTGAACTTCGCCCTGGAACACCCGCACACCTACAAGCTGATGTTCGACCTGAACCAGCCGCACGAGGGCGACTATCCTGAGCTGGTGGCGGCGGGCCGGCGGGCCCGGACCACCATGAGCGCCTACGTCGAGGACCTGGTGGCCGACGGCAGCCTGGCCGGAGATCCCGAGCAAATCGGCATGATGTTCTGGGCCGCGGCCCACGGGGCCGTGGTGCTGGAGCTGGCGGGCAAGCTGCCCAAGGGCGTGGCCCGCGATCTCGCGCGCAGCATGAACACCGCCATGGGCAAGGGGCTCAGGCCCGGATGACCTCCGCCCCGGCCCAGCGGTCGTAGAGCGCGCGCGGCGCGGCCTCGGCCAGCATGGCGATGGGCGCCAGGACCAGGAGCCCAAACACGCCGACGGCGCCATAGTAGGCGAGCTGCGGCAGCCGCAGGCCGGCGAGCGCGATGACCAGCGGGGCCACCAGCACCAGCGTCGCCCCGCCGTAGATCACCAGGTTGCGCAACAGCGCCCGGCCGAGCGGCAACCGGCCGGCGCCGTCAAAGGCCACGACCTTCAGCCCGAAGGCCCGCTTGCCCAGCGTCGCGCCGAACCAGGTCTCGGCGAGGCTCATGATCACGATGAAGGCGAAGGGATAGGTCCAGTCGAGGATGATCGGCTGCATCGGCAGGCCCTGGCGGTCCACCGGGCGGCTGAAGGCGAGCGAGCGGACCACCTCGCCCTCCTGGGCCTGCAGCATGACGGTCACGTAGCGGCTGGTCTCGAAGCCGGCCATGTCGATCGTGCAGAGCTGGGCCGCCACCGGCCGGGCGGCGCGCGGAATCGGGATGCCCTGCACGACCTTGATCGAGATCCCCTGCACGGCCTGGCAGTGGGTGGTCTTGAGGAAGGCCGTGGAGCGCAGCTTGCCGCCGCTGGCGCCGTAGAGCACCACTGCGGCCAGGCTCGCCGCGGCCGCCAGCAGCGCGATGTCGACGGCTCCGGCGCCCAGCCTGCGCCAGAAGAGATCGCGCGAGCGCATGCCCTGCTCGGTGTCGGTCATCGGATGTCCCCTGCCCCAACCGCAGCTTGACCGTCCCTGCGTCATACGTCGAGGGTTCTCAGACGCCCAGGAGGGGGTCGCCATGTCGAAGCCGCATCCGTTCGAGGTCCACTGGAAGAAGTCCAAGGTCCGCAAGGTGCTGGACCAGGTCGGCGATTACCCGTGGCCGCCGCAGCCGGACGCCCCGGACGGCTGGGCCTATGGCTGCGACGGGAGTTACCTCAAGGGTCTCTGTGAACACTGGACGCAGACCTACGACTGGAAGGCGGCCGTGGCCGACCTCAACCGCTTCCCGCAGTTCACCGCGAAGATCGAGGACTTCGACATCCACTTCGTCCACGTGGTCGGCGAGGCGGGCGGCCAGCGGCCGCTGATCCTGACCCACGGCTGGCCCGGCTCGCACTACGAGTTCTGGGGCGTGATCGAGAAGCTCGCCTTCCCCTCGCTGTTCGGCGGCCGCACGGAGGACGCCTTCGACCTGGTGATCCCGACCTTGCCGGGGTTCGGCTATTCCTCGAAGCCGAAGCGCCCGGTGGGCCAGCGCACCACCGCGCGGCTGTTCAACGCCCTGATGACCAAGGTGCTGGGCTACGAGACCTATCTGGCCCAGGGCGGCGACTGGGGGGCGCTGGTCACCTCCTGGCTCGGCCGGGACCACGGAGCGCACGCCAAGGCGCTGCACCTGAACATGATGGCCTTCCGCCCGCATGGCGGGCCGAAGAGCGAGGCGGAGACCGCCTGGATCCAGCGCCAGCAGGGGATGATGGATGTGATGGGCGCCTATTTCCGCCTGCAGGTCTCCAAGCCGCAGTCGCTGGCCTGGCTGGGGGCCGGCAATCCGGTGGGCCAGGCGGCCTGGATCGCCGAGCGCTTCCACGACTGGTCGGACCTGCGCGAGAAGACGCTGGACGAGGCGCACCCGAAGGACCGGCTGCTGACCAACATCATGCTCTACGTGATGACCGACAGCTTCGCGACCGGCGCCTGGTACTACCGCGGCCTCGTCGAGGAAGGCGGCGTCGCCTTCCAGGAAGGTGAGCGCTGCGAGACGCCGACCGCCTTCGCCAACTTCCCCGGCGAGCCGCTCTATACCGCCCCGCCCAGGAGCTGGGCGGAGCGGGCCTACAACATCACCCGCTGGACCGAGATGGCCCGGGGCGGCCATTTCGCGGCCCTGGAGGAGCCGGATCTGTTCGTGGACGACCTGCGGGCGTGGGGGCGCGAGACGGCCGGGGCAGGCGCGACAGCTTCGAAGCCAGAGGTGGAGCCGGCCTGAGTCCTTCTCGATGGCTGCGGGAGAAGGACTTTGCCGGAACAGAGCTTATCCGTAAAAGCCGGGCCATGGCCCGATACGACTTCGCCTCCGACAACACCGCCCCCGCGACGCCCGAGGCGCTAAAGGCGCTGATCGCGGCCAACGAGGGATTCACCTCCGGCTATGGGACCGACCAGGTCAGCGCCCAGGCGGCGGATCTGGTGCGGCAGATGCTGGATGCCGACGCCGAGGTCCGCTTCGTGGCGTCCGGCACGGCGGCCAATTCGATCTCGCTGGCGGCGCTTTGCCGGCCCTTCGAGTCGGTGCTGGCCCATGAGCACGCCCACGTCTGCACCGATGAGACCGGCGCGCCGGGCTTCTTTGGCCAGGGGCTTGGCCTGACTCGCCTGCCGGGCGCCTCGGGCAAGATCGATCCAGCGGCGCTGGCGCAGGCGCTGGACCAGCCCGATGTTTCCTACCGCCAGCCGGCCGCGGCCCTGTCGCTGACCAACGCCACGGAGTACGGCACGGTCTATTCGGCGGACGCCCTGAAGGCGCTGACGACGCCGGTGAAGGCCAAGGGCTACGGCGTCCACCTGGATGGCGCGCGACTGGCCAATGCGGCGGCCGCCGGCTTCGACCTCAAGGCCATCAAGACCCTGGGCGTCGACATCCTGGTGGTCGGCGGGACCAAGGCCGGCATGCCGCCCACCGAGGCGGTGGTGATCTTCGATCCCACGCTCGCCCGGCGGTTCGACGCGCGGCTGAAGCAGGCGGGGCAGCTGCCGTCCAAGGGGCGGTTCTATGCGGCGCCGTTCATCGGCATGCTCGAGGGCGGCGCCTTCCTGCGTCACGCGGCCCACGCCAACGCCATGGCCAGGAAGCTGGCGGGTCTGATGCCGTTTCCGGTGCGCCATCCGGTGGAGGCCAACGGCCTGTTCGTGGAGATGGACGAGCCGACGCTGCAGCGGCTGCACGCGTCTGGTTGGTTCGCCTACCGGTTCCTCGACGGGACGGTGCGGTTCATGTGCTCCTGGGCGACCACCGCCGAGGCCGTCGAGGCGCTCGGCGAGAGCCTCAGGCAGATCGCCTGAGGCCAGGCGCTTCGCCCAAACGAAAAGGGCGGCGGCCTCGCGGCCGCCGCCCCTCCGATCTCATCGGTCAGACGAACTAGAATTCCTTGCTCACGTTCACGAACACGCGGCGGCCGTAGTAGTCGTACTCGCTGTAGAGCGGGGCGTTGCCGACCCGATCGTAGAAGCCGTTGGCGCCGGAGATGAACGGCGGGACCTTGTCGAACAGGTTCCGGATACCGGCCGTCACGGTCAGGTTGTTGTCGGCCTTGTACTGGACCGACAGGCGGTGGACGAAATAGTCCGGCACGTCGAGCTTGAACCCATCGGCCGGCGTCAGGCCCAGCAGGTCGTAGCTCTGCTGCTTGCCGACCCAATCCACCCCGTAATCGACCGACCAGGCGCCCACCTTGTAGTTGATGTCGCCCGTGCCGGCCCACTTCGGCTGGGTCAGGGTGCCGTTGAACTCCGTGAAGTCCTGGTCGGTGAAGTTCTTGGTCGCCTGGGTCATGTAGCGGGTGACCTGCATGTTCACCCGGACGGTGCCCGGACCGAGGTCGTCCTGCCAGCGCAGGTTGGCCTCATAGCCCTTGGTCTTGAAGCTGGCGATGTTGACGTAGTCCTGACGCACGGTCAGGGCGGCGCTGGACGGATCCCGCGGCGCGACGAACCGGCAGAAGCCCTGGCCGCCGGTGCGGAAGCCGGGATCGCTGTAGCAGAGGTTCAGGATGGTCGTCGCCGCCAGCTGGCTGACGCCGTTGTTGATGACGATGTCGAAGTAGTCGAGCGCCAGGTCGATGTGACCGAACGCGTCGGGCAGGTGCGGCTGGAAGACGATCCCGGCCGTCCAGTTCTTCGAGGTTTCGGCCTTCAGGCCGGTGCCCGAGCCGCCTTCGGTGACCACGGTGATGCCGCTGGTCGCCTGGAAGCCTTGCTGGCCCGGAAGTTCCTTGGCGCAGTTGGCGGCGACGTTCGGGTTGGTGCCGGCGGCGCCGAAGTTGTTGCAGGGATCGAGGGTGCCCGAGAGGAAGCCCGTCGTGCCGCCCTGGAACTGTTCGAACAGCGCAGGCGCGCGGAACGAGGTGCCATAGGTGGTGCGCAGGGACACCCAGTCGGTCGGGGCCCAGACGCCGCCCAGCTTGTAGGTCCAGTCGGAGCCGTAGGAGTGGTAGTCGGTGTAGCGGCCCGACGCGCTGAGGGTCAGGTCCTTGATGAACGGCTGGTCGCGGATGATCGGGGCTTCCAGCTCCGTATAGGCCTCCCAAACGTGGTCGGTGCCCTTGGTCACCGCGGCCGAGGTCAGGTTGAACAGGTTGCCGTTGATGCTGTCCTGGCCCGGCTGGTCGTCGATCTTGGCCGTGCGGTATTCCACGCCGATGGCGGCCTTGAGGTCGCCGGCCGGCAGGTGGAACAGCGGACCGTCGGCTTCCGCCGAGAAGGTGTTCTCATCGTACTTGGTGTTCCCGGTCACCGGCACGAAGATGTAGTTGCGGAAGGCGCTCGGCAGGATGCCGCCGATCTCCTGCGCCGAGATCGCCGGCGCGGGCACGCAGCCCGTGCCGGGGGTGGTGATGTTGATCGCGCAGGTGACGCTCACGCCGTTGGCCGACAGCGTCGTCGGGCCGGTGAAGCCGGCCGGCGCGGCCACCACGTGGGTGGCGTTGGTCAGGCGGTCGGTGAGGAAGCTCTGGAAGGTGTAGTCGGCGCTGGACTTGGCCAGCGAGACATAGGTGTCGTACTTCCAGTCCCGGAACGGCGTGATGTCGCCGCGCAGGCCGGCCGTGCCCTTCCAGTAGTCCACCGACTGGGTGGAGTGGTCGTTGCCGAAGCCGACGAAGGTGCGGACGCCGAGGTTGTCGGTCCCGGTGGTCGCCTGCGGACCGGAGACGGTGCTGAAC
The DNA here is from genome assembly GCF_035944335.1 of Phenylobacterium sp. Lineage (GTDB taxonomy): Bacteria > Pseudomonadota > Alphaproteobacteria > Caulobacterales > Caulobacteraceae > Phenylobacterium. The sequence continues at coordinate 8,095 of NZ_DASZBG010000066.1, read as the reverse complement.
GCCAGGGTCGAGGGGATCAGCAGGCTGTTCTTGGGATAGTCGAGGGTCAGCTGGCGGAAGCCCGTCTGGCGGGAGTCGCGCTCGTTGATCAGCAGTTCGCCATAGACCTGGGCGTTGCCCCAGGCCTGCAGGTCATAGCTGCCCTGGAAGAAGCCCGTATAGACCTTCACCGGGGAGATGATGTCCTCGTTGAGCATCTGCGGGCTGAAGGTGTCGCGCGGGCCGAGGCTGCCGCCGGCGCTGGCGCCGCCCACGCCCTCGAAGCCGGGAATGCCGGCGACGATCGCGGAGTTCGGCCGGAAGCGGTTGAACCGGCCCAGGGTCCCGGGGGTCAGGGTGCCGGCCGCACCGATGCCGTTCGTCGTGCTGGTGCCGATGGTATTGATGGTCACGCCGTTGTCGCCGACGCCGTTGATCGGGTAGCACTTCGGCCGTCCGGTCAGCGGATCGATGAAGTCGCTGCCATCGGTGAACATGTCGGTCTGGCACCGGGTCCAGTCGCGCTGGCCGAGCGTCAGGGTGCCGCGCTCGGTATATTCGAACGACCCTTCGATGCTGCCGCGATCGTTGGTGCGGCCGGCCACGACCGAGGCGTGAACCTCATCGCCGCCGCCGTGCTGGGTCTTGCTGTAGTAACCCTCGATGACTTCGCCGTTCAGGCGGTTGCGGGTGATCACATTGACGACGCCGGAGATAGCGTCGGAGCCGTAGATCGACGAGGCGCCGTCCTTCAGGATCTCGATGTGGTCGATGATGGCGTCGGGCAGCACGTTCAGGTCGGCCGAGCCGACCGCGCCGCGGGTGCCGGCCGGGGAGACCCGTCGGCCGTTGATCAGCACCAGGGTGCGGGTCGCGCCGAGGCCGCGCAGCGACAAGGTGTTGGCGCCGGGGCCGCCGGCGGTGACGAAGTTGCCGAAGGCGTTGTTGATCTGCGCCTGGCCGGTGGTCACGCCCGTGCTCTGCAGCGACTCGGCGGTCGACGAGAAGCCGGCGACCGTCGCTTCGTCGTGGGTGATGATCTGCACCGGCGACGGGGAGTTGAAGGTGTCGCGACGGATACGCGAACCGACGACGACGAGTTCGCCGACCTCGTTGCCCTTGTCGGCGGGCTTCTTGGCGTCGGTCGTCGTCTGGATCGGTTGGCCGGTCGTCTGCGCGAAAGCCGGCGCGCCGATCGACAGGACGGCCGCGAGCGCAGTGCCGCAGGCCAGTCCCAGTCTCAAGTGTTGGTGCATTGCTCACCCCAGTGGAAGTTGTGCCGCCACGGTTGGGGGAGAGATTTCCGAACAAAAATGGGGTTTTGGTCGCACCCTCCGCGCAGTCGCCCGAGTGCGACATTTCTGCCGCAGTTTTGCCGCGGGCGGGGCGAAAAATACCCTTCTTTCGGAACCGATCGGCGTTACGCATATAACGTCGTTATTCGAATGCGCGCCGATTTGTGGCCATCGCCGGACGCGGCCCGCCGCGCGTCGACTCGATCCGCCGCTCCGCGCAACGGCCAGCGGCGACGGCGTCCGCCGGCTGTTGGGCAAGCACCGGACTCCATTCACGATTTTCGAACGCCGTTCGTCGGCGCCGCCTGGAGCCGCCACGCCGGATGTCCTGCGGAGCGCGCTCGGCCGGCCGGCGGGCCGCCGCAAGCTGGGCTGCAGGAGGACCGGGCCTGCTATCCACGGTGGCGCATCGGTCGCGCCGGCCACCCGACGAAGCGGCGCCGTTCTGCGGCCGGCGGGCTTGGTGTGGAGGGCATGGCGCGACCCCGGCGCGGCCCCGCATGGGTGAAAATTGCCCCTGTTTTGCCAAAACTGTGACGCCAAAACCGCAACAAGTGACCTTCTGGGTAACGTCGGTACGGTCCACGTCGCGATTGTGACCACTTCTTGTTGCCGATGTATCTGAGGCGTGACAGCGTCCCCTCCGCCGCGCGCAGTGGGCTGTCAGCGCGGCGACAATCGTCTCTCGGGGACTTGGGGATCTAACAATGACACCATCGAGTGGGTTCGTTCGCGCGGCCTTGCTGACCTCTGTGGCAAGCGCATGTCTGCTGGCGCCGGGTCTGGCGCAGGCGCAAAAGGCCGCCGCGCCCGCCGCCACGGCGGTCGGGGTCGAGGAGGTGGTGGTCACCGGATCGCGCATCCCGCGGCCCGACCTCACGGCGGTCCAGCCGGTGTCGGTGGTCGACAGCCAGTACATGCAGGAGAAGGGCTACACCAACGTCGCCTCGGCGATCGACCTCCTGCCGGTCACCGGCGGCAGCATCACGCCGGCCGGCGCGCAGGGCTCGTTCGGTACGGGCCGCAACTTCGTCAACCTGTTCAACCTGGGCTCGCAGCGCACGCTGACCCTGGTCAACGGCCACCGGTTCGTGTCCTCGCAGGCGGCGTCGCTGTTCAGCGGCTCCAGCCCGGGCAACCAGGTGGACCTCAACGAACTGCCGACCGCCTTCCTCGACCGGGTCGAGGCCGTGCCGGCGACCGGGGCCGCGGTCTACGGCTCCGACGCCATCGCCGGGGTCATCAACATCATCTACAAGGACCGCTTCACCGGCTTCATGGTCGATGGCCAGACCGGCATCTCCAGCCGCAGCGACTATCGGACCAGCCACATCACCGCCGCGGCCGGCCACGACTTCCTGGACGGCCGGCTGAACCTGGCCGCCGATTTCGAGTACGACAAGACCGGCACCCTGGTCTCGACCGATCGCCCGGAGACCGCGGCGCAGTTCGCCTTCGCCCGCAACCTGGCCGACACCGGCCCGGCCGACGGCATCCCGGCGACCATCCTGATCTCCAACCGCCGCGTGCCCGAGCTGACCCAGGGCGGCCTCGCCTACGTCTCCAACAGCATCACCGTGTCGCCGTCGCCGGGACGCCTGATCACCATTCCGGACCCGGCCAACCCGGCCAACCGCATCCCGGCCCAGTTCGCGCCGGACGGCACGCTGGTGCCGTACAATCCCGGCCAATTCTTCCAGGCCTCCATCGCCTCGGGCGGCGATGGCCTGAACCTGGCGCCCCTGACCTCGCTCGAGACGCCGGTGACCCGCAAGCTCGGCAACTTCATGGCGCGCCTGGAGCTGACGCCGAACATCCGGTTCCACGCCAACCTGTACTACGCCGACGTCAACGCCACGGCGCCGGCCAACCAGCCGATCTTCCAGTCCGGCCTGTTCGGCGGGACTTCCGGCAACCTGTCGATGAGCATCAACAACCCGTTCCTGACGGCGCAAGCCCGCGCCAACATCGTCTCGTCCCTGGCGTTGTTCCCGACAGTCAATCAGACGACCTTCTTCCTGGCGCGCGCCTCGACCGACATCGTCGGGCTGTCGACGGTGGTCTCCAACACCAAGGCCTATGACGCCGTGGCGACCCTGGAAGGCGACTTCCACGCGCTGGACCGCGACTTCACCTGGAACATCAGCGCGACCCACGGCCAGACCAAGGCGTACTTCATCAGCCCGGGCGTCAATCAGGCGAACTTCGCGCTGGCCGTCGATGCGGTGACCAACCCGGCCAATGGCCAGATCGTCTGCCGCTCCACGCTGACCAACCCGACCAACGGCTGCCAGCCGCTCAACCTGTTCGGCCTGGGCGCGCCCAGCGCCGCGGCGCTGCAGTACATCAAGGTGGCGTTCCGCAGCGACGACAAGGACGCGCAGACCGATTTCGAAGCCAACCTGACCGGTACGATCTGGAAACTGCCGGCCGGCGACTGGGGCTTCAACGTCGGCTACGAGCACCGCGAGGAGAAGGCCACCTTCCTGCCCGACGCCTCGTCGCAGGCCGGCATCGGCCGCTCGGTGCCGATCGCCCCGGCCGCGGGCTCCTACGACACCAACGAGTACTATGTGGAAAGCCTTGTCCCGATCCTGGGCGCGGGCTTCAACTTCCTGGGCGCCCGCAAGCTGGAGTTCGAGGGCGCCTACCGCAAGGTGGACAATTCGCTCGCCGGCAAGAACGAGGCCTGGTCCTACGGCGCCCGCTACTCGCCGATCGACGACCTGACGTTCCGGGCCAGCCGGTCGCGGACCTTCCGCGCCCCGGCCATCACCGAGCTGTTCCTGCCGGCCTCTTCGGCGTTCGCCACGGCGACCGACCCCTGCGACGCCGCCAACCTGCACGCCGGCCCCAACCCGGCGACCCGGGCGGCGAACTGCCAGGCCGACTTCACCAAGCTCGGCGCGCCGCTCGCCGGCTTCAAGTCCAACATCCAGGTGGCGACCGCCCCGGTCACCACCAGCGGCAACCCGGGCCTGAAGAACGAGCTCGGCAACTCCTGGACCTACGGCCTGGTGATCGAGCCCCACTGGGTGCCCGGCCTGGCGCTGGCCATCGACTACGTCCACATCGACCTGACCAAGGCGATCGTGAACTTCAACTCCACGTCGATCCTGTCGACCTGCTACGACTCGCCCACCCATCCGGCCGACGTGTGCGGCCGCTTCGTGCGCGACAACACCGGCCAGATCACCACGGTCCAGCAGGGCTTCGTCAACGCGGGCTTCACCAACTTCGCCGGTGAAACCTACGAGCTGACCTACAACCGCGACGTCAACCGCTTCCCGTTCGTGGGCACGGATCGCGACCTGGGCACCTTCGGCGTGGCCTGGAACGTCTTCCACACCAAGCGGCTGAAGACCTCGGTGTCCGGCACCGGCTTCGACCTCAACGACTCCGAAGGCACCATCGGCAACGCGCGCTGGAAGTACCTGCTGAACTTCCGCTACAGCTACGGTCCGTTCCAGACGACCTGGACCACCCACTACATCCAGCACTCGCTGTTCAGCCGCACGCTGACCATCGAGAACCAGAGCATCCTGAGCGTCGGGGACTACTACACCCACGACCTGACGGTTCAGTACAAGCTGCCCCGCAACATCACCGTGCGGGCCGGCGTGAACAACCTCACGGACAAGCAACCGCCCTTCCCGACCGTCGGGATCGGCACCTACGATCAGGTGGGCCGCTACTACTTCGTGGGCCTCAACCTGCGCTACTAGCGCCGGCGCGGGCGGCCGCACGGCCGCCCGACCCTGAGGTAGGCCGCTTGAGTTGAAGTGTGACCTTGGAGAGTGATCGGCCCGCCGGCGCAAACCGGCGGGCCGATGTTTCTTGGGGCTCGGCGCCTAGGCGACCGCCATCGGGCGGCGGGCGAGCATGCCCTCGAGCCGGCCGGCGATGATCGCCTCGGCCTCGCCGGCGATCCGCTGCACAAGCTCGGCGCAGGTGGGAACGTCGTGGATCAGGCCCTGGCTCTGGCCGACGGTCCAGATGCCGCCGTCGGTGTCGCCGGCGCCCATCACATTGGTGCGCCCGCGCACGCCGGCCACCAGGTGGCGGACGTCGTCGATGGTCTTGGTCGGGTCCTGCTGGATGGCGACCACCTCCTCGGAGACCGCATTGCGCGCCACGCGCGACGTGTTTCGCAGAGTTCGGTTGGTGAGCAGGGTGTCGCGCTCGGTGTTCTCGACGATCTTGCGCTTCACGTTCTCGTGGATGGCGCACTCGCGGGTGGCCATGAAGCGCGTGCCCATGTTGACGCCGTCGGCGCCGAGCGCCAGCGCCGCGGCGAGGCTCCGGCCGTCGGCCATGCCGCCGGACGCGATCACCGGGACAGGCGCCACGGCGTCCACCGTGGCGGGCAGCAGCACGATCAGGCCGACGTCGTCCTCGCCCGGGTGGCCGGCGCACTCAAAGCCGTCGATGGAGATCACGTCGACGCCGTACTTCACCGCCGAGACCGAGTGGCGGACGGAGGTGCATTTGTGGATCACCTTCACGCCCGCCGCCTTGAAGGCCGCGATGTGGTCGACGGGCGCGCGGCCGGCGGTCTCGACGATCTTGATCCCGCTCTCGATGATCGCCTCGCGGTACTCGTCATAGGGGATCGGATTGAGCGACGGCAGCAGGGTGAGGTTCACCCCGAACGGCTTGTCGGTGAGATCGCGGCAGCGCTGGATCTCCTTGAACAGCTCCTCGGCCGATTGCGAATGGTGGGCGGTGATGAAGCCCAGCGCGCCCGCGTTGGCGACGGCGGCGACCAGCGGCGCGTAGCCCACGCCGGTCATGCCGCCCATGACGATCGGGGTCTCGACGCCGAACATCTCGGTGAGGCGGGTCTTCAGGGCCATGGCGTCCTCCAAACGATTGTTTGGACGCCAGTTGAACCCGCGGACGCAAGGTGAGGCAAGCTTCTCGTGTCCTCCCCCTCGGGGAGAGCAGCCGTCACTGCAGGCCGTTGCGGCCGATGGCGTAGAAGCGCTCCGAGCGGCGGGCCTTGAGCTGCTCGGGCGAAAGGTCCTCGAGGGCCTTCAGCTCCTCCTCCAGGGCCTCGCCCACCGCGGCCATGATCGCCGGACGGTCGGAGTGGGCGCCGCCGGCGGGCTCGGGGATGATGCGGTCGACGATCTTCATGCCCAGCAGGTCCTGGGCGGTGATCTTCATGGCCTTGGCCGCCTCGGCGGGGGTGCGCGCGCCGCGCCAGATGATCGAATTGGCGCCCTCCGGCGTGATCACCGAATAGATGGCGTGCTCGAGGATCAGCACCCGGTTGGCCGCGGCGATGGCGATCGCCCCGCCCGAGCCGCCTTCGCCGGTGATGATGGCGATGTTGGGCACGCCCAGCAGCAGGCATTTCTCCATGGACCGCGCGATGGCCTCGGCGACGCCCCGCTCCTCGGAGGCGACACCCGGGTAGGCGCCGGCGATATCCACGAAACTGACCACCGGCAGGTTGAAGCGCTCCGCCAGCTCCATCAGCCGCACCGCCTTGCGGTAGCCCTCGGGCCGCGCGTAGCCGAAATTGTGCTTCACGCGGGTGACCGTGTCGTGACCCTTCTCATTGCCGATGACCACCACCGGACGGCCGCGGAAGCGGCCAAGGCCGCCGATCACCGCCTGGTCGTCGCCGAAGGTGCGGTCGCCATGCAGCTCGACGAATTCTTCGATCAAGGCTTCACAATAGTCGACGAAGTGCGGCCGGTCGGGATGGCGGGCCACCTGGGTCTTCTGCCAGGCGTCCAGCTTCGAATAGGCCTCGCGCCGCAGCGTCTGGGCGCGGTCCCGCAAGGCTACGATCTCCGCGTCGAAGGCCCCGCCCCCGGCGTTCTCCGAGAGCTTGGAGAGCTCTTCGATCTTGGCTTCGAGATCGGCGATCGGGCGCTCGAACTCGAGGTAGTGGACAGCCATGAGGGCGGGCTCGCCTGTGCAATTCGCGAAGCCGCGGAACCTAGGCGCGATGGGCCCGGCTCACAACCCCGGCAGGGCGTCGCGTGCAACCCTGGCCGTCGCCCAGGTGTTCTGTAGCCAGAGGTCGAGCTGGGCCCGCACCGTCCTGTTGGGGGGCTGAGGCGGCGGTCTTGGCGCGCCTTGGTCAAAACCGCGCGGCCCCTGCCCTCGAACACGCCGCCGCCGCGCCCGAGGAGAGAGATATGAATATCGCCCTGAAAGTCGCCATGGCTTCGACGCTCGCGCTCGCGACCGCCGCCCCCGCCATGGCCCAATACCAGCAGACGCCGGAGTCCCGGGAGGCGCAGGAGCGCTACCAGGAGCAACAGCAGCAGTACCAGCAGCAGCGCGACAACTACGACGCGCGCCGCTCGGACTACGACCAGAAGCGTGAGGGCTATGCCGCCGCGCGCGCCGAGTATGAGCACCGTCTGGCCGCCTACAACCGCGCGCGCCGCGACTATGACCGCCGCTACGGCTACGGCGCCTATGTCCGCGTCTACGGCCCCGCGCCGGTGTGGAGCGACCGCAACTGGGCCTACTACGCCGCGCCCGCGCCGGCTTATGTGGCCCCGGCGGCGCCCTACTACGGCGCCAACACCGCCTATGCGGGCCCACCGGTGAGGTGTGAAAATTCCTCGACGGTTCCGGCCGGCGCGATCGGCGCCATCGCCGGCGCCCTGTTGGGCTCCAACATCGCGGCGCACGGCCGGCGCACCGAAGGCGCGGTCCTGGGCGGCGTGGTCGGCGCCGGCATCGGCGCGGCCGTGGGCCATGCCCACGACCAGTACAAGTGCGACCAGCGCGGTCCGTACTTCGCCTATGACGAGACCATCCCCTATCGGGAGGACGAAGGCTTCCGCACCCCG
>NZ_DASZBG010000065.1:0-4043 GCF_035944335.1 Phenylobacterium sp. | reverse complement strand
CGAGAAGTTCATCGAGAGCCCGCGCCACATCGAGATCCAGGTGCTGGGCGACAAGCACGGCCACGTGGTCCACCTGTTCGAGCGCGAATGCTCGATCCAGCGGCGCAACCAGAAGGTCATCGAGGAGGCGCCGAGCCCGCTTCTCGACGCAAAGACCCGCGCCGCCATGGGCGCCCAGGCCGTGGCCCTCGCCCAGGCCGTCCAGTACGACAGCGCCGGCACCGTCGAGTTCGTGGCCGGCCAGGACAAGAGTTTCTTCTTCCTGGAGATGAACACCCGGCTGCAGGTGGAGCATCCGGTCACCGAACTGATCACCGGCCTCGACCTGGTCGAGCAGATGATCCGGGTCGCGGCGGGCCAGGCGCTGGCCTTCGCGCAGAAGGACCTGAAGATCGACGGCTGGGCCATCGAGAGCCGCATCTACGCCGAGGACCCCTACCGCGGCTTCCTGCCCTCGATCGGGCGGCTGTCGCGCTACGACCCGCCGGCGGAGGGCGAGGTCGGCAAGGCCATCGTGCGCAACGACGCCGGCGTCCGCGAGGGCGACGAGATCTCGATGTTCTACGACCCGATGATCTCCAAGCTCTCCACCTGGGCCAAGACCCGGGTGGCCGCCATCGACGCCATGGGCCGGGCGCTGGAGGACTTCCACATCGAGGGCCTGGGCCACAACATCCCGTTCCTGGCCGCGGTGATGGACCAGGACCGGTTTCGCTCCGGCAAGCTCTCCACCAACTACATCAAGGACGAGTTCCCGGACGGCTTCCACGGGACCGAGCCGACACCGTTCCAGCGCGATCTGATGGCCGCGGTGGGCTGCGCCATGCACCGGGTGCTGGCCCAGCGGGCCGCGCCGCAACTCGTCCGCAACGACTGGGTCGTCATCGAGAACGGCCAGCGTCGGCTGGTCCGCGTGACCAATGGCGGCGGCGCCTTCACCGTCGAGTTCCTGGAGAACGGACGCCGCACCCTGAAGCTGACCGATATCGACTGGCGTCCCGGCAAGCCCACCTTCAAGGGCGTGCTGGACGGCGTGGCCTTCACCGCCCGCGTGCAGCCCGCCCCGGAAGGCTTCGTGATCCGCCACCGCGCCGCCCAGGCCCGGGTCATCGTGCTGACGCCGCGCTCGGCCGAGCTGCACGAGAAACTGCCGCCCAAACAGGCCGCCGACACCTCCAAGATGGTGCTCTCGCCGATGCCGGGGCTGGTGGTCACCCTCGACGTCACGGTCGGCCAGGAGGTGCGCACCGGCGAGGCGGTGGCGGTGATCGAGGCCATGAAGATGCAGAACATCATCCGCGCCGAGCGCGATGGCGTGGTCAAGGCGGTGGGCGTCAAGGCCGGCGACAGCGTCGCGGCCGACGAGGTGATCGTCGAGTTCGCCTGATCCCGATCCGTCTCTATAGTGCCGCTTCGAGTTGGGGAGCCTGATGGACTGGAGCGAGCTGTTCTTCTCCGCGGCCGGCCGCGCGCCGCGGGCGCCCTCGCTGGCCGCCGCGGCCCTGCTGCTGGCCATCGCCGTGCTTTACGAGGCCATCGTGGGCGCGACCCTGCACTGGCTGACCGGCTGGTTCGTCTATCCCGGCCTGTTCTTCTGCGGCTGCTGCGTGCTCTCCAAGCGCCTGCACGACCGCGGCCGCTCCGGCTGGTGGTCGGCGCTGATCCTGTTCGCGGTGGTCGCGGTCTGGCCCAGGCCCGACAACTTCTTCGACTTCATCTTCGCCCTGGTGTTGATCTGGGCCGGCGTCGAGCTGGGCGCCATGTCGGGCGAGGCGGGCACGAACCGCTACGGGCCCAATCCGTTGCGGCCGGTGGCGGCGATCTGACTTACGACGGCCGGGCCCCATGAAGATCAACACCCTCACCACCCGCATCCTGGCCGGCCTGATCGCGGGCCTGGCGCTCGGCGCCAGCCTGCCTGGCCTGCACCTCGCGGCCCAGGGCCAGATCGTGGCGGTCGCCGACGCGGTCGGCGGGGTCTGGCTGGACGGCCTGCGGATGACCATCGTGCCGCTGGTCTTCGCACTTCTGGTGGTCGGCGTCGGCCAGCTGGCCGGCACGGTGCGGGCGGGCGGCTTCGCCGGCCGCGTGCTGCTGACCTTCGGCGTCCTGCTGCTGGTGTCTACGGTCGTGTCGGTGCTCGCCACGCTCGCCCTGTTGCAGGTGTGGCCGGCGCCGGCGGCCGCCGCCCAGGCGCTGCGCACCGCGGCCTATGGCGCGGCCAAGGCGATCCCGGCCTCGCCGCCGTTCACCGAATGGCTGCGCTCCTTCGTGCCGGCCAACGCCGTCAAGGCCGCCGCCGACGGCAACATGGCGGCCCTGGTCACCTTCGCCCTGATCTTCGGCATCGCCGCCACGGGGCTCGACGAGGCGCGGCGCAGCGTGCTGTTCCGCTTCTTCGACGCGGTCCAGGCGACCATGATGCGGATCGTCGGCTGGGTGCTGTGGCTCGGCCCGCTCGGGGTCTTCTTCCTGGCCTTCGTGGTGGGCGCGAAGACCGGCTTCGGCGCGGTGGGCGTGCTCGGCCACTACATCGTCATCGTCTCGATCATGTGCCTGCTGGCCGGCGTGCTCGGCCTGCTGATGGCGCTGATTGGCGGCCGCGTGCCGGCGGGGCGCCTGGCGCGGGCCCTGATCCCGGTCACCGCCATGGCCATCTCCACGCAGTCGTCGCTCGCCTCCCTGCCGGTGATGCTGGAGGCGAGCGAGGAGCTCGGCTTGCCCGAGCGGGTGCGCGGCCTGGTCCTGCCCATGGCCGTGGCCCTGTTCCGCATCACCAGCCCGGCCGGCAACATCGCCGTCGCCCTCTACATCGCTCACGTCTACGGCGTGGCGCTGGACCCCGGCCACATCGCCGCCGGCGTCCTGGTGGCGGCCATCGTCAGCCTGGCGGCGGTGGGGGTGGCGAGTTCCGTGACCTTCTTCACCACCCTGGTGCCGATCTCCATGGCCATGGGCCTGCCGCTCGACCTGCTGCCGCTGCTGATCGCCGTGGAGACCTTCCCGGACTTCTCGCGCACCGTGGGCAACGTCTTCGGCGACGTCGGCGTCACCGCCTGGGCGGCGCGCTGGACGCGGGGCGGGGCGGACGCGTCCGTCGAGCCTAGTGCGGTATGAACGGAAGCCGGAATAGGAAGGGGACACGCACCTCCCCGCCAGCGAGCTTGACAGCGGTCCCATCGGCCATGGTTGCCCGTAGCTTGAACTTGCCCATCAGCGACAGGGCGGCGGCTCCAAAGCCGAAATTTGACGGCTCCTCGACGTTGGTGCGGCAGTGTTCGAGCAAGCCGTCCGCCGTCACCTTGCAGCCGATCAGCGCGAAGCCCTCGACGAATTCCCGCTGGGCCAGCCACGGATAGACGGCGGACAGCTCGGCGGCGCCTGGTTTCTGCTCCCACCGCCCTTGCGAGATCGTCTCGGCAGAGGGCCCGTGATCGCCGAGGGTGAAATTGTAGTTCACGACGGCGACACCGTGGGTGGCGACCTTGTGGTCCTTGGTCGGGACCGGCTGACGGATGAGCGAGCTCGTGCGCAGGGCGACGTCGCCGAATCCCCAGTCCGCCGGGTCTTCCTCCACCACGGTGCAGTCCGAAACCCGCCCCTCCGGCCGGATCTGGCAATGCAGCATCACCCTGCCCTCGATCCCGGCCGTCCTCGCCTTTTCAGGATAGAGCGCCGCGACGGTGCCGGGCTTGGGCGCGGCGTCGCGGCGGGCATTGATGAAGATCGGACGGAAGCCGGCGACGATCGTCGGCGGTTCGGCGGCCGCGGCCGTCGCGAGGGCGCAGAGCCCGGCCGCACACAGGACCAAGCATATGGTGGCGCGAGGTTTCACAGTACGGCTAACGCCCAAGGGCGCTGTTGGGTCACCTCAGACCGGCGGAACTACCACCTCAACCTCCCCGAACACCTCGCGGAAGCTCGCCATCAGCGCCGCATCGGCCTCGTCCATGGTCACCGGCAGGCCGAGGTCGACCAGACTGGTGACGCCGTGCCCGGTCTGGCCGCAGGGGACGATGCCGGAGAAATGCCCCAGGTCCGGC
>NZ_DASZBG010000064.1:0-6583 GCF_035944335.1 Phenylobacterium sp. | reverse complement strand
TCGCGGTCGACCAGATCAGCGCGTTGCAGCGGGCCAGGCGCTCCAGCATCCACCCGAAATCGAGGGGGCCCTGGACGTCGGGGCCGAACAGGCGCGCGCCCCACTCGTCGAGGACGAAGGGCACAGCGCCCTCGCGGCGGGCCAGGGCGTGGGCGTAGGTCGTCTTCCCTGCGGCGCAGGGCCCGAAGATGATGTGAAGCGTGGCTGGCATGCTGGAACCTCCCTGAAGCTCGGGAGCCCCGTGGCGGTCATGCTCCCCCTCCCGCGAGAACGGCCAAGCTTGATCTTCGTTCCTCGACCTGCACCGGCCCGCCGCGCAGCGATCCAGCCCGCCTCAGCGCCCTTTGGTCTGGGTCCCGGCCTTCGCCGGGATGAGCGTTTGGACTGGGGCCCCCAGCGCATCCGTCCGGGCCAGCACCACGGCGTACTTGTCGGCGTAGATGCGCTTCCAGTTCGGGCGCCGTTCGAGCGCCGCCACGATACCCTCGCGCGGCTGAGTGATGGTCCAGGCGATGTCGTACTGTTTCAGCACCTGGTCCAGCGCCGGTTGCTCGGCGTTGTTGGCCTGGGTGTAGCGCTTGACGAAGGCGTCGCCGTACATGTCCGCGCGCCCGTCGATGAACGGCTTCACGCCCTTGAAGATCAGATAGCCGCCGAAGTTGTAGGCGTTGAACACCGGCCGCGCGGCCAGCGCCGGCGGCACGTGGGCCAGGGCCGAGACCGGGGTGATGGCGTCGTCCCCGCGCGTCGCCGGGATGACCAGCCGGACGATGGCCATGGCGACGACGAAGCCGGCCAGGAAGACCTTGGCCGCGACCGTCACGGGCTTGTCCTGCGCCGCCGCGCGGCCGAAGGCGCGGCCGATCGGCTGGGCCAGCAGCAAGGGCGCGATCACCGCGATCACCAGCTGGTGGCGCTGATGCTGCAGGGCCATGTGCAGGATGAACAGCAGCAGGATCACCCGGATCAGCGGGATCCGCACGCCTTTGGCGAGGCATACCAGCAGGGTCACCAGGATCGCGCCCTCGAACGGCGTGAAGGTCGTGAAGTTGGCGGGCTTCCACTCGATGATCTGGTTGAGCGTGCCCATCAGCATGATCTGGAAGGGCGCGATCAGGCCGGAAATCCCGTGCGGGGTGGCGAGCGCGGCCAAGGCGATCAGGCCGCCGAACAGGCCCCAGTCGCGGATCACCTTCCACCGGTCGGCGCCGGGCGCGGTCAGGGCCTCGAGACCGAACCCGCCGGCCAGCACGAAGCCGAAGACGAAGCTGCCGTGCAGATTGGCCCAGGCGACCATCAGGATCGCCATCCACCCGTGCGGGGCGCGGTTCGCCTCCCGGGCGGCCAGCATCTCCAGCGTCCAGGCGACCAGGATCGGCAGCATCAAGAGGTGTGGGCGGGCCAGCACCGTCGGCCCGATCACCAGGAAGGCGGCGATCAGCGCCACCCCCTGGCCGAGCGGCCCCAGCCATCGCGCCACGCCGCGGCCCAGCAGCCAGGCCGCAACCCCGATCGCGCCGGCGAACAGCAGCAGCACGCCGCTCCATCCCGCCAGCCGGTAGGCGCCCGCCATGACGATCTCGGCCAGCCACTCGTGGCTCGCCCACGGCCGGCCGGGATAGCTGAAGGAGAAGATATCCTTATGCAGCACCTGGCGGTGGTCGATCATCCAGCCGCCGGCGGCGATGTGCCAGAAGGTGTCCGGGTCGTTGAAGATCGTCGCCTGGTAGAGCACCATCCCCATGGCCAGGAGCGTGGAGAACAGCGCCGCCGGAGACAGCGTGCCCAGCACATCGGAGAGGCGGCGCAACGGCGGCCAGTCGGCGACGGCCCGGGCTTTGGCGAATTGGGCGATGACGGTCATGGGCCCCGAGGCTAGGCAGCGTAGGTGAAGCCCGGCTTTACGTCGAACCGCCGCGGTTGGCGAACAGATCAGGTATATCACGGCCCATGATCCGCATCGGCGTGGACTTCGGCGGGACCAAGATCGAGGCCGCGGCCCTGGACGCCGAGGGCCGCTTCCGGGCGCGCGTGCGCGGGCCCTCGCCGGGCTCCTATGACGACAGCCTGAGCGCCGTCGGCGAACTGGTGGCGGAGGCGGAGCGTCAGGCGGGCGTCGCCGGCGCCTCGGTGGGAATCGGCATCCCCGGCTCGCCCAACCCGACCACCGGCCTGATCCGCAACGCCAACTCCACCCACCTGAACGGCAGGCCGCTGCAGGCCGACCTGGAGCGGGTGATGGGCCGGCCCGTTCGGCTGGCCAACGACGCCAACTGCCTCGCCCTGTCGGAGGCGACGGATGGGGCTGCGGCCGGCGCGAACGTGGTGTTCGCCGCGATCCTGGGCACCGGGTGCGGCGCGGGCGTCACCGTCGATGGGCGTTTGCTGGCCGGCCACAACGGCATCGCCGGCGAATGGGGCCACACGCCCCTGCCCTGGCCGAGCGCGCAGGAATGGCCGGGGCCGACCTGCTGGTGCGGCCACCAGGGCTGCCTGGAACTGTGGATCTCCGGAACCGGCCTGGGGCGCAGCTGGCGGGCCGGGGCCGATGGCCAGGCGACGGTCTCCGCGGCGCGGGCGGGCGACGCCTCGGCGCAGGCGGCGCTCGGCGCCTATGTCGACCGCCTGGGCCGCGCGCTGGCGGTGGTCTGCAACATCCTCGACCCGGACATCATCGTCCTGGCCGGCGGCGTCTCCAATGTGGACGAACTCTACGCCCCCCTGCCCGCCGCCATCGCGCCGCACGTCTTCTCCGACCTCTTCGAGACGCCGGTGGCGAAGGCCCTGCACGGCGATTCGTCCGGCGTGCGCGGGGCGGCCTGGCTGTGGCCCCCAGACCAATGACCTTGGCCATGAAGGCCTTCTGCCGCGACTGCTTCTGGACCGGCCAGGCGCCGGTTCGCCGCTGCCCCACCTGCGGCTCGCCGCGCGTCGTGGCGCACGCCGAGCTCGACCAGCTGGCCATCGCCCACATGGACTGCGACGCCTTCTATGCCTCGGTGGAGAAGCGCGACCGCCCGGAGCTGCGCGACCGGCCGGTGATCGTCGGCGGCGGCAAGCGCGGCGTGGTCACCACCTGCTGCTACATCGCCCGCATCTTTGGCGTCCGCTCGGCCATGCCGATGTTCAAGGCGCTGCAGGCCTGCCCCCAGGCGGTGGTCATCAAGCCCGACTTCACCAAGTACCGGGCCGAGAGCCGCCGCATCCTCGGCATGGCGGGCGAGCTGACCCCCCTGATCCAGAACCTGTCGCTGGACGAGGCCTGGATGGACCTCTCGGGCACCGAGCGCCTGCACGGCGCGCCGCCGGCGGTGACGCTCGCCAAGCTGCAGGCGCGCATCGAGGCTGAGACCGGGCTGACGGTGTCCATCGGCCTGGCGGCCAACAAGTTCCTGGCCAAGATCGCCTCGGATCTCGACAAGCCCCGCGGCTTCTCGGTGATCGGCGCCGCGGAGGCGCAGGATTTCCTCGGCCCCCGCAAGGTCGCCATCCTGCCCGGCGTCGGCCCGGCCATGGTCGCCAGCCTGGAGAAGGCCGGCTACCGCACGGTGGGCGACCTGGCCCGCGCCGATCCGAAGGACCTGATCGAGCACTGGGGCGCCCATGGCCTGCGGCTGGGCCAGCTCGCCCTGGGCCGCGACGCCCGGCCGGTCAATCCCAACGAGGCGCGCAAGGCGATCAGCGCCGAGACCACCTTCGAGCACGACCTTTCGGGCCTCGCCGACCTCGAGGACAAGCTCGCGCCGCTCTGCGAGAAGGTCGCCCGCCACGCCCGCGCCGACGGCCTCGCCGGCCGCGTCGTGACCCTGAAACTGCGCACCACCGACTTCAGGATCGTCACCCGCCGGCGCACCATCGCCATCCCGACCCAGACCGCCAGGACCCTGTTCGCGGTCGGCCGCGAGCTGCTGGCCCGCGAGGCGACGGGCCGGCCGTGGCGGCTGATCGGCATCGGCATCGCCGATCTGGTGGAGGCGGACAGCGTCGAGGCCGACTTCTTCGCCGGCGACGAGGCCCGCGCCCTGGCCGGCGAACGCACCCTCGACAAGCTGCGGGCCCGATTCGGCGCGCAGGCGGTGACCTCGGGACGGATCCTGCGGCTGAAAAACCGCGGTGAGGCGGATTGATCACACCGCCTGCGCCCAAGCGCCGCGATTTGGCGCAGTTGCCCGCTATCGCGGCGCCCCGTGGCGATTCAGCCCTTCCATATGCGAATGTTTTACATATCTAATCATCGAGGGACGACGCTTGGTCGGCGCCAGGAGAATCGTTCGATGGCGGAACGTAAACAGGGTGATCAAGGCGCCGACGTCCGGACCGCCATTGTCACCCAGACCAAGCCGAAGACGCAAAAACCCTCGATGTATAGGGTTCTGATCTTGAACGACGACTACACTCCCATGGAGTTCGTGGTCTATGTTCTTGAACAGTTCTTCAACAAGTCGCGCGAAGATGCGACTCGTATCATGCTCCACGTCCATCAACACGGGGTCGGCGTCTGCGGCGTGTACACCTACGAAGTGGCGGAAACAAAAGTCGCGCAGGTCGTTGATACCGCAAGGCGGCACCAACACCCGCTGCAGTGCACCATGGAAAAGGATTAGAGGCACTTGCCTTCATTCTCGCGCCAGCTCGAAGAATCCCTTCACCGCGCCGTCGCCTACGCCAACCAGCGCAAGCACGAATACGCCACGCTTGAGCATCTGCTGTTGAGCCTCGTCGACGACGAGGACGCGGCCTCGGTCATGCGCGCCTGCGACGTGGATCTGCCGGCGCTCCGCACCACGCTCACCAACTATGTAGATAACGAGCTGCGCTCGCTGGTCGTCGACGACGGCGAGGACGCCAAGCCCACCGCCGGCTTCCAGCGGGTCATCCAGCGCGCGGTCATCCACGTGCAGTCCTCCGGCCGCGAGGAAGTCACCGGCGCCAATGTGCTGGTGGCGATCTTCTCCGAGCGCGAGAGCCACGCCGCCTATTTCCTGCAGGAGCAGGACATGACCCGCTACGACGCGGTCAACTACATCGCCCACGGCATCGCCAAGAAGGCCGGCGCCGGCGAGGCCAAGCCCGTCAAGGGCGCCGAGGACGACGAGAAGCCCACCGTCAAGACCGGCGGCGAGGCGCTCGAGGCCTACTGCATCAACCTCAACGAGAAGGCCAAGCAGGGTAAGGTCGATCCGCTGATCGGCCGCGCGGTCGAGGTCGAGCGCTGCATCCAGATCCTCTGCCGGCGGACCAAGAACAACCCGCTGCTGGTCGGCGACCCGGGCGTCGGCAAGACCGCCATCGCCGAAGGGCTGGCCCGCAAGATCATCAACCACGAAGTCCCCGACGTGCTGGCCGGGGCGACCATCTTCTCGCTCGACATGGGCGCGCTTCTCGCCGGCACCCGCTACCGCGGCGACTTCGAGGAGCGGGTGAAGCAGGTCGTCAAGGAGCTGGAGAACCACGCCGACGCGATCCTGTTCATCGACGAGATCCACACGGTGATCGGCGCCGGCGCCACCTCGGGCGGGGCGATGGACGCCTCCAACCTGCTGAAGCCGGCGCTCGCCTCGGGCACCCTGCGGTGCATGGGCTCGACCACCTACAAGGAGTTCCGCCAGCACTTCGAGAAGGACCGCGCCCTGGTCCGCCGCTTCCAGAAGATCGACGTCAACGAGCCGACGATCGAGGACACGGTGAAGATCCTCAAGGGCCTGAAGACCTACTACGAGGAGTTCCACAAGCTCCGCTACACCAACGACGCCATCCGCGCGGCGGTGGAGCTGTCGGCCAAGTACATCAACGACCGCAAGCTGCCCGACAAGGCCATCGACATCATCGATGAGGCCGGCGCCTCCCAGATGCTGCTGCCCGAGAGCAAGCGGAAGAAGACCATCGGCCTGAAGGAAGTGGAATCCGTGGTCGCCAAGATCGCGCGCATCCCGCCGAAGTCGGTGTCCAAGTCCGACACCGAGGCCCTGAAGCAGCTGGAGACCGACCTCAAGCGGGCGGTCTATGGCCAGGACGGCGCCATCGAGCAGCTCTCGGCCGCCATGAAGATGGCCCGCGCCGGCCTGCGCGATAACAACAAGCCGATCGGCTGCTACCTGTTCACCGGCCCGACCGGCACCGGCAAGACCGAGACCGCCCGCCAGCTGGCGGCGACGCTGGGGATCGAGCTGCTGCGCTTCGACATGAGCGAATATATGGAGCGCCACACGGTCAGCCGGCTGATCGGCGCGCCCCCCGGCTATGTGGGCTTCGACCAGGGCGGCCTGCTCACCGACGCGGTCGACCAGCATCCGCACGCCGTGGTCCTGCTGGACGAGATCGAGAAGGCCCACCCCGACGTCTACAACATCCTCTTGCAGGTGATGGACAACGGCCAGCTCACCGACTCCAACGGCAAGAAGATCGACTTCCGCAACGTGGTCCTGATCATGACCACCAACGCCGGCGCCTCCGACGCCCAGCGCAACTCCATCGGCTTCGGCCGCGGCAAGCAGGACGACGAGGCCGAGGAGGCGATCAAGCGGGTGTTCACCCCGGAGTTCCGCAACCGCCTCGACGCGGTGGTGAACTTCCACGCCCTGAC
>NZ_DASZBG010000063.1:0-33304 GCF_035944335.1 Phenylobacterium sp. | reverse complement strand
GTGCGGCGGTGCATGTTGAGGCGGCGCGCGGTCTCCGAGACGTTGTGGTTGCACAGCTCATAGACCCGCTGGATGTGCTCCCAGCGGACGCGGTCGGCGCTCATCGGATTCTCCGGCGGGGCCGGCGAGTCGCCGACCTTGGCCAGGAGGGCGCGGACCACGTCGTCGGCGTCGGCCGGCTTGGAGAGGTAGTCGACGGCGCCGGCCTTCACCGCCTGCACCGCGGTGGCGATGTTGCCGTAGCCGGTGAGCATGATGATCTTGGCGTCGGGGCGCGCGTCGCGGACCGCCTCCACCACCTTCAACCCCGAGCCGTCCTCCAGCCGCATGTCGAGCACGGCGTAGGCGGGGGCGTGGGAGCGGACCGCAGTCAGCGCTTCGGAGACGCTGGCCGCGAGGGTGGGCTCGAAGCCCCGCTGCTCGAGCGCGCGGCCCAATCGGGTTCGCAATGGCGCATCGTCGTCGAGGAGGAGGAGGGTCTTGTCGCCAAGGGCGGCGACGTCGGTGGACAGGTCGGTCATGCAGTCACCCGGGGGTTGCTGGGGTGCTAAACGCGTGAGTGCGGCAGTTTGTCGCACTTTTTGTTCATTGGGCAAGTGTTGCGGCTCAACCTTCGCTGACCTCGACACGGGCCCTGGGCCAGCGCGCGGCGACGATGGCGCCGCGCGGCCGCCCATTCTGAAAGGTCACAACAGCCCCGGTTCGTTCCAACAGGGTCTTCGAGATGAAGAAGCCGAGGCCCATGCCGATGTGGCCGGTGCGCGAGCCCTCGGCGCCGGGACGGGTGGTGACATAGGGCTCGCCGAGCTTGGCCAGGATCTCCGGGGCGAAGCCGGGCCCGTCGTCGCGGACCTCCACCGAGACCGTCTCGGCGTCGAAGCGGGCGGTGACCAGCACCTCGGCGGCGGCGAAGTCGACGGCGTTCTCCACGAAGGAGGTGAAGGCGTGGATGATCTCCGGCATGCGCCGCAGGTCCGGCGCGGGCGTCCCCGGCGCGCCGGTGACGATGGCCTCGACGCGGACGTCCTTTACGCCGGCGTGCGGCTCGATCACCTCCTGCACCAGCTGGCGCAGCGACAGGCGCTCGTGCACCTCGTCGGAGGCCTTGTCCGGCGTGGCGGTCAGCCGGCGCAGGATCTCGCGACAGCGCTCGGCCTGGGCGGTCAGGAGCTCGGCGTCCTCCTTGACGGCCGCGGTGGGCGCCTCGCGGCCCAGCTCCTTGGCGACGATGGCGATGGTGGCGAGCGGGGTGCCGAGCTCGTGGGCGGCGGCCGCGGCCAGGGCTCCCAGCGCCGACAGCCTCTGCTCGCGCGACAACACCGTCTGGGTGACGTCGAGGGCGAGCGCCATGCGGGCGGCCTCCACCGCGGCCTGGCGGACGTAGCCCGCGATCAGGGCGATGCCGGCGATATTGGCGATCGCCGCGCCGAGCCGGTAGTCGCGCGACACGGCGAGCTGGATGCCGTCGGCGCTCGGCAGGGGCAGGGCGAGGAAGGCCAGCGCCAGCGAGGCGAGGCCCGCGAGACTGGCGAGCGCCAGGGTGTGGCGTAGCGGCAGGGTCGCCGCGCCCAGCGTCACCGGGGCGATCAGCAGCAGGACGAAGGGGTTGCCGGCGCCGCCGGTCAGGAACAGCAGGGCGGTGATCTGAAGGATGTCGACGGCGAGCTGGCCGCCGGCCTCCAGGTCGCCCAGCGTCCGCTGGCCGGGCGAGGCCACGCCGGTCAGGAGGTTGATCCAGGCGCCGGCCCCGATCACCCCGAAGCACAGGGGATAGGGCGCGTGGAAGTTCAGCAGGACGGCGGCGGCCACCAGCAGGAGGGCTTCGCCGGCCAGCACCAGCCAGCGCTGGGTGACCAGGGTGCGGACCCGCAGGCGGCCCCGGCGCGAGCCGGTTTCGTCCCACTCGCCGGTGGCGCGGTCGTCGTCGCCTTGCACGGCCGCGTGGTCGGCTCTATCGAGGCCGGTGACGGGCGTCATCGCCGCGGCGGCGGGGGTCCGGACGTTGGCCATGGCTCCGTCAGGATTGCGCGCCCGCCGGGCGCTGACGAGCCCTAACTCGCACGGAAAGGACCGATCGGACCATGAGCCGGGGATTCCTGGTCATCCTCGCCATCCTCGCGCTCGCCTTTGCGGTGATCACGGGCGTGGCCGTGAACAAGGGCCTGTTGGGCCAGCCTCAGCAAACCGCCGCCGTGGGCGGTCCGTTCCACCTTGTCGACCAGACCGGCCGCCCGGCCGACGAGGGCGTGCTCAGGGGCAAGTGGAGCGCGGTGTTCTTCGGCTACACCAACTGCCCCGACGCCTGCCCGACGACCCTGTTCGCGCTCGCCGCGGCGGAGAAGCAGCTGGGCGCCAAGGCGGGCGGCTTCCAGACGGTGTTCATCACCGTCGATCCGGCCCGCGACGATGCGAAGAAGCTGGCGAGCTACCTTTCCAATCCCGCCTTCCCGCGCCGCGCGCTCGGCCTGACCGGGACGCCGGCGCAGGTCGCCGAGGCCGCACGGGCCTACAAGGTGTTCTACCAGACGGCGAAGGACCCCAATGATCCGGGCAGCTACGCCGTCAACCACTCGACCTTCACCTATCTGATGAACCCGAAGGGCCGGTTCGCCTGCGTCATCCCCTATAACGCGGCGCCGCAGGAGATCGTCGGCCATCTCCGCAAGGCTATGGCGCTCGGCGACGGCGCGGAAAGCTGCTGAGTCCCGGCCGGGCCCGCAGTCGGCGCCCCAGTCTGGGCCGGTGAGTTATCGAGCTTCACCTTGTGGAGCCGATTAACGACTCGCATGTTAATGCTGCGGCGCACAAACTGGACCCGACATGCTCTACTCAATGTACGAAACCGGTTTCTACGCCGCCCAGCCGTGGCGGGCCCTGGCGCTGGCGGCGCGGGACTTCTGGTCCTCGCCGTACAATCCGGCCCGCGAGACGGAATTCGCCCGCAGCCTCTATGCCGGCGCCGACCTGTTCGCCAACCTCACCCGCCGCTACGGCAAGCCCGCCTGGGGCATCGATCAGGTGGAGATCGAGGGCCGGCCGGTGGCCGTGACGCCCAAGGAGGTCTGGGCGACGCCGTGGGTGAAGCTGCTGCACTTCGAGCGCAACGCCAAGGACCTGGCCGCCATCGGCCGCACCAGCGCTGAGCCCAAGCTGCTGATCGTGGCCCCCCTGTCGGGCCACTACGCCACCCTGTTGCGCGGCACGGTGCAGACCTTCCTGCAGGACCACGACGTCTATGTCAGCGACTGGGTGAACGCCCGCGAGGTTCCGCTGAGCGCCGGCAAGTTCGACTTCCACGACTACATCGACCACGTCCGCGACATGCTGAAAGAGCTCGGCCAGCGCCCGCATGTGGTCGCCGTCTGCCAGCCGGGCCCCGCCGTGCTCGCCGCCGCCAGCCTGATGAGCGAGGACAAGGACAAGAGCCGTCCGGCCTCGATGACCATCATGGGCTCGCCGATCGATGCGCGCCTGTCACCGACGGTGACCAACAAGCTGGCCGAGGACCGGCCCTTCGCCTGGTTCGAATCGAACATGATCTATCCGGTGCCGCCGCCGCATCCCGGCGTCGGCCGCCACGTCTATCCGGGCTTCGTGCAGTTGGCCGCCTTCATGTCGATGAACATCGATCGCCACCAGGAGGCCCACCGCCAGTACCTGCTGCACATGATGGACGGCGACGGCGACAGCGCCGAGAAGCACCTGGAGTTCTACGACGAGTACCTGTCGGTGCTTGACCTGACCGAGGAGTTCTATCTCCAGACGGTCGACATCGTGTTCCAGCGCTACCTGCTGCCCAAGGGCGAGCTGACGCACGACGGGCGCAAGGTGCGACCCGAGCGGATCACCGACATCGGCCTCCTGACCGTCGAGGGCGAGAACGACGACATCTCCGGCATCGGCCAGACGCGGGCGGCGCACCGGCTTTGCCTCAGCCTGCCGCCGGAGTTGAAGGAGGACTACGTCCAGCCCCACGTGGGCCACTATGGGGTGTTCAACGGGGCCCGCTTCCAGAACGAGATATATCCGCGGGTCCGTGAGTTCATCGGCCGCACCGACAAGACCTGAGACTCGACTCAGCGGCGTCCCTACATTCCCTGGCGATGTCTCCGTTCGGGCGGTCCCTCACCGACGGCGACCGACTGGAAGTGGCCGGCGCTGTCGTCACCTTGAAGATCAACCGGCGAGCCCGGCGCGTGTCGCTGCGCCTCGACCGCACGCGCCGCCAGATCGTGGCCACCGCCCCGTCCGCCCGCCGCCTGCCCGAGGCCGCCGCCTTCGCCCGCGAGCGGGCCGGCTGGATCGCCGAGCGGCTGGCCGAACTGCCGCCGTCCTCGCCCATCGCGCCGGGCATGACGCTCGAGCTGTTCGGAGAGCCGGTCTTGCTGGAGGCCGGCCAGGGGCGCGCCCGCTGGCACGAGGCGACGGACTTCACCCCGCACCGCATCGCCGCCATGGGCGAGGGCGAAGGCTATGCCCGGGCGGTGATCCTGATGATCCGGAAGCGGGCGCTGCAGGTGCTGGGCGCGCGCACCGCCTGCTATGCCGCCCAGCTCGGCGCGCCCATGCCCAAGGTGACGATCATGGACGCCAAGGGCCGCTGGGGCTCCTGCCGCCCCGACCGGCGCGGCGACGGCGGCTCGATCCGCTATTCCTGGCGCCTGGCGCTGGCGCCTTATGCGGTCGCCGACTACGTGGCCGCCCATGAGTGCGCCCACCTCAGGGAGCTGAACCACGGCCCGCGCTTCTGGGCCCATGTGAAGGCCCTGGTCGGCGACGAGCGCCCGCACCGCGCCTGGCTGAGGGCCGAGGGCGCCCGGCTGCACGCGTTCGGGAGCTAACCTCCCCCGCGTGCCTCGCGGGGAGGTTCAATACGGCGGCGTATTGGGGTCCGGCGGGCGCTCGGGATAGGGCTCCGGTGGGGCTTCGGACGGCGGGTGCAGCAACTGCTGGGCCCCGTTGATGATCTCGCCGAGCACGTCGGAGGCCGCGGGCGCCGGGGGTTCGCCGCCGGGAATCGGCTCGACCTTCAGTCGTGGCAGGGCGGCGGTCATATAGTCGTGCCAGATGCCGGCCGGCGCCGCGCCGCCGGTGACCTTCTTCATGGAGGTGTTGTCGTCGCGGCCGACCCAGACGGCGGTGACGAAGCCGCCGGTGTAGCCGATGAACCAGGCGTCGCGGTAATCGCTGGTGGTGCCGGTCTTGCCGGCCAGGTCGTAGCCCTTGACCGCGGCGCGCGTGCCGGTGCCCGAGGCGATCACCTGGCGCATCATGCGCACCATGTAGGACAGCGCCGGCTGGCCGATGACCGGGCGGCGGTCGCCGGCGCCCACGCCGTGGTCGTAGAGCACCCGGCCCGAGGCGGTGCGGATGCGCTCGATGGCATAGGCCTTGGCGTAGAAGCCGCCGTTGGAGAACGGGTCGTAGGCCTGGGCCATCTCCAGCGGGCTGACCTCGACGGCGCCCAGGGCCATGGAGGGGCTGAGCTGGATGGGCGAGGCGATGCCGAGCCGGCGCGCGGTCTGGGCGACATTGGTGGTGCCGACCTCGTTGGCCAGCCTCGCGGCCACCGTGTTGATGGATTCCTTCAGCGCCGTCTCGAGGTTGATCGGCCCGAGATATTTCCCGGTGTAGTTCCGGGGCGTCCAGTTGCCGATGGTGATCGGCTCATCGACCACGGGCGTATCGGGCGTGCGGCCGGCCTCCATGGCGGTCAGGTAGACGAAGGGCTTCCAGGAGGAGCCGGCCTGGCGCCTGGCCTGGGTGACGCGGTCGAACTGGGTCTGCAGATAGTTGGTGCCCCCGACGTAGGCGCGGACGCGGCCTTCGCCGTCGAGCGAGATCAGCGCGCCCTGCTGCACGCCCTGGTTCGCCGAGGCTGCGACGCCCTTCTGCAGCGCCAGCTCGGCCGAGGCCTGCAAAGGCAGGTCGAGGGTGGTCTCCACCACCAGGTCCTCGGTGGGTTCGCCCACCAGCTGGCGGACCTGGTCGTCCAGCCAGTCGGTGAAATATTGCGCCCGCTGGTTGGCGAGTACGGGATTCACCCGGACCTTTTGCTGGAAGGCCTCGTCGCGCTGCTGCGGGGTGATGGCGTGGATGCGCACCATCTCGTCGAGCACGATGGTGGCGCGACGCGCGGCGCGGTCGGTGGCGGCCACCGGCGAGTAGCGCGACGGCCCCTTCATCATGCCGGCCAGCAGAGAGGCCTCGCCCAGCGACAGCTGCGAGGCGGGCTTGCCGAAATAGCGCTGCGAAGCGGCCTCGATGCCATAGGCGCCGGCCCCGAAATAGACCCGGTTCAGATAGAGCTCGAGGATCTGCTTCTTGGAGAACTTGGCCTCCAGCCAGACCGCCAGGATCAGCTCCTGGATCTTGCGCCGATAGGTCTGGCTGGGCGTCAGGAACAGGTTGCGGGCCAGCTGCTGGGTGATGGTCGAGCCGCCGCGCAGGGGGCCGCCATGGTGC
This sequence comes from Phenylobacterium sp., assembly GCF_035944335.1. Classification (GTDB taxonomy): domain Bacteria; phylum Pseudomonadota; class Alphaproteobacteria; order Caulobacterales; family Caulobacteraceae; genus Phenylobacterium. The sequence continues at coordinate 26,839 of NZ_DASZBG010000063.1, read as the reverse complement.
ACGGCGTTGTAGGCGACGCTGCGGGCGATGCCCCAGGGGTTGAAGCCGAAGTGGTAGTAGAACCAGCGGTCCTCGATGGCGATGAAGGCCTTGGGGACATAGGGCGGCAGCTTGTCGAGATCGACCGGCGGGGCGTACTGGCTGCCGCGCACCGAGACCAGGCCGCCGGAGCGGTCCAGATAGGAGACCGACGGCTGGCGCTTGACCTCATAGAGCTTCGAGGTGTCCGGCAGATCCACCGCGAACACGGCGAAGAACGCCACCAGGAAGATCAGCGACCAGACGCCGACCACCAGGGTCCAGTAGATGAACCCCTGCAGAGGCGTGCGCCTGGGGCGGGGGGCGTCGGGACCGCGACCGCCTGGTCCCGGCGACTGGGCGTTGGCCATGTGGTCCGTCGTTCCTGTCGTCTCTTAGGGCCGCCCCGACCCGGGCCTGTGCTTATCTCACCGCACCGATGCATGCGACAAGATTGACGCGGCATGAACGCACGCCGGCCCGCCCGCAAGCCGACCTTCAATCACCGCCGGCGCATTTCCGGAGTCCGGCCGGATCGAAGAGCGCGCCGCGCACCTGGCGGAACAGCAGGGAGGCGCTGGGCGGGTCGCGGTTGGCCATAACCACCATGGCGACCCGGTCGTCCGGATAGGCCGTCGCCTCCACGGTCACGCCCGGCGCGCCGCCGTTGTGCCCGAACCAGCGGTGGCCCCCGCTCACCCCCACGCCGAAGCCGAGGCCATAGTCCAGTTCCGCCATCGGCCCGTGGGCGGGCATGGCGACGATCTGGGTGGTCGTGAGCTTCTGCAGCATCGGGGCGCTGACCAGCCGCCCGGCCAGCAGGGCGGCGAAGAACCTCTGCATGTCGGCGGCTGTGCCATAGGCGCCGCCGGCCGGATTGCCGCGCAGGCTGGCCTCGATGGATGGGCGCAACGGGCCGGCCGGCGGAGGCGCCGGCGGCTGGCCGGGTCCCGGCAGGCGCATCATCTGCGGCGGTCCGGCGGCGGCTCCGGGCGATGGCGGAGGCATGGCCGTCATGCCCACCGCGCGGGTCGCGGCCGGGCCGGGCTCGAGACCCGTGGCCGTCATGCCCGCGGGCGCGAACACATGGTCGCTGAGGTAGCGGCCGTAATCCTGGCCGGAGACGCGCTCGACCAGCCGTCCGAGGATCAGGAAGCCGCTGTTGGAATATTCGAACCGCGCGCCGGGCGTGAAGGCCGGTCGGTCCGAGGCGACCAGCGGCATCAGCTCGGCCACCGTCCGGGCCCGGGCGATGGCCGGCAGGTTCTGCGGCGTGAAGAAGTCGCCAAGGCCGCCGCTGTGGGTGAGCAGTTGGCGGACAGTCACGGCCGCGGCCTGCGGCGTCAGGCCGGTGACATAGCGCCCGACCGGGTCGTCCAGCCCGACCTTGCCGGCCTCGATCAGTTGCGCCACCGCGACGGCGGTGAACATCTTGCCGGCCGAGCCGAGGTTGAAGCGGCTCTGCGCCCCGATGGGCGGGCTGCCCGGGGCCCCGGTCACGCCGCGGGCATAGGTCGCCGCCATCCCCGGACCGACGACCGAGGCCACGCCGGAGACGTCGAGGGACTCGGCCTGGACGGCCAGGCACCTTTCCATCGCCGGCCCGGCCGGTGGCGGCGCGGCTTGGCCGGGCATAGGCGCCGCCATGGCGAACAGCGCCGCGCCGGCGCCGAGGCTGCGCAAGACCAGGTCCTTCATCGTCCGCTCCTCCCGAGATCGCCGACGAGCAGATGCGGCCGCCACGTTCAATTGATAGACATCCGGTTGAATGAGGTTGCAGGCCAGGCTCGCGGCGACCAAGGAACCGGCCATGCTGGAGACCATCGAGATCGATGACCCTCGCGCGGCGCGGCCGTTCACGGTCCCGCGCCAGCGCCGCATCCTGCTGTCCCTGATCCCGCAGGCCCGTTCGCTCAGCGAGCTCTCCCGATTGACCGATACGCCGCTCAACCTGCTGCACCACCATGTCGCCAGGTTCCTGCGGCTCGGCCTGGTGACGATGGCCCGTCAGCAACCGCGGGCCGGGGCGCCGATCAAATACTACCGGGCCAACGCGCGCAGCTTCGTCGTGCCGGCGGAACTGATGGCCTCTTCGCCGGGGGCGGGCATGGCCGGCCAGTTGCGCGAGCAGCTTGACCGCAGCCTTTCCCAAGCGGTCACCGGGTTCGTCTTCACCCACGACGATCAGGGCCCGCGCATGCGGCCGCGGCGGGACCCGGAGCTGCGCGCCCGGGCCGCCGAGCTGTGGCTCGACCTGCGCCTGAGCGACGCGGACGCCGAGCTGTTCTCCCGTGAGCTGAGCGGCCTGCTGCACCGCTTCGAGGCGCGCGCCCAGCCTTCGCAGCCCCGCTACATCGTGCATGCCGCCTTTGCGCCGGTGGCGGGCGAGACGAGGTCAAGCCGCAAGCGGACGGGGTGAACCCAGGGCGCCTATTCGACAGCTAACAACCGGTGTGACGAAATTTGCGGTTGCGGGACATCTTAACAGTGTTATCTTAGCGGTGCTCAGTTCGCTGTGCGTCGTTGGTGGGGATACCGGCGGCGGACCCTCGCGGCGGACTGGGCCGCTGCCCGTCTTGAGCAACGTCATCTCCTCGAACCAGCTGGAGGGCTTTCCATGAAGCTCCATACCCTTGCGGCCGCCTGCGCCGCCGTCTTCTCCCTGTCCGCCACCGCAGCGCTCGCCGCCGAACCGGTGGTCGTGAAGCTGCAGGCCCCCGTCGCCCAACCGGTGAAATTCATCGCCGGCGGCGCGGTCTTCGATTGCCAGGCCGACACCTGCGTGGCCAACGCGACCACCTCGAACACCTTCGGCGCCGACACCTGCAAGGCCGTCGCGGCCAAGGTCGGCGCGGTGGCCAATTTCACCGGCCGCCGGGCGCTCGACGACGCGCGTCTGGCCCAGTGCAACGTGGCGGCCATCGCCCCCAACTCGGCGCTCGCCAAGCGCTGATTTTTTCGGCTCTCCCCAGCGGCTCAATGTTGTCGAGCGCTGTAACTGCAAAAGGGCGTCGGTCATGCCGACGCCCTCTTTTTTAGACGATCCAGCCGGAGGGCAGGCTCCCGGCGCTGACGCCCACCAGGACCATCTGATCGCCGTGGCCCAGGTCGATGACCGTGTCGGCGCCCACTTGCGACACCGAATAGGCCGTGCCGGGATCGATCATCACGTGGTCGCCCTTGGCCGCGTCGAAGCCCAGCACCCGGTCCATCCCGGCGCCTGAGAAGGTGTGGAAGGTGTCGGGTCCGGCGCCACCCTGGATGGTGTCGTCGCCGCGGTCCCCGGAGATCCACTCCGCCCCGGAGCCGGCGACGATGGAATCGTCGCCCTGGCCGCCGCGCAGGATGTCGCCGCCGGTCCCGCCGACCAGGGTGTCGTTCCCCAGGTTTCCGTAGACGATGTTGCCGCCGCCGTGGGCGGTGATCATGTCATTGCCCTGGCCGCCCACTAGCCAGTCGCCGACGGCGGAGCCGCCCACGATGGTGTCGTCGCCCTGGTTGCCGTTGATGTCGTTGAACCCGGCGCCGCCCACGATGGAATCGTTGCCCTCGCCGCCGCGCAGATAGTTCGAACCGGCGCCGCCGGTGACGGTGTCGTCGCCGACGCCGCCCATCAGGGTGGCGTCCGCGTGCTGTGCGGTCAGCACCTGGCCGGCCGTTCCGGTGGAGGCCGTCGGCGCCTGCTCGGTGAAATTGACCGCCACCGGGTAGCTCGCCGAGCCCGTGGCGTCGGTGACCCGCGCCCAGGCCATGTAGTGTCCGTCGCCGCTGGTGGGCAGGGTGATGTCTATATAGCCGCGCGCGACGTCGGCCGCGGTGACGGCGATGCCGCCGCCCTGGTTGTGATAGGTCGTGGCCCCGGTGTCCTTGTCGAGCTCGACGAAGGCCTCCCCCACCTGGGTGACGGCGATGCGGAAGGTCGGCGTGGCGTCGTCGGTCGTGGCGCCGTTGGCCACCGGCCCGGTGACCGCGCCCACGTCGTCGAGGACGGTCACCGCGGGCATGGCGGGCGTCGACGGGCTGGCGGCGGTGTGCGGATCGAGGGTCAGGGTGTGGATCGTCCCGCCGTCGTTCCAGTCGACCGCCATCACCCCGCCGGCCTGGGCCGTGATGCCGGCGATCTGGCCGGCGAGCTCGATGTGGCCGGCCGTCAGCGAATGGCCCGCCGCGTCGTAGAGCTGCAGCAGCGGCTGGCTTCCATCGAGGCCGTGATCGAGCTCGGTGCCGTGGTAGGCGACCAGGAAGCCGCCGCCCTGGCCGGCGACGAGGTGGAAGTCCTGGCCGGCCGCCGTGCTCGTGCTGGCCACCGTCGCGCCCGTGGCGTCCTGGATGCGGATCTCGCCCCAGGTTCCGTGGCCGCCGCTCTGATAGATCAGGACGTAGCCGCCGCCGGCCACGGCCGCGACGTCATAGGGACCGATCACCGCGCTGTTGAGCACGAGCTCGGCGCCGACCTTGTGGCCGGCGGCGTCGAATTTCTGGGCGTGCAGGACGTTGAAGCCGGACGAGACGTCGATGAAGCTCTCGACGTGTCCGCCGTCGGTGGTCGGCGTGGACAAACTCATGACTGGATAACCCCCCGCAAGCGTACTGCTGCTCGACCGCGCCCCAGGTCACCAAGAGGCGGGGCGCGTCTCTCCGCCACCCCAACCGCGACAGGCCTCGGCGGGTTCCTAAGGCCCAGCTGAAGATCGTGAGCTTGGCCGGTTCACATCCTCGCGAGCGGGGCGCGCGCGATGGCCTCACGAGCCCTGTGAGCATTCCGCAGCGGCGGCTCTGTCCCGTCTTGTTGCGGCGCGGGAGGGCGCATGCTATCAGGCGCGCGGCTTTGGGCCGGGGGTGGTTACGACCCTTCGATCCGAAGTGCTTTTTCCAAGCGCTTTCAAGCCTTTAAGCTGCAGCGGCGATCGCCGCGGCGACGTGTCCATACCGACCGGGCGGAAGAGTTTAAGTGGCGGACGAATCCAACGCGTCGAACCTAGGCGGCCGATACGCGCAGGCCCTGTTCGATCTGGCGACCGACGAGAAGGCGCAGGCGGCTGTCGAGGCCGACCTGAAGTCGCTGAAGGCCGCCTTGGCGGAGAGCCGCGACCTGAAGATCCTGATCGGCTCGCCGGCCTTCAGCGCCGAGGACAAGGGCAAGGGCCTGGCCGCCATCGCCGACAAGGCGAAGTTCAATCCCACCACCAAGAAGTTCCTCGGCCTGCTGGCGGCCAACGGCCGCGCGAACGCCCTGGCCTCGGTGATCACCGGCTTCGAGGACCTGGCGGCCAAGGCGCGCGGCGCCGTGTCGGCCGAGGTCACCACCGCCCTGCCGCTCAGCGCCGCCCAGGAAAAAGGCGTCGCCGCCGCCCTGCGCCAGGCGCTCGGCAAGGACCCTGAAATCACCACCCGCGTGGACCCCGCCATTCTCGGCGGCATCCGCGTCAAGGTCGGTTCCCGTCTGTTCGACGCTTCGCTCCGCTCGAAGCTCGAGTCTCTGAAATTCGCCCTGAAGAGAGCGTAAGCCCATGGATATCCGCGCCGCCGAGATTTCGGCCATCCTGAAGTCCCAGATCGCCAACTTCGGCCAGGAAGCCGACGTGTCCGACGTCGGCCAGGTGCTGTCGGTCGGCGACGGCATCGCCCGCGTCTTCGGCCTCGACAACGTCCAGGCCGGCGAGATGGTGGAGTTCACCAAGGCCGGCGTGAAGGGCATGGCGCTCAACCTGGAGCGCGACAACGTCGGCATCGTGATCTTCGGCCAGGACCAGGCGATCGGCGAGGGCGACGAGGTCCGCCGCCTGTCGGAGATCGTCGACGTGCCGGTCGGCAAGGGCCTGCTGGGCCGGGTGGTCAATCCGCTGGGCGAGCCGATCGACGGCAAGGGCCCGCTGACCAATGTCGCCGAGCGCCGCCGGGTGGACGTCAAGGCGCCGGGCATCATCCCGCGCAAGTCCGTGCACGAACCGGTGCAGACCGGCCTGAAGGCCATCGACACCCTGATCCCGATCGGCCGCGGCCAGCGCGAGCTGATCATCGGCGACCGCCAGACCGGCAAGACCGCGGTGGCCATCGACACCATCCTGAACCAGAAGGCGATCAACGCCGGCACGGACGAGAGCGCCAAGCTCTATTGCATCTATGTGGCCATCGGCCAGAAGCGCTCGACCGTCGCCCAGATCGTCAAGACCCTCGAGGAGCGCGGCGCGCTCGACTACACCATCGTGGTCTCCGCCACGGCCTCCGAGCCCGCGCCGCTGCAGTTCCTGGCGCCCTTCGCCGGCTGCGCCATGGGCGAGTGGTTCCGCGACAACGGCATGCACGCCGTGATCATCTATGACGACCTCTCCAAGCAGGCCGTCGCCTACCGCCAGATGTCGCTCCTGCTGCGCCGCCCGCCGGGCCGCGAAGCCTATCCGGGCGACGTGTTCTACCTGCACAGCCGCCTGCTGGAGCGGGCCGCCAAGCTCAACGAGGACAATGGCTCGGGCTCGCTGACCGCCCTGCCGCTGATCGAGACCCAGGCCAACGACGTCTCGGCCTATATCCCGACCAATGTGATCTCGATCACCGACGGCCAGATCTTCCTGGAGACCGACTTGTTCTTCCAGGGCATCCGCCCGGCCGTGAACGTCGGCATCAGCGTCAGCCGCGTGGGCTCCTCGGCCCAGATCAAGGCCATGAAGACCGCCGCCGGCCCCATCAAGGGCGAGCTCGCCCAGTACCGGGAAATGGCCGCCTTCGCGAAGTTCGGCTCCGACCTGGACGCCGCCACCCAGCGCATGCTGGCCCGCGGCGAGCGCCTGACCGAGCTTCTGAAGCAGCCGCAGTATGCGCCGCTGTCGGTGGAGGAGCAGGTGGCGGTGATCTACGCCGGCACCCGCGGCTTCCTGGACCGCACGGCGACGGCCGACGTCGGCCGCTGGGAGCGCGAACTGCTGAGCTTCCTGCACGCCAGGCACCAGGACCTGCTGGACGAGGTCCGCACCAAGAAGGACCTCGGCCCCGTGGAAGATCGCCTGAAGGCCGCGCTCACCGCCTTCAACGAAACCTTCGCCTAGAGCCCGGCTGGGAGACGAGTAGCCCGCCATGGCCAGCCTGAAGGACATGCGCAGCCGGATCGGAAGCGTGAAAGCCACGCAGAAGATCACCAAGGCGCTGCAGATGGTCGCCGCGGCCAAGCTGCGCCGCGCGCAGACCAATGCCCAGAACGCCCGGCCCTACGCCCAGCGCATGGCCGCGGTGATCGCCAACCTGGCGGCCGGCGTCACCGGCGACGGCGCGCCGCGCCTGCTGGTCGGTACGGGCTCTGAGCAGAAGCAGCTGGTGGTGGTCGCCACCTCCGACCGCGGCCTGGCCGGCGGCATCAATTCCTCGGTCGTGCGCGCCGCGCGCGAACGGATCGGCGCCCTGATCGCCGAGGGCAAGGACGTCAAGATCATCACCGTCGGCCGCAAGGCCCGCGACCAGCTGCGCCGGCTCTATGCCGACCGCAACGTCGGGATGTTCGAGGTGGGCGCTGCGCCCTCGCTGGAAACCGCCGAGTTGGTGTCAGCCCGCGTCCGCGAGCTGTTCGACGCCGGCGACGTGGATGTGGTCACCATCTTCTTCAGCCAGTTCAAGTCGGTGGTCACCCAGACCCCCACCGGCAAGCGGCTGATCCCCGCCGAGGTCGAGACCGGCGCGCCCGCCATCGACCTGAAGGGCGCCTCCTACGAGTACGAGCCCGACGAGGCCTCGATCCTCGAGGCGCTGCTGCCGCGCAACCTGACCACCCAGATCTTCTCCGCCATGCTGGAGAACCAGGCCGGCTTCTTCGCCGCCCAGATGACGGCGATGGACAACGCCACCCGCAACGCCGGCGACATGATCGCCAGCCTCACCCTGCAAATGAACCGAGCCCGCCAGGCGCAGATCACCAAGGAGCTGATCGAGATCATCTCCGGCGCCGAAGCGATCTAGACTTTCGAGAGAGTTGGACCCCATGGCCACCACCACCGCCAAGAAGCCCGCCGCGAAGAAGACCCCGGCCAAGGCCGCTGCGCCCAAGGCGCCCGGCGCCGTGAAGGGCGTCGCCACCGGCCGCCTGGTGCAGATCATCGGCGCGGTCGTCGACGTCGAGTTCGAAGGCCACCTGCCGGCCATCCTCAACGCGCTCGAGACCACCAACACCGACCAGCGGACCGGCGAGCCCTTCCGCCTGGTGCTCGAGGTCGCCCAGCACCTGGGCGAGAACACCGTGCGCGCCATCGCCATGGACACCACCGAGGGCCTGACCCGCGGTCAGCCGGTGGTCGACACCGGCCGGGCGATCACCGTGCCGGTGGGCCCCGCCACGCTCGGCCGGATCATGAACGTCATCGGCGATCCGATCGACGAGGCCGGCCCGATCGCCTGGGACCACTCCAGCGTCATCCACCGCGAGGCGCCGTCCTTCGCCGAGCAGGCCACCTCGGCCGAGGTGCTGGTCACCGGGATCAAGGTGATCGACCTGCTCTGCCCCTACACCAAGGGCGGCAAGATCGGCCTGTTCGGCGGCGCCGGGGTCGGCAAGACCGTGACCATGCAGGAGCTGATCAACAACATCGCCAAGGCCTACGGCGGCTACTCCGTGCTGGCCGGCGTCGGCGAGCGGACGCGCGAGGGCAACGACCTCTACCACGAGATGATCGAGTCCGGCGTGAACCAGGCCGGCGGCGGCGGCGAGAGCCGTTGCACCCTCGTCTACGGCCAGATGAACGAGCCGCCCGGCGCGCGGGCCCGCGTGGCCCTGACGGGTCTGGCCCAGGCCGAGTACTTCCGCGACGAAGAGGGCAAGGACGTGCTGCTCTTCATCGACAACATCTTCCGCTTCACCCAGGCGGGCTCGGAAGTGTCGGCCCTGCTGGGCCGCATCCCCTCGGCGGTGGGCTATCAGCCGACGCTGGCCACCGAGATGGGCAATCTGCAGGAGCGGATCACCTCGACCTCGAAGGGCTCGATCACCTCGGTGCAGGCGATCTACGTGCCCGCCGACGACCTCACCGACCCGGCGCCGGCCACCTCCTTCGCCCACCTGGACGCCACCACGGTGCTGTCGCGCGACATCGCCGCCCAGGGCATCTTCCCGGCGGTCGACCCGCTGGACTCCACCTCGCGGATCATGGACCCGCTGGTGATCGGCGAGGAGCACTACAATGTCGCCCGCCGCGTGCAGGAGACCCTGCAGCAGTACAAGGCGCTGAAGGACATCATCGCCATCCTCGGCATGGATGAGCTGTCGGAAGAGGACAAGCTGGTGGTGGCCCGCGCGCGCAAGATCGCCCGCTTCCTGTCGCAGCCGTTCCACGTGGCCGAGCAGTTCACCAACATGCCGGGCGTGTTCGTCAGCCTGGAGGACACCATCCGCTCGTTCAAGGCGGTGGTTGAGGGCGAGTACGATCACCTGCCGGAGCCGGCCTTCTTCAACGTCGGCACCATCGAGGACGCGGTCAAGAAGGCCGAACAGCTGGCGGCGGAAGCCTAGGGGCCATGGCCGACAAGCTGCAGTTCTCCCTGGTCTCGCCGGAACGCGAGCTGTTCGCGGGCCCCGTGGATCAGGTCGACGCGCCGGGCTCCGAAGGCGACTTCGGGGTTCTGGCGGGTCACGCGCCGTTCATGACGACTTTGAAAGAAGGTCAGGTGCGGGTGCACAACGAGGGCAGGGTCACGGTCTTCGAAGTGCGCGGCGGCTTTGCCGATGTGACGCCGGAGGGTCTGACCATCCTGGCCGAGCACGCGGCGGAAGCGGCCTAGCCCGCATAAAAAGTCGGTTTGTAATTTTTTGCCGTAGTCATGACGCGCTGAGGCCTTGCGAATGTCGCCAGCCTTAAGTTTAGTGCGCGGCGAGAAGTCAGGGGTTTGAAGTCCATGCGCACCGCCCACGTCCGTCTGATCCTCGCCGCCGGCCTCGCCACCGCCGGCGCGAGCCTCGCCTGGGCGCAGGCGCCCGCGACCAGCGCGCCGCCGTCCACGCCGACGCCGGCCGCCGCCCCGCCTTCGGGCCCGGCGCCCACCACCTCCTCGGCGCCGCTGCCGCAGACCTCGCCGGTCGCGCCCGCCAATCCGGCGACCCCCGCCGGCGCTGCGGCCCAGGGTGTTCCGCCCACCACCGCGCCAGCCACGGCCGCGCCGCCGGCCGCGCCGGCCGCCGACGAGCCGCCGCCCGCCGTGCCGACCACCGGCGACGGGGCGGTGATCGTCAGCGTGCTGGAAAAGGTCTGCGTGCCGCTGGTGCGCGGCGGCAATCTCGACCAGCTGGCCGCCCAGCTGCCCGGCATGCGCAAGAACCGCCGCGACGGGACCTGGACCATGCCGCTCGGCGGCACGCGCGACTACCAGGTGACCGTGCTGGCGCAGGGCGTGAACAAGGACGTCTGCCAGGCCGAGGTGCACTTCGCCATCGGCCAGGACGCGCCGATCGTCAAGGCGATCAACATCTGGTCGTTCCTGCACAAGCCGGAGCTGATCTCCACGGCCAACTATGTGCAGGTCGAGGGCGACGGCGTGAAGCGCGTGCGCAAGTCCTGGGAGCACCTGGAGTCGAATTCCTCGACGGCGGTGAACTTCACCACCTGGCGCAAGCCCGACGACAGCTCGCTCAACCGCGGCTACGACACCGGCATCCTCTACTACCAGGAACGCAAGTTCTGATGACCTGGACCGACGCCGCGGGCCTCCTCGGCGTCGTCCTCATCCTCATCGCCTATGCCGGCGCGGCGCTCGGCCGCCTCGATCCGAAGCGCGCGGCCTCGCTGGCCGCCAATTTCGCCGGCGCGAGCCTGATCCTCCTGTCGCTGGCCCATGCCTTCAACCTCTCGGCCGTGGCCATGGAAGGCGCCTGGGCGCTGGTCTCCCTGGCGGGGCTGGCGCGGTTGGGGTGGAAGCGGTTGCGCGGCTAGGCGGGCTTCGCCGCGAAGGCGGCAAACGCCTTGGCCACGGCCTCGTAGGCCGGCCGCTTGAACGGCACGATCAGCTCCGGCGCTTCCGCCAGATAGCCCCAGCGCCAGGCGTCGAACTCCGGCTCGTGGTGGGCGGTCAGGTCGAACTCGCGCTCTTGGCCTTCAAATCGGAACGCGAACCACACCTGCTTCTGGCCCTTGAAGTTGCGGCTGCGGTGGGCCGGCGCGTCGGGCGGGAAGTCGTAGGCGATCCAGTCGTCGGTGCGGCCCAGGAGGGTGACGCTGCGGGCGCCGGTCTCTTCCTCGAGCTCGCGGCGGGCGGCGGCCTCCAGGTCCTCGCCAGCGTCCACCCCACCCTGCGGGAACTGCCAGTTATGCGGCGGCGGGGTGGCCGCGCGCCGGCCGAGCCAGACGCGTCCGTCGGGGTGGAACAGCACCACGCCGACGTTGGGCCGATAGGCCGAGAGGTCCATCCTACCGGCGCGTCGCCAGCGCCGAGGCCGGCGCCAGCTGGAAGCCCCGCTCGTTCAGGTTGGCGGCCCAGCGCGCCACCTTGTCGAGGGTCACCGGATAGGCGAAGCCCGCGCCCAGCGCCTGGCCGCGCTGCAGGGCGCCGGACTCCAGGGCGAGCAGCTGCTGGTCGATGGCGGCCTGTGACAGCTGGTCGTCGATCACCCGCTCGGCCGAGGCGCGCGGCAGGCCGCCGCCGCTGAGCCGGGCGCCCGATCCGTCGTCGATGAAGCCCAGGCCGCGCCCGGCGGCGGCGCTGGCGAAGGCCTGGTAGGCGGCGGGCGCGTTCAGGAAGCGCGAGCCGAGATAGTTGGTCAGGCCGTAGTAGCCGGTGGCCCGCGACATCACCCATTCCAGCTTCTTGACGATCTCCGGCGGCGAGCCGTCGGCCATCAGGGTGTAGGGCCCCGGATCGTTGTCCGGATAGTCCAGCGGCTCCATGGGCGTTTCCAGCAGCACCTCGTGGCCGTGGGCGCGGGCCTCGTCGATCCAGCCCTGCAGGCCCTCCGCGTAGGGGGCGAACGACAGGGTGATCTCCGGCGGCAGGTTCTCGATGGCGGCGCGGGTGGCCCGGGCGTTCAGGCCGAGGCCGCCGATGATCAGGGCGATGCGCGGGCGGCTGTTGGCCACGAACGGGCGCTTGTAGCCGTCGAAGGGCGTGCGCCCGTCCGCCGAGATGATCGGCAGCGGCCCGCCCGGCCCCGGCGCATAGAGCCCGGCCAGCGGGGCGGTCGGCAGGGCCCCGGCGGCGGGTTTCGTCTGGGCGCCGGAATTCCAGGTGACGCCGGCCAGCGGGGCCAGCGGCCGGTCCGACAGCCGCACGATGTCTTCGGTGATGGCCAGCGCGCCGGTGGCCGGCGCCAGGGCTTCGCGCCAGCCGACGGGGGCGTGGCGCAGGGCGTCGGCCAGAGCGATCCGGGCCCGCGGCGGTCCGGCGGTCATGGGCCCCACCAGGGTGACCAGGGCGGCGAGCGCGCCGGCGAACAGCAGGCCCGCGGCGCCGACGCCCACGAAGCGGTGGCCGACGACCGCCCGCAGGCCGCCGATCCCGAACCGGGGCGCGGACAACCGGGGAAGCGCAATCATCGCCAAGCCTGGGGACTCCTTCTCCCGGAGCCTGCCGCAACATGGTTAACGGCGTCTCAATCCCCCGCCCCCGGGCGCTGGAACGTCGCGCCCGGACGGGTTAGTGGAGGGCCATGACGACCAAGACCTATGAGACCCGTCACGGGCCGATGCTGGCCTTCACCGGCGACCAGTACATGACGCCGACGCTCGAGCAGCGCGGGGAGTATTCGCCCGAGGAATGGGCGATCCTCGACCAGCTGACCCAGCCCGGCATGACGGTGGTGGAGATCGGCGCGAACATCGGGGTCCACACCATACCGCTGGCCCGCAAGTGCGCGCCGGGGCTGCTCTACGCCTTCGAGCCGCAGCACCGGGTGTTCCAGGTGCTCTGCGCCAACCTCGCCCTGAACGGCATCGGCAATGTGCTGGCCTATCCCGAGGCCTGCGGCGAGGCGGAGGGCGAGGCGGTCGTCCCGCCGCTCGACTACGACGCGGTGGTGAACTTCGGCGGCGTCTCCCTGCAGCCGGCGGAGGCCCAGGGGACGATCGGCGGGACCAAGGTTCGGGTGGTGGCCCTCGACAGCCTCAAACTGCCCGCCTGCGGCCTGCTGAAGATCGACGTGGAGGGCTTCGAGCCCATGGTGCTGCGCGGCGCGCGGGAGACCATCGCCCGCTGTCGTCCGATCATCTACACCGAGAACGACCGGCCGCAGAACCAGGGCGAGGTGATCGGGCTGCTGACCGAGATGGGCTACACCCTCTACTGGCACACCCCGCGGCTCGCCGATCCCGAGGTGTTCGGCCGCTCCATCGTCTCGATCAACATGTTCTGCGCGCCCACCGAGCGGGGCTTCACCATCCAGGGCGCCGAGCCCCTCGATCCGACCAACTGGCGCTCGCCCCTGGACCGTCCGCCACCGGCGTCATGAAAAAAGGGGCGGCCCTCAGGACCGCCCCCTTCAGATCCGAATTCGCGCGCCGTGGCCTATTTGGCGATCGGCGGCTTCACCTCGGCGATGCGCGCCTTGGTGTTGATGATCTCGGCCAGCTTGGCCGTCGGCTTCGGCAGCTTCGGCGTCGCGGCGACGGAGCCGTAGTGCAGCACGTCCTCGGCGCGGGCCAGCTGGAAGTCCTTCTTGGCGTCGAAGGTCTCGGGCGGCGCCTCGGCCGGCTCGTGGGCCGCGACGCGCACCTTGCCCTCCTGCGAATTCAGGGCGTTCTTGAACGAGGCCTCCGAAAACTGGAAGGCGCGGTTGGCGATCGACTGGGCCTCGTCGCGGGTGGCGGCGACCTCCAGGTCCGGCGTGATGCCGGTCTTCTGGATCGAGCGGCCGGACGGGGTGTAGTAGCGCGCCGTGGTCAGCTTCAGGGCGCCGTCCATGCCGCCGCGCAGCGGGATCACGGTCTGCACCGAGCCCTTGCCGAAGCTGGTCAGGCCGACGATCTGGGCGCGCTTGCGGTCCTGCAGGGCGCCGGCGACGATCTCGGCGGCCGAGGCCGTGCCACTGTCGATCAGCACCGTCATCGGCATGCCGTTGGTGATGTCGCCCGGTCGGGCGTTGTAGCGCTCGACGTCGCGCGGATCGCGGCCGCGCTGGGAGACGATCTCGCCGCCTTCCAGGAACAGGTCGGAGATGCCGACCGCCTGATCCAGCAGGCCGCCCGGGTTGCGGCGCAGGTCGAGGATCAGGCCCTTCATGTTGGGGTTCTTGGCCTTCAGCTGGGCGAAGGCGGCCTGCGCCTCGTCGGTGGTCTTTTCGCCGAAGGAATTGATCCGCAGGACGCCGTACTCGCCGTCCATCTTGGCGCTGGCGGTCTTGGTCTTGATGATCTCACGGGTGACGTGGACGTCGAAGGGATCGGTCTTCTCCCGGGCGATGGTCAGGGTGACCATCTCGCCGGGCTTGCCGCGCATCTGCTTGACCGCGTCATTGACCGACAGGCCGAGCACGCTCTCGTTGTTCACCGCGGTGATGTAGTCGCCCGGCTTCACCCCGGCCTTGGCCGCGGGGCTGTCGTCCATGGGCGTGATCACCTTGACGACGCCGTCCTCGCTGGTGACCTCCAGCCCCAGGCCGCCGTATTCGCCGCGGGTCTGGTCGCGCATCTCCTGGAAGTCTTCAGGATTGAGGTAGCCCGAGTGGGGATCGAGCGAGGTCAGCATGCCGTCGATGGCCGACTGGATGAGCTTGGTGTCGTCCACCTCGGTCACGTACTGGTGCTCGACCGTGTCGAGCACGTCGCCGAACAGGCCCAGCATCCGGTAGGTCTTGGCGCGCGGCTCGGCCGAGGCGAGCGCGTGGCTCGACACATAGGCCATGGACCCTGCGCCGAGCACGAAGGCCGAAACGCCGATCAGGAGATACTTCTTCATGGCCTGTCGCAGGCTCCCTTCGCGACGTCTCCGCCGCATCTGATACGAGCCCCCGCGAGACACATCCTTGGCGCCTCAGCCCGCATTCGTCTTCAGCCACCGCGCCGGATCGACGGGGGAGCCCTGGTTCCGGACCTCTAGATAGAGTTCCGAAGTCGATTGTCGACTATCCGGCATCCAACCGACAGCCTGACCCGCCGCGACGGATTGTCCGACCGAGACGGACGAACGATCCAGACCCGCCAACACCAGATGGTATCCGCCGCTCAGTCTTAAGATCAAGATGACGCCCCATCCCTTCACCGGACCGACGTATTGCACAAGGCCTGAGCCGGGGCTGGCCACTTTTGCGGCTTTCGGGGCCGCGAGCGTCACCCCATTCGAGCGGCCGCCGCTCGGCAGCGGGTCGCCGAAACGGTGGACCACCTCGCCAGGCGTCGGCCGGAACAGCATATCCGGCGCGCGGGCCGGGAACGGCTGCTCCGGCTCGGCCGCGCCGCGCAGCGGCAGTTCCGCGGGTTTCGGCGAGGGCGCGGCCTCGGCGGTCTGGCTGTCGCGGGTGAACAGCGCCTCGCTTTCCACCGCGGCCAGCCGGCGCTGCCGGGCCATCTCGCCGGCGCTCCTGGCATAGCCGCGGGCGCGGGCCTCCAACTCCGGCGCCATGGCCCTGACCAGGATGGCGGCGCGCACCGCGTCCTTGGCGTCCTTGGGCGAGACCAGCAGGGCCGGCGGGGGGTCGCGCTTCAGTTCCTCCAGCACCGACAGCAGACGCGCCAGCTGGCTCATGTTGCGCGCCTGCTCGGCCGAGAGCTGCGTCTCCTCGACATTCAGCCGCGCCAGCCGCTCGCCCGTCTCGGCGATCGCTGCGCCGCCCAGGACGAGGGCGGTCAGGCTGAGCGGAACGAGGAGGCGGCGCTGAAGCATCAGTCCCGATGATAGGGCGATCCGGCCAGGATGGAGACCGCGCGATAGACCTGCTCGGCCAGCATGGCGCGGACCAGGGCGTGGGGCCAGGTCTGCGGGCCGAAGGCGAGCGCCGACTTCGCCTGCGCCAGCAAGGCGGCATCAAGGCCGTCGGCCCCGCCGATCACGAAGACCAGACGGCGGACGCCGTCGTCGCGCAGCTTGCCGATCTCCTGGGCGAAGGCGCGCGAGGCCAGCTGGCGGCCATGTTCGTCGCAGGCGATCAGATGCGCCTCGGCGAGATGGGGCCCTAGCGCCTGCGCCTCGGCCGCCTTGCCGGTCTTCTTCGTCTCGACCTCGATCACCTCGACGGGGCCCAGCCCCAGCGCGCGCCCGGCCGCGGTCGCCCGCTCCACATAGAGCTTCACCAGCTCGGTTTCCGGCGAGCGCGCCAGCCGCCCGACCGCGACGATGGCGATCTTCATTTGCCTCCCCCGCGCAGCGGGGGAGGGGGACCACCCGCCGAAGAGCGCGTGGTGGAAGGGGCGGGATTTGGCTCCAACTGCCTCATCCTGGCGCCGGCTTCATTCGAGACCGCGCAACAGTCCTGACGCCGTCGGCGGCCGTATCGAGGTCTGCAAACACGGAGGAAGCCGGGATGCGAAAGACCTCGATGCCCTGAGCTCGCAACCAAGCGTCGCGCCGCTGGTCGTGCGCGAGTTGCGCCTCGTCACCATGGGTCGCGCCGTCGATTTCGACCGCCAGGCGCGCCGCCGGACAAAAGAAGTCGAGAATGTAAGGGCCTAGCGGGTGCTGGTTCCGGACCTTCGGCTGATCCGGGCCCCGACCCTTCAGCCGCGACCAGAGCATGATCTCCGGTTCGGTCAGCTTTCTGCGGAGCGCCTTCGCCCGCTTCGACGTGAGGATCGAGAATCGCATTCCGTGCGGCTTTCGCCCCTTCCACCATCCGCTCTTCGGGCGATGGTCCCCCTCCCCCGTGAACGGGGGAGGCAAGATAGATTACAGCGCAGGGGGCGCGTGGAAGCCGCCGAACTCGCGCTCCAGGAGCCCCGCGAAGCCGATGGTGGTGCGGTCCTCCAGGTAGGGCCCGACGGCCTGCAGGCCGATCGGCAGGCCCGCCTTGGTGAAGCCGGAGGGGAACGCGGTGGCGGGCAGATTGGCCACCAGGGCGAGCGCCGGCCAGGCGAGCTGGTCGAAATAGCGCGTCGGCTCGCCGTCGACCATGAGCACCCGCTTGGCGGGATCGGTCTCCTCGACGTGCGGATAGGCGACGACCCCGAAGGTGGGGGCCAGCACCACGTCGAACGCCTCGAACAGGCTCGCCCACTGACGTTGCAACAGCAGCTGGGCGTCCAGCAGGCCCATCCACTCGTGGGCGTTGATCGGCGTCGCGCCGGGCCGCCCGCGGCTCAGCGCCGTGTCCAGGATGGCCATGTAGGTCTGGTGCGCCTGGGCCAGGTCGGGCAGCCGGTCGCTGCCGCGGGCCACGGTGGCGCCGCGGGCTTCCAGCCGTGTCGCGAGGTCGCCCAGGGCCGCGCGAATCTCGCTGTCGGTGGCCACGTGCGGGAGCGTGTCGAGGATCAGGACGCGGTAGTCGGCAAGCTTGGCGTGGCGCGGGGCCGGCAGGTCGAGCCGATAGCCCGTCGCCTCCAGCTCGTCGGGGCCGGCCAGCACGTCGAGGGCAAGCTGCAGGTCGCCCGCGGTGCGGGCCAGCGGCCCGACCACGGCCAGCGGCACGCCGACGCCGGTCATGCCCATCGGCGCATGGCCGCGGACGGGGACCAGGCCGTAGCTCGGCTTGTGGCCATAGACGCCGCAGAAGGCCGCCGGCACGCGGATCGAGCCGCCGATATCGGAGCCGAATTCCAGCGGGATCATGCCGGCGGCGAGCGCCGCGGCCGCGCCGCCGGAGGAGCCGCCGGGCGAGCGGGTCGGGTCCCACGGGTTCACCGTGCGGCCGTAGATCGGGTTCGCGGACTGCCAGTCCGACAGCATGGGGGGCACATTGGTCTTGCCGAGGATCACCGCGCCCGCCGCCTTCAGCCGCGCCGCGCCGACGCCATCGGTCGGGGCCACATAGTCCTTGAACATCTCGAAGCCCCAGGTGGAGGGCAGGCCCGCCACGTCCTGGGATTCCTTGACCGTCATGGGCACGCCCATCAGCGGGCGGCGCTCGCCCTTGGCCACCGCGGCGTCGACGCTCTTTGCCGCCTCACGGGCGCGATCGAAGTCGCGCACCACCACGGCGTTGATCGCCGTGTCGCGGGTCTCGATGCGGGCGATGGCCTGATCGGTGAGCTCCAGCGCGCTCACCTTGCGCGCGGCCACGGCGGCCGCCAGCTCGCCGGCGCTCAGGTCCAGCAGGTCTCTCGAAAGCGTTTCGGACATGGCTCATCCTCCCGGCGCCTATCGTGCTGGCGCAGAGAACCAGAGTCCATGCTGGCAATACGGTCCCTGGTCCACCCGCTCATCCCGGCGAAGGCCGGGACCCAGATGGAATGTCTGGGATGTGGGCCCTGGGACCGCTGAGTTCGTCCACTCAGACGCTGGCGCCTTGCGATCTGGATCCCGGCATTCGCCGGGACGAGCGGGATCGGATCGGGCTCAGCTCACCGCGCGGTGCGCGGAGTCGACCGACCAGATCTTCTCGATGTTGTAGAAGGTGCGGACCTCGGGCCGGAACAGGTGGATGATCACGTCGCCGGTGTCGATCAGCACCCAGTCGCAGTGCGGCAGGCCTTCGATCCGCACCTTGCCGTAGCCCTCGTCCTTGAGGGCGCGCAGCAGGTGGTCGGCCATGGCGCCGACATGGCGGTGCGAGCGGCCGGAGGCCACGATCAGGGCGTCGGCGACGGGGCTCTTGCCTTTGAGGTCGATGAAAACGACGTCCTGGGCCTTGTCGTCGTCCAGTCGGGCCAGGATCATGTCCTCCAGAGCGTGGCTGCGGCTCTGGTCTTCGGAGGGCTCGGCCACCACCGCGGGGGGCGGGGCGGAGGCCTCTTGCGCGCGGGGCGCGGTCTTACGGTCCAGCGGGGTTGCTCCTTTGATATCCTCGCTACCCACGACCCTAGCACGGAAAAGCCGCCCCGGGTCTCACGAACTCTTCAAGACGTGGTTCGGCGCTGGCGCTCCCGCAAGGCGGTCGAGGACTGGTAGTTGAAGGGCCCGCGCAGGAAGACCCAGGCCGGCGGCTTCATGCCGGGCAGGAGCGCCGCTCGCGAGGAGGGGATGCGATAGCGGGCAAACCGCTTGGCGGCCGGCGAGAAGCGGGCCTTCAGCGCGATCCACGGCCGGGAAACCACCGCCACCGGCGTCTCGCGCATGATCTGGGTCCAGCCCCGCCAGCGGTGGAAGCTGGCCAGGCTGTCGGCGCCCATGATCCAGACGAAATGCACCCGCGGGTAGCGGGCCTTCAGCGCGCGGACGGTGTCGATGGTGTAGCGCGCCCCGATGCGCGTCTCGGCGTCGGAGACGATCATGCCGCGCTCGTTGGCCAGCCCCCGGGCGCCGGCGAGGCGCTGGGCCAGGTCGGCGGTCTCGTGGGTCGGCTTCAACGGGTTCTGCGGCGAGACCAGCCAGATCACCTTGTCGAGCTTCAGCCGGCGCTTTGCGGTCTCGGCCACATGGGCGTGGCCCTCGTGCGCGGGGTTGAACGAGCCGCCGAACAGCCCCACCCGCATCCCGGGCTCGAGATGCAGGCCAAGCCGCAGCGCCCCGGGCCGCCCGGCCTCAGGGACGCGTCTGGCCGGTCCCGCGAACCACATATTTGTATGTCGTCAGTTGCTCCGCGCCGACCGGGCCCCGGGCGTGCAGCCGGTCCGTGGCGATGCCGATCTCCGCGCCGAATCCGAACTCCCCGCCGTCGGCGAACTGGGTCGAGGCGTTGACCAGCACGATGGCCGAATCCACCAGGTCGACGAAGGTCTCGGCCGCGCCGGCGTCCTCGGCGACGATGGCGTCGGTGTGGGCCGAGCCGTAGGCGGCGATGTGGTCGGCCGCGCCCTGCACGCCGTCCACGACGGCGATGCTGATCACCGGCGCCAGATATTCGGTCGTCCAGTCATCCTCTGTGGCTTCGGCCATAGGAACGATGGCGCGGGCGGCGGCGTCGCCGCGCAGCTCGCAGCCGGCCGCGATCAGCGCCCGCGCCACCGGCGGCAGCAGGGCCTGCGCCGCCGCGCGGTCGACCAGCAGGGTCTCGGCCGCCCCGCAGACCGAGACGCGGCGCATCTTGGCGTTGACCGCGATGTCGATGGCCTTCGCGAGGTCGGCGCTCTCGTGCAGGAAGACGTGGTTCAGCCCTTCCAGGTGGCCGAGCACCGGCGCCCGGGCCTCGGCCCGGACGCGGGCCACCAGGCTCTTGCCGCCGCGCGGGATGATCAGGTCGACGGCGCCCTCGAGGCCGGCGAGGATCGCGCCCACGGCCGCGCGGTCGGCGGTGCGGACGATCTGCACTGCGGCCTGCGGCAGGCCGGCGTCGGCCAGGCCCTTGGCCAGCGCCGCATGGATCGCCAGGTTGCTGGCCAGGCACTCCGACCCGCCGCGCAGGATCACCGCATTGCCGGCGCGCACGCACAGCGCCGCGGCGTCGGCGGTCACATTGGGCCGGCTCTCGTAGATGATGCCGATCACCCCGATGGGGGTGCGGACGCGGGCGATGTCGAGGCCGTTGGGGCGCGACCAGCGGGCGATCTCGGCGCCCACCGGATCGGGGATCTCGGCCACGGTCTCCAGGGCGCGCGCAACGCCCTCCAGACGCTCGGCGTCCAGCAGCAGGCGGTCGACCAGGGCCGGGGCGAGGCCGGCGGCCCGGGCGGCGGCCACATCGCGGGCGTTGGCGGCGAGGATGCCCGGGGCCGCGGCGCGCACCGCACGCGCCATGGCGGCGATCGCCCGGGTGCGGGTGGCGGCGTCGGCGAGGCGCAGGGCAAGGGCGGCGGCCTTGGCGGCCCGGCCCATGGCGCTCATCTCTGCCTGCAAGCTCGCGCCCGCGTCGTCCATCCGGAGGGTTCCGATATGCTCTCTGAGCCTTACCTAGGCGTTCTTCGACGCCCCGGCAAACAAACCTGGCTCGTCATCCTCCGGTCGTCCGCCAGGACGATCCGGGGGACCCAAGCGGCCTTCCGGGCCTCGAGCTCGGCTTGGGTCACCCGGATCAGCCTTTCGGCTGACCGTGTGATGACGGTTGAACGGCCAGGTCGTCGGCGTGCACCATGGGCCCCGCCGTGTAGCCCAGCTCCGGCTCGATGGCGTCGGACTTCAGCCCGCAGATGCGCGCCGCGTCGGCGGCGTCGTAGCGCACCAGGCCGCGGGCGATCTCGGCGCCGGCGTCGTCGCGGATCACCACGGCGTCGCCCTTGCCGAAGCGGCCGTCGACGCCGCGCACCCCGGCCGCCAGCAGGGACTTGCCCTTGCGCACCGCCGCCGCGGCGCCGGCGTCGACCACCAGCGAGCCGGCCGGCGCCAGGCTGCCGGCGATCCAGGCCTTGTAGGCGGCGGCAGGCGTGGTGGAGGGCTCGATGATCGTCGCCCGCTGGTCGCCCGCCTCCAGCGCCGCCAACGGCGAGGGGCGGTGGCCGATGGTGATGACGGTCGCGCAGCCGGCGGCGCTGGCGATCCTGGCGGCGGCGAGCTTGGTCGCCATGCCGCCGGTCCCGACATCGGCCGTGGCGTTGGCCCCGCCGGCCATGGCCTCGATCTCCGGCGTCAGCCGGGTGACGCGGGCGATGTGGGCGGCGGCTGGATCGCGCCGGGGATCGGCGGTGTAGAGCCCGTCCACGTCGGAGAGCAGCACCAGCACGTCGGCCCCGATCATCTGGGCGACGCGGGCGGCCAGCCGGTCGTTGTCGCCGTAGCGGATCTCCTCGGTGACCACCGTGTCGTTCTCGTTGATCACCGGGATGACGCCCAGGCCCAGCAGGGTGTCGACGGTCGCCCGCGCGTTCAGCCAGCGCCGGCGCACCTCGGTGTCGTCGCGGGTCAGCAGCACCTGGGCGCAGGCCAGGCCGTGCGGTTCGAAGGCCTCCTCCCAGGCGCGCATCAGGGCCGACTGGCCGGCGGCGGCGGCCGCCTGTTTCTCCGGCATGGTCAGCGCCCGCTTGGCCAGCGCCAGCCGGCGGCGGCCCAGCGCCACCGCGCCGGAGGACACCACCAGCACCTGCTGGCCCCGCGCGCGCAGGCGGGCGATGTCGGCGACGAAGGCGTGCAGCCAGTGGGCGTCGGCGGTCCCCTCGGCGCCGACCAGCAGGGCCGAGCCGACCTTGACGACGATCCGCTTGGCGGCCGCCAGCTCGCTCATGGCGCCCAGCCGCCGGAGCCTGGGTCGGCGGCCTCTTGGTCCTCGTCGTCGTCGACGATCTCGCCGCGGTTCAGGCGGACCTGGCGCCAGGCGGCGCGGAGCAGTTCGCGCACGCCCTCGCCGGAGACGCCGGAAACCATCCGCGGCCTGATGCCGGCGGCGGCTTCCAGCTCAGCCAGCTTGGCGGCGCGCGTCGCCTCGTCGATGGCGTCGATCTTGTTGAGCGCCAGGATCTCGGCCTTGTCGGCCAGGCCCTCGCCATAGGCTTCCAGTTCCTGGCGCACCGTTCGCCAGGCCCCAACGATGTCGTCCTGGGTCGCGTCCACCAGGTGGATCAGGGTGGCGGAGCGCTCCACATGGCCCAGGAACCGCGTGCCGAGCCCCGCGCCTTCGCTGGCGCCCTCGATCAGGCCGGGGATGTCGGCCAGGACGAAGCGCTCGCCCACCGACAGGTCCACCACGCCGAGGTTCGGCTGCAGGGTGGTGAAGGGATAGTCGGCGATCTTCGGCTTGGCGGCGCTGGCCGCGGCCAGGAAGGTCGACTTGCCGGCGTTGGGCAGGCCCACGAGGCCGACGTCGGCGATCAGCTTCAGGCGCAGCCAGATGACGGCGTCCTGGGCTTCCTGGCCCGGGTTGGCGAACTTCGGCGCCTGGTTGACCGGCCCCTTGAAGTGGGTGTTGCCGAAGCCGCCGTTGCCGCCCTTCAGCAGCCGCAGCCGCTTGCCGGCCACGTCCAGGTCGGCGATCAGCTCTTCCTTGTCCTCGGCCAGCACCTGGGTGCCGACCGGCACGCGCAGCACCACGTCCTCGCCGTCCGCCCCGTGGCGGTTGCGGCCCATGCCGTGGCCGCCGGTGCCGGCCTTGAAGTGCTGCTGGTAGCGGTAGTCGATGAGGGTGTTCAGACCCTCCACGGCCTCGACCCACACGTCGCCGCCCCGGCCGCCGTCGCCGCCGTCGGGGCCGCCGTACTCGATGTACTTCTCGCGGCGGAACGAGACGGCGCCGCCGCCGCCCGCGCCGGAGCGGATGTAGATCTTGGCCTGGTCGAGGAATTTCATTTCAAACCGCCGATACCATGAACGCGCGCCGCCCCCCACTCGTCATCCCCCGGTCGGCCGCAGGTCGATCCGGGGGACCCAAGCTGAATTGGCCGGGGCCGCTTGGGTCCCCCGGACCCCGCAGCGCGGGGCCGGAGGATGACGATCTGGGCTAGGCCAGCCAGACCATCATGCGGGTCGGGACCTCGCGGCCCCGCGCGCGCGACGGCTTCAGCGCGACCTCCCCGGTGTAGAGGAAGCCCGCCTTGCACAGCACCTGGCCCGAAGCCGGGTTGTCGGCGAAGTGGCCGGCGACCACCAGCCGCTTGCGCCAGTCGCGCTTGACCCACGTCAGGGCGCCGCGCACCGCCTCGGTGGCATAGCCGCGGTTCCAGTAGGGCCGGCCGATCCAGTAGCCCAGATCGGGCCGCCCATCTTCGGTCCTGAAGCCCAGCATGCCGACCACGCCGAAGGTGCGGTGCTCGATGGCGAAGGCGGCCTCCCGGCCCCAGTCGAGCCGCATGACGCGGTCCACATAGGCCTGGGCGTCGGCGTCCGAATAGGGGTGCGGAATGGCCACGGTCTGGCCGGCCACGTTGATGTCGGCCGCCAGGCCGGCGATGGCGTCCTGGTCGGACGGCGTCGGGCCGCGCAGCACCAGCCGCTCCGTCGCGATGACGGGGCTGACCTCGATGGGGCTCACTTCAATGGCGCACATCTCGTCTACCTCCCGGGCCTCGTCGAGGAGGCCCAAAACAAAAGCGGGGAGCCCGGCTGACCGGACTCCCCGCTTGAGTCTTTGCCCGGTCCGCCTCGATTTGGGGGCGGAACCGGTATGGAGGCTCCGCTTAGCTGGCGTTGGCGTCCATGGCCGGGACCACCGTCACGTAGGTTCGGTCGTCGCGCTTGGTCACGAACTTCACCGCGCCGGTCACCAGCGCGAAGAGGGTGTGGTCCTTGCCCACGCCGACATTGTCGCCGGCGCGCCACTTGGTGCCGCGCTGCCGCACGATGATGTTGCCGGCGAGCACAGCCTCGCCGCCGAACTTCTTCACGCCCAGTCGCTGGCCGGCCGAGTCGCGCCCGTTGCGCGAGGAGCCGCCGGATTTCTTGTGAGCCATGGTGCTCTCCTAAATCTCTGAAACGTCGCCCTTACTCAGGCGGCGCCTCAGTCCTTCTTCTTCGCAGCCGGAGCCTTCTTGGCCGCAGGCGTCTTGGATTCGGTCTTGGCCGCGGCCTTGGGGGCCGCCGCCTTCTTCGCCGCGGGCTTCGCAGCTTCGGTCTTTTTGGCGGGCGCCGCCGTCTTCGCGGGCTTGGCCTTGGCCTTGGCCGGCGTCGCAGCCTTGGGGGCAGCCTTTGGGGCCGCCGCCGCCTTCGGCTTGGCCGGAGCTTCCGCCACCGGGGCGTTGGTCTCGGCTGCCGCCATGGCGGTCTTCACCTCGGCGGAGGCCACGACCTCGTCGGCCGTCTTGGCCGTCTTCGGCGCGGCCGTCTTCGGAGCCTTGGCGGTCTTCGGAGCCTTGGCCGCCTTCGGAGCCTTGGCCGCCTTCGGAGCCTTGGCGGCCGCCGCGGCTTCCAGCTGGGCGGCCGGGGAGACGAAGGTCAGGCCACGGGCGCGGGCGTCGAGCTCGGCCTTGGTGACCAGCTTCACTTCGCCGTCCCACTTGGCTTCCTGGCCGGCGCCGGCGATCGAGGTCACGCGCAGCACGCTCTGCAGCTGGCGGTGGCCGCGGGTCCTGCGGTAGCCCTGGCGACGGATCTTCTTGAAGATCTTCACCTTCTCGCCCTTGCGGGTTTCGATCAGGGTCGCGGAGACCTGGGCGCCTTCCACCAGCGGCGCGCCGACCGTGACGGTCTCGCCTTCGCCCAGCATGAGCACGTCGGCGAACGCGATCTTCGCGCCCGGCTCGCCGTCCAGCTTTTCGACCACCAGCAGGTCGCCGGGCTGAACCCGGTACTGTTTCCCGCCGGTCTTGATCACCGCGTACATCTTCGCGCGCCTTCGAAACTAGAGCTTTGGTGCAAAACGGAATGCGCCCGCAGGAGGCCCCGCGGGCGAGAGGGGCGGACTTATACGGAAAGGTCCGGCGAAGTCAACGAAGCGCGAGGCGTTTTCGCACGTCGCGCGCCCGCGGGCCATATCGGTCGGAACCCTCGGCGTGCTGGAGCTTTGATGAGCCGAACGCGACGAGGAGAGGTCCACCCGTGAGCCACGACGATCGCTTCATGCCCGCCCTGACCTTTTTCGGATCGATGGCCCTGGTCAGCTTCGCCGCCGGCTGGTTCAGCCAGGCCCTGCTGGGCGCCTTCTAGGCTCCGCCGCGGATTGAATTCCGCGCCCGCTGGCGCGAAGGTCCCGGCCCTCTTGTCGGAGTTCCACCTTGCGCCGCGCCGCCGTCCTCATCGCCGTCAGCCTGTTCATCGCCGCGCCCGCCGCCGCCCAGCCCCGGCAGCTCGATCATCCCCTGCTCCGTCGCCTGGCGGCCGAGGTCTCCGCCGAGCGCGAGCACGCCACCATCGCCCGCCTGGTGGGCTTCGGCACCCGCCACACACTTTCCGATACGGCGTCGTCCACCCGCGGCATCGGCGCGGCGCGGCGCTGGGTGGCCGCCGAGTTCGCCGCCATGTCCAGGGACTGCGGCGGCTGCCTGACGATCGAGACGCCCTCCGAGCGGTTCACCGGCAAGCGGGCGCCCGATGGGGTCGAGGTGATGGACGTGCTCGCCATCCAGCGCGGGACCACCGATCCGGACCGGGTGATCGTCATCTCCGGCCACCTGGATTCCCGCGTCACCGACATCATGAACGTAAATGCCGAGGAGCCGGGCGCCAACGACGACGGCTCGGGCACGGCCGCGGTGATCGAGGCGGCCCGCGTGCTGTCGAAGCACAGATTCCCCGCCACCCTGGTGTTCGCCGTGCTGTCGGGCGAGGAGCAGGGGCTCTATGGCGGCCATGTGCTCGCCGACTATGCCGTGGCCCGAAGTTGGCGCGTCGAAGGCGACCTCAACAACGACATCGTCGGCAACACCCACGGCGTCTCCGGCGTCCACGACGACAGGCGCGTGCGGGTCTTCTCCGAGGGTACGCGGACAACCGAGACGGCTGAGGAAGCCGACAAGCGGCGCTACAACGGCGGCGAGGTGGACAGCCCCTCGCGCAACCTCGGCCGGTTCATGGACCGCCTCGCCGTCCGCTATGTGAAGGGCCTCGACGTGGTGATGGTCTATCGCACCGACCGCTATGGCCGCGGCGGCGACCAGGTGGAGATGCTGAAGGCGGGCTACCCCGCCGTACGCGTCACCGAAGCCACCGAGAACTACAACCGCCAGCACCAGGACCTCAGGACCGAGAACGCGATCCGCTACGGCGACGTGATCGAGGGCGTCGACTTTCCCTACCTGGCCAAGGTCACGCGGCTGAACGTGGTGACCATGGCCGCCCTCGCCATGGCCCCGGCGCCCCCGGCCGGGGTGGAGATCAAGGGCGCGGTGACGCCCAATACGACCCTGAGCTGGAAGCCCTCGCCGGGCGCGCGGGCCTACCGCGTCGTGTGGCGCGCCACGACCGAACCGCGATGGACCCACAGCGCCTCTGTCCCAGGCGGGACGACGACCACCCTCAGGAACGTCAACATCGACGACTTCTTCTTCGGCGTTACGGCCATTTCCCCTGACGCCTACGAGAGCCCGGCCGTCTTCCCCGGCGC
>NZ_DASZBG010000062.1:0-3324 GCF_035944335.1 Phenylobacterium sp. | reverse complement strand
AGCCGGGGCGGGGTGTTCCTGACCACGCTGATTTCATTCTTCTTCGTGGAGATCGGCGACAAGACCCAGATCGCCACCAGCCTGCTCGCCGCCCGCTACCACCAGATCGCCATGGTCGCGGCCGGCACGACGATCGGCATGCTGCTCGCCGACGTGCCCGCCGTGCTGCTGGGCGAGGCGGCCACCAAGATCGTGCCGCTCAGCTATGTGCGCATGGCCGCAGCCGCCATGTTCGCCTTGATCGGCGTCTGGGTGGTTCTGTCGGCGTTCGGGGTGGTCTAGAAACCGCGGAAAGGGCGGCTAGCTCAGCTGGTCAGAGCACCTCGTTTACACCGAGGGGGTCGGGGGTTCGAACCCCTCGCCGCCCACCAGCCTTCGCGCGGGCGTATCTCGAGCGCCCGGTCAGGCCGGCTCGGCGAGGCCGGAGGGGCTGGCGGGACCGGGCGCGCCCTGACCCCGGCGGCCGGCGCGGTCCAGCACCCAGGCGGCCGGGGCGGCGGCCACGATGCACAGGGCCGCGACGCTGGCGGCCGACCACAGCAGGCGGACATAGTGGGTCTCGGCCAGGACGAAGGCGCCCACCGCCGGGCCGGTCGCCAGGCCCAGCTTCGAGAGGAACCCTGCCCACATAGCGGTGCGTCCGTCGGCGTCGAAGGCCGAGCAGAGGCCGTAGATGTAGGGGATCACATACGCCCACGAGAACGAGGCGAGCGCATTGGCGATGAACCACATGGCCGGCGCTCGGCCCCAGAACACCAGGAGGACGCCCGTCAGCATGGTCAGCAGCACGGAGGCGCAGATCGGCGCCAGCCGGCCGAAGCGCGTGCCGCTGAGCACCACCGCGCCGGCGCCGACGAGGCCCAGCCACGTGCCCACGCCGACCGTCGCCGAGACATAGTTCCGCGACAGGCCGAATGCCTCGCCCATGCCCAGCGCATAGGCCGAGACCGACGTGCCCTGGGCCTGGAAGATGAAGATCGAGCCCATCGCGCCCAGGGCCAGCCAGCGGGCGCCCGTGGGCCGCGCGGCCCGGAGCCGCGGCGCGTGGGGGTCGCGCGCGGCGACGGAGATGAAGGGCACCATTGCCAGTGTCGTCAGGCTCATGGCGATGAGGGCGAAGAACAGCGCCTTGACCCCGAACAGGGCGACCAGCCGCGGCAGCACGATGACGCCCAGCCCGCCCAGGCCGAACTGCAGGAACAGCAGCACGCCGAAGCCGCGCTCGGGCAGGCGGGTGCGGCCGATCAGCGAGATGCCAACACCGACCAGTAGGCCGCCGGCCAGGCCATGGGCGAAGCGCACCGCCAGCAGCGCGCCAGGCGTCGGCAGCAGCATCGAGCCGAGGTCGAGCGCAGTCATGACGATCAGCACCACGACCGCGGTGGGCCGCCAGGGCAGGCGGGGGCCGATCAGGGCGGCGATCAGCGAGCCCGTCGCCGCGCCATAGACATTGGCCGAGGCGATCAGGCCCGCGTCGCGCGCCGAGAAGGCGAGCGCATGCCTCAGCCCGTCCACCAGGGCGGCCAGGATGTTGACGTAGAAGAGGCCGGCCGTGGTCAGGAAGGCCAGCAGGATGGCGGCCGCCAGGCTGTCGGGATCGGGCTTGGGCAGGCGCGGGGCCGCGCCCGCCGCGCTGGTCGTCATGGCATTGCCCCCGCGACGCATTGCGGCCGTCGCTGCCATAGGACGCGAGGCCGGAGCGGAGCGCAACCGGCTGTGCGCTTCGGCCGCCCTCTTCCTCAACGCAGAGCTTTCGGGCTTAAGTGGCGCGTCGAACGGAGGATTCGGATGACGGCGGCGTCTGCGCGGGAGACCGCGATCCACGAGGATCGCTCCTTCATCGGCCACCCGAAGGGGCTGGCGTTCCTGTCCTCGACCGAGGCGTGGGAACGGTTCTCGTACTACGGCATGCTGGCCCTGCTGGTGCTCTACATGAACCAGCAGCTGCTCAAGCCTGGGCATGTGGAGCACGTGTTCGGCCTGGCCTTCATCCGGCCGATCCTGGAACGCATCTACGGCGGCGGTCGCCACTTCTCCGACCAGCAGCTCGCCTCGTCGATCTACGCGGTCTATTCGAGTACGGTCTATCTGACGCCCCTGCTCGGCGGGCTTATCGCCGACCGGCTAGGCCGCACGCGGACGATCATCGTGGGCGCCTGCATCATGGCGCTCGGCCACTTCCTGATGGCCTTCGACGTCTCGTTCCTGCTGGCCCTGTGCTGTCTGATGTTCGGCGCGGGCTGCCTGAAGGGCAACATTGCGACCCAGGTCGGCTCGCTCTATTCGCGGGAGGACAACCGTCGCGCCGACGCCTTCCAGATCTTCTTCCTGGGGATCAATGCCGGCGTGATCTTCGGTCCGTGGATCACCGGGGCGCTCGGGCAAGGCATAGCCTGGCACTATGGATTCGGCGCGGCCGGCGTGGGCATGCTGATCGCGCTGGTGATCTACCTCGTCGGGCGCCGCCACCTGCCGCCGGACCCGCCGCGCGAGCGCAAGACCCGCGCCGAGGCTGCCGCGCTGCGCAAGTCGATCACCGCGCGCGACTGGCAGGTTCTTATCCTGCTCGCCTGCATCCTGCCGGTGTTGGCGATTTCCGTGGTCGGCAATAACCAGATCCCCAACACCTACCTCGTGTGGGCCGACAAATTCGCGGACCTGCACTTCTTCGGAATTCCCATCCTCAGCAGCCAACTGGTCTCGGTGGATTCCACGGTCTCGGTGATCACGCTCCTGGGGATGGTGTTGTTCTGGCGCATCTGGAAAACCCGCTTTCCCGAGCCCGACGAGCTCGGAAAGATCATCATCGGCTGCCTGCTTAGCGGCGCCGGCGTCGCCTGCCTGGCGATCGGGACCATGCTGGCGGGACCAGGGCAGAAGGTCAGCTTCTCGTGGCTGCTCGCCTTCCATCTGATCAACGACATCGGCTTCGCCAATGTCTTCCCCGTGGGCCTCGCGTTGTTCGCGCGCGCCGCGCCGCGCCACGTCGCTGGCCTGGTGATCGGATTCTACTACCTGCACCTGTGGGCCGGGAACAACCTCGTCGGCTACCTGGGCACGCTCTACGAGCAGATGACGCCGGAGAGGTTCTGGCTGCTGCACGCCGGTCTCGTCGGCGGCGCCGGCGTCGTGTTCCTGGTCATCAAGCTGCTCTTCGGCCGCGTGCTGATCGGTCAGCCGACCGAGCCGGACATGACCACCGTGGCGCTGGCCGACGCGCAAGAGGCGCCCTGACCGCGCCATGCTCTACCGCCCGCTCGGCGCGACGGGGCTGACGGTCTCGGAGATCGGCTTCGGCTGCGCCAGCTGGTGGGGCAAGCCGGC
>NZ_DASZBG010000061.1:0-2496 GCF_035944335.1 Phenylobacterium sp. | reverse complement strand
TCCAGCAGGCGCATCTGATCCAGGATGCGGTCCACGTGGCGGCCGCGATGGGCGGCGCCGGCCCGGCCGATCGCCTGCCAGTCCTCCGCCGTCCCCTCGATCATCGCGGTGAACTTCGCCCTGTCTTGATGGACATGGGCCTGGACGGACGCGTCGTCGGCCATGGCGGCCTCCCTTGATCTGCTGGCGCCGATGCTACGCTACTCGGCCGCCTCGGTCACCGGCGCCTCGACCACGAAGCCCTTCCAGCCCTGCATATAGGTCACGAAGGCCGGCCCCAGCCCCTCCTGGCGCAGATAGGCCTGGGTCACCGGCAGCGCGATCGGGGTGAAGTCCGGATCGGCCGCGTACCTCATCGGATAGTCGTGGTGCAGGATCGCCGCGCGGCCCAGGAACACGAAGTCCATGCCCCGCTCCAGGCAGGCGCGCACGTCGGCCCCGCTCATCACCTTGCCGGCGCAGCCCAGCCGCACCTCGCCGCGCGGCAGCTCGGTGAAATAGCTCATCAGGGTGCGGCCCTTGTGCTCTTCCTCCACCGGCTCCTTGGCGTAGTCCCAGAGCGACAGGTCGAGATAGTCGATCTCGCCCTCGGCCAGCACCTGGCGGGCGAGAGCCTGGATCTCCATCAGCTTCAGGCCGAACCGCTCCGGCGAGATGCGCAGGCCGAGGCTGAAGTCGGGCCGGCAGCGGGTGCGGACCCCTGAGATGATCTCAAAGATGATCCGCGCGCGGTTCTCCGGCGAACCGCCATAGCGGTCATCGCGCAGGTTGATCTCCGGGCTCAGGAACTGGGCCAGCACATAGCCGTGCGCCCCGTGGATCTCGACGCCGTCGAAGCCCGCCCGTTCGGCGCGATAGGCGGCGGCCACGAAGTCCTCCACCAGCTGCTCGACCTCGGCGGTGGAAAGCGCGCGGGCGCCCGTCTCGGCGTTGTCGGAGGGACAGACCGGCGTCTCGCCGATCAGGGCCGCGGGGCTGCGCATGCCGGCGTGGTGCAGCTGCGCCACCGCCATCGAGCCGTTGGCCTTGATCGCCGAGGCCAGCCGCGTCAGTCCCGGCAGATGCTGGTCGCTGAAAACGCCGAGCTGGCCCGGGAAGCCCTGGCCGATCCGCTGCACGTGGGCCGCGCAGGTCATGGTCAGGCCAAACCCGCCCTCGGCCCGCTTCACCAGCCAGTGGAACTCGTCGTCCGACAGGGTCCCGTCCGCATGGCTCTGCGAATTGGTCAGCGGCGCGAGGGCGAAACGGTTCTTGATCGCCGGCCCGCGGGCGAAGGCGAGCGGCTGCAGGATATCGGGCAAGACGGACGTCCCTCAAACGACTGTTTCGACAGTCATATGGGACCAGGCCCGCCCGCGGCAATGCAGGGAATCTGATGGGGCTTGGAGCGGCCGGGCCGATCCAGCCCCTTTCCACGACGCCGGCCTCAGGGCAGGAACGGACGATCCTTGTGCGAGAGGCGTGAGCCGTGCCTGACCTGTTCAGCCCCTTCACCCTGAAGGGCGTCACCTTGCGCAACCGCATCGTGATGTCGCCCATGACCATGTACCGGTCCACGGGCGGCCTGATGAACGACTACCACGTCATGCTGATGGGCTCGCGCGCCGCCGGTGGCTTCGGCCTGGTGTTTCCCGAGCAGCTGGCGATCACGCCCGGCGGCCGCACCAGCGTCTCCTGCGGCGGCATCTACGACGACGCCCAGATCGAAGGCCTCTCGCGCGTCACGGCCATCGTCAAGGACATGGGCGCCGTCCCGGCCATTCAGCTCGGCCACACCGGGCGCAAGGGCAGCGAGCTCAAGCCCTGGGAGGGCGGCGCCCAGCTCGCGCCCGACCACCCCGACGGCTGGCAGGTGGTCGGACCCTCCGCCATCCCCTATGGCGGCCGCGGCCACAACCATCCGGTCCACGCGCTCACCCGCGAGGAGATCAAGGACATCCACCGCGCCTACGCCGCAGCGGCGAGGCGCGCGGCCGAGGCCGGGTTCGAATGGCTCGAGCTGCACTTCGCCCACGGCTATCTCGGCGCCAGCTTCTTCTCACCGCTCGCCAACCAGCGCACCGACGACTACGGCGGCTCCCTGGAGAACCGCGTCCGCTTTCACCTTGAGGCGCTCGACGCCGTGCGCGCCGTCTGGCCCGAGCGGCTGCCGCTGACGGTGCGGCTCGGCAGCGACGACCTCAACGACGACGGCGTGCAGTTCGAGGATGCGGTGGTGGCGCTTGGCCTGATGAAGGACCACGGCCTCGACCTCGCCGACTTGAGCTTCGGTTTCAACACCCCGCAGATGAACGCCCGCCCGCTGGCCGACGAGGCGGCCTGGGTCGAGCGCGGCGCCCGCGTGCGCCGCGAGGTGGGCCTGCCGGTGGGCGTCAGCTGGAACCTCGGCCTGCCCGCCGTGGCCGACCGGGTGATCCGCGAGGAGCTGGTCGACCTGGTGCTGCTGGGCCGCCCGGCGCTGGCCAATCCCCACTGGCCGGTCTGGGCCGCCCGCGA
>NZ_DASZBG010000060.1:0-48605 GCF_035944335.1 Phenylobacterium sp. | reverse complement strand
GAATTCCTCGAGGCGGAGGAGCCGATCCTGGCGTTCGTGCGGCGCGAGGGCGAGGCGCGCATCGCCTGCGTGTTCAACCTGTCGGGCTCGCCCGCCTTCCCGACGCTGGCCGCCCTGGAGGGCGCCGAACTGCTGCCGATGCGCGCCGGCGAGGCCGAACTGCGCGGCGGATCGCTGGGCCTCAGCCCTTACGCCGCGGTCTTCCTAAGGCTTGGCTGAGGCCGGGCCGGCCTCCAGCGAGAAGCGGATTCGATTGCCGGTGTAGGGATCGCTGTCCATCCAGGTGTCGCCCGGCTGCTTGCCGAGCCCGAGATTGCAGAACCGCTTGGCGTCCGGCTCGTGGGCGATGGTGCAGATCTTGCCGTCCTCCACCGTCCAGCGCCCGAAGGTGACGCCCTTCTCGCCCTCGGCGTCGTAGGAGTCGCGATAGGTGTGATCCGGCGCGAAGACGCGAACCCCCGTCCAATAACCGGCTGTGAGCTCGATCTTCAGCCGATGGCCATAGAAGCCGGCCATCGGGTCGGCCGTCTGCCCCGCGGCGGCGGTCGTCAGCAGAGCCGCGACGCCTGCGGCCAGGGCCGCGCGTTCGATCCGTGCCATGGTCTGGACCTCCCTCCGATGCGCTAGCTTAGCCGCAAGCTGGCCGTGCGGCGATTCGGCCTGGCTCCCGGCTTTCGCCGGGATCAGCGGGGGAATAGAAGCGATCCATGCCAGACGGTGAGGCCAAGAGCGCGCGGTCGGAGGCGAGGTTCGGCGAGGGCTTCCTCACCGACATCTGGTACTTCGCCGCCCTGTCGTCGGAGCTGAAGCCGGGCCGCATGGCGCGCTACGAGCTGCTGGGCGAGCCGGTGCTGCTGGGTCGCTCGCACGGCGGCGCGCTGTTCGCGCTTCGCGACATCTGCCCGCATCGCGCCGCGCCCCTGTCGTCGGGCCATTTCCACCGGGAAGCTTCCGGCGCCGAGACCGTCGAGTGCCCCTATCATGGCTGGCGCTTCCGGGCCGACGGCGCCTGCGCGGCGATCCCCTCGCTGGTGGACGACCAGGCCATGGACGTCAGCCGCATCCGCGTGCGCCGCTATCCCATCGCCGAGAGCCAGGGGCTGGTCTTCGTCTGGGTCGCCGCTGACGCGCGCGGCGAGGCCGAGCCGTCAGAACCGCCGCCGGTGTTCCCCGGCGTGGTGGGCGGCGCCCCCAAGCTCGTCGACCGCATGGAATTCGACGCCCATATCGACCATGCGGTGGTCGGGCTGATGGACCCGGCGCACGGCCCCTATGTGCACCAGCAGTGGTGGTGGCGCTCGAAAGCCAGCCAGCACGAGAAGGCCAAGCGTTTCGAGC
Organism: Phenylobacterium sp.; assembly: GCF_035944335.1. Classification (GTDB taxonomy): domain Bacteria; phylum Pseudomonadota; class Alphaproteobacteria; order Caulobacterales; family Caulobacteraceae; genus Phenylobacterium. Next base: position 47,267 of record NZ_DASZBG010000060.1, on the reverse strand, counting down.
CGCGCGAGCAGGGCTTCGCCATGGCCCGCCACGAGCCGTCGAAGAACTCCAGAGCCTACGCCATCCTCGGCGGGGAGCCGCTGACCGAGATCACCTTCCGCATCCCGGGCCTGCGCTGGGAACATGTCACGGTCGGCCAGCGCCAGGTGCTGTCGCTGACCTGCCTGACGCCGGTCTCGCAGACCCGGACCCGGATCACCCAGATCGTCTGGTCCGACCACCCGGCGTTCGTCTTCCTCAAGCCGTTCATCGCGGCCGGGGCGCGCGCCTTCCTGCGCCAGGACGGCGACATGGTGAACCTGCAGAACCAGGGGCTGAAATACGACCCGCCCCTGCTGTGGGTCGACGACGCCGACAAGCAGGCCAAGTGGTACCACCAGCTGAAGCGCGAATGGGCCGCGAGCCGGCGCGAGGGCCGGGCCTTCGTCAACCCGGTTGAGCCGATGACCCTGCGCTGGCGGAGTTGAGCTTGGCCTTCTGACCGGGTGGGCGCTCGACGCCCACGAAGGTCACCTTGGCGCCCTTCTTCACGCCTGACGCCAGTTGGCGGATGTCCCAGTTGGTCAGGCGCACGCAACCGTGGCTCGCCGTCTTGCCCACCAGCCGCGGATCCGGCGCGCCGTGGATGCCGTAGGTCGGGATCGAGAGGTCGATCCACACCGCGCCCACCGGATTGTGCGGGCCGGGCTTGATGGTCAGCTTGCCCATGGACTTGTCGCCGAAGGTCAGGCGCGAGGGGTCGTAGGTATAGGTCGGATTGCGGGCCACGCCATTGACCGTGAAGGTCCCGGTGGGGGCCGGCCGCTCGGTCGAGCCCACGGTGGCCGGATAGGTGGCGATGAGGCTCCCGTCGGCGGCGAAGGCGCGCACCTGGCGCTGGTTCTTGTCGACCTCGATGGCGGCCACCGGCGCGGGCAGGGTCTCCGGCCCGGCCGCGGCGACCAGGATCCTGGTGCCCGCCTGGCCGAAGTCCGCATCGGGGTTCAGCGACTTCAACAGCGCCTGGTCCATGTGGAACTTCTCGGCCAGGCCCTCCAGCGGGCTCAGGAAGCCCAGGTGGTCCAGCTTGGCCATGTCCTCGTACTTGGTCGGGATGCTCGCGAGGAACGGCCCCTTCACGTCCTCCGGCGCGATCACATAGGCGACCACGGCGGGCGCGGCGTCGGCCGTCGTCAGGGCGGTCCAGACCTCGGGCGTCAGCCGGCCGTCGGCGGGCAGACCCTTGGCGGTCTCGAAGGCCGCCACGGCGTTCTTCAGATTGCCGCCGTCCTGGCCGTCGATCGCCCCGGGCGAGAAGCGGGCGCGGGCCAAGAGCACCTCGGCGCGGACCAGGGCGGCGCGCTTGGCCGCGGCGGGGGCGCCGGCCCCTGGCAGGCTGGACTGGTTGATCGCCTGGGCGGCGGGGGCGGCGTCGCCCTCCGGCAGGGCCGGCGGCGGCGCCGCCAAGGGGCCCGGGTCGGTGACCGGTGTGATCGGGCTGGGGGCATCGGCGACAGCGACGCTCGGCGGCGGCGCCGCGACCGGGGCGGCGGCTTGCGCCTGGGCGACGGACTGCGCGGGGGGCCGCGGCGGATCGGAACATGCAGCGAGGGCCAGAAGGCTGGCGCCCCAGAACAGGGCGCTGGACATCGCCGGCCGGAAAACTTGCATGTTGGACTTTCGGGGTGGGACGCGCGTTGCTACGCGACGAATGATCAAGGCGTCAGACATCGCGCGGTTCCTCGGGGGCCTGGTTATTGTGGCGCTTATCGGGGCCCTGATCGTCTGGCGGGTGACCTCGCATGGCCCGAACCGGCCCGCGCCCGCCGCGCCGCCGCCGCTTCCGCCGGCGCCGGCGGCCAGGGCCGAGGCCTGCGGCCAGACCGGCTGGCGTGACGCCGCCACCGCCAACGACCGCTCGCTGAGCAGCCTCGCCTGGGCGCCCTTCGGCCGGGCCGAGACCGGCTGGGAAACCTATGCGCCGCTGATCGCCCGCGAGATCGGCACGCGCTGCGGACCCGCCACCGCGGGGTTCGCCGCCGCCTGGGCCCGCTGGCAGGCGGCCCACCAACTGCCCGCCGACGGCATCGTCAAGGAAGGCGACTTCGCCCCCTTGCGCAACGCCATGGCGCTGCGCCGGCCGTTCGTGCAGCAGACCGCCAAGGGCCTGTGCCCGGCCGCGCCCGCCGACACGGCGCTGGCCGACGCGGCGCCCGCCGAGAGCTATGGCGGCAAGCCCATCCAGCTGCGCGAAGGCGCGCTCGCCGCCTATCGCCGGCTGGTCGCCGCCGCGCGGGCCGAGGGCCTGGTGCACGGCGAGGTGCTCAAGCTGGTCTCGGGCTATCGAAGCCCGGTCGAGGAGGCGGCGCGCTGCGCGCAGGGCGGCTGCAACACCCTGACCCGCGCCCACTGCTCGGCGCACCGCACAGGCCTGGCCATGGACCTCTACCTCGACCACGCGCCGGGCCAGGACCCGACCTCCACGGACGACGCCAACCGGGCCGCCATGGCCCGCACGCCGGCCTATCGCTGGCTCGTCCTCAATGCCGACCGGTTCGGCTTCCTGCCCTATCCCTTCGAGCCCTGGCACTGGGAGTGGACCGGCGAGCCGCCCTGACACCGCGCGCTTGCCAAGCCCGCGCCTGCGCCCCTAGAGCACGATGGTGTCAGGCGGAATCGCCTGACGGCTGGATCGTGCTCTAGATTCAAATATCCGGAGCGGGTTGCGGGCGCAAAAGTGGATCCACTTTTGCTCAACCCGCTCTAGGCTGCGCCCATGGCCAGCTTCACCCACGACGGCGTCCTCCTCGCCTATGACGACATCAGCCCGGCCGGCGGGGCGGAGCGGACGATCGTGCTGCTGCACGGCTTCACCTCCAACCGCAATGAGGGCTGGCGGCGGACCGGGTGGTACGGCGCCTTCGAGCGGCGCCGCGTGCGGGTGATCGCCCTGGACCAGCGCGGCCACGGCGAGAGCGCCAAGCTCTACGACCCGCAGGCCTACACCCGCGACAAGCTGGCCGCCGACGCCCTGGCCCTGATGGACCATCTCGAGGTCGGGCGCGCCGACCTGTTCGGCTATTCGATGGGCACGCGCACCGCCCTGAAGACGGCGATGACGGCGCCCGACCGGTTTTCGAACCTGATCCTCGGCGGGGTGGGCGGCAAGCTGCTGGAGCCGTCGCCGAGCGTGACCGGCAATCCGATGTCTGAGGCGCTGCTGGCCGCCGATCCCGAGACCATCAGCCAGCCGATGCTGAAGAGCTTCCGCCAGTTCGCCGACGAGCAGGGCGAGGACCGCAAGGCCCTGGCCGCCTTCGTCCAGGCCAGGAACCCGCCCCTCGATCAGGACGCCATGCGCGGCCTGCCGATGCCGGTGCTGGTCGTGGCCGGCCAGCGCGACGAAGGCGCCGGCGACCCCGAGGACCTGGCCCGCATCTTCCCGCGCGGCCATGGCGTGACCGTCGTGGGCTGCGACCACTTCTCGGCCATCCCGCACGCGCTGACCAAGGCCGCGGTGTTCGACTTCCTGGACGGGATGATGGACCCGGACTTCCCCGAGGGATTCTAGGTTGGAGGTCCGCGACGCCATGGTGAAATGGATCGGGCGCGCCCTTGCCGCTGCCGCCGTCCTGCTCGTCGTCGATGCCGCAAGATCCGCGGCGCCGCCCGCCCTCGATCCGAAGGCGCTCGCCGGGGTCTACAAGCGCCAGTTCGAGAACGGCGACGTGAGCGGCCGCAAATACGCCTCAGAGGATATTCTGGAGATCGTGCCGACCGGCCCGGACGCCGCCTATTTCCGCGAGCATCTGGAGTTCTTCAACGGCCACATCTGCGCCATCAACGGCATCGCTCACCGCGCCGGCGACGAACTCATCTACCGCAGCCGCGAGCCGCCGCCGGCCTATGCCGGGGCGCCGGCCTGCGTGATGCATATCCGCCGCGAGGGACAGACCGTGTTCGCCGGCGACATGGACGGCGGCTGCGCCGCCTATTGCGGCGCTCGGGGCTCGCTCAAGAATTCGGCCTTCCCGCTCAAGGCGCGGCGGCCAATCCGCTACGCGGCGCGGCTGAGGGCTTCGCGGCAGTTCCGCGCGGCGCTGGCCGAAGACGCGGGAAGCTAGGCGCTAGGCGTTTCCGTAGGAGTAGACGCCGCCCTTCTCGAGGGCCCGCTTGTAGGCCGGCCGGGCCTGGAAGCGCTTCACCCAGGCCTTGATGTTCGGATAGGCGTCGAGCCGGCCGAACGGCAGCAGCACCTCGCCCACGAAGCTCATCTGCACGTCGGCGGCGGAGAAGTCGGCCGACAGCCAGTCGCGGCCGGCGAGGCAGGTGTTCACATAGCCGATGTGGTTGGCGATCTCGCTGTCGATGCGGGCGTGCAGCGGCTTGCCCGCCTCGCCCAGCCGGCTGACATACATGTAGAGCAGGAGCGGCAGCATGGCCGAGCCCTCGGCATAGTGCAGCCACTGCTGGTAGGTCTCGTAGGCCTCGGAGCCCAGCGCCGGGGCCAGCCGGCCGCCGCCGTGCCGGCGGATGATGTAGTCGATGATCGCGCCCGATTCATGCACCACCCGGTCGCCGTCGGTGATCACCGGGCTTTTGCCCAGCGGATGGATGGCGGTCAGCTCCGGCGGGGCCAGGCGGGTGGTGGCGTCGCGCTGGTAGAACTTGATCTCATAGGGCACGCCGAGCTCTTCGAGCAGCCACAGGATGCGCTGCGAGCGCGAGTCGTTGAGGTGATGGACGACGATCATGGCCGGCTCCTTTGGAGAACAGCGGTACAAAAAGCTCGCTTACGCTGCGCAAGGCAAGGCTGGGCTATGGTGAGGCCATGAGCCTGATCCTGCCCGACCTGGTCGCCGAGCTGGACCGCGCCGCCGAGGCCGCCGCCGGGATCGTCGCCGAGCTGCAGCGGGCGGTGGCCGAGCGCGTGGCGCCGGACGGTCGGCTGGACCGCGCCGCGCTGGACCGCGAGCAACACGCCGCCCATGGCCTCGGCTGGTGCGCCGCCTATGCGCAGACCCTGCGCCAGACCGCGGCCTGGGCGCGCGATCTGGAGGCCCAGGGCCGGCTCGGCGAGGCCGAGGCCCTGCCCGCCCAGCTGCTGGCCTTTGAATATCTGAGCCAGCTGGCCGGCGGCGTGGCGATGAACCAGGGGGAAACCTTCCGCCCCGCCGACCTGGGCGTGGGGACCGAGCGGCTGGGGCCGGCGATCGACCGCCTGCGACCCGGGGCCGGCCAGGCGGTGAAGCACCGGATCGTGGCCCTGCTCGAGCGGGCGCGGGGACGTCCGTCGCTGGAGGCGAGCGGCCTCGACGAGACGCTGGAGGCGGTGCGCGAGCAGTTCACCGCCTTCGCAGCGGCGAAGATCAGCCCTTTCGCGCAAGGCTGGCACCTGGCCAATGCCCTGATCCCCCTCGAGCTCTTCGAGCAGCTCGGGGCGCTGGGCGTCTTCGGCCTCACCGCGCCGGAAGCCTGGGGCGGCTCAGGGCTCGGCAAGGTCGCCATGTGCGTGGTCTCCGAAGCCCTGTCGCGCGGCTGGATCGGCACGGGCTCGCTCGGCACCCGCTCGGAGATCGCCGCCGAGCTCATCCTGGCGCACGGGACCGAGGATCAGAAGGCCCGCTTCCTGCCCGGCATCTGCTCGGGCGCGATCATCCCGACGGCGGTATTCACCGAGCCCGAGGCCGGCTCCGACCTGGCGTCGCTACGGACGCGGGCCGTGCGCGACGGCGACGTCTGGCGGGTGACCGGCGCCAAGACCTGGATCACCCACGCGGCGCGCGCCGACCTGATGACGCTCTTGGTGCGGACCGATCCGGCCTCGAAGGACCATCGCGGCCTGTCGATGTTCCTGGCGCAGAAACCGCGCGGGACGGACGCCGATCCGTTCCCGGCGAGGGGGATGAGCGGCGGCGAGATCCCGGTGATCGGCTACCGCGGCATGCGCGAATACGAGCTGGCCTTCGACGGCTTCGAGGTGGCCCATGCCGACCTGCTGGGCGGCCAGCCCGGCCAAGGGTTCGGCCAGCTGATGGCGACTTTCGAGAGCGCCCGCATCCAGACTGCGGCGCGGGCCATCGGCGTGGCGCAGAACGCGCTCGATCTCGGCCTCGACTACGCGCTGGCGCGCCGCCAGTTCGGGGAGCCGCTGGCGGCCTTCCCGCGGGTCGCCAACAAGCTCGCCATGATGGCCGCGGAGATCATGGGGGCCCGGCGCCTGGCCTGGTTCGCCGCGCGCGCCAAGGACGAGGGCCGGCGCTGCGACCTGGAAGCCGGCATGGCCAAGCTCCTGGCCGCGCGCGTCGCCTGGGCGGCGGCGGACAACGCCGTGCAGATCCACGGTGGAACGGGGTTTGCGGTGGAGCAGCCGGTCAGCCGCCTGCTGGCCGACGCGCGCATCCTGAACATCTTCGAAGGCGCCGGCGAAATCCAGGCCCAGGTGATCGCCCGGCGCCTGCTGGACGGCGCCAACTAGCGCGGTCGGAACCCGTCGGCGATCAGGCCGATCTGGCGGTCCATGGTCTCGGTCATCCGCTGGGTGTCAGCGCCCTCGGTGACCACCATGTGGTAGGTCCAGCCGTAGACCGCGATCAGCAGCTCGACGATGCCGGCGAGGTCCGCCTCGGGATCGACGTCGCCGGCCTCGCGGCCCTTGACGAGGGTTTCCAGGAGCAGCGCCCGCACCCGTTCGTTGCGCCCGTAGGGACGGGCCGTGGAGGTCAGGGTCCAGTCGAAGGCGGCGGCGATGTGCGACAGGAAGAGCCTGGTCCTGGGCGCCTCGACCGCGAAGAAGATCGCATAGATCGAGCGCAGCCGGTCGGCGGTCGAGCCGCGCAGATGCGGCGCCAGCCGGTCGAGCTCGGCATAGAAGCCCTCCAGCCGCCCTTCCATGACCTGGCTGAGGATCTCGCCCTTGGAGGCGAAGGTCGTGAACACGCTGCCCACCGAGACGCCGGCATGGCTGGCGATCTCGCGGATGGTGGTCCCCTGGTAGCCCTGGGTGTCGAACAGCTCGCGGGCCGCCTCGATGACGCGGTTGCGGGTCGCCGCCTTCTGCGTCTGGCGCGGCGACGACGTCGCCACCTGCGCCGGCCGAGCCGGTCGGCGAGGGTTGCGGGCGACGACGCGCCGGGGGCCGTTGAGCTCGGTGCTCATGCGTGGGAGGGGCCCTTAGCCGCGGCGCGCGCCTGCCAGCAGGATGCGGATCTGGTCGCGCGAGCGCGCCTGCAGGGCGTCCAGGCTCCAGCCTTCGAAGATCGCCTGCGGATAGTTCGACAGATAGGCGTCGAACAGCATCTGCGAGCGCAGCTTGATCTCGGCTTCCTGGCTGAGTTCGCCGCGCTGGACCCCCAGCGTCAGCTGCTCGGTGATCAGGTCCAGCAGGCTGCCGACCTGCGGGGCGTTGCGCAGCACCGGCCCGTCCTGCGGCGCCCAGGAGACGCTGAAGGCGGCGCGGGCGAGCGGCAGCTGGCCCTTGTAAAAGGCATAGCCGGCGGTGAACATCTTGAGCAGGACGTCTTCGACGCCTCGGCCGCGGCCGGCCGCCTCGTGCATGGCCTCGGCGAGGCTCGCCATGTCGGCGCCCATGATCTCGCGGAACAGGTCCGACTTGTCGGTGAAGTTGGCGAACACCGCGCCGGTGGACATGCCGGCTTCCGCGGCGATGTCGCGGATCGTGGCGCCTTCGTAACCGCTTTCACTGAACAGCCGACGAGCGGCCGCCAGCACCTTGGCGCGGGTATGCTGCTTGGCCAGCGCCCGGCGGGTGGGCATCTTGACGGCGGTCTCGCCGGCGACTTGATTGGGGGAGATGTGCTTCATGTGTCTGACGGGGAGGACCGTCCTCTGATCCCACTGCGGCGCGACCGAGCAGGGTTGGGTGAACACGTTCAGATACCCCGTTACGCGATTCCGGGGCAGCCTGCAAATGGCGACGAATCAAGGCTTTGGGCCGGGTGATCGCACCGAAAAGCGGTCTCTGAGGCGATATGGAATGCGAGTGCGGCCGAAATTCGACGCGACTCAACGAATGACGGTTGTTGAACATGATCGCCGACGCCTTCGTCAAGCGATGACGCCCGCTTTCGCCGATAGCGGCGGCTCAGAATGGGTCTTAAGGTCGAAACGATGGACGTCTTCAGCTTCCTGATCCCCGCCGCCCTGGCCGCCGTGACGCTGGTCCTCGGCTTCGGCATCTACGCCCTGTTCCGGGGCGGCGAGTTCGGCCGGTCCTATTCCAACAAGCTGATGCGGCTGCGGGTGCTGATGCAGTTCATCGCCATCGTCGTGCTGGTCGCCGCCTTCTGGTGGCGCTCGCGGAGCTGACGGCGCCTCGTGGTCACGCTCAATCGCATCTACACCCGCGCCGGCGACACCGGGCAGACCCGCCTCGCCACAGGCCAGCAGGTCTCCAAGGCCGACCTGCGGGTGGAGGCCTACGGCGCGGTCGACGAGACCAACGCCTGCCTGGGGCTGGCGCGGCTGCACACCGCAGGCGCCGGCGCCTTCGACGCGATGCTGGCGCGTCTGCAGAACGAGCTGTTCGACCTCGGCGCCGACCTCGCGACCCCGCCCAGGCCCGAGGAGGTCGAGGGGACGGTGCTGCGGGTCAGCGACGCCCAGGTGACGCGGCTGGAGGGCGAGATCGACGCCCTCAATGGCGAGCTGCCGGCGCTGACGTCCTTCGTCCTGCCGGGCGGTACGCCGGCCGCCGCGGCCCTGCACCTGGCGCGCACCGTCTGCCGCCGCGCCGAGCGGGCCGCCGTGCGCCTGATCGAGGCCGGCGAGCCGGTCAGCGGACCGGCGCTGCGCTACCTCAACCGCCTCTCCGACCTGCTGTTCGTCGCCGCCCGCCACGCCAACGACGGCGGCGCCGCGGAGGTGTTCTGGCAATCGGGGAAGACGCGCTGAACCCGCCCCTCTCTTAGGCGCCCGGCGCCATGGGAGCGGCCGGGAGAGGAGCGAGGGTCTAGGCCGGTTGCCGCTGGGCCTGCGCCCCTACTTCGCCGCGGGCTTGGCCGGCGCTGGCGCGGCCTTCGCCGCCGGCGCCCGGCCGATCGCCTTCAGGGCCTCGGCGCGGGCCTTGGGGTTGTCGATCACCCGGCCGGTGATGTCGGAGATCAGGATCGGCTGGGCGCAGACCCTCTGGCCGCCGTCCCACCACTTGTGGGCCTTCTCGCAATTCTCGCGCGGCATGACCCAGCCGAACTCCCAGACGAGCATGACGATATTGGCCACCAGGAAGACGCCGACGAAGATCAGTTTGAGGCGGTCGATGACCGGGTTCATGGGAGGTCTTCTAGCGGATCGGGCGGCGGGCTCGCTAGTCCACCGTTCGGGCTGAATTGCGGCGCCTGCGAACAGGGGCGGCTTGCAATGCGCGCGAGAAGCGTTATTGCCCGCTGCGACCCCATTATTGCCAATTCGATTTGAGGCGCCCCCATGAAGGTGTTGGTCCCGGTCAAGCGGGTGATCGATTACAACGTCAAGGCGCGGGTGAAGTCCGACCAGACGGGCGTCGACCTCGCCAATGTGAAGATGTCCATGAACCCCTTCGACGAGATCGCCGTCGAGGAGGCCGTGCGCCAGAAGGAGAAGGGCGCCGCGACCGAGGTCGTCGCCGTCTCCATCGGCCCGGCCCAGGCGCAGGAGACCCTTCGCACGGCGCTGGCCATGGGCGCGGACCGCGCCATCCTGGTGCAGACCACCGAGGATCTGGAGCCGCTGGCCGTCGCCAAGGTCCTGCAGGCGGTGATCGGCGAGGAAAGCCCCGACGTGGTGATCATGGGCAAGCAGGCCATCGACGGCGACAACGCCGCCACCGGCCAGATGCTGGCCGCCATCCTCGGCTGGCCGCAGGCGACCTTCGCCAGCGCCGTCGAGCTGTCGGCCGGCAAGGCCAAGGTGACCCGCGAGGTGGACGGCGGCCTGCAGACCCTGGAAGTGAGCCTGCCGGCGATCGTCACCGCCGACCTGCGCCTCAACGAGCCGCGCTACGCGAGCCTGCCCAACATCATGAAGGCCAAGAAGAAGCCCCTCGACATCAAGGAGCTGGCCTCCCTGGGCGTCGATACCGCGCCGCGCCTCAAGGTGGTCAAGGTCACCGAGCCGCCGAAGCGGTCCGGCGGCGTCAAGGTTGAGACGGCGGCCGATCTGGTCGCCAAGCTGAAGAACGAAGCGGGGGTTCTCTAGATGGCCGTTCTCGTCATCGCCGATCACGACAACGCGACGCTCAAGGAAGACACGGCCAAGACGGTGACCGCGGCCCAGAAGCTGTCGGGCGACGTGGACGTGCTGGTCGCCGGCCAAGGGGCCAAGGCCGTCGCCGACGCCGCCGCCAAGATCGCCGGCGTCCGCAAGGTGTTGCTCGCCGAGAGCGCCGAGCTGGGCCAGGGCCTGGCCGAGGCCTTCGAGGCCCTGGTCGTGCCGCTGGCCGCGAACTACGACGCCATCCTGACGCCCTCGACCTCGCAGGGCCGCAACCTCTCGCCCCGCATCGCCGCCAAGCTCGATGTGGCGCAGATCTCCGACGTCATCGAGGTGGTGGACGCCAAGACCTTCGTGCGGCCGATCTACGCCGGCAACGCGCTGGAGACCGTGCAGTCCTCGGACGCCAAGCAGGTGATCACCGTGCGGCCGACCGCCTTCAAGGCGGCGGGCGACGGCGGCTCGGCCAAGGTGGAGACCGTCCCCGCCCCGGCCGCCCCGGCCAAGACCCACTTCGTGAACCAGCAACTGGTGAAGAGCGAGCGGCCCGAGCTGACCGCGGCCAAGATCGTGGTCTCCGGCGGCCGCGCCATGGGCTCGGCCGAGGAGTTCCAGAAGGTCATCGAGCCGCTGGCCGACAAGCTGGGCGCCGCCGTAGGCGCCTCCCGCGCCGCGGTGGACGCCGGCTATGCGCCCAACGACTACCAGGTCGGCCAGACCGGCAAGGTGGTGGCGCCGGAGCTCTACATCGCCATCGGCATCTCGGGCGCCATCCAGCACCTGGCCGGCATGAAGGATTCCAAAGTGATCGTGGCGATCAACAAGGACGCCGACGCGCCGATCTTCCAGGTCGCCGACTACGGCCTGGTGGCCGACTACAAGACCGCCGTGCCCGAGCTGATGACCGCGCTGTCGGCGGCCGGCAAGTAGCCCAGCCGACCAGGCCCTCCGGCCAAAAAGAAAGGGGCGACTCCACCGCAAGGAGCCGCCCCTTTGCCCGAAACCCGCGCCATTGGGGCGGCGCCGGCCTCGAGTGGCTCAGCGGCTAGCCGCCGTGACCCAGGTAGATGGTCAGCTTGGCGTCGATCAGCCCCGCCGGAACGTCGTCGACCCGGACCTTGCGGACCGCCGCGACGATGCTCGCCTCGGACGCACGACCGCCATCGGCGCTCTCGACATGGATGCTCTTGAGGCGGCCATCGGGCTCGATGTAGCCGGTGATCTTGACCGGGCTGCGGGCGAGATCGACGCCGCAGTCGTTCACCTTGGCCTGCACCTGCGCCTGGACGTGGTCGACGAAGGCCTGGACCTGGGGATCGACAGCGGCTTGGGCAGCGCCCGCAGTGAGCAGGAGGCCAGCCGCCATCATTCCAAGAAGTTGCTTCTTCATGGCGATAGTCCTTTGTATTGACTGATAAGTTCCGGCGCGTCGTTGGATTGGATATAGGCTTGGCCGGCCGGCTTCACGAACGATAGATTTTGCGCGGGGTTGTTACTGCGGCTAACAACCACCAGCTAAGCCGTATGGTCCGCCTGCCGCCCTTCTTCGCGCTTCGCGCCCTTGAGGCCGCCGCCCGGCATCGCAGCTACAGCCGCGCCGCCCAGGAGCTGACGGTGACCCATGGGGCGGTGAGCCAGCAGATCCGCAAGCTGGAGGCCGAACTGGGCGCGCGGCTGTTCGAGCGGCGCGGCAACGCCATGGAGCCGACGCCCGAGGCCCTGAGGCTGGCCCAGGAAGTCGCTCGCGGCGTGGCCATCCTGCGCGAGGCGGTCGCCGACTTCTCCTGCTCGGCGGAGTGCGATCCGCTGGTGATCAGCATGGACCCGCAGTTCGCCACCCGCTGGCTGCCGGCCCGGCTCGCCCGCCTGCTCGCCGATCCCGCCGGGGCGAACCTGGAGCTGCGCTCCGAGGAGCGGCGCGCCGACCTGACCACCGACGGCGTCGACGTGGCGATCCGCTACGGCGGCGGCCACTGGGCCGGACTCGAGACAACGCGGCTGTTCACCGAGACCCTGTTTCCGGTGTGCAGTCCGAAGCTGGCCAACAGCCACCCCATCCGCCGGCCGCAGGATCTGCAGACCGCGCCGCTGGTGCATAGCCGCCATCGCCCCTGGAGCCTGTGGTTCGACGCCTTCGGCCTCGAGGCGCCGCCGCAGCGCGGACCGGTGGTCGACGATTCCCTCGTGGCGCTGGAGGCCGCGGCGGAGGGGATGGGCGTGGCCCTGGCCCGCAGCGGCTTGATCGCCCCGGACCTGGCCAGCGGCCGGCTGGTCCGGGTGTTGGAGACCGAGCTCGCCTCGGAGTTCGGCTTCTTCGTCGTCTGGCGCGCCGACAGCCGCAAACTGCCCCGCATCCGGGCGCTGCGCGACTGGCTCACGGCCGAGGTGCGCGCCTCGGAGCCGCGCGAGGCCGCCACGGCCTGACAGCCTTCACGCTGCGGCGCAGCAAAAGGATTGCCGCAGGGCGGCAAACGCGTGTTAGAAAGCTCGCCCTTGCGGGGCGACGCGATCGCGGCCCCGGACATTTCTTCGAGCGGCTCGAGGCTTCGCCGGATGGTTCAAATCAAGCAGGTCGGCGTCATCGGCGCGGGCCAGATGGGCACGGGCATCGCCCATGTCTGCGCGCTGGGCGGCTATGACGTCCTGCTGCACGACGTCAGCGCCGAGCGGCTCGACGCCGGTCTCGAGATCATCAAGCGCAACCTCTCGCGCCAAGTGGTGCGCGGCCTCATCGACCAGGCCGCGATGGACCAGGCGCTGGGCCGCATCAAGCCGGCGGCGGAACTGCAGGCGGTGGGCAAGACCGATCTCGCCATCGAGGCCGCCACCGAGGACGAGGAGCTGAAGAAGACCATCTTCAAGGCGCTGCAGCCGCACCTGTCGGACAAGACATTGCTGGCCTCCAATACGTCGTCGATCTCGATCACCCGCCTGGCCTCGGCCACCGACCGCCCCGAGCGGTTCATCGGCCTGCACTTCATGAACCCGGCGCCGCTGATGAAGCTGGTGGAGATCATCCGCGGCATCGCCACCGACGCGCCCACCTACGAGGCCGCTGTCGCCTTCGCCCAGTCGCTGGGCAAGACCACCGCCAATTCCGAAGACTTCCCGGCCTTCATCGTCAACCGCATCCTGGTGCCGATGATCAATGAGGCGATCTACACCCTCTACGAAGGCGTCGGCACGGTGGAGGCCATCGACACGGCCATGCACCTGGGCGCCAACCACCCGATGGGCCCACTGGAACTCGGCGACTTCATCGGCTTGGACACGGTGCTGTCGATCATGAACGTGCTCTACGAGGGCCTGTCGGACAGCAAGTACCGGCCCTGCCCGCTGCTGGTGAAATACGTCGAGGCCGGCTGGCTCGGCCGCAAGACCGGCCGCGGCTTCTACGACTATCGCGGCGAGACGCCGGTTCCCACGCGGTGATCTAGATGCTCCCCTCCCCCAGCGGGGGAGGGATTTTACGCCGCTTCCTTCACGGTCTCGGAATTGCGCCGCGGAACCGGGTTGGAGAATTCCAGCACCCCATCCTCGAGCTTGGCGTAACGCAGGTTCATCAGGTCGAGCGCGTAGTTCTGGTGCAGCTTCCAGGGCGCCTTCGATCCCTGCTTGGGGAACTTGGCCATGGCGCGCTGCACATAGCCCGACGAGAAGTCGAGCCAGGGCAGTCGCTCGATATCCGGATCGGTGTTCACCGGGGTGACCTGGCGGGTCCCGGTGGCCTTCATGTGGTTCAAGAGGCGCGTCACGTACTCGCACGTCAGGTCGCACTTCAGCGTCCAGGAAGCGTTGGTGTAGCCGAACGAGGACGCGAGATTCGGGACCCCCTCGTACATCATCCCCTTGTAGGAGAGCGTCTTCGACGGATCGACGGGCCGGCCATCGACGGTCAGGTCGACGCCGTTCAGCACCTTCAGGTTCAAGCCCGTCGCCGTGACGATGACGTCGGCCGGCAGGGTCTTGCCCGATGTCAGCCGGATGCCGTCTTCCGTGAAGGCCTCGATGTGGTCGGTGGCGACCGAGGCGGCGCCGGCCTTGATCGCCTCGAAGAGATCGGCGTCCGGCACCAGGCAGAGTCGCTGGTCCCAGGGATTGTAGGTGGGCGTGAAATGGGTCGCGACGTCGTAGTCCGGGCCGAGCTGGTCGCTGACCATCTTCAGGATCGCGGCCTTGACCTGCGCCGGTTTCTTCCGCGTCAGCCGGTAGAAGTACATGCCCATCAGGACGTTGCGCCATCGCACCAGCTGGTAGGCCAGCTGGGCCGGCAGATGCTCGCGCAGCCAGTTGGCCGCCTTGTCCTCGGCCGGGCGCGAAACCACGTAGGTCGGCGAACGCTGCAGCATGGTCACGTGGCCCGCCGTGCGCGCCATCTCCGGCACGAGCGTCACCGCGGTCGCGCCCGAGCCGATCACCACCACCTGCTTGCCGGCATAGTCCAGGTCGGCCGGCCAGTGCTGCGGATGGACGATGCGACCCTTGAAACGATCGCGGCCGGGGAACTCCGGCGTGTAGCCAGCCTCGTAGTCGTAGTAGCCGCCGCACAGGAACAGGAAGCCGCAGGTGAAGCGGACCGGCTGGCCGTCGGGGCCCGCGGTTTCGACCGTCCAGGCGGCGTCGGCGCTCGACCAGGCCGCGCCCGTCACCCGATGCCCGTAGCGGATGTGCGGCTCGATGCCGTTCTCGCGCGCGGTGTCGCGGACGTAGCGCAGGATCGAGGGCCCGTCGGCGATGGCCTTGGCCTCGCGCCACGGTTTGAAGTTGTAGCCCAGGGTGTACATGTCGCTGTCGGAGCGGACGCCCGGATAGCGGAACAGGTCCCAGGTGCCGCCGATCGCCGCGCGGCCTTCGAGGATCACATAGGACCGGTCCGGCGCCTCGGTCTGGAGGTGGTAGGCGGCCCCGATCCCGGAGAGCCCCGCGCCCACGATCACCACGTCGAAATGCTGGTCGGCCATCTGGGTCCCTTGCCGGTTCCTCTGGGGGTCTCGCCCGATACCTTATCGCTGATCACATATATGCGGGCCGAAGACCAGCGTTTCGAGGCCTGCGGCGCCGCGTCCCGCCCGGCTTAATCCATTCGACACCTGAGGATGGCGCGGCGGATACTCGCAGGTGATTCGGATGGCATGGGGACCATGCGACGCCTCACCCTCGCCCTGCTGTGTGCGACCTACCTGTGCCTGTCGCTGATCGTCGCGCTGACGCTGTGGCGGTACGGCGGCGGCTGGGGCGCGGGCGTGGCGGCCCTGGTGGGGGGCCTGGGCCTGTGCTTCGCCTTCCACGGCCTGATCGAGCGGGCGCTGGAGACCGGCCAGATCAAGGGTGAGATCGAAGCGGTCCGCGACGCGCACAGGATCCTCATCGACCAGGTGGAACGGCTGGATGCGCGCATGACCGAGGTCGCCGAGACGGTCGCCGAAACCGCGCTGCGCCGCTCCGAGGAACTGGCCGACGAGGTCCACATCCTGGAAGATCTGGTCCAGCGCATGCGCCACCAGATCGACGACCACGGCGGCGTGGCTGCGTTCACCGAGCGGCCGGGCGCCGATCGCCGCGCCACCGGCGCCTTGCTGGAAACCATCCGCGACGCGCTCACCGAGAACCGCGTCGACCTCTACCTGCAGCCGATCGTCGGCCTGCCGCAGCGCAAGACCGTGTTCTACGAGAGCTTCTCACGGCTGCGCGACGAGACCGGCCGGGTGATGATGCCGGCGGAATATCTGTCGGTGGCCGAGCCGGCCGGCCTGATGACCGCGGTCGACAACCTCCTGCTGTTCCGCTGCGTGCAGATCGTGCGCCGGCTCGCCAAGCAGGACCGCAAGATCGGCATCTTCTGCAACATCTCCATGGCGAGCCTGGGCGACGAGAGCTTCTTCCCGAACTTCCTCGATCTGCTCACCGCCAACAAGGACCTGGCTGGCGCCCTGATCTTCGAACTCGGCCAGGCCGCCTTCGAGGCGCGCGGCTCGGTGGAGGCGCGAAACATGGGCAAGCTCGCCGACCTCGGCTTCCGCTTCTCCCTCGACAAGGTCACCGACCTCGACCTCGACCTGCAAGACCTGTCGCGCTCCGACGTGAAGTTCGTGAAGGTCGCCGCCCAGCTGCTGCTCGATGAGATGACCGAGGTGGACGGCCGGCTGATCCTGCGCTCCCTGCCCGACCTGGCGGCGGAAGACTTCTCCGCCCTGACCCGCCGCTACGGCGTCGAGGTGATCGCCGAGAAGGTCGAGACGGAGCGCCAGATCGTCGACACCCTCGACCTCGATATCGCCTACGGCCAAGGCCACCTGTTCGGAGAGCCCCGCGCCATCAAGGACGCGGTCCTGGCCGAAGCCGATCCGCCGTCGGCCTACCTGCGCCCCCACTTCCAGCGCCGGGCCGCGGTGGGGCGGTAGCTGACTGCCAACAAGGGCTGTCATCTTCGCGTTCCGCGAATCCGGGATGACAGTTGAGGAGGGCGCCGGCTAGAGAGCCCCCATGACCTCCCCGAAACTCGCCGCCGGGCTCGCCGCCCTGACCGAGCGCTACGATGTGCTGCTGTGCGACGTCTGGGGCGTGATCCACAACGGGCGCGAGGCCTTCCCCGTGGCCTGCGAGGCGCTGGCCCGCTTCCGGGCCGGCGGCGGCGAGGTGATCCTGATCTCCAATGCGCCGCGGCCAAACGCAGGCGTGATCGAGCAGCTCGACCGGCTGGGCGTGGCCCGCGAGGCCTGGTCTCTTGTAGTCACCTCCGGCGACGCCACGCGGCAGCTGCTGGCCGCCCGCGCGCCAGGGCCTGCCTGGAAGCTGGGGCCTGAGCGCGACGACCCGCTCTACGAGGGGTTGGAGCTGGATTTCAGCGACCTCGATCAAGCGAGCTTCATCGCCTGCACCGGCCCGTTCGACGACGAGGCCGAGACGCCCGACGACTACCGGGATCGGTTCAGGGGCGCCGTGGCCCGCGGCCTGCCGATGATCTGCGCCAACCCGGACATCGTCGTGCAACGCGGCGACAGGCTGATCTACTGCGGCGGGGCGCTGGCCCAGCTGTACGAGGCGCTGGACGGCCAGGTGCTGATGGCCGGCAAGCCGCACGCCCTGATCTACGACCTGGCGCTGGCGCAGGCCGCCAAGCTCAAGGACGGCCCGGTCCAGCGCACCCGCGTGCTCTGCATCGGCGACGGGCCGCGCACCGACCTGCGCGGCGCCAATGCGCAAGGCCTCGACGCCCTGTTCATTGCCGCCGGCATCCACGGCCAGGAGATCCTCGCCAAGGGTCATCTGGACGTCGCCATGATGGACCACGTCTTCGAGACCGAAGGCGTCACCGCGACCTGGGCCATGCCGGAACTGGTCTGGTAGCGCGGGTCTGGTAAGGGATGGCGATGCAGCAGGGCTTCTATTTCGACGAGCTCGCCGTTGGCCAGAGCGCCGAGGCGACCCACGTCGTGGGCGAGCACGACCTGGAGGCCTTCGCCGCCGTCTCCGGCGACACCAATCCGGTGCACCTCGACGAGGCCTATGCCAAGGGCACGACCTTCGGCGGCCGCATCGCCCACGGCATGCTGTCGGCGGCCTACATCTCGGCGGTGCTGGGGACCAGGCTCCCGGGGCCCGGCGCGATCTATCTGTCGCAATCGCTGCGCTTCCGCCGCCCGGTGCGGATCGGCGATGAGGTGACCGCCCGCGTCACCGTCAAGGCGCTGGACGAGAAGCGCGGCCACGTCACGCTGGAGACCGTCTGCCTGGTGGCCGGGAAGACCGTAATGGACGGCGAGGCCGTGGTCATGACCCCGAAGAGAAATCGGCCAGCGTGAGCCGGGTCCGCGTGATCCACGGCTGGACGCAGCTCGCCGAGCGCGACCGCGGCGCGGCCGTCGCCATGGGCAATTTCGACGGCGTCCACCGCGGCCACCAGAAGGTCATCGGGCTCGCCGCCGAGGCCGCCCGCGAGCTCGGCGCGCCGCTGGGGGTGATCACCCTCGATCCGCACCCGCGCGTCTTCCACCGCCCGGACCAGCCGGCCTTCCGGCTGATGAAGCCCGACCAGCAGGCCCGCGCGCTGGAGGCGCTCGGCGTCGACATCCTCTACGTCCTGCCCTACGCCGAGCTCGCCGACATCACCGACCGCGAGTTCGCCACGCGCGTGCTGCACGAGGGTCTGGGCGCGCGCCACGTGGCGCTCGGCTTCGACAATTCCTTCGGCAAGGACCGGACGGGCACGCCCGACACCATGCGCCAGTACGGCGAGGAACTCGGCTTCGGGGTCTCGGTCGCCCAGGAAGTCGTCGACCGCGACGGTGAGAAGTTCTCGTCCACCTCGATCCGCGAGGCGCTGCGCGACGGCCACCCGGAGGAGGCCGCCCGTATCCTCGGCCGGCCCTTCGCCATAGAGGGGGTGGTGGTTCGCGGCCGCCAGCTCGGCCGCAAGCTGGGCTACCCCACCGCCAATGTCGCGCTGGCCGACTATGTGGTGCCCAAGTACGGCGTCTACGCCACCCGCACCCGCTTGCCGGACGGCCGCAAGCTGCCGGGCGTGGCCAACATCGGCGTCAACCCGACCATCGACGGGACCATCGATCCGCGCCTGGAGGTCTGGCTGTTCGACTTCGACGAGGACATCTACGACCAGATCATCGAGACCGACCTCATCGCCTTCCTGCGCCCCGAGGCGAAGTTCGCCGGCCTCGACGAGATGACCGTCCAGGTGCTCAAGGACGCCACCGAAGCGCGGCGGATCCTCGGCGCCTGAGCCCTACTCAGCCGCGCGGAACGCTCGCCGACAAGGTGAGGTTGCTTGCGTCCAGCCCACGCTCCCGCCATCAACTCCGGATGTTCCAAGACGTCCTGAGTAGTCCGCAATGCGTGACCGATCCCAAAGCGGCTGCCACGCTCCTCGATCCGCAATCCCGAACCATGGTGTTCGCCTTCCACCGCCCGCGCGCCCTCGCGGATGCGGCCCGTGACGGCGGCTTCGACCTCAAGCGCCTGCACCACCACGTCCTGCGGTTCTGCCGCCTGGGCCTCCTGGAAGTGGCCGAAGCCCGCGCCCGCGCCGGGCGGCCGATCAAGCTCTATCGCACCACCGCCGAGGCCTTCTTCGTCCCCCACGCCGCCGCGCCCGAGCTGCTGACCGAGCGCCTGGCCCGCGAGCTGCGCGCCAGCCTGCGCAGCGCCGCCGCCCAGCCCGGAAAGGGCCTGGTGTTCTATGCCGACGCCCATGGCGTCCCGCGTATGGAAGGCGCGCGGGGGGATACGCCGCCCGAGGCGATGGAGACCTGGCGGGTGCTGCGGCTCACGCCCGAAGACCGCGCCGCCTTCGCCGCCGAGCTCGACGAGCTGATCGCCCGGTTCGCCCAGCGCGGCGTGGGGCAGGCCTACCTCGTCCACGCCGCCCTCGCGCCCCAGCCGCGCGAAGACACCGCCCCGGCGCCGAAGCCTGAGCCCGCCGCCTGGCCGGCCGGGACGCGCATCCGCATCGCCCGGGCGCTTTAGTTCCGCGCGGGGCTCTGTTAGAGCCTGCCCCATGACCTTGGTTCGGACAGCGACGCGAATTAACCGCCCGGCGTGACGCCGCCGGACGACCTCCAGCGCGCGCCGGGTTCCATAGAAACTGTCATCCCGGCCCGCAGCCGGGACCGCTCCGAACCCTTTTGGATTGAGTTATGGCCGACGACGCCGAAAAACCGTCTCGCGACTACCGCGCCACCATCTTCCTGCCCGACACGCCCTTCCCCATGCGCGCAGGCCTGCCGCAGAAGGAGCCCGTGATCCTCGAGCGCTGGCGCGAGCTCGACCTCTACAACGCCATCCGCGCCCAGCGGCAGAAGGACGGCCGCCCGCTGTTCGTGCTGCACGACGGCCCGCCCTACGCCAATGGCGCCATCCACATCGGCCACAGTCTCCAGAAGACCCTGAAGGATTTCGTGGTCCGCTCGCGTTTCGCGCTGGGTTACGACGTCGACTACCTGCCCGGCTGGGACTGCCACGGCCTGCCCATCGAGTGGAAGGTCGAGGAGGAGCTGCGCGCCAAGGGTCGCCGCAAGGACGAGGTGACCAAGGCCGAGTTCCGCGCCCGCTGCCGCGAATACGCCGAGCACTGGATCGGCGTGCAGATGGAGGGCTTCAAGCGGCTCGGCGTCATCGGCGACTGGGAGCACCGCTATTCGACGATGGACTATTCGAGCGAGGCGGCCATCGTCGCCGAGTTCCACAGGTTCCTGACCACCGGCCAGCTCTATCGCGGCTCCAAACCGGTCATGTGGAGCCCGGTCGAGCGCACGGCGCTGGCCGACGCCGAGGTCGAGTACCACGACCATGTCTCGCCCACCGTCTGGGTGAAGTTCCCGGTGGTCGAGGGCTCCAACGCCGCCGGCCAGGCGAGCGTGGTCATCTGGACCACCACGCCCTGGACCATTCCGGCCAACCGGGCGATCGCCTACAATCCGGACATCGCCTACGCGGTCTATGAGGTCCAGGCGATCGAGGCGGACCTGCCCTTCGCGCCCTGGGCCAAGGCGGGCGACCGGCTGATCCTGGCGGAAAAACTGGCCGCCGAGGTCATGGCCGCGGCCAAGGTCGCCAAATACCGCAAGGTCGAGGCCGTCGACTGCCAGGGCATGGTCTGCGCCCATCCGCTGGCCGCGCTCGACAGCCATTACGGCTTCTCCGTGCCGCTGCTGGCCGGCGACCACGTCACCGACGACGCGGGCACGGGCTTCGTGCACACCGCGCCGGGCCACGGCGCCGACGACTACCTGGTCTGGCTGGCCCACGGCCATCGCGAGATCCCCGAGACCGTCGATCCGGACGGCGCCTACTATCCCCATGTCGCCCTGTTCGGCGGCCTCAAGGTGCTGGAGACCGAGGGCAAGAAAGCCGGCAAGTTCGGGCCGGCCAACACCGCGGTCATGGACAAGCTGATCGAGGCCGGGAACCTCTTGGCCCGCGGCCGGCTGGAGCATTCCTATCCACACAGCTGGCGCTCCAAGGCGCCGGTGATCTTCCGCAACACGCCCCAGTGGTTCATCCGCATCGACGAGCCGCTGGAGGATCCAGCGCACCCAAATTTTGCCAGCGGGGGTCGCAGCCTGCGCGAGACCGCGCTGGAGGCCATCGACGCCACCGCCTTCCACCCGGAATCGGGGCGCAACCGCATCCGCGCCATGGTCGAGAGCCGGCCCGACTGGCTGATCAGCCGCCAGCGCGCCTGGGGCTCGCCGCTCGCCATGTTCGTCGACAGGGACACCGGCCATCCGCTGAACGATCCGGCCGTCAACAAGCGGATCGTGGACGCCATCCGCGCCGAGGGCGCCGACGCCTGGTTCACCCGCCCGGATGCGGATTTCCTGGGGAACCACGACCCCGACCGCTACGAGAAGGTCCAGGACATCCTCGATGTCTGGTTCGATTCCGGATCGACCCATGCCTTCGTCCTGGAGGGCCGCGCCAACACCCGCTGGCCCGCCGACCTCTATCTGGAAGGCTCCGACCAGCACCGCGGCTGGTTCCAGTCGTCGCTCCTGGAGAGCAGCGGCACCCGCGGCCGCGCGCCCTATGACGCCGTACTGACCCACGGCTTCACGGTCACCGAGACCGGCGAGAAGATGTCCAAGTCGCTCGGCAACGCCGTCGAGCCGATGGCGGTGATCAAAGAGTCGGGCGCCGAGATCCTGCGGCTCTGGGCGGCCATGGTCGACTACACCGAGGACCAGAAGATCGGGAAGACCGTCCTCCAGACGACCTCTGACGCCTACCGCAAGCTGCGCAACACGATCCGCTACATGCTGGGCGCCTTGGGCGGCTTCACCGAGGCCGAGCGCGTGGCGCCGGCTCAAATGCCGCCGCTGGAGCGCTACATCCTGCACCGGCTCTGGGAGCTCGACGGGGAGGTGCGCTCAGCCTACCGCGACTACCACTTCCAGGACGTGACCCGCTCGCTGCTGGCCTTCTGCCAGGACGAGCTGTCGTCGCTGTTCTTCGATGTGCGGCGCGACAGCCTCTACTGTGATCGCCCCGATAGCCTCAAGCGCCGCGCCGTGCGCACCGTCATGGACGCGGTGTTCGAGCGGCTGACCGTCTGGCTCAGCCCGCTGCTCCCCTTCACCATGGAAGAGGCCTGGACCACGCGCTTCCCCGAGGCCGGCTCCAACTGCCTGCGGGAGTTTCCAAAGACCCCGGCTGACTGGCGCAACGACGAGGAGGCTGAGCGGTGGGGCAAGGTCCAGCAGGTCACCTCCGTGGTGACCGGCGCCCTGGAGGTCGAGCGGCGCGAGAAGCGCCTCGGGGCCTCGCTGGAGGCGGCGCCGCGCGTGCACGTCGCCGATGCGGCGCTGGTCGCGGCCTTCGAGGGCTTGGATCCGGCCGAAGTGTTCCGCACCAGCGCCTCCGAGCTGGTCTCCGGTGAAGGCCCGGCCGGCGCCTTCCGCCTGCCCGAGATCGCCGGCGTCGCCGTGGAGCCGACCCGCGCCGAGGGCTGCAAATGCGCCCGCTGCTGGCGCGTGCTGCCGGAAGTGACCCCGCCGAAGATGCTTTGCCTGCGCTGCGAGGACGCGGTCGCCGTCTTCGACGCAGCCAACCCCGAGGGCGTGCCCGCATGAACCAGATCACCCGTTCCGGCTGGAGCGCCTACGGACTGGCGGGCCTGGTCATCGTGTTCGACCAGGCCGTGAAGGCGTGGATCCTCGGCCTCGGCCTGCGCCTCTACGAGAGCCGCCCCGTCGCGGGGGTGCTGCAGTTCACCCTGGTGCCCAACAAGGGCGTCAGTTTCGGCTTCCTGCGCGCCGACCAGGACCTGGCCCGCTGGGGCCTGGTGGTGTTTTCGCTCATGGTGGCGGCGATGATCGTGTGGTGGGCGAGGCGCGCGCACCGGCCGCTGCAGGCCCTGGGCTACGGCCTGATCGTCGGCGGCGCCGTGGGCAACGCCATCGACCGGGCCCGCTTCGGCTGGGTCGTCGACTTCATCGACGTGCAGCGCATCGGCTTCTTCCCCTGGGTGTTCAACGTGGCCGACAGCGCCATCACCGTGGGGGTCATAGCCCTGCTGCTCGACAGCCTGCGGCGAGAACCCGCTGCCTCCTGAGCGTTTTCCGCTTTGGAAAACGCTCATCTTTCCCAAACAAGGTTCTGAGCCGTGTCCGATTGGTCGCAATCGGACACGGCTCGGGGACGTTGGCGTCATCGTCCGATTGCGCTATCCACCTTGCGTGGCCGGGGGCGGCCCTAGGAGTCCGTTAGCTTCATGAGCGTCAGCAAAGTGATTGCCGCGTCCGCTATCTGCGCGGCGTTTGGCCTGGCCGGGTGCCAGTCGGCCCAGCAAGCGCTTGGGATGACCAAGGTGACCCCGGACGAATTCCGCGTGGTGACCAAGGCCCCCCTGGTCGTGCCGCCGGACTATGCCCTGCGCCCGCCGGCGCCGGGCAAGCCGCGCCCGCAGGAACTGCAGCCGGAAAGCGCCGCGCGCCTGGCCCTGCTGGGCCAGCGTGAAGCCGAGCAGCGTTCGCAGGGCGAGAAGCTCTTGGTGGGCAAGGCGGGCGCGGAGAAGGCCGATCCCCTGATCCGCTACGTGGTCGACGACGAATTCGGCGACGTGGCCCACAAGGAAAAGAGCTTCGCCGACAAGGTGATGTTCTGGCGCTCGTCCAGGGCCGCCAGGTCCGACGCCACCGTGGCCGCCGACACCGCCGCCCCGGTCGACGCCGCGGCCGAAGCCGAACGCATCGCCAAGCTGACGGGCGGCAAGCAGATCGTCATCAGCCGCGAAGGCCCCCGCCGCATCAAGCTCCCGGGGCTGTAGGCGCCTACTCCTCCCCCGGCGTCTTCACCGTGAAGCCCTGGCTGCGCAGGCGATCGAGCACGCCGCCCTGGCTGAGCAGGGGTCGCAGCTGCACCACCGCGATGGCGTGGCCCGGGGCCTTCAGCGCCTGTTCGATCTCCGCCACCTCGTCGGCCTTGGCCCGCGCATCGAAGGCCGCCGCGCCGGGCACCAGGGCGATGCAGCGCTCATAGGTGCGCTCATTGCCCAGCGCCGCGGCGACATCGCCGTCCGCCCAGGCCTTGGCCGCCGCCAGCGTGCCGCCCGGCCCCGCCCGCACCTGGGCGATCACCTCGTCCAGACAGCCGCTGCCGGCCTCCGGCGAGGTCCGCAGGATGGCGCCGAGCTGGGGGGCGATGTCGTAGCTTTTCTGCCAGATCGGCACATGGGCCTGCTGGGTGAGGCCCTTGATCAGCTTCATCGGATCGGTGTTGGTGAGCCCCGTCTTGTCCCGATAGTCGGTGATCAGCAGCAGGGCGGCCGCCAGTGGATTGCGGGTGCCGTAGCGCTTGGCCGGCTGGCCGACGCGGCTGCGGGCGTCGACGAACCGGGCCTTGGCCGCCGGATCCAGCGCCTCCTCGAACGGCGTCGAGGACTTCAGCCGCAGGTAGTTCCACGCAGCGCCCAGCGAGGTGCCTAGCCGCACGCGCACGTCCTGATAGGGCAGGATGACGGCCGTGGCGCCCTTCAGCCGTCGCTCGAAGACGCCGCGGTCCCACTGCATATGTTTCGGCGCGATCGAGGGGACGCCCAGCACATAGACGGTCGCCGCGCCGTTGGTGACCGTCCACCAGGCCGGGCCCTTGTCGCGGGCCGTCACCACCAGTTCCTCGACGATCACCGCGTCGGGGTCGCGCGGATCGGGCCGGGCCGGGGTGATCGGGACCTGGGCCCAAAGGGGCGACACGGCCGGCGCGGCCAGGGCCAGGGCCAGCACCATTCCCCCAAGACGACGTCGCGCGTTCATCGGGCCTCCGGAATCGCCCTATAGTGGTCGATCATCCAAGGCTCTTTCATGCCCATCCGCCGCCTGCCGCCCGAACTGATCAACCGCATCGCCGCCGGCGAGGTGGTGGAACGGCCCGCGAGCGCGGTCAAGGAGCTGGTGGAGAACGCGCTCGACGCCGGCGCCACGACCGTCGAGGTGCAGGCCGACGGCGGCGGGCTGTCGCGCATCCTGGTGGCCGACGACGGCGCGGGCATTCCGCCGGACGAGCTGCCCCTGGCCGTCGAGCGCCACGCCACCTCCAAGCTGAAGCCGGGCGAGGACGGCGACTACGACCTGCTGCGCATCGCCACCCTGGGTTTCCGCGGCGAGGCCCTGCCCTCCATCGGCTCGGTGGCCCGGCTGTCCATCGCCAGCCGCGCCAAGGGCAGCGCGGACGCGCACTCGATCTTCGTCGACGCCGGCGCGATGGGCGCGGTCGCCCCGGCCGCCTTCCCGGGCCCGCACGGCGCGCGCGTCGAGGTCCGCGACCTGTTCTACGCCACGCCGGCGCGGCTGAAGTTCATGAAGTCCGAGCGCTCGGAATCCCTGGCCATCGCCGAGGAGCTGAAGCGCCAGGCCATGGCCCATGAGGCGGTGAGCTTCACCCTCGACCTCGACGGCCGCCGCACCCTGCGCCTGCCGGCCGAGGCGCCGGGGCCGGAGGGCCGGCTCGCGCGGCTCTCGGCAATCATGGGCCGGGAGTTTTCCGAGAACGCCCTCGAGCTCGACCAGGAGCGCGAGGGCATCCGCCTCACCGGCTTCGCGGGCCTGCCGACCTACAATCGCGGCAACGCCGCCCACCAGTACCTGTTCGTCAACGGCCGGCCCGTCCGCGACAGGCTCCTGCAGGGGGCGCTGCGCGCCTCCTACGCCGATTTCCTGGCCCGCGACCGCCATCCGCTGGCCGCGCTCTACGTTGAGCTCGACGCCGGCCTGGTCGACGTCAACGTCCACCCGGCCAAGGCCGAGGTGCGGTTCCGCGACCCGGGCCTGGTGCGCGGCCTGATCATCGGGGCGCTGCGCCATGCGCTGGCCGCCGCCGGCCACCGCGCCTCGACCACGGTCGCCAGCGCCGCGCTGGGCGGCTTCCGCCCGGGCGGCGGCTGGACGCCGCCACCCTCAGCGGCCGGTTTCTCCGCCTGGCGCTCAGGCGGCTGGAGCCCGGGGATGGCCGCGGCCGCCGTCCTGCCCGGCCTCGAACAGGTCTCCGCCCGCGCGGAAATGGCCTGGGATGCGCCCGGCGTCGCCGAGCCGGGCGAAGCCGCGCCGGTGTTCGACCCGCTCGACTTCCCGCTGGGCGCGGCGCGAGCCCAGGTGCACGAGACCTACATTGTCGCCCAGACCCGCGACGGCATGGTCATCGTCGACCAGCACGCCGCCCACGAGCGGCTGGTCTATGAGCGGATGAAGGCCGAGATGGAGGGTGGCGGCGTCACGCGCCAGGCCCTGCTGCTTCCCGAGGTGGTCGAGCTCGATCCGGCGGAGGCCGAGCGCGTCGCGGCCAAGGCCGAGGAGCTGGCGGCGCTCGGCCTCGTCATCGAGCCGTTCGGGCCCGGCGCCATCCTGGTCCGCGAAGTCCCCGCCCTGCTGGGCGAGACCGACGCAGCCGGCCTGGTCCGCGACATCGCCGACGACCTCGCCGAGAACGGCCAGGCCCTGGCCCTGAAGGAGCGGCTCGAGGAGGTCTGCTCGACCATGGCCTGCCACGGCTCGGTGCGCGCCGGGCGCCGGCTCACGGCGGCCGAGATGAACGCCTTGCTCCGCCAGATGGAGGCCACGCCCCACTCCGGCCAGTGCAACCACGGCCGCCCGACCTACGTCGAACTCAAGCTCGCCGACATCGAGCGCCTGTTCGGGCGCAGGTGAGGCGCGCGACTAGAGCTCCCGCTCGGCGAACACCCGCATCGCCTCGGCCAGATATTCGCTGAGCCCCGGCGCGACGGAGTCGTAGCGCGCCCGGAATTCGGGATCCTCGACGTATACTCGACCCAGGCCCACGAAGCGCGGCTTGTCGGGCAGGGCGCCCCACCAGGCGCCGACCCAAGCATGCTGGCGGCGCATCAGGCTTTGCACCGCGGCGCTGTCGGCCGGCGCGCCGCCTTCCAGGGCCGCAACCAACGCGGCCTCTATGGCGTCCTGTTCGGCCTTGCGGGCCTGCAGGTCAGCCGGACTGGTCTTCGACAACAGCTCGAGGCTGCGCTCGATCGCCGGCCGGGCGCCGTCCCCGAACCGCTCCACCAGCCGCGCCTCACGCGCCGCTTGCTTCTCGGGATCGAAGTCGAACCCCGCATAGATGCCTTTCTCGTCCATGGTCGTCTCTCCTTCGAGGGCGGCCAGGGTCTCGTCGATGGTCCGCACCAGCCGGCGATAGCGCCGGGCGTCGGCGACCAGCCGCTCCCGGTGCGCCTTGAGCGCCGCCACCCGGTCGAAGTCCGGCGCGTCCAGCACGCGGCCGATCTCCTCCAGGGCGAAGCCGAGCTCGCGATGGAAGAGGATCTGCTGCAGGCGCAGGAGTTCGTCCTTGCCGTAGTAGCGGTAGCCGTTGGCGCCGACGGCGGCGGGCTTCAGCAGGCCCACCTCGTCGTAGTGGTGCAGCGTGCGGACGGAGACGCCCGACAGCTTCGCCACCTCGCTGACCGTATAGCCGCTCACCGATCGATCCCTTGCCGATGGACAAGGTGACTCGGCCCTCACGCCGCGTGAGGGTCAAGCCGGCTCATATTTGAGGACGTGCACCGTCGCCGCGCCGTACGTCCGCGCGTCCAGGGCTGCGAAGCCGTCGACCTCGAACGCCGCCTCGCCCGCCCCGCGCTCGAAGACCACCGTCGCGCCGGGCGCCAGCCAGCCGCCGGCCGCGAGCTTGGCCAGCGCCGTCTCGCCCAGGCCCTTGCCATAGGGCGGATCGAGGAAGGCCAGGTCGAAGGCGGGGCCATCGGCGCCGGGCCGGACGCCCAGGTCGGTCGCGTCGCGGCGATGCACGCGGGTCTGGCCGAACAGCTGCAGGGCCTCGACGTTCTCGCGGATCGCGCCGCGCGCCGCCGCGTCGGTCTCCACGAACAGGCAGAAGGCCGCCCCGCGCGACAGGGCTTCCAGACCCAGCGCGCCGGAGCCGGCGAACAGGTCGATGACCCGCGCGCCGCGCACGCCCTTGGACCAGGGCGCATGCTCCAGGATGTTGAACACCGCCTGGCGCGCGCGGTCCGAGGTCGGCCGGGTGGCGTCGCCGGGCGGCGTCCGGATCGGCTTGCCGCGAAACTCGCCGGAAACGATGCGCAACGCTGATCCCCCCCAAAGGCGCCGTAGTGGCCGCGTGCTTGCCGCAGGCCCGTCCCCGTACCAAGGTCGGGGGCAAAACGGGAGGCCAAGATGGGTTTCGTCACCCTCGACCGGCGCGGCGGGGTCGCGGTCGTCACCTACGCCAACCCGCCGATCGGCACCATGACCGCCGCCGGCGCGCAGGAGATGCTCGAGAAGGTCCGGACGCTGGTCGCCGACGCCGACGTGCGCTCCATCGTGATCACCGGCGGCGTGCCGGGCATTTTCGTGCGCCACTACGATGTGGGCGAGCTCTCCACCGCCAGCGACGCGGCCAAGGACGCGCCCGCCCCGCCGCCGTCCGCGCCGGGCGCCCGGCCGACCCAAGGCTTCCTGGCGCTCTGCGATCTCCTGGCCGAGGCGGGCAAGCCCGTGGTGGCGGCGATCAATGGCCTGTGCATGGGGGGCGGCTTCGAGATGAGCCTGGCCTGCGACCTTCGCATCGCGGCGCGCGAGGACGTGCAGATCGGCCTGCCGGAGACCCGCGTCGGCATCTTCCCCGGCGGCGGCGGCACCCAGCGGCTGCCGCGCGTGGTGGGCGAGGCCAAGGCGCTGGAGATCATCCTGCGCGGCCTGGTCGTCGAGGCCGACGAGGCCCTGAGGATCGGCCTGGTGCACGAGCTCGCCGACGATCCGCTGGCCCGCGCCCTGGAGATCGCCGCGGAGTGGGATCAGCGCGGCGCGGAAGGCATCGCCTTCGCCAAGCGGCTCACCCGCGCCGCCCTCGATCGCCCCCTGGACGAGGGCCTGGCCGACGAGCGCCGCTCGTTTTCGGCCGTGATGCGGACGGCTTCGGCCCGCGATGGCCTGCGGGCCGCCCGTCCGCCCGCGGAGATCCAGAAGGCCTGACCCCGCCGCCCTTCGGACCGCCCATGGCGCCGCCGGCCTTGGCGCCGGAGACCCGCACCGCCTTGCCCTTCGCCGCCGGCTTCGGCTTGATTTTCGGCTTGGCCCAGCCGGGCTTGTAGTCCTTCTTCGGCGCCGCCTCGGCCTCCCGTCGGCGGCCGGCCCGCTCGGCTTCCGCGTCGTTCTGCGGCCCCCGCCGCTTGGCCTGGACGGCGGGCTTGCGCCACTGGGCGCGCTCGCCCTTGGGCAGGGCCTCGGACGCGATGTGCTGGGCGAGTTGCTCGCGGATCACGCGAGGACCCACCTCCTCGATCTCGCCCACCGCCAGCGTCCCCAGGGCGAAGGGGCCATAGGCCAGGCGGATCAGCCGGTTCACCGCCAGGCCCAACGATTCCAGCACCCGCCGGACTTCGCGGTTCTTGCCTTCGGAGAGGGTGAGCGTGATCCACAGGTTCGCGCCCTGACGGCTTCCCGGCGCGGCTTCCCTGGCCTTGTCCAGCGTCGCCTCGATCGGCCCGTAGCGGACGCCCTCGACGGTGATCCCGTGCTTCAGCCGGTCCAGCCGTTCCTGGGTGATGCGGCCGCGCGCCCGGGCCCGGTAGCGGCGGACGAGCCCGGTCTCCGGCAGCTCCAGGGCGCGGGCCAGACCGCCATCGTTGGTGAGCAGCAACAGGCCCTCGGTGTTGAGGTCGAGCCGGCCGATGGAGATCAGCCGCGGCAGGTCCTTTGGCAGGGCCTCGAAGACGGTCGGCCGACCCTGCGGGTCCTTGTGGGTGGTCATCAGGCCCGGCGGCTTGTGGTAGCGGAACACCCGCGCCGGCTCCGCCTCGTTCACCACCTGGCCGTCGACGGTCAGCACGTCGCCCGGATCGACCTTCACGGCCGGCGTGGTCAGGGTCTTGCCGTTCAGCGCCACGCGGCCGGCCTCGATCAGGCGCTCGACCTCGCGGCGCGAGGCGACGCCGGCGCGGGCCAGCGCCTTGGCCACCCGCTCGCCTGCGCCCGCTTCGTTCGGGTCCTGGGCCGCATTTGCTTGACCGGCGGCGGCCGGGTGGGTTCGGTGCGGATCGTGGACCATGACCAGAGCACCATGCGCATCGCCCTCGAAGCGGCGCAAGACGCCGCCCGCCGCGGCGAGACCCCGGTGGGCGCCGTGGTCCTCGATCCGGCCACCGGCCGGGTCATCGCCATCGGCGCCAACGATCCCATCGGCGCCCACGACCCGACGGCGCACGCCGAGATCAATGCGCTGCGCGAAGCCGCCCGCACGCTCGGCAACTACCGGCTGACCGGCCTGACCCTGGTGGTGACGCTGGAGCCCTGCGCCATGTGCGCCGGCGCCATCAGCCACGCGCGCATCGGCCGGCTGGTGTTCGGCGCCGAGGACCCCAAGGGCGGCGCGGTGATCCACGGCCCGCGCTTCTTCGACCAGCCCACCTGCCACTCGCGGCCGCAGGTGACCGGCGGCGTCATGGCCGCGGAGAGCTCGGCGCTCCTGAAGGCCTTCTTCCGCGAACGCCGCAAACCCTGATCCTCTTGCCATCGGCGTCCTCGCGGCGTGAGGATGCCGCCCATAATTTCCAAGACGCATTGGGAGGTCGCCATGGGTTTGCTGGACGGAAAGGTCGCCATCATTACGGGCGCGGGCAACGGGCTGGGCGAAGCCTACGCCAAGCTGTTCGCCAAGGAGGGGGCCGCGGTCGTGGTCAACGACCTGGGCGGGGCCCGCGACGGGACCGGCGCCGACAGATCCGCCGCGCAGAAGGTGGTCGACGCCATCGTGGCCGGCGGCGGCCGGGCGGTGGCCAACGGCGACGACGTCTCCACCGTGCAGGGTGGCGAGAACATCCTGCAGACCGCGCTCGACAACTTCGGCAAGGTCGACGTCCTGGTCTGCAACGCCGGCATCCTGCGCGACAAGACCTTCGCCAACACCTCCGAGGCCGACTGGGACGCGGTGATCAAGGTCCACCTGAAGGGGACCTATTGCTGCGCCCTGCCAGTGTGGAAGTTCATGAAGGAGAACGGCGGCGGCTCGATGGTGCTGACCTCGTCCACCTCGGGCCTCTACGGCAATTTCGGCCAGACCAACTACGGGGCCGCCAAGGCCGGCATCTACGGCATGGTCCGGGTGATGTCGATCGAGGGTCGCAAATACAACATCCGGGTCATGGGCCTGGCGCCGGGCGCCTACACCCGCATGACCTCCGACCTGCCGGGCCGCAAGGACCGCGAGCCCGATCCGCTCTCCCTGCCCGAGAACATCGCGCCGGGCGTGCTCTACATGGTCTCCGACCTCTCGGCCGAGCACTCGGGCAAGATCCTTGGCGTCTCCTCGCGCGGCGTTCGCGAGATCAAGATGCTGGAGACCGAGGGCTTCGCCCCCGGCCGGCCCTACACCGCCCAGGACGTGGCCGCGGCCGCCGACAAGGTGTTCTTCGCCGAGCCGGAGAACGTGCATCGACTGACACCGGCCGGAAAACCCGTGCCCGCCTGAGCCCGCTGCATCCGCCGGCGTCGCCGGCGGCGACTATCTGACGACAGGGACCGGGGGCGCGGCATGGCGGACGGAAGCGGGCGGGCGGACGCGGTGCTCGCCAGGCTGGCCGGGGCTCGCAAGAGCTACGGCGCGGTCACCGCGCTCGATGGCCTCGACCTGGAGATCCGCCGCGGCGAGCTCCTGGCGGTGCTCGGGCCCAACGGCGCCGGCAAGACCACCGCCATCGCCCTGCTGCTCGGCCTGCAGCGGCCGGACGCCGGGACCGTGGAGCTGTTCGGCCGTTCGCCCCTCGACCTCGCCGCCCGTCGCGGCGTGGGCGTGATGATGCAGGAGGTGGCCCTGCCGGACGCGCTTCGGGTCCGCGACCTGATCGCCATGACGCGGGCCTACTATCCCGACCCGCTTAGCCAGGCCGAGGCGATCGCCCTGGCCGGCGTGGAGAAGATCGCCGGCCGTCCCTACGCCAAGCTCTCCGGCGGCCAGAAGCGCCAGGCGCAGTTCGCGCTCGCCGTCTGCGGCCGGCCGCAGCTGCTGTTCCTCGACGAGCCCACCACCGGCCTCGACCTGACGGCGCGGGAGACCATGTGGGCGACGCTGCGCAACCTGGTGGCGGGCGGGACCTCGATCGTGCTCACCACCCACTACATCGAGGAGGCCGAGGCCCTGGCCGACCGGGTGTTCGTCATGGCCAAGGGCCGCCGCATCGCCGAAGGCACGGTGGCCGAGATGCGCGCCGTGGTGGCCCGCAAGCGGATCGACTGCACCACCGCCCTCGACCTCGCGGCGATAGAAGCCTGGCCGGCAGTCACGGCCGTGAGCCGCGCGGGCGACCAGCTGTCGATCACCACCGCCGACGCCGAGGGCGTCGTGCGCCGGCTGCTGGCGGGCGATCCCAAGCTGCGCGACCTCGAGGTCCGCCGCGCCGGCCTGTCGGAGGCCTTCGCCGAACTCACCCAGGAGCCCGCCGCCAAGGACCCGGTTCAATGACCGCGATCGCCCCGCCGCAGATGACCTTCGCGCGGCTCGCCGCGGCCTATCTCAGCGACGCCAAGTACGAGTCCCTGCGGCTGCTGCGGACCCCGGCCTTCGCCGTGCCGATCCTGTTCATGCCGATCCTGTTCTACACCCTGTTCGGCGTGCTGCTGATGGGCGCGCGCAGCGGCGGCGCCCTGGCCAATCTGATGTTCGTCGGCTGGACGGTCTACGGCGTGATGGGACCTGGGCTGTTCGGCTTCGGCATCCTGGTGGCCGTGGAGCGCAACATGGGCCTGCTCACGTTCAAGCGGGCGCTGCCGATGCCGACCGGCTCCTATCTCGCCGCCAAGCTGATGATGGCCTACGTCTTCGCCGTCGCGGTCATGGCGATCCTGGTCACCCTCGGCGTCACCCTGGGCCACGTGACCCTGGGCGCCGACAAGCTCCTGAGGGTGGCCGCGGTGATGTCGCTGGGCGTCTTCCCGGCCTGCGCCGTCGGGCTGTTCATCGGCGCCTGGGCGCCGTCGTCCAGCGCGGCGGCCATCGCCAACATCGTCTATCTCGGCATGGCCTTCCTCTCGGGCCTGTTCTTCCCCCTGCCGCCCGGCCTCAAGACCTTCCAGCCGATCTGGCCGACCTATCATCTGGCGCAACTGGCCCTGGGCTCGGCCGGCCTGCACAGCCAGGGCTCGGTCTGGAGCCACGTGGCGATCCTCGCGGCCACGACGGCCGTGCTGACCGCGCTAGCGGCCCGCAAGCTGGCCCGCAGCGGCTAGGCGAAGTCCGCCAGCCGCGCTTCGAGGCCACGGCGTACCGCCGGCCACTCCTCGGCCAGCACCGAAAAAATCACCGTGTCGCGGATGCGGCCGGTGAAGGTCACGCGGTCCTGGCGCAGGATTCCTTCCTGCACGGCGCCGAGTTTCAGCACCGCGGCGCGGCTGCGGGCGTTGATGGCGTCGACGCGATAGACCACCCGCCGCGCGCCGCCGTCGAAGGCATGACCCATCATCAGCCGCTTGGCCGCGGGGTTCACGGCCCCGCCGCGCAGGTCGGGGTGATAGTAGGTGCCGCCGATCTCGACGACGTCGTTGGCCCGGTCGATAGCGTAGTAGGTGCTGATCCCGCGGCAGAGCCCATCCACCACCACCGCGAAGCCGAGTGTGTTCCCGGCGGCCTGGTCGGCCATCAGCTTGTCCCAGGTGGGCATGAAGTGCTCGCCGGCCCAGGAGTAGGGATACATGGCCCGGAAAAAGTCCGCGTCGGCGTCGCACGCCGCCTGCAGCTCTTCGCGGCGCGCCTCGCCCATCGGCTCCAGCCGCACGACGCGGTTCTCCAGCACCTTCGGCTCAAGCTGCATCCGACATCCCCGCGCAAATTTTTTCGTCGCCCGCTCTTGTATGGCTCCGCCGCGGACATATCTCAGCCTTTGCCCATTCTGGGCGTTTCCTCCCTATGACTTCACCACCCGGGTCAGCAATGACCCGGGTGTTTTTTTGCTCAGCCCCGCAGGTAGAGCTGCGCCGCGCCGGCCAGGTAGACCAGGCCTGTGGCCGTGACGATCAGGCGCGATAGGCGCTTGAAGTGGACGTCGCTCATCCGCTCCAGGACCATGCCGCCGACCACCGTCCCGGCCATCGAGAGCGGCACGGCGAAGGCGAACATCCACCAGGGCGGCAGGCCCTTGCCGCCGAGCGCGATCAAGGGCGCCCCATAGACCACGATCTTGGCCAGGTGCGAGAACACCTGGGTGGCGGCCTTGGTGGCGACGATCTCGTGCCGTGTCAGCTCGGTGCGCACGAAGAACACGTCGAGCAGCGGCCCGGCGACGCCCGCCGTCAGGTTGAGCCCCGTCACCGACAGGCCGCACAGCAGGGCGTCGGGCGTCCGTCCCGCGTCCAGCCGCACCCAGCGCTGCGGGACCCACAGGATGCCCGGCACGACACCCATCAGCAGGAACAGCGTCGCCTTGGTCGGCTCGACCGCGATCGAGGCCATGATCAGCCCCGCGACCAGCGAGCCCGCCGCATAGATCGCCACGATCCGCCACGCCAGATGCCGACGATGCAGGATGGCCCGCCAGCCGTTGGCCACCAGCTGCAGCAGGCCGTGGGTCACGAAGGTCGCCGAGACCGGCAGCACGAGGGCGATCGCCCCCTTCAGCATCAGCCCGCCGGCCATGCCGAACACCCCCGACAGCGCCGCCGTGATGAAGGAGGCCGCAATCAGGAAGAGGCCGGCGTAGAGGCTCATCGCGCCGCGCTGAGCCAGGCGCGGCCGGCGTCGGTGACCCGCACTTCGCTGCCGCGGGTCCCGGCGCCGGGCACGCCGCGCACCTC
Source organism: Phenylobacterium sp. (assembly GCF_035944335.1). Classification (GTDB taxonomy): domain Bacteria; phylum Pseudomonadota; class Alphaproteobacteria; order Caulobacterales; family Caulobacteraceae; genus Phenylobacterium. The sequence continues at coordinate 12,321 of NZ_DASZBG010000060.1, read as the reverse complement.
GATCAGCCGCGCGGCGAGCGCATCCTCCCAGATGGTCAGCGCCGGACAGGTCGAGGGCCACGCCTCCATCGCCTCGCCGTAGGTCCTGGGCTTGGCCTGCGCCCAATCCACCAGCTGGCGGATCAGGCCGTCGCGCGCCTGGCCGTCGATGTGGTCCGAAGCGTCCATCTCGGTTCTCCCCGTGAATGGTCAAGGCATGGACCGATTGCCTCCGAGGGTCCAATATATAGCCGAGCCATTCTCGATACCTTGGAGGTATCTCGATGATCGAGCTTCGCCGACTGCGCTACCTGGTGGCCGTCGCCGACGAGGGCCACATCACCCGCGCGGCCGAGCGGCTGGGCATCCAGCAGCCACCGCTCACCCGCCAAATCCGCCTGCTGGAGGAAGAGCTCGGCGTCACCCTGTTCGAGCGCCTGCCGCGCGGGGTGCGCGCCACCGAAGCCGGCCGCGTCGTGGTCGAGGAAGCCCGCGACGTCATCGCCCGCGCCGAGCGCATCAAGGAGACCGCCCAGCGCGCCGCGCGTGGCGAACAGGGCCGCCTGGCCGTGGGCTATACCTCCTCGGCCGCCTTCCATCCCTTCGTCACCCAGCAGATCCGCGCATTCCGCGACGCCCGTCCCGGCGTGATCCTGGCGCTCGCCGAAGACGGCACGCCGGAGCTGGTCTCGGGCCTCAAGGAGGAGCGGCTGGACGCGGCCTTTCTGCGCTCGGCCTCCCCCGACATCGCCGGCTTGTCGCTAGAGCCCCTGCTGGAAGAGAAGATGGTCGTGGCGGTCCCTGTCGGGCATCGGCTGGCGGGCGAAGGCAAGGTCACCCTGGCCGATCTGGCAGGGGAAACCTTCATCTTCTACCGGCGGCCCACGGGCCCCGGACTCTACGACGCCATCATGGCCGCCTGCCTCGCCGCCGGCTTCTCGCCGACCGTGGGCCAGGAGGCGCCGCGCATGGCCTCGACGCTCAGCCTGGTGGCCTCGGGCCTGGGCGTCGCCATCACGCCGGCCTCCATGCAGCGGATGAACGTCGAGGGCGTGCAGTTCGTCCGGTTGCGCGGGACCAAGGGCCTCGTCGCGCCCCTGCTGCTCGCCACCCGCAAGCGCGACCGCTCGACGCTCGTCGACCGCTTCCGCCGCGAGGTGACGGCCGCGGCCCGCGCTCTCAGCGAGGCCTAGCCCTTCTTGGCGCGCTTCGGCGTCTCGCAACGGTAGCCCGAGGCCTCGTCGCCATGGCCGCGCGCCACCGCCGGATAGGGACACAGGAGCTGGCTCTTGGCGGCCGCCTGCTTGTTGTCGCCCGCAGACGCGACGATCGCCGCCGGCGGCTTGGTGTGGCTCACCCAGTCGTCGAGCACGCCCAGCCAGTCCACCTCGCCCGGTCCCGCGCCGCCCCGGCAATGCAGCATGCCCGGCACCATGTAGAGCCGGTAGAAGCCCGAGGTGTCGCCCATCTTGGCCGCCAGCTCGCCCGCGTAGCGCAGGCTGCCGCGCGGCGCGAGCGCCGGGTCGTTCCAGCCGTGGTACTGGATCAGCTTGCCGCCGTGGCGGGCGAAGGCCGTAAGGTCCGGGCTCACCGCGTCGAGGATCTTCGCCGGCCCCTGCCGGTCGCGATCGAACTTCGGCCCCAGGTCGGCCTTCAGGAAGTCGAACCGCGGATCGTCGTAGATGAAGTACTTCATCACCTGCGACGAGAACTGGTAGCCGGCCGCCTTGTCGTTGGCCTGCGCCGTTGGCCCCGTGATCCAGGCCTGCCAGCCGCCTTCCAGCGCCTCGCCGCCCGGCATATAGCCCGGGAACACGGAGCGCTCGCCGATCTTGCGGCCGGAGTAGATCGCCTTGGCCGCGGCGACCTGCGGGGCGGTGAGGCAGGCCTCGCCCGCCTGGCCCGCCTTGCACTGCAGGACCTTCGGATCGAAGCGGCACGCGGCCTGGTCGCGGATGAACGCCCCGCCATCAGCGCACTGCTTCAGGGCGGCGGTCTGCAGGAGTTCGAGTTCCGGCTTGCCGAGGTAGGCGCCGGGTCGGCTGAGCGCCTGCATCATGTAGGCCCGGCCCGCCGTGCCGAGCGTGTTGTAGTTGGCCGGCGCGCCGGCGACGATGCCGTCGAAGTCATTCGGGAAGCGCTGGGCCTCCATCAAGGCCTCGCGCCCGCCCGCCGAGCAGCCGACGAAATAGGAGCGGATATAGGCCACGCCCTTCTGGTCGCTGATCAACGCCTTGGCGGCGTCGGTGGTCGCCTTCAGGGAGCGCCAGGCGAAGTCCTTGATCTTCTCGGGATGGTGATAGGCCCATTCGGCCGAGCGGCCGTCCGCCTCGTGCCCGTCGTCCGTGCCGGCCGCGGCATAGCCCGAGGCCGCCCGCGCGCGGATCGCCGCGGAGGGCACCGCGCCGGCCAGCCCGCCGTTGCCGACCTGCACATATTTGCCGTTCCAGGCCTCGCCGCGCGGGATCCACACCTCGATGCGGATATCGGAGTCGGCGCTCGGCCGGCTGGTGACCAGGATCTTGCAGGCGGGCTTGCCGCCGGCGTCGGCCTCCACCGCCTGGGTCACCTCAGCGTGCGGCAGCTTGGCCTTGGCCAGGTCTGCGCAGCTGGTCTCGGCATGGGCCGCGGCGGCCCCGCCGAACAGCAGGGCGGCGGCCAGCAACAGGGTCCTCATGGGCGCACGCTCCTTCAGGATCTGCGTTTCGGCGCGGCGCAGCTCCACGCCTCGCCGGTCTTCCTCGCCACGCCCGGATAGGGGCAGAGCAGCTGCGTCGCGCCCGAGCCGTTGGGCGCCGCAGCCGCGGTGAGGGCCGCCGGCGCCTTGTTCTGCGTGACCCAGCTGTCGAGCTGGCCCAGCCAGTCGACGTTGGTGGGCGCCGCCCCGCCGCCGCAATGGAGCATGCCCGGCACGAGGTAGAGCTTATAGAAGCCGCCGGTGTCGCCCATCGTCTTGCGGACGTCCTCGTAGTAGAGGATCGAGGATCGCGCCGGGATCGCCGGGTCGTTCCACCCGTGGTACTGGATCAGCTTGCCGCCATGGGCCTTGAAGGCCCTCAGGTTCGGGCTGTCGCTATCGATGATCGGCCCCATCTTGTGGCGCGCCCGATCGAACTGGGCGCCCAGGTCCATCTTCAGGAAGTCGAAGCTGGGGTCCCCAAACGCGAAATATTTGAAGGCGTTGGACGAGAACTGATAGCCCGCCGCCTGGGAATGCCGATCGGCCGTGCCGCCGGTGACCCAGGTCGGCCAGCTGCCGCCCAGGCCTTCCGCCCCGGGCGTGAATCCGGGGAAGGCGATCTTGCCGGTGCGCGGATCGCGGCGGCCCTCGTACATCACCCGCGCCGAATGCACCTGCGGCGCGGTCAGGCAGCCCTCGGTCTGGCCGGCCTTGCACTGGAGCTTGCCGGGATCGAAGTGGCAGGACGCCGGATCGCGAATGAACGGACCGCCATCGCCGCACTGGGCGATCGCGGTCTTCTGCAGCAGCTGCAGCTCCGCCATGCCGAGGTAGCCGCCCGGCTGGTTCAGCGCCTGGTGCTGCGCCGCGGAGATGCCGAACAGCTGGCTCATGGCGTTGGCCGGCGCGCCGGCGACGATGCCGTCGAAGTCGGTCGGGAAGCGCTGGGCCTCCATCAACGCCTCGCGCCCGCCGTCGGAGCAGCCGAAGAAATAGGAGGTCTTGGGCTTCAGGCCCTTCTGCTCGGCGATCAGCGCCTTGGAGATGTCCGTGGTTTCCTTCAGCGCCCGCCAGCCGAAGTCGATGAGCTTTTCCGGATGGCCGAGCGCCCAGGCGGCGTTGGTGCCGACCGGGGTCTGGTGGCCGTCGTCGGTGCCCGCAGCCGCATAGCCGCGCCCCGCCATCGCGCGGAGCTGGCCGGACACCACCGTGCCGGCGAAGCCGCCGTTGCCCATCTGCACGAACTTGCCGTTCCAGGCCTGGCCCAGCGGAATCCAGACCTCGAGCTTGATGTTGGAGTCCCTGGTCGGATGGCTGGCCACCGCGATCCGGCAGGCCTCGCCCGCGCCGGCCTTCTCCACGCTCGCGGCGGTCACCTCCGCATGCGGCAGCGCCGTCTTCGCCAGGTCCGCGCAGGCCGTCTCGGCATGGGCCAGGCCGGGCGCGCCGAGCGCCAGGGCCGCACCGGCCCCCATCAGATACCGCTTCATCGATCCCTCCCAGGCTTGTTGGGAGGCAGTTCAACACAGCTTGGAGGTCAGGCGAAGCCCTTCTCCCGCACGGAGAGAAGGCGCCCGTTTCCTAGTGCCGGAAGATCGAGGTCTCGCCCGGGTCCTTCGGCGTCTCGCGGTACTGGCGCAGCTCGTTGCGGCCGACCACCATGTGGTGGACCTCATCGGGGCCGTCGGCGATGCGCAGCGTCCGGGTCGAGGTGTACATCCGGGCGAGCGGGGTCTTCTGCGAGACCCCGGTGGCGCCGTGCATCTGGATCGCCTGGTCGATGATCTGGCAGACCCGCTCGGGCACCATGGCCTTGACCATGTGGATCCAGACGCGGGCCTCCTGGTTGCCCAGCACGTCCATCGCCTTGGCGGCCTTCAGCACCATCAGGCGCATGGCCTCGATGTCGATCCGCGCGCGGCTGATGATCTCCAGGTTGCCGCCGAGCTGGACGAGCGGCTTGCCGAACGCCTCGCGGGTCAGGCCGCGGGTGACCATCAGGTCGAGCGCCTTCTCGGCCGAGCCGATGGCGCGCATGCAGTGGTGGATGCGCCCCGGGCCCAGGCGCAGCTGGCTGATCTCGAAGCCGCGGCCCTCGCCCAAGAGCATGTTCTCCTTCGGCACGCGGACGTTGTCGAAGATGATGTGCATGTGGCCGTGCGGCGCGTCGGGATCGCCGAACACGCACATGGGTCCCACGATGTTCACACCGGGCGCGTCGGTGGGCACCAGGATCTGTGACTGGCGCAGGTTCGGCGGGCCGTCGGGGCTGGTCTGCACCATGGTGATCATGATCTTGCAGCGCGGGTCGCCGGCGCCGGAGATGTAGTGCTTCTCGCCGTTGATCACATACTCGTCGCCGACCAGCGTCGCGCGGGTGTTGATGTTCTTGGCGTCGGAGGAGGCGGCGTTGACCTCGGTCATGGCGAAGGCCGAGCGGATCTTGCCGGCCAGCAGCGGCTCCAGCCACTGCTTCTTCTGGGCTGGCGTCCCGACGCGCTCGAGGACCTCCATGTTGCCGGTGTCCGGCGCGGCGCAGTTCATGGTCTCCGAGGCCATGCGGTTCTTGCCGAGCTCGACGGCGATATAGGCGTAGTCCAGGTTCGACAGGCCCTCGCCGGTCTCGGCGTTGGGCAGGAAGAAATTCCACAGGCCTTCCTTCTTGGCCTGGTCCTTGGCCTTCTCCAGCACCTCGAGCTGGCCGGGCGCATAGGACCAGATGTCCCGATTGCCCTCGCCCAGCCGATGGAACTCCTCGCTCATCGGCTCGACCACCTCCTTGATGAACCGCTTCACGTGGTTCAGCAGGGGCAGCGCCTTTTCGCTCATCCGAAGGTCGTTGAGTTCGTCCTGCGGGCTCAGTGCGAAGCTGGATTGCGGCCTGTCGGCGGTCATGGTCATGGAGGGCGCTCCCGAGCGGTCTATTGTGCCGGCCGACTTGGCGCCGGCCCTGACGGAAGCATTGGCCCACATCGCGGCCAAAATCAAACAAGCGTTTTACTGATCCCTCCCCCTGAGGAGGAGGGATGCCTAGTTGTAAAGCGGCGGGGCCACCCCCAGGCAGATCAGCAGGATCGCCAAGGCGAGCGCCGCGAGCGCCGGAAGGAGTTTGAGCCACCATCCCATGACGGCTCAGATAGGAAAGCGCGCCCGGCGCTTCCAGTTAAGCTTTCGCAAGGTTGGCGAGCCGCGGCCAGGGACGGCCGCGGCGCGTGGGACTTACTTCGTCGGGAACTTCGCGCCGCCGGCGCAGACCGCGCCAAGCAGGGCCTCGTTGTCCGAGCCGCTGGCCTTCTTCGGCGCGTCGGAGCGCCAGGTCGGCGACAGGTTGAGCGGCTTCGACGGCGTGTAGTTGCCGAGCACGATCATGTTGCGGGCCGTGCAGTCGATGGCCACCACCGACCCCACGCCGTCCGGCTTGCCGGGGGCGGACGGGCCGAGGTTGGCCGAGGGCTTGGAGATCGCCTGCATGACCACGATGCGGCCGGTGGCGCGGTCCTTGTAGGCGTAGTCCGCGTCGTAGGACCAGGCGGTGCCGTTGTCGGCGTCGACGTACTTCTTCCAGGTCTCGGCCGAGGCGGCGCCCACGGCGGTGAGGGCGATAAGGGCGGCAAGCGCGAAGGCGCGGCGCATGGGTTTTCTCTCTTGTTCCAGCAGCGTGTCGTCTCTGTTCAAACAGACGTTGGCGGCAGGAACAAGACCTTGCGACAATTCCGCCCTAGAGCACGATGGCGCCAGACCGAAGCGTCTGACGGCTGAATCGTGCTCTGGAATCAAACGTCTACGCCGCTACGGACGCCAGGGGCCGCATCGCCCGCGCCTGCTGGATCTCGGCTTCGGCCTCGGCGATGTAGTCGCGGGTCCGGGGCACGGCGTCGATCGTCTTGGCCAGCTGGATCTGGAACACGAAGTGGCTGCGGTGGCGGAAGGCCATCTCGCTGAACGACAGGTAGAGCTCCCACATACGGCAGAACCGCTCGTCGTAGAGCCGGGCGATCTCCTCGCGCTGGGCGGCGAAGAGCTCGCGCCAGGCGGCGAGCGTCTCGGCGTAGTGCAGGCGCAGGATCTCCACGTCGGTGACGATCAGCCCGGCGCGCTCGACGCAGGGCAGCACCTCCGACAGCGAGGGGATGTAGCCGCCGGGGAAGATGTATTTGGCGATCCACGGCTGGGTGAACCCCGGCCCGTCGGCGCGGCCGATGGCGTGGATCAGCGCCACCCCGTCCTCGTTCAGCAAGCGCGCGACCTGGTCGAAGTAGGCCTGGAAGTTGGGTCGCCCCACGTGCTCGAACATGCCGACCGAGACGATCCGGTCGTAGGGGCCCTCCACGTCGCGGTAGTCGGTCAGCGAGAACCGCGCCCGGTCGGAAAGCCCGGCCTTGTCGGCGCGCCATTGTGCGGTGGCCAGCTGTTCGCGCGACAGGGTCACGCCCTCGACCTCCACATCGGCGGCCTTGGCCAGGCTGAGCCCCAGCCCGCCCCAGCCGCAGCCGATGTCGAGCACCTTCTGACCCGGCGCCAGCAGCAGCTTGGCCGCGATGTGCCGCTTCTTGGCGGTCTGCGCCGCCTCCAGGCTCGCGCCGGGATGGGGGAAATAGGCGCAGGAATACTGCAGGTCCGGGTCGAGGAAGCGCCGGTAGAGGTCCACCGACAGGTCGTAATGGTGGGCGACGTTGCGCCGCGCGGCCAGGCGGGCATTGGCCTGCAGCCGCCGGTCGAGCCACCAGCGGGATAGGGCTCCCGCTCTCTTGAGCGGCCGATATTTCCCGTTGCGTCCGATCAGGTCGACGAGGTCGTGGATCGACCCATCCTCCATGACCAGCCCGCCGTCCATATAGGCCTCGCCGAGGCCCATGGCGGGGTTCGCGGCGATGCGCGCCAGCCAGCGCCGGCTGGTGATCGCCACCGCCACCGGCGGTCCCGACCCGTCGCCGAAGGTGAGCGTCTCGCCGCCCGGCATGCGCACCTTCAGCGCGCCTTCGCGGATGACCCTTTGGAGATAGGCGTGCAAAGCCATGGCGCCCTCGCGTCCCCCTGCCGGGAAATTGAACGATGCTTCCACGGTGGCGGTTCCCCGGAACCGTCGGAGAAGGCCCTCAAACCCGGTCTGAGTCTTGACTCTGCGGCCCCGTGACCTTACCTCCCGTCCCGGCGTTGGCACTCAAGGGTCGAGACTGCTAACACTCGCCCCGCAGCCGCCCGCGCCACCTAATTCCCAACCGTCTCGAACGGAGATTTGAGCATCATGGCGTTTCGTCCTCTTGGAGATCGCGTCCTCGTCCGGCGCGTCGAGGAAGAAGAAAAGACCCGCGGAGGGATCATCATCCCCGACACCGCGAAGGAAAAGCCTCAGGAAGGCGAAGTGATCGCCGTCGGGCCCGGCGCCCGCGATGACAGCGGCAAGATCCAGCCGCTGGACGTGAAGTCCGGCGACCGCATCCTGTTCGGCAAGTGGTCCGGCACCGAGGTCAAGCTCGACGGCAAGGACCTGCTGATCATGAAGGAAAGCGACATTCTGGGCGTGCTCGAGGCCGACAAGGCCGCGAAGGCCGCTTAAGCGCGCCCCGCACCTCACACAGCACCCCGTCGATATCAGGAAAGAGGGAAGCCACATGGCTGCCAAAGACGTCTATTTCGCCTCCGACGCCCGCGACCGCATGCTGCGCGGCGTCAACACCTTGGCCAATGCGGTCAAGGTGACGCTCGGCCCCAAGGGCCGCAACGTGGTCATCGAGAAGTCCTTCGGCGCCCCGCGCTCCACCAAGGACGGCGTCTCGGTGGCCAAGGAAATCGAGCTTGCCGACAAGTTCGAGAACCTCGGCGCCCAGCTCATCCGTGAGGTGGCCTCCAAGACCAACGACAAGGCCGGCGACGGCACCACCACCGCCACCGTCCTGGCGCAAGCCATCGTCGTGGAAGGCCTCAAGTCCGTGGCCGCCGGCATGAACCCGATGGACCTGAAGCGCGGCGTCGACAAGGCGGTCGCCAAGGTCGTCGAAGAGATCCGCAACTCCTCGCGCAAGGTCACCACCAACGCCGAGATCGCCCAGGTCGGCACCATCTCGGCCAACGGCGACGTCGAAGTCGGCGCGATGATCGCCAAGGCCATGGACAAGGTCGGCAACGAAGGCGTCATCACCGTCGAGGAAGCCAAGACCGCCGAGACCGAGCTCGACGTGGTCGAAGGCATGCAGTTCGACCGCGGCTACCTGTCGCCCTACTTCATCACCAACGCCGAGAAGATGGAGGCCGATCTCGAGGAGCCGCTGATCCTGCTCTTCGAAAAGAAGCTCTCCTCGCTGCAGCCCCTGCTGCCGGTGCTGGAAGCGGTGGTCCAGTCGGGCCGCCCGCTGCTGATCATCGCCGAAGACGTCGAAGGCGAAGCCCTGGCCACCCTGGTGGTCAACAAGCTGCGCGGCGGCCTGCGGGTCGCGGCGGTCAAGGCGCCGGGCTTCGGCGATCGCCGCAAGGCCATGCTGGAAGACATCGCGATCCTGACCGGTGGTCAGCTGATCTCGGAAGACCTCGGCATCAAGCTCGAGAACGTCGCCCTCGACATGCTCGGCAAGGCCAAGAAGGTCACCATCACCAAGGACGACACCACGATCGTCGACGGTTCTGGCGACAAGGCCGGCATCGAAGGCCGGATCGCCCAGATCAAGAAGCAGATCGAGGACACCACCTCCGACTACGACAAGGAAAAGCTGCAGGAGCGTCTCGCCAAGCTCGCGGGCGGTGTTGCGGTGGTCCGGGTCGGCGGCTCGACCGAAGTCGAGGTGAAGGAAAAGAAGGACCGCGTCGACGACGCCCTCAACGCGACCCGCGCGGCCGTGGAAGAAGGCATCGTGCCCGGCGGCGGCGTCGCCCTCTTGAAGGCCTCCAAGGTTCTGGACGGCTTCAAGGGCGACAACGACGACCAGGAAGCCGGCGTGGCCATCGTGCGCCGCGCCCTGCAGGCTCCGATCCGTCAGATCGCCGAGAACGCCGGCGTCGAAGGCTCGATCGTGGTCGGCAAGGTGCTGGAGAACCCCTCTCCGACCTTCGGCTTCAACGCCCAGACCGAAGAGTACGTCGACCTGGTGCAGGCCGGCGTGATCGACCCGGCCAAGGTGGTCCGCACCGCTCTGCAGGATGCGGCCTCGGTGGCCGGCCTGATGATCACCACCGAAGCGGCCATCGTCGAGGCGCCCAAGAAGGGCGGCGGCGGCGGCATGCCCGGCGGCGGCATGGGCGGCGGCATGGGCGACATGGACTTCTAGTCCGAGAGTTCAGTACCGCGTACGGACGAGGGCGGCGCCGCGAGGCGCCGCCCTTTTTCTTTGCGCGCGCCCGGTCGATGATGCCCTCTCGAACCCGACCGTTGGGAGAACACCCATGCTGCTCGAAGGCCTGAAGGTGGTGGAGTGGTCCACCTGGGTGGCGGGGCCGGGCTGCGCGGCGGTGATGGCCGACTGGGGCGCCGAGGTGATCAAGGTGGAGAGCGCCGCCGGCGACGCCACCCGCGCCTTCTTCCCCGATACGCCTGAGAGCCCGGGCAATCCGGTCTTCACCATGGAAAACCGCGGCAAGCGCGGCGTGGTGCTCGACACCTCCAGGCCCGAAGGCCGCGCGGCCCTGCTGAGGCTGATGCAGACCGCCGACGTGTTCATCACCAATGTGCGGCCGGGCTCGCTCAAGCGCGCCGGGCTCGACTACGACAGCGTGAAAGCCGAGGCGCCGCAGCTGATCTACGCCAATGTCACCGGCTACGGCCTGACCGGCGACATGGCCGATGTGGCCGCCTTCGACATCACCGCCTTCTGGACCCGCAGCGGGGTCGCCGCCTCGACCATCCCGCCGGACCAGGAGCCGTTCCCCAGCCGCCCGGGCTTCGGTGACCACTTCACGGCGCTGGCGACCCTGTCGGGGGTGCTCGCCGCCCTGCATGAGCGGAGCCAGACCGGCCGGGGCCGGCAGGTGGAGACCGCCCTGATGCGGGTCGGCGCCTACGCCATCGGCTGGGACCTGTCGCTGCACCTGCGCTACGGCGACGTGACCACCGCCCAGCCCAAGAAGGACCGGATGGTGGCGCTGTCGGGCTTCTTCCACACCGGCGACGACCGCTGGTTCGTGGTGGTGGTGAAGAGCGCGTCGGACTATCCGAACGTGCTGAAGGCCATCGGGCGCGAGGACATCCTCGCCGAGCCGCGCTTCCAGCCCCCGTTCACCGACATCCATGACGTGCGCTACGTCCGCGCCGCGCTGGAAACCGCTTTCGACGCCATGACCCTGGAGCAGGCGGGCGCGCTGCTGAACGAGGCCGATGTCGCCTGGGCCCCCATGGAGACCCTGCTGGAGCTGGAAATGAACCCGCAGGCGCACGAGGCCGGCTGTTTCGTGGAGACCCCGGACGGCTGGGGCGGCAGCTTCATGGGACCCGCCTCGCCCGTGCGGTTCCCGGGCGTCGACACCACGCCGCGCGGACCGGCGCCCAAGCTCGGCCAGCATACCCGCGAGGTGCTGGTCGAGGCCGGCTACGGCGACGACGAGGTGGCGGCGCTGATGGCCGCTGGCGTGGCGCTCTAGCGCGGCGACCTCGCTAGCGGGGGCGGTACTCGCTGTCGCGCACCACCATCTGGCCGATCCAGCTGGTCAGGCCGGTGACGATCGCCGCCATGACTCCGGCCAGCAGCCCGTGCACCTCGAAGCCGGGCAGGAAGGCCGAGACCAGCATGATCATCAGCGCGTTCACGATCAGGATGAACAGCCCCAGCGTCACGATGGTGAGCGGCAGGGTGAGCACGATCACCACCGGCCGGATGAAGGCGTTGACCAGGCCCAGCAGCAGGGCCGCGAACACCACCGTCGCCGCGTCACGCACATGCACGCCCGGCACGAAGCGCGCCGCGAGCCACAGGCCAAGCGCGGCGAACAGCGCACGGATGACGAACTTGAAGACCATCGACGCCCCTTTCCCGATCTCACCGCAGTAGAGACCTCTGCGCGCCGGAACGGAAGAGCTTCAGCGTGTCAGCCTTGAGGCGCAATTCGGCCGCAACCGGCGGCGAGCTTCGCCTGGGCAAAAAAGGGGACCATCCGATGCTGAGGCCGCTGCTGATCGCCGGACTGGTGCTGGCCGTCGGCGCCTGCGCCTCGGAACCCAGGCGCCGCGACCTCGGCCGCCGCGGCGGTCCGCCGCCCGGCGCGGAGGCGCGCTTCCGGCGGCTGTTCATCAGCCCCTCCGGCGAGCCGTTCCGCGGGCCCGACCCGCTGGGCGCCTGGTTCGCCCGCGCCGACACCGACCACGACGGGGCGATCACCCGCGAGGAGTTCGAGGCTGACGCCCGGCGGTTCTTCCGCCTGCTGGACGCCAATGGAGACGGTCAGATCGACGGCTTCGAGATGCAGGCCTACGAGCACAACATCGCCCCTGAGATCACCGCGACCGACCTCGACCGCGAGCCGGGCGCGGGCGTCGGCCAGCCGCGCGCGAGCGGCGACGGGGGACGTCGGGGCGGCGGAGGCGGCGGCATGGGCCGTGGCGGCGGACGGGGCGGTGGCGGCGGGCGTCGTGGCGGCCGGACGGCTGACGGCGATGGCGGCGGCGGACGGGCGAGCGGCGGCGTCGGCCGCGAAGGCGCGGCGCGCTACTCGCTGATCAATGAGCCGGAGCCGGTGGCCAA
>NZ_DASZBG010000059.1:0-68045 GCF_035944335.1 Phenylobacterium sp. | reverse complement strand
TCAGGCCGCGCCGCAGGGCTCGGCGCGCAGGGCCTTCAGCTTGCGCCAGACCGTCATCCTCGAGACGCCGAGTTTGCGGGCGATTTCCACGGGCCCCAGGCCGGCGCGCTGCAGGGCGCGGATCTCGTGAGCCGGCGCGCGGGTCCGCCGGCGCGGCGCTTCGGGCGGCTCCAGCGCGGCCACGGCTTCCAGAATGGCGCGCAGCTGCTGGCCCGCGGGGCCGGCGCTGCTGAGCGGCGGGTCGACGGTGACCAGGCTCGCGCCGCGCTGCTCCAGCCGTTCGATGAGCTCCAGGATGCCGCGCGTCGAGCGGCCGAGGTGCTGCAGGTTGGGCGCCACCAGCTGGTCACCTTCGCCGATGAACTCCAGGATCGAGGCCAGCACCATCGGCGCCTCGCCCGCGCCCTCCTCGATGCGGATCACCTGGCAGCCCTGAGCCCGCAGCACGGCCGCCGACTCGGCCTCGTCCGCCTCGCTCGGTCGAACGTATCCGATCCTAAGCATCCTGCTCTCGCTCCCTCGAGACGACCCGGGGGAGGGTCCCAAATGCGGAGGGCCGGGCCAAGGGCCAGTTCGTTAATTCTCCGCAATGTTCAACCGGTTAGGGGGCCCATTCAGGCAGGATTGTGTTCAGACTGCGCCGTAGTTGCGGCGAAGCTGGCAAAACTCTCCGCGCGGCGCCGCAGGATGAACTCGTGGTCCACGGTCGCGCCGACCCGAAAGCCGTATTCGCCGACCTTCTCGAAGCCGTGGCGGCCGTAGAATCGCTGGGCCCCGAAATTCTCGCTCCAGACGCCGATCCAGACATCGCGCGGGCCCCTGGCCTGCAGCCAGGCCAGGGTTTCGGCGAACAGGTTGGCGCCCAGTCCGCGGCCCTGCCAGCGCTTCACGAAATAGAGCCGCTGCAGCTCGCCACAGGCGGCCGTGACCTCGGGGTGCGGCAGCTTGCACGGACCCGCCTGGGCATAGCCCACCGCCTGGCCGTCCGCCTCTACCAGCCAGGCGGCCTTTTCGGGGTCCGCGAGGTCCGCACGGGTGACCTCCAGTCCATAGGCTTCGGCCAGGAAAGCGGCGAGATCGCCTGACGGATAGAGATGGCCGAAAGTCTCGGCGAAGGTGCGCGCGCCGATCTCCGACAGGGTTTCGGCGTCGGCGGGGGTGGCGCGGCGGAGGGTCGGCTCGGGCATCGGCGTCGGGCGATTGTGGGTTAGACTGACGATATGACTGTCGCGCTCTACACGCATCTGGACATGCTCGACCACCGTCCCGGCGACCGCCACCCCGAACGGCCCGAGCGGCTGGCCGCCGTGATGGACGCCCTGGAGGACGCCTCCGACCTGGATCTCGCCATCCGCGATGCTCCGCTCGTGGAGGACGCCGACCTCGCCCGCGTGCATCCCCAGGCCTATGTCGAGGCCATCGCCCAGGCGGCGCCGGCGCAAGGGCTCCGCAAGCTCGATCCGGACACCTACATGTCGGCCGGCAGCCTGACCGCCGCCCGCCGCGCCGCCGGCGCGGTGGTGAGCGCGGTGCGCGACGTGGCCGCCGGCAGGGCCGACCGGGCCTTCTGCGCCGTGCGGCCCCCCGGCCATCACGCGGAGCCGGGCCTGCCCATGGGCTTCTGCATCTTCTCCAACGTGGCGGTGGCGGCCAAGGCGGCGCAGGCCGCGGGCCTGGCCAAGGTCGCGGTCGTCGATTTCGACATCCACCACGGCAACGGCACCCAGGCGGCCTTCGACGGGCAGGACGGGCTGTTCCTCGCCTCCATCCAGCAGTGGCCCATGTGGCCGGGCACCGGCCACCCGTCCGAGCCGACCTCGCCCAACATCGCCAACGCCGTGGCGCCTCCCGGCGCACCGGCCGCGGTGTGGCGCAAGGCCTTCGAAGGCCTGATGAGCCGCCTCGACGCCTTCGCGCCCGATCTGATCATCGTCTCGGCCGGCTTCGACGCCCATGTGCGCGATCCGATCGGCGAGGCTGGCCAGTCGCTGGAGGCGCCAGACTTCGCCTGGGCCACCCGGGCCATCGTCGACGTGGCCAACCGCCACGCCCACGGTCGGGTTGTCTCCTCGCTCGAGGGCGGCTACGACCTTGAAGCTCTGGGCTCCTCGGCGCTTGCGCATGTTCGGGCTCTGGCTGAGGGGTAAGGACGGGGGTCGGCGGGTGCGCGCGATGGCAGGAGCCGTCCGGATCGAATGGCCAGCCCGTTGACCGCAGAGGTTTCCGAATCCGCGGCCCCGCGCCCGACCGGCGCCATCGTCCTGGCGCGCCATGGCGAACCGGCCCTGTCGCGCAAGGTGAAGCTCACGGCCCAGCAGTACCGCGACTTCTGGGCCCGCTACGAGGTGCTGGGCATCCTGCCCGGCCAGACGCCGCCCGCCGCGCTCGCCAAGGTCGTCGAGACGGCCGGCACGCTCGTCTCCTCCACCCGGCTGCGCTCCATCGAGAGCGCCAAGGCGCTGTCGCCAGATCGCAAGTTCGTGCAGCACGAGGTGCTTATCGAGGCGCCCCTGCCGCCGCCGCCCTTGCCCAGCTGGGTCCGCTTCTCGCCGCGCATCTGGGGCTTCCTCGCCCGCTTCTGGTGGTGGTTCTTCAATCATCACGAGGGCCAGGAGACGCGGCTGGCCGCCGAGCGCCGGGCCGACGCGGCCGCGGACCTCCTGATCGGCTACGCCGAACAGGGCGAGGACGTGGTGGTGCTAGCCCACGGCTTCTTCAATTTCATGATCGGCCGCGCGTTGCGCGGGCGCGGCTGGAAGCAGGTCGCCAGCGAAGGCTACAAATACTGGTCGACGCGCCGCTTCGAGCGGCTCTAGTAGTCGCGCGCAACCCCCCGAGAGGATCCCATGTCCGAGCCCGCCGAGATTGCGAGCTTGAGCTTCGAGCAGGCGCTGGCCGAGCTCGAGCAGATCGTGGCGCGGCTGGAATCCGGCCAGGCTCCGCTGGAGGATTCCATCCAGCTCTATGAGCGCGGGGCGGCGCTGAAGACCCACTGCGAGCAACGGCTGGAGGCCGCGCGCCTCCGCGTCGAGAAGATCGTGGTCGGGGCCGGCGCGACGCCGGGGATCGAGCCCGCCGAGTTCAGCTGATGGAGGGCCTCGCCCAACGCGTGGCGGAGGCCGCCGACCTGGTGACCGTGGCCCTGGACGAGCTGCTGCCCCGCGCCGATGGGCCGGAGGCGCGGCTGACCGAGGCCATGCGCTATGCGGCGCTGGGGCCGGGCAAGCGACTGCGCACCTATTTCGCGCTGGAGACCGGCCGGATGTTCGAGCTGGACGACCGCTCGGTGCTGCGCTGCGCCTGTGCGCTGGAGTGCATCCAGGCCTACAGCCTGGTCCACGACGACCTGCCCTGCATGGACGACGACGATGTGCGCCGCGGCCGAGCGACGGTGCACAAGGCCTATGACGAGGCGACCGCCGTCCTGGCCGGCGACGCCCTGCAGACCGCCGCCTTCGAGATCCTGGCCCATCCCGACACCCATTCGGATGGATCGATCCGCGCCGAGCTGGTGATCCGGCTCGCCCAGGCGGCCGGCGCCAAGGGCATGGCCGGCGGCCAGATGATCGACATCCTGGGGGTCCGCGAGGACCTGGGCGGGGTCGCCCGCATGCAGCGGCTGAAGACCGGCGCGCTGATCGCCGCGGCCTTCGAGCTGCCGCTGGTCATGGCCCGCGCCAAGGAGGCCGAGCGCCACGCCCTGCTGGCCTTCGCCCATGACCTGGGCCTGGCCTATCAGATCGTCGACGACCTGCTGGACGCCGAGGGCGACGCCGAGAAACTGGGCAAGGCGGTGCGCAAGGACGCCGAGAAGGGCAAGGTCAACTTCGTCACCCTGCTGGGCGTCGACGCGGCCAGGGAGCGCCTCGGCGTGCTCGCCGAACAGACCCGCGCGCACCTCGATCCGTTCGGCAAGAAGGCTGAATTTCTGCGGGCCAGCGTCGATTTCGTGCTAGAGCGCCGCAACTAGTTCGCGAGTTCGTTTTATCCTCCCCATGCCCCCGGTCACCCCGCTTCTCGACACCGTCGCCTCGCCCGCCGATGTGCGGAAGCTGCCCGAAAGCCAACTGCGGCAGCTCGCCGACGAACTGCGGGCTGAGACCATCGACGCCGTGTCCGAAACCGGCGGCCATCTTGGGGCTGGCCTTGGCGTCGTCGAGCTCACCGTCGCCCTGCACCATGTCTACGACACGCCCAGGGACATCCTGATCTGGGACGTCGGGCACCAGGCCTATCCGCACAAGATCCTCACCGGCCGCAGGGACCGCATCCGCACCCTGCGTCAGGGCGGCGGCTTGTCGGGCTTCACCAAGCGCTCGGAGAGCGAATACGACCCGTTCGGCGCGGCCCACGCGGCGACCTCGATCTCCGCGGCGCTCGGCTTTTGCGCGGCCCGCGACCGGGAGGGCCGCGACAACAAGGTGGTGGCCGTCATCGGCGACGGGGCGATGAGCGCCGGCATGGCCTACGAGGCGATGAACAAGGCCTGCGAGACCACCAAGCAGCTGACCGTCATCCTCAACGACAACGACATGTCGATCGCGCCCCCGGTGGGCGGGATGAGCGCCTATCTGGCCCGCATGGTGTCGGGCGGCGGCTACCGCTCGATCCGCAGCCTGGGCAAGTCGGTCGCCAAGGTGTTCCCGCGCCCGATGCAGGAGGCGGCCCGCAAGGCCGAGGAATTCGCCCGCGGCATGGTCACCGGCGGGACCTTCTTCGAGGAGCTGGGATTCTATTACGTCGGCCCGATCGACGGCCATGACATGGATGCGCTGGTCCACGTCCTGCACAACGTCCGCGAGATCGACGACCGGCCGGTGCTGGTGCACGTGGTTACCCAGAAGGGCCACGGCTACGCGCCGGCGGAGAACGCCGCCGACAAGTATCATGGCGTCGCCAAGTTCGATGTGGTCACCGGCCAGCAGGCCAAACCCACCCACGTGGCGGCCCCGCAATACACCAAGGTGTTCGCCCAGGAGCTGGTCAAGCGCGCCGAACTCGACCCGAAGATCGTGGCGATCACCGCGGCCATGCCGGCGGGCACCGGCCTCGACCTGTTCCAGCAGCGCTTCCCCGACCGCGTCTTCGACGTGGGCATCGCCGAGCAGCATGCGGTGACCTTCGCCGCCGGCCTGGCGGCCGACGGAATGAAGCCGTTCGCGGCGATCTATTCGACCTTCCTGCAGCGCGGCTACGACCAGGTGGTCCACGACGTGGCCATCCAGAAGCTGCCGGTGCGCTTCGCTATCGACCGGGCGGGCCTGGTCGGCGCCGACGGGGCGACCCACGCCGGCTCCTTCGACCTGGGCTACATGGGCGCGCTGCCGGGCATGGTGGTCATGGCCGCCGCCGATGAGGCGGAGCTGGCCCATATGGTCGCCACCGCCGTGGCCATCGACGACCGGCCGAGCGCCTTCCGCTATCCGCGCGGCGAAGGGACCGGCGTCGAGATCCCGGCGCTCGCCGAGCCGCTGGAGATCGGCAGGGGCCGCATCGTCCGCGAAGGAACGGCGGTCGCCATCCTGTCGCTTGGCACGCGCCTGGCGGATTCGCTGAAGGCGGCCGACATGCTGGCGGCGCGGGGGCTCCCCGCCACGGTCGCTGACGCGCGCTTCGCCAAGCCGCTGGACATCGACCTGATCCTGCGGCTCGCCCGCGAGCACGAGGCCCTGGTCACCGTGGAAGAGGGCTCGGTCGGCGGCTTCGGCGCCTTCGTCCTGCAGACCCTGGCGCAGCACGGCGTGCTCGATCGCGGCCTCAAGGTCCGCACGCTCACCCTGCCCGACATCTTCCAGGACCAGGACAAGCCCGAGGCCATGTACGCCCAGGCGGGCCTCGATGCCGACGGCATATTGCGCGGCGCGCTGGATGCGCTGGGCGTCAGCAACGCCTCCATCGCGGGACGGCGTGCCTAGCCTCACATGCTGACCCGACGCGACGCCCTGGCGTTGGCGGCGGCGGGCGTCGCCCTGCCGGCGCGCGCGGCGACGTCCTTCGAGCAGGAGATGCGCGACCTCGAACGCGATAGCGGAAACCGCATCGGCGTCTCGGCGGTCGACGCCGGGTCTGGCCGGCGCCTGCGTTACAAACCCACTGAGCGCATCGCCATGTGCTCCACCTTCAAGCTCCTCGCGACCGGCGCCGTCCTCGCCCGCGTGGACGCCGGCCACGAGCGGCTGGAGCGCCGGCTTCGCGTCGACAAGGCTGATGTCGTCGGCTGGGCCCCGGTCACCGAGAAGCACATCGGCGAGGAGCTGCCGCTCGCCACGCTTTGCGAAGCCGCCATGACGCTGAGTGACAATGGGGCTGCAAACCTGCTCCTCAATGTGCTGGGCGGGCCGCCGGGGGTGACCGCCTACGCCCGCTCGCTGGGCGATCCCGCCACCCGCCTCGACCGCCGCGAACCCGAGCTCAATCGGGTCAAGCCGGGGGATCCGCGCGACACCACCACGCCCGACGCCATGGTCGCGGATCTCCGCAAGCTGGCCCTGGGCGGCGCGCTCTCGCCCGCCTCGCGCGAACGACTGGTCGGCTGGATGGTGGCCAATCAGACCGGCGATGAGTGCCTGCGGGCCGGTGTTCCGAAAGGCTGGCGGGTCGGCGACAAGACCGGCACGGGCCCGACCGGCGGCGCGGTCAACGACGTGGCGATCTTCTGGCCGCCCGGCCGCGCGCCGATCCTTATCGCGGCCTACACCGATGGCGGGCGCGGCGAGACCGACGAGCGTCGGCGCACGCTGGTCGCCATCGCCCGGATTGTCACCGCGCGCCTTTAGCGGCGCCCGCAATCTCAACCATTCGCTTCGCGGCCCGTTTGCATGGCGAGGAGAGCTCATGGACCCATCCCCACGCCAGGCGGTGAACGCCGCCACCCGCATCGCCGCCGGCGACGACCGCACCCGCTACGACCGCGTGGCGATCAGCCTGCACTGGCTCACCGTCTTCCTGGTGCTGGCCAATTTCGCCCTGGGGGAGACCTGGGGCTGGTTCGCCAAGCCGACGCGCCACCTGATGGTGATCACCCACATGTCGTTCGGCATCACCCTGGCGGCGGTGGTGATCGCGCGCATCGTCTGGCGGCTGATTCCCGGCCACCAGCTGCCGCCGGCCGCCGCGGGCCTTCAGCAGCTCGCCGCCAAGGCGGTGCATTACCTGCT
Organism: Phenylobacterium sp.; assembly: GCF_035944335.1. Lineage (GTDB taxonomy): Bacteria > Pseudomonadota > Alphaproteobacteria > Caulobacterales > Caulobacteraceae > Phenylobacterium. The sequence goes on along the minus strand of NZ_DASZBG010000059.1, from coordinate 60,888 downwards.
CTACGGCCTGTTGGCGCTGGAGGCGGCGCTCGGGTTCGTGCTGCGCTGGTCGGGCGGCGAGGCGATGAGCTTCTTCGGCCTGCAGATCCCTTCGCCGATGGCCGAGGTGTCAAAGTCCACCAATGATCTGATCGGTCATTTCCACGAGTGGAACGGCTGGCTGATCATCGCGCTGGCCGTCGGCCACGCGGGCGCGGCGCTCTATCACCATGTGGTGGTCAAGGACGGCGTGCTGCGGCGCATGGCGCCCTGGCTCGAGCGGCGGGCCGCCTAGGGCGCTAGTAGGGCCGGTAGTAGCCCGGCGGCGGATAGCTCGGGCGCTGCGGATAGTAGCGCTGCAGATATTCCTGACGCTGCGCCTCGGCGTCGCGCGCGCGCTGGTCGTCCTCCGCCTGCTGGCGCTTGGCCTCGGCCTCGACCTGCTGGCGGTGGGTCTCATCGGCCACCTGCTGGGCCTGGGCCTCGGCGGCGTCCTTCTGGGCGCGGACCAGGGCGATCTGCTCGTCGGCCAAGCGCTTGGCGCGCGCCTCGGCTTCAGCGCGGGCCTTGGCCTCCTGCCGGGCGGCGACCTGGGCGCGGTACTGGACGTTCACCTGCGCGCCGCAGACCTTGAGGTCGTTGAGGCCCTGCTGGGCGCCGGCGAGCTTGGCGCTCACCGGCTCGTCGCCCAGCCAGGCGATCAGGAGGGTGCCGCCTTTGCGCAACGCGCTCACCGTCTCGTCGCTCAGCACCATGGTCCCGACCTTGGGGTCCTCCATGCGGGTCAGCAGGTTCGAATAGGGTTTCTTGTCGATGTCGATGGCCAGGAAGGCGCGCTTCGGCATCTCGTCCTTGGTGAACTTCAGGACGATCAGCTGGCCGTCGGAGGCCAGCGAGATCTGGGCGGGATTGCTCGACCGGCCGAGCAGCTCGATGTCGGTGTGGCAGCTGTCCTCATCCGGCGAGATGATCCAGGTGAAGACCGAATTGGTGGCCGCAGCCGGAGCGGCATGGCTCGCGCCCGCCAGCATCGCGGCGGCGAACGCACCGGTTACGAAATACCTGAACACGACAAGTCCTCAGCGCCCTCAACCGCCAAGTTACGCCTGAGACCACATGAACGGGAACTGACCGGAGTGTCGCGGGTCGCTTAATCACGACAAGTTTGAATGAACCGCCGGACCGTGCCCCGATCGACAGCGGGCAGGGGCAGACGTGTGCCGTCGCCCACATCAATCGCCAACTCGCCGCTCAAGGAGAAGCGCGCCAGCACTGGGTCATTCGGGGCGACCGTGCTCTCGATCATCACAGCGTTGCTGATGCCGGCCGGGCTCGCCGCGGCGGGGACGCGGCGTCTCTGTGCGCCGTCGCCGAGATCGATGTGCGCGGAGGCGACTTGGCCGAGGACGGCGATCCGCACCCCATTCGATCTCGGCTGGCAGGTCAGCATCACCAGCACGTCGTCGCTCTGCGGGCGGCCGTAGGCGAGCTTGGAACCTTCCCCGTCCACCTGGGCGAGGGACCAGCCCATGCCGGCGATCTGGCCTGGGGCGGGGGGCGTGGCGCAGGCGGCCGCGCCCAGGCCGGCGATCAGGCTGACGAAAACGGCGCGGCGCATGACGACCCCTTCCTTGCGGAAGAGAACGCCACGCGGGCCTCAGGCGTTGCCGCCTTCGGGGTCAGAAGGGCGAGAACTTCTCGATCAGCGACTGGCCGGCCGGGGTCTTCTGCACCCGGCTGATGTCGCCGCGGCCGCCGTAGGAGATCCTCGCCTCGGCGATCTGGGTGTGGCGCACGGTGTTGGAGGACGAGATATCCTCCGGGCGCACGATGCCGGCGACGGTCAGCTGGCGCAGGTCGGTGTTGGTGCGCACCTCTTGGGTGCCCTGGATCACCAGGTTTCCGTTCGGCAGCACCGTGGTGACCACCGCGGCGATGGTCAGGCTGATCTTCTCCGCCCGGTTCACCGCGCCTGCGCCGGCGTTGGAGGTCTTCGACGAGGTCTCCAGGGCGTTGGCCGGATCGAAGCCCTTCGGCAGGATCTTGCCCAGGCTGGATTCCAGGCCGAGCAGGTGCGGGATGCCGGCGGTGAGGCCCGCCGTGCGCGAGCTGGTCGTCGAGTTGATGGTCTTGGCGCTGTCGTCGATCTCGATCAGCACGGTGACGATGTCGCCGACCCGGGCGGCGCGCTGGTCGGCGAAGAATTCGCGGGCGCCGGTGCGCCAGAGCGAGTTGGCGCTCGCCGGGCGCGGCTCGTCGCGCGGCGCGGCCAGCGGCAGCACTGCCTGCTCGCGCGGCACCAGGGCGGCGGGATAGCCGACGGGCGCGAGTTCCGGTCCCTTCACCGCCTCCATCACCGAGGAACAGGCGCCCAGCGGCAGGAGGGCGAGGAGGGCGATCATCGACAGACGCATGGGAGCTTCCTTCAACGGGACGCGATACGGGTGGAGCGGGCGGCCTTGAGGTCCTCGGCCTGCGGGCCGACGATGGCGCGCCCGGGACCGGTGACCACCACCTGGATGGTCTTCTTCGAGACCGTGTTCTCGACGTTCAGGGTCTCGCCGACACCGGCGGCGCCCAGCGCCTTGCCCTGCAGGGCGAGCGAGATTCCCTCGGCCTGGAACACCACGGTGATCATGTCGCCGGCCTTGATGACGGCGGGCGCGGAGACGTCGCGGGCGAGCGCCGCGGCCCCGGCCCGCAGCGGATGGCGGGCGGCCAGGCCGATGATGGCGTCCGGATCGTGCGGCGAATCCGACGGCGTCACGGCGGCCTTGCTCCACACCAGGTCCTCCGGCGCGACGGTCTCGCCGGCCGAGATGTCCCGCGCCCAGGTCAGCACCTCGACGTTGCCGCGCTGGGCGGCGGCCGGCGTGGCCAACGAGCGCGCCGTGGCCGCAGCCGAGACCGGTCCGCCGTGCACCACCAGGGTCTTCAGACCCTCGGAATTGTCCCAGTCGAGGCCGGCGCGGCGGGCCGCGGCCTGCACCATCTTGGCGTTCAGCACGACGCTCGTGGCGGTGCGGTTGGCGACCACGACGCGCCCGGCCGGGCCGGCGCCCTCGAACAGGTCGTCCAGGGTGACGGCGCCGTCGGCATTGGCCGTGTCGGCCCGCAGGCGGACCGGTTGGCCGGCCAGCGCCGGGCCCGCGGCGGCCATCAGGGCGGCGGCGAGGACGAGCGCCTTCATGGGCTTATGACTTCACCTGGTTGGCGACGCCCAGCATGGCGTCGGCGGTGGAGATCACCTTGGAGTTCATCTCGTAGGCGCGCTGGGCGATGATCAGGGCGGTGATCTCGGAGACCGGATCGACGTTGGAGGCCTCGGTGTAGCCCTGCACCAGGACGCCCACGCCGTTGACGCCGGGCGCGCCGAGGGTCGGCGGGCCGGAGGCGGCGGTTTCCTTGAACAGGTTCGAGCCCTGCGCCGAGAGCCCCGCCTCGTTCATGAAGGTCGAGAGCTCCAGGGTGCCGACCACCGTGGGCGTCGGGCTGCCGGCGGTGGTCACCTGCACCTGCCCCGCCTGGGAGATGGTCACGTCGGTGGCGCCGGCCGGAATGGTGATCGCCGGCTGGACCAGATAGCCGTCCTGGGTGACCAGCTGGCCCTGGTCGTTGATCGCGAAGTTGCCGGCCCGGGTGTAGGCGTTGTCGCCGGCCGGGGTCAGCACCTGGAAATAGCCCTGACCGTTGATCGCCAGGTCGAACTTGTTGCCGGTCTGGGTCAGCGAGCCCTGGCTGGCGATCCGATAGACCGTCCCGGCCTTGACGCCCGCGCCCACCTGCACGCCGGTCGGCACCAGGGTGCCCTGGTCGGAGGACTGGGCCCCGGGCTGCTCCATGGTCTGGTAGAGCAGATCCTGGAACTCGGCGCGCTGCTTCTTGAACGCCACCGTGTTCATATTGGCGATGTTGTTCGAGATGACCTCGACGTTCAGCTGCTGGGCCGACATGCCCGTGGCTGCGGTGCGAAGCGCCTGCATCGGTTAGCTCCTTAAGCGGCTTTGCCGAGTTGCTGGACGGCCTGGGTCGAGAGATCGGCCTGGGTGTCCAGCATCTTGGCCATCTGTTCGTAGGCCCGGGAGACCTCGATCATGCGGGTGATCTCCTGGATGGGATTGACGTTGGAGCCCTCCAGCATCCCCTGGCGCAGCTTGGCCTCGGTGGCCGGCGTGCCGGTCTGGTTGGAGGTGTTCTGCATCAGGTTGTCGCCCACCTTCTCCAAGGTGGAGAGGTTGGTGAAGGTGACCACGCCGAGCTTGCCCAAGCGCTCGGTGCCCTGGCTGATGGTGCCGTCGCCCGAGATGGTGATCGGGCCCTTGTCGACCGACAGCGCGATCTCGCCGCCGCCGTCGTCCAGCACGGCCGCGCCGCTCTGGGTCACCAGCTTGCCCGTGTCGTCCATGCGGAAGCGGCCGTCGCGGGTGTAGCGCTCGCCCTTGGGCGTCTGGACCTTGAAGAAGCCTTGGCCGTCGATGGCCACGTCGAACGGCGAATCGGTCTTGCGCAGCGCGCCCTGGCCGAAGTTGCGGACGACGCCGCTGGGCATCACGAACTTGACCGGCGCGGGACCGCCCAGCGTGAAGGCCGGGGCCTGCGGGTCCTCGGTCTCGGTCAACGCCTCCACCTTGAAGCCGGCGGTGTCGGCGTTGGCGATGTTGTTGGCGATGATGTCCATCTGCCTTTGCAGCACCAGCTGCTTCGACAGTCCGACGTAGAGGCTGTTGTCCATTAATTTCCTGGGCCTCGACCCGCGTTCGAATTCGACAACAGCGCTGCAAGCTTCGGGCCAGATGAAAACCCAAAGAAATTCAGCGGTTAAAATGGTTAACGCCGGCCCGTCGGCGAAAACTGCCGGGTAGGGTTGGCCGCCGTTAAGGTCGGTTAAAAACGGGTTCTTAACCAAACGCCCCGCACACGTGAGCGACTAGGATTCTAAGGAACGCGCGCGTGGCCGAAGCCGCAGTCAAAGAGGCGCCCGAAGCCGAAGTCGTCGAAGGCGAGGACGGCGAGGCTGCGCCACCGAAGAAAAAGCTGTCGCTCAAGATGCTGATCATCATCGGCGCAGCGGCGCTGGTGGTGCTGGGCGGCGGGGGCGGGGCGGCCTTCTTCCTGCTGAAGCCCAAGCCGGACGCCGCGGCGTCGGGCAAGGCCCACAAGGCCAAGAAGGGCGGCAAGGACGAGAAGCCCGGCAAGGACGGCAAGGGCGCGGTGGCCCAGGTCCGCGAGGGCCCCGATGGGGTGCTGTTCTACACCGTGCCCGACATCGTCGTGAACATGCAGACCGCCGACGGCCGGCCCACCTTCCTGAAGCTGAAGCTCACCCTGGAGCTGCCCGACCAGGAGGCCGCCGACGCGCTGGAGCCGAACATGCCGAGGCTGCAGGACATGTTCCAGACCTTCCTGCGTGAGCTGCGCCCCGAGGACCTGTCGGGCAGCCAGGGCTCCTACCAGCTGCGCATGGAACTGCTGCGCCGGGTCAATCTGGTGATCGCGCCCTCCAAGGCGAACGCCGTCCTCATCGAGGAGATGCTGATCAACTAGCCCGCCTCCGCGGACGGTTGGTCCAAGTCAGTATGGCCGAAGATCCCGAAACCCCCGAAGCCGTCGAAACCCCCGCCGCCGACGCCGCGGCGCCGGCCGACGGCGAGTGGAGCGAGACGGCCGCCTCCGACGGCACGGCGCCGGCCCAGGGCGACGGGGCCATCGGCTCCGAGCGGATCCTCAACCAGGAGGAGATCGACAGCCTGCTGGGCTTCGACCTCTCCGAGGAGGAGATGTCCGAGCGCACCGGCATCCGGGCGATCATCAACTCGGCGCTGGTCTCCTACGAACGCCTGCCGATGCTGGAGATCGTCTTCGACCGGCTGGTCCGGTACATGACGACCTCGCTGCGCAATTTCACGTCCGACAACGTCGAGGTGAGCCTCGACAACATTTCCTCGATCCGCTTCGGCGACTACCTCAACTCGATCCCGCTGCCGGCCATCCTGGCGGTGTTTCGCGCCGAGGAGCTCGACAATTACGGCCTGCTGACGGTCGACTCGAACCTGATCTATTCGATCGTCGACGTGCTCCTGGGCGGCCGGCGCGGCACCGCGGCCATGCGCATCGAGGGCCGGCCCTACACCACCATCGAGCGCGTGCTGGTCCAGCAGATGGTGCAGGTGGTGCTCAACGACGCCCGCTCGGCCTTCGAGCCGCTGACGCCGGTCAGCTTCACCCTCGATCGCCTGGAGACCAATCCGCGCTTCGCCGCCATCGCAAGACCCGCCAATGCGGCCATCCTGGTGAAGCTGCGCGTCGACATGGAGGACCGCGGCGGCCGCATCGAGTTGTTGCTGCCCTACGCCACCCTCGAGCCGATCCGGAAGATGCTGCTGCAGCAGTTCATGGGCGAGAAGTTCGGGCGCGACAACATCTGGGAAAGCCACCTCGCCAGCGAGCTCTGGACCACCAGCATGGACGTCCGCGCCGTGCTCGACGAACAGCAGGTGCCGCTGCGCCAGATCCTCGATCTGAAGGTCGGCGACACCATCATGCTGAACGCCACCCCCGACAGTTTGATCGAGCTTCGAGCGGGCTCGATTCCGCTCACGCGAGGCCGCATGGGCCGCCGCAATTCCCACATCGCCGTCCGCGTGGAGGCGCCCCTTCCGCCCAACGCCCGCGCGGCCGTCACGAGGGCCAGTGAATGACACTGATCGGTCTTGCCATGAACCTGCTGCTGGCGGGCTTGCTGGGCGCCGCCCTGGTCCTGGGCCTTCGGCTCAACAAGCGTTTGAAGGCCCTGCGCGACAGCCACGACGGCTTCGCCATCGCGGTTCGCGAACTGAACGCCGCCGCCGAGCGCGCCGAGCAGGGGCTTGCCGACCTGCGCGCCGCCACCGACGAGGCCGTCGACACGCTCGCCGACCGCATCGAGAAGGGCCGGGCCCTGGCCGCCAAGCTGGAGCGCCTGATCATCGTCGCGCCGCGCGAGGCCAAGGAAGCCCCCGACCCCCGCGACGAGGGCCACGACAAGCGGCTCGGCATGCTGCTGGCCGCCGCCCGCGAGGGCCGGGGCCGGCCCGAGCGCCCGGAACGGGCCGAGCGTCCCGCGCCGATCGCCGCCGCGCCGCTGCGTCCCCGCGTCAGTCCCGAAGACGACCTCTTCGAAGACCCGCCGCTCCGGCTGCATCAAGGAGGCCGCCTATGAAATCCATGCCGCGTATCCTGCCGCTGGTGGGCGTCGCCATCGGCGGCGTCCTGGCGGTCAACGCGCTCGCCGGCGCCCGCGATCTGCCGAGCCTGTTCTCGAACGCCAAGGCCTTCGCCGAGGAAACCGCCAAGGGCGCCAAGCCCGCCAAGGGCAAGGCGGACAAGTCCAAGGACGCCAAGGCCGGCGATCCCGCCGCCACGGCCGACGCGGCGAACACCGCCCCCGTCATCCCCGCGCTGCCGCCGCCCAGCATCAAGCCGCAGGCGGTCTGCGCCCCCACCGCCGCCGAGCTCGCCAAGGAAGCCGGGCTGTCGCCGGCCGAGCTGCAGGTGCTGCAGAACCTGGGGGCTCGCCGCGGCGAGCTCGACCAGCGCGCCACCGACCTCGACACCCAGATGGCCCTGCTGGCCGCCGCCGAGGCCAAGCTCGACGCCAAGGCCAAGGCGCTCACCGGCCTCAAGGCCGACGTGCAGGGCCTGCTCACCCAGGCCGACGGCCGCGAGGCCGCCGAGGTCGACCGGCTGGTGAAGGTGTTCGAAGGCATGAAGCCCAAGGACGCCGCCCCGCGCATGACGCTGCTGGACGACGCCGTGCGGCTGCCGATCGCCGCCAAGATGAAGGAGCGCTCGCTCTCGGCGATCCTGGCCCAGATGCCGCCGATCGAGGCCAAGAAGCTGACGGAGTCGCTGGCCAAGCGCTTCGCCGCCGCCCAGATCCTGGCCGCCAACGGCATCGCCCAAGCCGATCCGGCCAAGCCTGCGCCGGCCGCTGCCGCCGCGGCGGCGCCGGCCAAGCCTGCGGCCGTGAAGACCGCCAAGGCCCGCCCGCGCAAGAAGGCGCCGGCCTCCAAGCAGGCCTCGGCCGCCAAGCCGCCCGCCGCCGACGCGGCCCCGGCCGCCGCCACACCGCCCGCCCCGGCCGCCGCCCCGAAGGCCGGCTGACCGATGAGCCTGCGCCGCACCCTGCGCTCCGGCGTCGCTGCGGTCGCCATCGCGGCCGTCGTGGCGCCCGGCGGCGCGTGGTCGGCGACCCATGCCCCAGCCGGCCTCGACGTGCATGTGGCCCAGGCGCAGGACTTCTCGCGCATCGAATTCCACGGCGGCGGGGCGATCAAGTCGCGCCGCGATGGCCAGACCCTGGTCATCGATTTCGTCGGCAATGCCGATCCGGACATCGCCCGGCTACACACCGATCCGCCCAAATGGGTGAAGACCGCCGAGAAGCGCCACGTGGACGGCCACCTCGAGCTGGCGATCACCCTCACGGACGACGCCGACGCCAAGCTGGGCTTCGCCGATGGGGCGGCCTTCATCAATGTGTTCGCCAAGCCGACCCCGGATCCCGCGGCTGCGGCCAAGGCCCAGCTCGCCGCGCAAGCGCCGTCGCCGGAACCGCCCCGGCCCAATCCGATCCCGGCCGGCGGCGTCGTCCACATGGACGCCAAGGTCGCCAATCAGCAGGTGCTGCTCACCTTCGGCTGGGCCAATCCGGCCGGGGCCGCGGTGTTCCGGCGCGGCGACGCCGTCTGGGTGGTGTTCGACGCGGCGGCGACGCTGGACGTCTCGAAAGCGCCTCGCGGCCTGAAGCAGTTCTCAGGCCTCACCGCCTACCGCGGCGCGGACTACACCGCGATCCGCATCGATGCGGCCCACCAGATCCCGGTGTTCGCCGTCAGCCAGGGCGCGGTCTGGACCATTGCGCTCGGTCCCGGCGATCAGGGCCAGCCCAGCCTCGTGCACGTCGCCCGCGACGATGCGCAGGGGCCCGCCGTGCTGAAGGCCCCGGTGGCCGGCGCGACCCGCATCGTCAAGCTGGTGGACCCGGCCGTCGGCGACGTGCTCTCGGTGGTCACCGCGCTGGGCCCGGCCAAGGGCCTGCCCTCGCGGCGCGAATATGTGCAGATGGCCTTGCTGCCCTCGGTGCAGGGTCTCGCCGTCGAAAGCTACATCGACGACCTCTCCGTCGATCGGGCCGGCGACATCGTCCACATCGGGCGTCCGTCGGCTGGCCTGGTGCTCTCGCCCAAGTGGGCGACGCAGGACCGCGAGCAGGCGCAGCTGGGCGCCCCGCAGCCGGCGGCCATGCCCTCCCTGGTGGACTACGAGAACTGGCCGCGCACCGGCTCCGGCGGATTCCTCGCCCGCTACAACGCGCTGCTGTCGGCGGCCTCGACCGAGCAGGCCAGGACCGGCCCCGGCGCGCCCACCGCCGCGCGGATGGCCATGGCCCGCTTCCTGGTCGGCTCGGAGCTGTCGTTCGAAGCCATCGGCGTGCTCAACGAGGCGGCCCACGACCAGCCCAAGCTGCTGGACGATGCGGAATTCCGCGGCCTGCGCGGCGTGGCCCGCGTCATGGCCCGCCGCTACAAGGAGGCCGACACCGACTTCTCCTCGCCGGTCCTGGTGGAGGACCCGGCCAGCGCGCTGTGGCGGGCCTACGTCGCCTCGCAGCTCGCGCAATATGCCGAGGCCCGCACCCAGTTCGCCAAGGGCGCCGAGGCCTACGCCCTGTTCCCCGCCGTGTGGAAGGTGCGCTTCGCCCGCGCCGACGCCCAGGCCGCTCTGGCGCAGGGCGACCTGAACGGCGCCGACAGCCGCATCCGCCTGGCCTTGCTGGAGAAGACAGATCCCTACGAGGAGCTCGCCACCCGCCTCGTGCAGGCCCGGGTCATCGAGCTGCAGGGCCACAAGGACCGGGCGCTGCATGTCTACCAGGCGATCGCCAAGGCGCCGGCCGAGTACCTGTCGGCGCCGGCCCTGCTGCGCGCCACCCAGATCCAGCTCGATGGCGGCAAGATCACCCCTGTCCAGGCGGCGGGCGTGTTCGACGGCCTGCGCTATCGCTGGCGCGGCGACGCCACCGAACTGGAGACCATCCGCGCGCTGGGCCAGCTCTATCTCGGCCAGGGCCGCTACCGCGAGGCGCTCGAGGCCCTGCGCTCGGCCGGCAAGCGGCTGCCCGACCTGCCCGAGGCCCTGCAGCTGCAGGCCGACCTCACCGCCGCCTTCCGCGGCCTCTTCCTGGACGGTTCCGCCGACGGGCTCGAACCCATCCAGGCGCTCGCCCTGTTTTACGACTTCAAGGAGCTGACCCCGATCGGCGCCGACGGCGACGCCATGGTGCGCAAGCTGGTCCGCCGGCTGGTCGACGTGGACCTGCTGGACCAGGCCGCCGAACTCCTGAAGTACCAGGCCGACAATCGCCTCGACGGCGTGTCCAAGGCGCAGGTCGCCACCGACCTGGCCGTGATCTACCTGATGGACAAAAAGCCGGAGCAGGCGATCCAGGCGATCAACGCCTCGCGCACCACCATCCTGCCCGCCGCCCTCAACGCCCAGCGCCGGCTGATCGAGGCTCGCGCCTGGGCCGGCGTCGGCCGCTTCGATTCAGCCCTGGAGATCCTCGACAAGGACGCCTCGAAAGACGCCCAGGAGCTGCGCGCCGAGGTCACCTGGAAACAGAAGAATTGGGCGGCCGCCGCGCCGCTGTACGAGAAATCGCTCGGCGACCGCTACAAGACCGCGACGCCGCTCGCCGCCGAGGAAGAGGGACGGCTGCTCCGCGCCGGCGTGGCCTACAGCCTGGCCGGCGACGACGCCGCGCTCGCCCGCCTGCGCGGCGAGTACCAGGGCTTCATCGAAGGCGCGCACAACCCCGATGCCTTGAGGATCGCCCTGGCCGGCATGTCCGGCGGCCATCTGAACGTCGCCGACTTCGGCCGCGTCAGCGCCGACAACGAGGTGTTCGCCGGCTGGGTCGACAAGATGAAGGCCCGCTTCCGCGAGCCCCGCGCCGCCGCGCCGGCGGCCAAGCCCGCGGCCGCGCCGGCCAGGCGCGCCGAGGCCCCGACCGCGGCGAAGGGCTAGCCGGCGCCGGGTCCGTGCTGGAAGCTCTGCACGAGACTGCCTGCCACCAGCCGCCAACCGTCCACCAGGACGAAGAAGATCAGCTTGAAAGGCAGGCTCACCACCACCGGCGGCAACATCATCATGCCCATGCTCATCAAGACGCTGGCCACCACCAGGTCGATCACCAGGAACGGCACGAACAGCAGGAAGCCAATCTCGAAGGCGCGCTTCAGCTCGCTGATCATGAAGGCCGGCGTCACCACCCGGATCGGGGTGTCGGCGATCTTCGCGGGGCGGGGGACCTTGGAGAGCCGCACGAACAGGTCGAGGTCGCCGCGGTCCACCTGGCTCAGCATGAAGGTCTTCACCGGCGCGCTGGAGGCGTCGAAGGCCTGCGGCAGCTCCATCTTGTGATCCAGCAGCGGCTTGATGCCGGCCTGGTACGAGGCGTCGAAGGTCGGGCCCATGACGATGGCCGTCAGGAACAGCGACAGCGAGATGATCACCGCGTTCGGCGGGCTTTGCTGCAGGCCGAGCGCCGTGCGCAACAGGGACAGCACCACCACGATCCGCACGAATGAGGTGGTCATGATCACGATGGAGGGCGCGAGCGACAGCACGGTCAGGAGACCGACCAACTGCACCACCCGGTCGGTCAGGCCGGCGCCCGACCCCAGGTTGATGTTCACCGCCTGGGCCGCGGCCATGGCCGGGAAGATCAGGGTGAGGACGGTGGTCAGACCGGCCAGGCCCGCCGCCCGGCGCCACTCCGCCGCGGGCAGGGCGCGGATGGCGGCGATGAGCTCGCCCATCAGCCGCGGGCCCCCGTCGTCTTGGCTGGCTTGTCGACCGGGCCCAGCACCTGGCCCTCGCCCAGCAGGATCAGCTTCTCCTGGCCGTCGCAGGCGACCAGCACCAGGCGGCGCGACGGATCGAGCACCAGGGTCTCGATGACCGCCAGCCGCCGCTCGCCCTTCAGCGGCGCGGCGAACTTGCCAAGCGCGCCCGCGCCGTAACGGCGCAGCGCCACCGCCACCAGGCCGAACAGGCCCAGGGCGACCAGCAGCCCGAAGACCGCTCTGAAGAAGTAGCCGACGTCCATGAGGCCAGTTTGAGGGGATTCGCGGCCAAACGGGCGCTTCGACATCGTGTCGCGGCAAGTTCCTTAATCGCCGATTAACCCTGTTTGTTCACCTTTGCGGACCATGGATCTCGCCGACATCCCGCTCTTCGCCATGATCCGCGGCAAGCTGGGCTATCTGTCCGAGCGGCAGAAGGTCATCGCCGAGAACGTGGCCAACGCCAACACCCCTGGCTACAAGCCGCACGAGCTGAAGCCGTTCAGCTTCCAGGCTCAGGTGCAGGCCCAGGCGACCAGCGCCTCGTCCATGGCGGTGACCCAGCCGGGGCATATGACGCCGCCGCACGCCTCCGGTTCGGCCTCGGTCGCCAAGCCGGTGGTCACAAAGGATTCGGAGACCACCCTCGACGGCAACTCCGTCGTCCTCGAGGACGAGATGCTGAAGATGAGCCAGGCGCGCGCGGACTACGACGCGGCCATCGGCTTCTACCAGAAGTCCCTCGATCTCATCCGCCTGGCCGCCCGCGCGCCAGGCCACGGCTAGGAAAGGACTGACCCATGGCCGACGTCCGCTTCAACGCCGAAACCGCCCAGGCGATCGCCGCCTCCGCCCTGCGCGCCCAGCAGGGCCGCATGCGGATCATCGCGGAGAACCTGGCCAACGCCAATTCCACCTCCAAGACCAAGGGTGGCGATCCGTACCGGCGCCAGGAACCGGTGTTCGAGCCGACGCCGGTGGCCGGCGGGATGGGCGTTCGGATGTCGCGCGCCCAGCCGGACTCGAGCGCCTTCAAGCTGCAGTTCGACCCGGGCAATCCGTCCGCCGACGCGTCGGGCTATGTGAAGCTGCCCAATGTCGATCCGTTGATCGAGGCCCTCGACATGCGCGACGCCCAGCGGGCCTACGAGGCCAACCTCAATGTCATCGACACCGCGCGCACCATGCAGATGCGCACGCTCGACCTCCTCAAGAAGTAGGCGAGGGCGCTAGGTCATGATGACCCCCCTCGCCGTCGCCAAGGCCTACGCGGCCGTCCAGAAGGCGGCGGGCGCGGAGTCCGGTCTCGGCGCCGGGGCGCCGGCCCAGGGCGGCGGCTTCGGCGAGATCCTGAAATCGGCCATGGCCGACGCCTCCAAGGCCTCCAAGAACGCCGAAACCCAGATGAGCAACCACATCCAGGGCAAGGGCGATCTGGTGGACGTGGTGACGGCGGTGTCCTCCGCCGAGGCCAGCCTCGAGACCGTGATGGCGATCCGCGACCAGGTGATCAACGCCTACCAGGAAATCATGCGCATGCCGATCTGACGGCGGCGCGTCCCTCGCTCCCGGAGCCTTCATGACCGCAGCATCGCCCGCGAAAGCCCCGCCGCTGGTGGGGCCGTTCCGGCTCGGCGTCGACGTCGTGGTCATGGCCGTGCTGACCATCGCCTCGGTGATGGCCTTCTCGGCAAGCCAGGTCTCCGCGGCGGGCTGGCTCGGCCGGCTGGTGGTGCCGGGCCGCATGCTGATCCTGCTGCTGATCGCCACCCTCCTCCTGCGGCAGAGCGGCCAGGGCTGGCGCGACGTGGGCTTCGCCCGCCCGAAGCGGCTTTGGCTGACGCTCGTGCTGGCGCTCGGCGGCTACCTAGCCTCCTATCTGCTGGTCGGCCTCGTCGTGGCGCTGCTGTTTCCGGTGCTGCACCTGTCGCGTCCCGGCATCGGTCCGTTGGGCCACGTCCGCGGCAACCTCGGCGAATACCTCTACTGGATGATCCCCGTGACCTGGGCCTCGGCGGCCTTCGGGGAGGAGATGCTGTTCCGCGGCTTCTTCTTCACCCGCCTGCTCAGGATGTTCCCCGCCTCGCGGCTGGCGGTGGCGGGCGCGGTGCTGGCCCAGGCGATCCTGTTCGGCTCGCTGCACCTCTATCTCGGGATGAGCGGCGCCATCGTCGCCGGGGTCATGGGGATCGTGCTGGCCTCGGTCTATCTGTTCGGCGGCCGCAATCTCTGGGCCAGCATCATCCTGCACGGCCTGATCGACTCGACCTCGATCACCGTCGTCTACCTCGGGCTCGCGAAGGTCTGACGCGCCGGAAAACCGTGCTAGGCCTTGCCCCATGCCCGGGGCGATCGAACTTGCTGACATCGAGAAGCGCTACGGCGCTCAGCAGGCCCTGGCCGGCGTCAGCCTCGTCGTGCAGCCCGGCGAGTTCACCGCCCTGGTCGGCGGATCCGGCTCCGGCAAGACCACCCTGCTCAAGACCATCAATGGCCTGGTGACGCCCGACGCCGGTCAGGTGCGCGTGCTGGGCGAGCTGGCCCGCGACCAGCCCCCGCACATCCCACGGCGAAAAATCGGATATGTTTTCCAGGAGATAGGCCTCTTCCCTCATCTGAGCGTCGCCGAAAACATCGCCATCACGCCGAAGCTGCTGGGCTGGGCGCCGGACCGCATCGCCGCCCGCGTCGAGACGCTGCTCGACCTCGTGGCCCTGCCGCGCGAGGTCGCCGGCCGCGCGCCCTCTGAGCTCTCCGGCGGCCAGCGGCAGAGGGTCGGCGTCGCCCGCGCGCTCGCCGCCGAGCCCAAGATCATGCTGATGGACGAGCCGTTCGGCGCCCTCGATCCGCTCACCCGCGACCAGCTCGGCAGCGATTACCGCGGCCTGCACGAGCGGCTTTCCCTGACCACCCTGATGGTCACCCACGACATGGCCGAGGCCGTGCTGCTCGCCGATCGCATCGTGGTGCTGTCGGCCGGGCGCATCGTGGCCGACGGCAAGCCGGCCGAGCTTCTGGCCACCGCCAAGGACCCGGAGGTCCGCGCGCTCCTCGAGGCCCCGAAACGCCAGGCCGACCGGCTGCGCGCCAAGCTGGAGGCCGGCGCTTGAACGCCCGTCTCGCCGCCGCCTGGGCGCTGCTTCCCGAATACCTCGCCTGGCACGTGCTGCTGTCGGCCAGCGCGCTTCTGCTCGGCGTCGCCATCAGCCTGCCGCTGGCCATCGCCGCGGCCCGCTCGGCGCGGCTGCGCTGGCCGGTGCTGGCCGGCGCGAGCCTGATCCAGACCATTCCGAGCCTCGCCTTGCTCGCCCTCTTTTATCCCCTGCTGTTGGCGCTCTCGGCGCTCAGCGTCCGGCTGATCGGCGACGGCTTTCCGGCGCTGGGCTTCCTGCCGTCGCTCTTGGCGCTCACCCTCTATTCCATGCTGCCGATCCTCAGGAACGGCGCGGCCGCCATCCTCGGCGTCGATCCGGCGATCCGCGAGGCCGCCGACGGCGTGGGCATGACGCCCCGCCAGCGCCTGTTCCAGGTGGAGCTGCCGCTCGCCGCCCCGGTGATCATGGCCGGCGTCCGCACCGCCGCGGTCTGGACCATCGGCGCCGCGACCCTCTCGACCCCGGTCGGCCAGACCAGCCTCGGCAACTACATCTTCGCCGGGCTGCAGACCGAGAACTGGGTCTTCGTGCTGTTCGGCTGCGCAGCCTCGGCGGGCCTGGCGCTGGTCGCCGACCAATTGCTTGGCCTGGTGGAAGCCGGCGCGCGGCGCCGCAGCCGCGCCCTCACGCTGGCTGGGCTCGCCGGCCTCGCCGTCGGCGTCGCCTTCGCCGTGCTGCCCCTCGCCGGGTTGGGCAAGCCGGGCGCCTATGTGATCGGGGCCAAGAACTTCTCCGAGCAGTACATCCTGGCCGACCTGATGGCCCAGCGGCTGCAGGACGCCGGCGCCACTGTCCAGCGCAAGGAGGACCTCGGCTCGGCCGTCGCCTACCGCGCCCTCGCCGCCGGCGAGATCGATGCCTACGTCGACTATTCGGGCACGCTGTGGACCAACGTCCTGCAGCGCACCGGCAATCCCGGCCGCAAGCCGGTGCTGGATCAGCTCACCGCCGAGCTGAAGCGCCGCGACGGAGTCCTGGTCTTGGGCTCGCTGGGGTTCGAGAACGCCTATGCCTTCGTGATGCGGCCGGACCGCGCGGCGGCCCTGCACATCGCTTCCATCGCCGACCTCGCCCGCGAGGCGCCGCACCTGACGCTGGGCTCGGACCTTGAGTTCCTGTCGCGTCCGGAATGGAAGGCGGTGCAGTCAGCCTATGGCCTCAGCTTCAGGACCCAGCGTTCCTACCAGCCGACCTTCATGTACCGGGCGCTGAGCGGCGGCGAGGCCGACGTGATCTCCGCCTTCTCGTCCGACGGTCGGATCGCCGCCGACAGGCTGGTGGTGCTCAGCGATCCCAAGGGCGCGATCCCGCCCTATGACGCGGTGGTGCTGATCTCGCCCCGGCGCGCGAACGACGCGCGGCTGCTCGCGGCCCTCAAGCCGATGATCGGCAGGGTCTCGGTCGAGGCCATGCGCCAGGCCAACCTCACCGTCGACCGGGATCGGCAGAAGGCGACGCCGGCCGAGGCCGCCAGGGCGATGCGGCTCAAGCTCGGCCTTTGAACGGGCTTTAGTTAGCTTCCAGCGAGGCCTGTTCGCGCGTGTAGGCGACCAGCTTGGAGAGCGCGTTGGCATAGGCGCCGGTAACCTCGCCGAAGCTGCCCTGAACCGAGATCGGCCAGGCCTTCTTCCCGCAGGCGTACTGGTAGGTCATCTCGCCGCGCGATCCGGGGATCACCGGCTCGTAGCCGTCCTTCTTGGTGGCGACCCAGCTTTCCTTGGTCTTCAGGTCGCTGTCGAACCAGACCACCATCTCGGGGCGGATCATCGGCGTGCCGGTGCAGGAGACCTGCCACAGCGCCTTGACCACCGGCTCGTCCGCCTCGTTCACCTTCAGGGACGAGGTCCAGACGCTGACGTTGCCGTTCGCATGGACGACCTTGCTGTCGGTCTCCATCATCAGCAGCTCGGCCGGGGTTGCGCCCATCACATGCCACGTCTCGGCCAGGGCCGGCGTGGCGAGGAACATCAGCGCCGCCGCGGAAGCGAAATATCTCAGCATCAACTCAGCCTTCCACTTAGCTCTCCGGGGCCGACAACGGCGCAGCCGGCGCTTGGTCGCCTCCGATCTCGGAAATGTGTTGAGGGCTGGCCGCCGCGCCACACCGCCCGCGCAGGCCGTAAAGGCGCCAAATCAGCACTTCGTTAACCATACCGGCAGAAATTGCCCAGGTGGCCGCGCGCCGCCCGATTTCAGTGGCTTTCGAAGGGGTTTCCATGAACGGCGCCGAGGTTCTGGACGTCGGTCGCGACGCCATCTGGCTGACGCTTCAGCTGTCCGCGCCGATCCTCATCGTCGGCCTGATCGTCGGCGTCGGGATCGGCCTGCTGCAGGCCCTGACCCAGATTCAGGAAGCCACCCTGGTCTATGCGCCGAAGATCGTGGCAATCTTCGTCAGCCTCTTGGTCTTCCTGCCGCTGATGGGCGCCCTGATGAGCGGCTTCATGCGCCACATCGCCGCCCGCATCGCGGCGATGTAGGCGGGCGACGAGCCCGTGGAGCACTACGCCACAGCTCAGCAGCTCTACGCCGCCGGGCTGATCTTCGCCCGACTGGGCGCCATCGTCATGCTGATCCCCGGCATCGGCGAGACCTTCGTGCCGGCCCGGGTGCGGCTGTCCTTCGCCTTCCTGTTCGCGCTGATCCTGTTCCCGATCATCGGCGTCACCGTCCCGGCGGTGCCCACCACGGTCAGCGGGGCCGGCGGGGCGATGATCCAGGAGGTGCTGATCGGGCTGATGATGGGCGGCATCCTGCGCCTGTTCATGACCTCCCTGTCGACCGCCGGCGAGATCGTCTCGATCCAGACCACCCTGTCCTTCGCCCAGACCGCCAACCCGACCGAGGCCCAGCCCACCGCCAGCCTCGGCACCTTCCTGGGCCTGGTCGGCCTGCTGTTGATCATGACCACCAACCTGCACCACCTGTTCATCGGGGCGGTGGTGAAATCCTATGCCATCTTCCCCTTCACCCGGGCCGTGCCGGTCGCCGATGCCGGCCAGCTCGCCGTGCAGACGGTGAGCCGCTCCTTCGGCCTCGGCCTGCAGCTCGCCGCCCCGGTGCTGGTCTTCTCCCTGGTGTTCTCCGTCGCCACCGGCCTGGTGGCCCGGGTCATGCCCCAGTTCCAGGTGTTCTTCGTGGCCGCGCCCCTGCAGGTGCTGCTGGGCCTGTCGA
Organism: Phenylobacterium sp.; assembly: GCF_035944335.1. Lineage (GTDB taxonomy): Bacteria > Pseudomonadota > Alphaproteobacteria > Caulobacterales > Caulobacteraceae > Phenylobacterium. The sequence goes on along the minus strand of NZ_DASZBG010000059.1, from coordinate 42,692 downwards.
TCTTCGCGCTCAGCCTGGGCTCGATCGGCATGGTCTGGGTCGACCGCTACCGCGAACTCCTCGTGCCGTTCGGCGGCTGACCCATGAGCGACACCGAGGGCGCATCCCGCACAGAAGAGCCGACGCCGCGGAAACTCGAACGGGCCCGCGAGAAGGGCGACGTCGCCAAGACCCAGGACCTCGCCTCGCTGCTGTCGCTGGCCGCCGTCGCCAGCGTCATCGCCGTCTCGGGCGGACTGCTTTCGCGAAACCTCGCCCAGGCCCTGATCCCCTTCCTCGCCCGGCCCGACGCCATGGTCCTCGAGGGCGGCGGCGGGGTGGAGGTGGCGCGCCACGCGGTCATGGCCGGCGCGCCGATCCTGGTGATCGTCATGCTCTGCGCGGCCGCGGCGGGGGTCGCGGGCAACCTCATCCAGACCGGCTTCCTGTTCACGCCCAGCAAGCTTAGCCCCGACTTCTCCAAGGTCTCGCCCATGGCGGGGTTCAAGCGGATCTTCAGCGTCGACGGCCTGGCGCAATTCCTGAAGTCGCTGGCCAAGGTGTTCGCCACCGGCGCCATCGCCTGGTGGGTGCTGCAACCCCACGTCAACGAACTCGCCAACCTCACCCAGCTTGAGCCGGTGGCCATGCTGCCGTTCCTGGCCGATGTGCTTCGCCGGCTGATGTTCTCCATCCTCGCCCTCTTGCTGGTCGTCGCCGGGGCGGACTGGTTCTGGCAGCGCCAGCGCTTCATGGCCCGCATGCGAATGACCAAGGAGGAGGTCAAGGAAGACCACCGCCAGTCGGAAGGCGACCCGCACGTCAAGGCCAAGCAGAAGCAGAAGCGCGCCGAGGCGGCCCGCCGGCGCATGATGCAGGCGGTGCCGAAGGCCACCGTGGTGATCATGAACCCGACCCACTACGCCGTGGCGCTGAAGTACGAACAGGGCGAGGACGCCGCCCCGCTCTGCGTCGCCAAGGGCGTCGACAGCCTGGCCCTGAAGATCCGCGAGATCGCGGAGGAAGCCGGCGTGCCGATCATCGAGGACGCGCCCTTGGCCCGCGCCCTCTACGCCGCCGTCGAGGTCGACGACATGATCCCCACGGCCCATTACGAGGCGGTCGCCAAGGTCATCGGCTTCATCCTCGGAACGGGACGCCGTGCGGCGGCGAAAGCCTTGTGAGACAATGCCTTCGAGACAAAGCCTTTGACTGATTCGGAAAGGCGGCCGCCGCCCATGGCCAAGCCCGGCCAGGACAGGACCCGGAAGAAGGGACGCATCGACCCGCTGACCACGGCGGCGGTGATCTTTTTCCTGATCGCCGTGGTGTTCGCCGGCGCGCCCATGCTGAACGCCGGGCCGGCGACGCTGGCGGGCCTGCTGCTGCTGATCGGCCTGGCGGGCGTGGCCTTCCTCGGCCTCTTCGTGCTGCGCGCCGGGGTCGATCCCCAGGCCGAGAGCGAGCCAGGCGCGGAGCGCTTCATCAGCGCGCTCTCGGAGCCGGCGGTGGTGGCGGCCCCCGACGGCCGCATCGTCGCCGCCAACTCCGCTTGGCGCGAGGCGGTGGGCGCCTCGCCGCGCCTGCCCAAGGGCGGCGCTTCGGCCGCCAGCCTCTTCGCAGCGCTCGGCGCCGCGCGCCGCGGCGAGGTCGCCCGCGCGGCCATCAAGGCCAACGGCGCCGAGCATCAGGCCCTGGTCTCGCCGCTGGCCCCGCGCCGCTTCCTGGTGCGCCTGACCGGCCAGGGCCTTTCCACGCTGGCCCTGCCGGCGGCGGCCCTCGAGGTGATCCAGGCGGTCGCCACCGCCGGACGCCCGCCGCCGCAGGTCCTCGACGCCTTCGCCGCCGCCTCGCCGTTCGGCGCGGCCCTGCTGGAAGGCGAGGACCCGTTCGCCGCCAGGATCGTCGAGGCCAATCCCGCGCTGAAGGCCGTGGCCGGCGGCGGCGAGGCCGGCCAGGTGTTCGGCGAGCTGATCGAGCCTGCCTCCCGCGCAGACGCCGCCGAGCGGCTGGCGGCCGGGACCGGCTCCGGCGCGCCGCTGGAGGTCCGCCTGGCGCATGACGCCGCGCGCATCGCCCACCTCTATCTCACCAAGACCGACGGTCGCTGGGTCGCCTATCTGGTGGATGTCTCTGAGCAGAAGCAGATCGAGCTGCAGCTCTCCCAGAGCCAGAAGATGCAGGCCATCGGCCAACTCGCCGGCGGCGTGGCGCACGATTTCAACAACCTGCTGACCGCCGTCTTCATGCAGCTCGACGTGTTGGCCGCCCGCCATCCGGTGGGCGATCCGTCCTTCGAGGGGCTGAACGAGATCCGCCAGATCTCCACCCGCGCCGCCGACCTGGTGCGCAAGCTGCTGGCCTTCTCGCGCAAACAGACCGTCCAGCGCGAGATCCTCGACCTCGGCGAACTGATCAGCGAGTTCGAGGTGCTGCTGCGCCGGGTGCTCTACGAGGACGTCAAGCTCGCCACCGAATACGGCCGCAACCTGCCGCTGGTGCGCGTCGACCGCGGGCAGCTGGAAACCGCCGTCATGAACCTGGCCGTCAACGCCCGCGACGCGGTGCGCGCCCACGGCGGCGGCTCGGTGAAGATTCGCACCGCCCGGGTGACCCAGGAACAGGCCGCGGCGCTCGGCTATGCGGTGGCCCAGGGCGACCAGGCGCTGATCGAGGTCTCCGACGACGGCGGCGGCATTCCGCCGGAGGTCATGGACAAGATCTTCGATCCCTTCTTCACCACGAAGCCGGTGGGCGAGGGGACGGGGCTGGGCCTGGCCACCGTCTACGGCATCGTCAAGCAGTCGGACGGCTGGATCGCGGTGGACTCCAAGCCCGGCGAAGGCGCGGCCTTCCGCATCTTCCTGCCGGTGCACCATGCCGCCGCGGTGATCGCGCCCGCGCCCGCGCCGATCCAGACCAAGCGCCCCGCCGCCCGAGACCTCTCCGGCGCCGGGCGCATCCTGTTCGTGGAGGACGAGGATGCGGTGCGCGGCGTCGCCGCCAAGCTGCTCCGGTTGCGCGGCTACGAGGTCATCGAGGCGGCGAGCGGCGAGGAGGCCCTGGCGCTGGCCGAGACCCATGCCGGCCAGATCGACCTGATGATCTCCGACGTGGTCATGCCCGGCATGCAGGGCCCCGACCTCTTGAAACAGGCCCGCCAGTACCTGGGCGCGGCGCCGGTGATGTTCATCTCCGGCTATGCGGAGAGCGAGTTCTCCGACCTGCTGGAGGGCGAGAGCAACGTCTCCTTCCTGCCCAAGCCCATCGACATCAAGACCCTGGCCGAGCGGGTGAAGCTGGAGCTGCAGCGAGCGGCGTGACGCCGCGCTTTGCGCCCCCGCGCGGCGCGCTACTATGGGCCCTCTGTATCAGCGGCCTTGGGGGCCAAACGCGTGTCCGACGTCACCATCACGCCCAGCCAACGGCTCACCTACGCCGATGTCCTGGCGCGCGCCTTCGCGGCGGCGGAAGCCGGAAACGTCGCCGAGGCCGAACGCCTCTATCGCGGCCTGCTGGCCAGCGTCCCGGGCGGGGCGGCGGCGGCCAGCCTGGGCTTCCTGCTCGACCAGCAGGCGCGTTTCGCCGAGGCCGAGGCGGTCTATGTCGAGGGCCTGAAGGCGACGCCCGACGACCACCTGCTGCGCTGGAACCATGCCTTCGGCCTGATGCGCGAGGGCCGCTATGCCGAGGCCTGGCCGTTCTTCGAATCCCGCGCCGCCCGCCAGCGGATCGCCCCTGAGCTGCCCTTCCCGGAGTGGGACGGCCGGGCCATCAAGTCGCTGCTCATCCTGCCGGAGCAGGGGCTGGGCGATCAGATCCAGTTCGCCCGCTTCGCCAGGCTGCTGCAGGCCCGCGGCGTCCAGGTGACCCTGCTCTGCGACCGCGCGCTCGCACGCCTCTTCGCCCCGCTCGGCGTGACGGTGCTGCCGGCCACGGGCGCGCTCGACATCGCCCCGCACGACGCCTGGATCCTGGCCGATTCCGTCCCGGGCCGTCTCGGAATGACGCTGGAGACGCTGCCCGCCGAGCCCTACCTGCCGGGCCGGCCAGGCGGGACCGGCATCGGGGTCGTCACCGAGGGCAATCCCAAGCATCCGAACGACGCCAACCGTTCGCTCCCCCCCGACCTCGCCGCCGTCCTGCGGTCGTGGCCGGGCGTGGTCGGCCTGACGCCGCAGGAAACCGGGGCCAAGGACATGGAGGACACCCGCGCGGTGGTCGCCGGGCTTGAGCTGGTGATCTGCGTCGACACCGCCATCGCCCACCTGGCCGGCGCCATGGGCAAGCCGTGCTGGCTGCTGCTGCCGCACGTCGGTGACTGGCGCTGGTTGCGCGACCGTGCCGACAGCCCCTGGTACCCCTCGATCCGCATCTTCCGCCAGCCCAAGCCCGGCGACTGGGCGAGCGTGATGGCCGAGGTGCGGCGCGAACTCGGCGCACGCCCATGATCCTGGAGGCGGTCAAGGACGACTGGCCGCCGCTCAGCTACGACGACTGGGCCGACACCCAGGCGACCCTGCACATGTGGACCCAGGTCGTCGGCAAGATCCGCATGGCGCTATCGCCGCCGGTGAACCACTGGTGGCACGTGCCGCTCTATGTGACCTCGCGGGGCCTCACCACCTCGCCCATGCCGGTGGGCGGCCGCACCCTCGAGATCACCTTCGACTTCGTCACCCACCAGCTGCGGCTCGACTGCAGCAACGGGGCGGGCGAGCGGCTGGCGCTGAAGCCGCGCAGCGTCGCCGACTTCTATCGCAAGCTGATGGCGGCGCTCGAGCGCCTGCACGTCAGGGCGCCGATCTGGACCACGCCCTGCGAGGTCGAGGCTCCGATCCCCTTCGAACGCGACGAAACCCACGCGAGCTACGACCCCGCCGCGGCCCACCGCTTCTGGCGCGCCCTGGTCCAGGCCGACCGCGTGATGAAGGCCTTCCGCGGCCGCTTCCTCGGCAAGGCCAGCCCCGTGCACTTTTTCTGGGGCAGCTTCGACCTGGCGGTCACCCGCTTCTCCGGCCGCCCCGCGCCGCCGCATCCTGGGTCGCCGCTGGCGCCGGCGTCGGTCAGCCGCGAGGCCTATTCGCACGAGGTGTCGAGCTGCGGCTTCTGGCCGGGCGGGCCGGGCGTCGCGCCGCTGTTCTACGCCTATGCCTATCCCGAGCCGGAGGGCTTCGCCGAGACGGGGGTTCGTCCCGAGGCCGCCGGCTGGAACAAGGCCTTGGGCGAATTCGTCCTGCCCTACGAGGCCGTCCGGGCCGCCGGCTCGCCGGACGAGGCCCTGCTCGCCTTCTTCCAGTCCACCTATGAGGCCGCCGCCGTCACGGCCCGCTGGCCGCGCCGCGCGCTGGAACGGCCTGACGGCCTGGGAGCCGCGCCATGAAGGAGCCGATGCCGTTCAGGAAGCCGCTGCCCCTGTCGCGCTGGATGGCGACTGCGGTGGGCGCTGCGGCGGTCGGCGCGCTCGCCGTAGGCGCCGTCGCGATCGGGCGGATGGCGATCGGGCGCCTCGCCATCGGCCGCCTGCGGATCGGCAAGCTCGAGGTGGACGAGCTCACCGTGAAGCGCATCGTCGGTCCGGAGGACTAGCCGGCGCGCGCAGCCTCCGGAGCCTCGGCTCCGTACGGCGTCAGGTCGATCCCCGGATAGCGCAGGGCCACGTCCGACAGGGTCTGGGCGTTCCAGTAGTCGTCGCCCGGCGGCGGCCAGCCGAACAGGTCGCGCTGGCGCGGGGTCATGTTCACCATCGCCTCCTTCCAGCCGGGATTGGGCGCCTGGTTCGCCCAGGCGAGCTTGCCCTGCCAACGCCAGCCGCGCTTCTTGAAGTCGATGGGCATGACGAAGCGAGAGCGGCCGGGCGCGCCGAAATTCGAGCCGCGATGGAAGACGTCGGTCTTGTAGATCAGGATCGAGCCCGCCGGCCCGGTGATCGCCACCTCGTCCTCGAAGAACTCGCCCATCCGGGTCTTGGTGACGCCGATCGGGAGGTGGCGGGTCGCCTCGATCGGCACGACCTTGGTCGGCCCGTCCAGCTCGGTCACGTCGGAGAGCAGGATGAAGCAGGTCATCTGCGGCATCGTCTGGTCGGCGCGGGGCACGACGATGGTGTGGTTCTCGTAGTCGCGGTGATGTGGCTGGTCGTAGTCGATGGCGCCGGCGTACTTCCCCCACAGCTCGATCTTGTAGCAGTCGATCTCGGTGGTCTGCAGGAACCGCTCGGCCGCGTCGATCAGGTCCGGATAGACGCTGATCCGGTTGATCGCCCAGGACGGGTAGGGGAAGAACCGCAGGCCCGCGAACTGGCTCTTGGCGTACTTCGGATAGGCTTGCGGGTTGGCGAAATAATCCTCGGGCGGGGGATAGACCTCCCAAAGCGCGTCCTGCGCCGCGGCAAGCGTCCCCTTGTCGAGGAAACCCTCCACCACGGTGAAGCCGCGGTCGAACACTTCGGCCAGGTTCTGGTCGGGAATCCGCATGGCGCCATTGAAAGCCTGCCGGGCCCCTCCGCGCAACTCGCCCTTGCGCTGAACGCCGCCGCGCGCTTGGCTTGGGCCATTGCACAAAAATCGATTTCGGAAGGACAACATGGCCAGCATCAATCGCAACGGCGCGCTCAAGGGGCGCAACGCCATCGTCACCGGCGCCAGCCGCGGCATCGGCGAGGCCATCGCCGCGCGCCTCGCCATGGAGGGCGCCAACGTCGTCTGTTCGGCCCGCACCGCCGAGAGCGGCGAGAGCAAGCTGCCCGGCACGCTCCACGAGACGGTCGAGCGCATCAAGCGGGCGGGCGGCGAGGCGACCTTCATCAAGGCGGACCTCTCCGACGCCGGCGACCGCGAGCGGCTGGTCCAACAGGCGGTGGAGGCCTATGGCCCGGTCGACATCCTGATCAACAACGCCGCCGTCACTTTCTTCATCCCGGTCGAGACCTTCCCGGAGAAGCGCTTCAAGCTGATGATGGAGGTGCAGGTCTGGGCGCCCTTCCACCTGTCGCAGCTGGTGCTGCCGTCCATGCGCGAGCGCAAGCAGGGCTGGATCGTCAACATCTCCTCGCCCGCCGGCCTGCATCCGAAACAACCCTACAATCGACGCGGGGGCGGCACGGTCTACGGCATGTGCAAGGCGGCGCTGGAGCGCTTCACCACCGGTCTCGCCTCGGAGGTGCATGGCGACAACATCGCCGTCAACGTCGTCTCGCCGGGGCTCGTCGACACGCCCGGCGTCGCGGTCCACGGCCTGATCAACGAGGCCACCAAGGACCGCGTGCAGCCCATCGAATATATCGCCGAGGCGGTCTACCGCCTGGCCTCCGGCGATCCCAAGACCGTCACCGGCCGCATCGACTACGCCGAGCCGCTGCTCAAGGAGCTCTCGGTGAAGCCGGCCGAGCTCGTCTGATGATCGAACAGACCCTCGACATCCCCACCAAGGACGGCGCGACCACCACCTTCATCGTCCACCCGGAGCGTGACGGGCCGCACCCGGTGATCCTGTTCTTCATGGATGCGCCGGCGATCCGCGAGGAGCTGCGCGACATGGCCCGACGGATCGCGGCCGTCGGCTACTATGTGATCCTGCCCAACATGTACTACCGATCGGGCGTCATGGAGATGAAGGACCTGCCGCCCCTGCCGGAGGCCGAGGCCAGGGCGCGGATGTTCGAATATATGAACTCGCTGACCATCCCGCTGGTCATGGCCGACGCCGACGCCCTGCTGGACTTCGCCGACCGCGATCCGGCGGCGGGGAAAGGTCCCATCGGCGCGCTCGGCTACTGCATGAGCGGCCAGTACGCGATCAACTTCGCCGCCCGCTGGCCGCAGCGGGTGGGCGCGGCGGCCTCGATCTACGGCGTGCGGCTGGTGACGGACACGGCTGACAGCCCGCACCTGGCCGCCGCCAAGGCCAAGGGCGAGCTCTATTTCGCCTGCGCCGAGCACGACCAGTGGGCCCCGCTGGAGATGGTCGAGGCCCTCGACCAGTCCATCAAGAGCCGCAACCTGAACGCCGAGGTCGAGCTCTATCCCGGCGTCCACCACGGCTTCGCCTTCCCCCAGCGGCCGGTCTACGACAAGCCCAGCGCCGAACGGCACTGGGAGCGGCTGTTCGCGCTCTGGAAGCGGAACCTCAGCTAGGAGATTGCGCCACCACCGGGGGGACCCAGCCGGGCTCCAGCGCCTTGGCGGGGTGCGAGGCGCTGACCATGCCCAGGAACGGCGGGGCGATTTCGTAGCCCAGCAGGCGCTGCGCCGTCGGCGACATCTCGCGGACCATCTCCCTCGGCACGGACAGCCAGAAGTTCTCCTGCGGCCGCGCCCAGGGCTCGCAGTACTGGTGGGTGAAGGCCAGCCGTGGCTTGTCGGTGACGTTCGCCCCGCCCCGGTGCAGCAGGGTGCCCGGAAAGACCAGGGCCGCACCCGCCGGGATCTCCATCGGGACCAGCATCTGTTCGAGCTCGGTCGGGTCGGTCGGCCGTCCGTCGCCGCCCGGCTCGCCCCACAGGTGGCTGCCGGGGATGACCTCGGTCGCGCCATTGGCCTGGGTGAAGGCGTCGATGGCGCCGATCACGCTGATGCCGATGGGCGCCCGCGGCCGCGGTTGGCGATAGAAGTTGTCGTCGGAATGGATGGATTGCGGCGTCTCGCCGGGCTCCAGCGAGATGGCGTGGCTGGCCGACAGCAGGAAATTCGGCTGCAGGAAGCGCCCGATCAGCGCCATCAGGCGGGCATCGGCGGCGATCTCCTCGAACACCTTGCCGCGCGCCACCAGGGTGTAGATCCGCTCGGTCTTGAAGCCCTCGAAATCGTTGCGGCCATGGTGGCTGCCCATGAAGGGCGCGAGCCCCGCGCGGAAGCGGGCGAGCGTCGGGGCGTCGAGGAAATCCTCGATCACCGTGTAGCCTTGGGTGCGCATGCGCTGGGCGTGCGCGTCGGCGTCGAAACGGCCTGTGACGGCGTCCATGGTTCCAGCCTCCACAGGCTACTGTATCATGGCCCGGGCTTGCCCCAAGGAGACCGCCATGGCCCAGGCCCTGAAGATCCGCCGCGTCGCCGGCGCGTTGGGCGCCGAAATCTCCGGCGTCAACCTCGGCCAGGAGCTTTCCGACGGCGTCATCACCGCCCTCCGCCAGGCGCTGGTGCAGCACCAGGTGATCTTCTTCCGCGACCAGCAGATGACACCTGCCCAGCAGGTGGCCTTCGGCGCCCGCTTCGGACCTCTGAACATCCATCCCTATGTCGCCGGCATGGCCGGGCAGCCCGAGATCATGGAGATCATCAAGGAGCCGCAGGACAAGGTGAACTTCGGCGGCGGCTGGCACTCCGACATGAGCTTCCTCGAGCGGCCGGCCATCGGCTCGATCCTCTACGCCCTGGAGATCCCGGAGTACGGCGGCGACACCCTGTTCGCCAGCCAGGCGGCCGCCTATGACGCGCTCTCGCCGGGCCTGAAGCAGACGCTCGCGACCCTCAGCGCCGTCCATTCGGCGAGCCGTGAATATTCCGCCGCCGGCCAGTCGACCCAGAAGCGCTCGTCCATGTCGGTGGCGGAGGCCGACGGCATGGTCGGCGAGTACGTCCACCCGCTGGTGCTCACCCACCCTGAGAGCGGCCGCAAGGCGCTCTACGTGAACCCCGCCTTCACGCTGCGGATCGAGGGCTGGTCGAAGCGCGAGAGCAAGGCCCTGCTGGACTTCCTGTTCGAGCATTCGCGCTACGAGGCCTTCACCTGCCGCTTCGCTTGGGCCAAGGGCTCGGTCGCCTTCTGGGACAACCGCTCGGTCTGGCACTTCGCGCTCAACGACTACCCCGGCCAGCGCCGCCACATGCGCCGCGTCACGGTGGACCCGTGGCCGGAAGGGGCGGGCGCGGCCGCTGAGCGCGTCAGCGAGGCCGCTCTCTAAGCCGTCATCCTCCGGCCGACCGTGGGATGACCTCTATTGGACTTCCCGGAAACACCCCACCACCTCGCCGACCCAGGCCCTGAGCTCATCCTTCAGTCCGAGCGGCGTCGCGCCGTGGCGGACCAGCACCATGTCGAGGTCGGGGACGCACAGGGTGTACTGGCCGTCGTAGCCGTTGGCCGAGAATGAGCCCGGCCCGCCGAGGTCCAGCCACCAGTGGGCGCCGTAGCGGCTGTCGATCGAGGGATCGTCCTGCTGCCAGGTGGGCGTGCGCGCATAGTCGACCCAGCCCGGCGGCAGGATACGCCGGCCGTCCCACACCCCGTCGCGCAGATAGAGCAGGCCGAAGCGGGCGAAGTCGCGCGCCGTGGCGAAGCAGAAGGACGAGCCGATGAAGGTCCCGGCCGCGTCGAACTTCGGGATCGGGCTCCCCATGCCAATCGGCTCGAACAGCCGCTCGCGCATGAAGGCCTCGAACTCCGCACCCTGTTTGCCGATGGCGCGGCCCAGCGCGCGAGCCACGATGTTGGTCGTGCCGCTGGAATAGTACCAATAGCCCCCCGGCTCATGGGCCAGAGGGAAGCCCGCCGCGAAGCCGGCGACATCGGCTTGGCCCTCGCCGAACAGCATGGCGATCACGTCCGACGGCTGGTCGGGCAGATATTCCTCGAGCCATTGCAGGCCGCTCGACATGCGCAGCAGCTGGTCCAGCGTGATCGCTCTGCGAGGATCGCCCGGCCCCTGCCATTCCGGCACATCGGCCGGGGCCATGGCGTCGATCTTCCCATCGCCCGTGGCGATGCCCACCAGGGCATGGGTGATGCTCTTGGCCTTGGACCAGGAGGGATAGGTCTGATCCGGCCCGAAGCCCTCGCCGTACTGCTCGTGGACGATCTTGCCGCCCTGGACGATCAGGAGGGCGTGGGTCTCGCCCAGCCGCGGCGTCGACTTGGCGGCAAAGGCCTCGTCCAGCAGCGCGGAGAAGCGGGTCTTCGCCAGGCCCTGGGGCGCCTCGCCCTCCGGCCAGGCCCGGGTCGGCCAGGGGACGCCGGCCGGTTGCGGCGGCAGGGCGGGCAGGCGCGCGCGCATCAGGGTCTCGCTCATGGCGGCCAGCGTCTCAGCTTTTGGCGCCGGCTGCCAGAGCGGCCGTTACGCCGATTTAACGCAGGCCCCGGCCACCCCGGGTTGCGGTGCGCTGGGGCGCGGTCGTAAGCCTAGCCGCCAATCTCCTGGGGAAACGTCATGCTCAGCCGCCGTCACCTGCTCCTCGCCGCCGGCGCCGGCGCCACGCTCGCCGGCTGCGCCACGGCGCGGCCGGCGCCCCCGGCCGCCCGCGTTCCGCCGCCGGCTCCGTTGCCGCCTGGACCCCCGCCGCCGCCCACCACCGAGCAACAGCTGAATGCGATCCTCGAACAGTTCTTCAACGAGACGCTGGCGGAAGCCCCCGAACTCGCCAGCTCGCTCGGCCTCGACACCGGCGCCCACGCCGACCTGAAGTCGAAATTCCACCAGGGCTCGGTCGCCGCCCTCGCCCGCGACAAGCAGCGGACCGCCCGCCATCTGGCCGAGCTCTCGAGGGTCGACCGCTCCAGGCTCTCCGGCATGTCCGCGGTGAACTACGATTCCGTGTTCTACGACCTGAAGGCGACCGACGCCGCCAATCGCCGCTTCGCCTATGGCGGGGAAGGCGCGGGCAGCCCCTATGTGGTCAGCCAGATCACCGGCGTCTATCAGGAGGCGCCCGACTTCCTGGCCACCCAGCACAGCATCGAGACCCGCGCCGACTGCGAGGCCTATGTGGCCCGCCTCGTCGATCTCGGCCGGTTGATCGACGACGAGTCCGAGCGCGTGCGCCATGACGCGGGCCTGGGCGTCATCCCACCGGACTTCGCGCTCAAGGGCGCCATCGGCTCGATGAAGACCATCAATGTGGCGCCGGACAGGTCGGTGCTGGTGACCTCGCTGGTCGACCGCGCGCGGGCCAAGGGAATCGCCGGCGACTGGCAGGCCCAGGCCTCGGCCGCCTATCTGGAGAAGGTCGCCCCGGCCCTGCAGCGGCAGTCGGAGCTGCTGAGCGGCCTCTTGCCCAAGTCCACGCACGACGCCGGCGTCTGGAAGCTGCCGGACGGCGACGCCTACTATGCCGCGGCCCTCGCGGCGGCGACCACCACGACCATGACTCCACAGGAGGTCCACCAGCTCGGCCTCGACGTGGGCCAGGAGCTCTCCGCCCGCGCCGACGTGCTGTTCCGGAAGACGGGCATGAGCCAGGGCACGGTCGGCCAGCGCTACAAGGCGCTCTTCAAATCCAAGAAGTACATCTACCCCAACACCGACGCCGGAAAGGCCAAGCTGGTCGCCGACCTGAACCTGGTGGTGCAGGACATGCAGCGCCGGCTGCCGCAGTACTTCGGCGCCCTGCCCAAGGCCGGCCTGGAGATCCGCCGCATCCCCAAGGAGACCGAGCAGGGCGCTTCGACCCACTACACCTCGGGCAGCCTCGATGGGGCGCGGCCGGGCATCTACTGGCTGAACCTGCGCGACACCGCCGAGAGCCCCAACTGGGACATGCTGACGACCACCTACCACGAGGGCATCCCGGGCCATCACCTGCAGCTCACGCTCGCGCTGCAGGCCGACCTGCCGATGCTGCGCCGCGTCGCCAGCTTCAACGCCTATCAGGAAGGCTGGGCGCTCTACGCCGAACAGCTGGCCCAGGAGATGGGCGTCTATGCCGACAATCCGGCCGGCGAGCTGGGCTACATCCACGACGCCCTGCTGCGCTCGGGACGCCTGGTCACCGACACCGGCATCCACGCCCTGCGCTGGAGCCGCGAGAAGGCCTCGGCGACCCTGTCCTCCATCGAAGGCGATCCCGTCACGCTCGCCAACCAGGAGATCGAGCGCTACTCGGTCTGGCCGGGCCAGGCGTGCAGCTACATGGTCGGCAAGGTCACGATCCTGGGCCTGCGCGACAAGGCGCGGACCGCCCTGGGGCCGGCCTTCGACATCCGGAAATTCCACGACGCGGTGCTGCTGGCCGGCGCCATGCCGCTGACCGTCCTGCCGAGCGCGGTCGACAACTACATCGCGGGCGCGAAACGGGGTTGATCGGCAAGATTGTCGGCGCACGCCGCCACCGCGCGTCCTCTGTTGACATCAAGCTGTCAGCAGGGCGGCGTAGGCTGCGGTTGGCGGCAATCGGAACCCACGAAAGGGGTCTCACATGTCCGACGAGCTCGTTTTCTACACCAACCCGCAGTCGCGGGGCCGGATCGTCCGCTGGATGCTGGAGGAGGTCGGCCAGCCCTACCGCACCGAAATCCTTGGCTATGCCGACAGCATGAAGGCGCCGGCCTATCTGGCGATCAACCCGATGGGCAAGGTGCCGGCGATCAGGCACGGCGACACGGTGGTCACCGAGGCGGGCGCCATCTGCGCCTACCTGGCCGATGCCTTCCCGCAGGCAGGCCTCGCCCCGCCGCTTGGGGACCGGCGCCGCGGCCCCTATTTCCGCTGGATGTTCTTCGCCGCGGGCCCGCTGGAGGCCGCGGTGACCAACAAGAGCCTTGGCGTGGTCGTGCCGCCGGAGCGCAAGCCCATGGTCGGCTACGGCGACTTCGATGACGCCATTAACGGCGCCGAGCACGCGCTGAAAGCGGGGGACTACATCCTGGGCGACACGTTCAGCGCCGCGGATGTCTATTTCGGCTCGGCGATCGGCTTCTTCCTGCAGTTCGGCTCGGTCGAGCCCAGGCCCGCCTTCGTCGCCTATTCCGAACGGCTGCAGGCCCGGCCCGCCGCCATCCGTGCGCGCGAGATCGACGACGCGCTGATCGCCCAGCAACCACAGCCGCAGCCGGCCTGACCGGCCGCACTGGACAGCGTCTCCGCCCGGGGCGAACCTCGCCGAGGGCGGAGGCGCGACCATGACGACGAACCAATCGCGGATCGCGTGGGGCGCGGTGGCGCTGCTCAGCCTGGGCGTGGCCGGCTACGCCTGGCACTACCTCCTGCCAGGGGCCTTCGCGCCGCCCGGGATCAAGGAGAACCCGAGGGCCTATCCGTGGCTGTTCGTGCACGCGGGCCTGGCGGGTACGGCCATGGCGCTCGGGCCCTTCCAGTTCCTGCCGCGCCTGCGTCTGACCCGGCCCAGGCTGCACCGTTGGATCGGCCGCACCTACGTCTTCGCCTGCCTGACCGGCGGCTCGGCCGGCCTGCTGCTGGCGACGGGATCGACGGCCGGGCCCATCGCGCGGGTGGGGTTCGGCGCGCTCGCGGTCACCTGGCTTGCCGTCACCTCGATGGCCTGGCGCATGGCGCTGGCCCGGCGTTTCGACGAGCACCGGCGCTGGATGATCCGTTCCTTCGCGCTCACCTTCGCAGCGGTGACGCTCAGGCTCTACCTGCCCATCGGGGCGGTGCTGGGGTTCCAATTCCTCGACGCCTACCGCGCCATCGCCTGGCTCTGCTGGGTCCCCAATCTGCTCGCCGCCGAGCTCTACCTCGCGCGCCGCCCGTTCCGCGCGCCGCAACCGGCAGGCGCCTAGAGCCCCTCCGCCACGTCGACGATCAGGTCGCGCATCCAGGCGATGGCCGGCTCGTTCAGTCGCTCCTTCAGATAGAGCAGGGTCACCTCGACGGCCGGCGAGGGGTAGGGCGGCTCGATCAGCGCGATGCGCCCGTTCTGCGCGGCCAGCTCCGCCAGCCGACGCGGGATCAGCGCCGCCATATTGGTCCGCGCCACCACCGCCAGCGCCGAATAGGTGTCCGGCACCTGCACCCCGATCCGCCGCGTCAGGCCATGGGCGGCGAGCGCCGTCTCGAAGGCCCCGGCGTCCTCCCAGCTGGCCTGCGGCACCAGCGCCCGGCGATCGGCCTCCGGGTTGCGCAGCTCCTTCGGCCCGCCGGTGATCGCCGCGTGCGGGATCTCCGCCAGCCGCGCCAGGGTCACCGCCTTGACGCCGGCCAGCGGATGGTCGCGGGCCACCACCCAGGTCATGGTCTCGGTAAGGATCGCCTCGCGGGCGAAGCGCTCCGGCGCGCTCACCACCCCGCCCACCAGGAAATCGAGCCGCCGCGCGTCCAGCCGGTCGACCACGTCGATGGCGCGGTCGAGGATGGCCAGTTCCGCCAACGGAGCCTCCTGCGCCAGCCGGCCGACCAGCGGCGGCGCCAGCACACCGCAGGCATAGGAGCCGGCCGCCACCGTGAACCGCCGCTCGCTGCGCCGGGGATCGAAGTCCGGATAGGTCAGGGCCGCCTGCAGCTGGTTCAGCGCCGCATGCACCTGCGGGCCCATCTCCAGGGCCCTGGGCGTCGGCTGCATGCCCGAGGGACCCCGGACGAACAGTTCGTCGTTGAGCGTGTAGCGCAGCCGGTTCAGCGCATGGCTCACCGCCGACTGGGTCAGGCCCAGCCGCGCGCCGGCGCGGGTGACGTTGCGCTCCTCGAGCAGGACGTCGAACACGCGCAGGAGGTTGAGGTCAGGCGTCGTCATGCAGCAGGTTCATTCCTCCCGTGCAGACATATCATTTTGATCATCCGGGGGCGCGCACTATCTCAACCAGGACGGGACCGGCGCCGCAGGCTTGCGAGCGCCCGATGCCGCTATTGCCGCTTGCTGACTATTCCTGGGGATCGAGATGCGTGACGTGAGCGATGCCGAGGCTATTCCCGCCCAAGGCAACGCCGAGGTCGACCCGCGGGCCGGCCGCCCGAGTTTCCTGCGCCGCTGGCGCTGGCCGCTGATGGTCGGCGGCCCGGTAGTGATCCTGCTGGTGGTCGGCTACCTCGTGCTCACCGGCGGCAAGTCCCAGGCCACCGACGACGCCTATGTCCAGATCGCCAAGGCGCCCGTCGCGCCCTCGATCGCCGGCCGGGTGACCGACATCTACGTCAAGGAGAACCAGTTCGTCCGCAAGGGCCAACTGCTGTTCCGGCTGGACGCTCGCGACTTCCAGGCCAATGCCGCCGCCGCCCAGGCCCAGCTTGCCGGCGCCCAGCTGCAGCTTCGCGCCGCCCGCGCCGCCTACCAGCAGCAGCGGGCCAGTGTGCAGGCCGCGCAGGAGGCCGTCGGCTACGCCAACAAGGAGGCCGCAAGGCAACGCCAGCTCGCCGCCGCCGGCGTCGCTTCGCAGCAACAGGTGGACCAGGCGATCCACGCCGCCCAGCAGGCCCGCGATCAGCTGGCCGTCGCCCAGCAGCAGGCCGCCCAGGCCCTGGCCACGCTCGGCGGCGATCCCAACGCCGGTGACAACGCCAATCCCGCGGTGATGCAGGCCCAGGCCCAGCTCTCCCGCGCTCAGCTCAACGTGGCCTACGCCGACGTTGTGGCGCCAGCCGACGGCATCGTCACCCGCGTCGACCAGATGCCGGTCGGCACCTATCTGAACGCCTCGCAGACCGGCTTCTGGCTGCTCTCCGGCCAGCCCTGGGTGGAGGCGAACTTCAAGGAGGATCAGCTCGCCCACATGCGCATCGGCCAGCCGGTGGACATCAAGGTCGACGCCTACCCCGAGGCCCTGCACGGCCATGTGGCCAGCTTCTCGCCCGGCACCGGCCAGGCCTTCTCGCCGCTGCCGGCCCAGAACGCCACGGGCAACTGGGTGAAGGTCGTCCAGCGCCTGCCGGTCCGCATCGTGTTCGACCGCTCGCCGCCCGATATGGCCGCCCGCGCCGGTCTCTCCGCCCACGTGAAGGTCGACATCCGCGCGCCCGGCAAGGCCGGCTGAGGCCGAGCGCCATGTCGGAGGCGAAAGACACGGCCAACCGCTGGCCCATCACCATCTCCATCATGCTGGCGACGGTGATGAACTCGCTGGATACGACCATCGCCAACGTGGCCCTGCCGCACATCCAGGGCAGCGTCTCGGCGAGCTCGGATCAGATCACCTGGGTCCTGACCTCCTACATCGTCTCCGCGGCGATCATGACGCCGCTGTCGGGCTGGCTTGCCGACCGGGTCGGCCGCAAGCGGATCTTCCTGCTCTCCATTGGCGGCTTCACCATCGCCTCGATGCTCTGCGGCATCGCCTCCAGCCTGCCGGAGATCGTCATCTTCCGCTTGCTCCAGGGCGTGGCGGGCGCGGCGCTGATACCGCTTTCCCAGGCGGTGCTGCTGGACATCAACCCGAGGGAAAAGCACGGCCAGGCCATGGCCATGTGGGGTGCGGGCGCGCTGCTGGGCCCGATCCTCGGCCCGGCGCTCGGCGGCTATCTGACCGACAATTTCTCCTGGCGCTGGTGCTTCTACATCAACCTGCCGGTGGGGATCCTCGCCTTCCTGGGCGTCTGGTTCTTCATCTCCGGCGACCGCAACACGCGCGCCAAGCCCTTCGACTTCCTGGGCTTCGGCATGCTCACCGTGTTCGTGGGCTCCATGCAGCTGCTGCTCGACCGCGGGCCCAGCCAGGACTGGTTCGCCTCGTCGGAGATCACCACCTACGCGATCCTGGGCGCGATCTCGGCCTGGGTGTTCGTCTCCCACACCCTGACCGCCACCCACCCGTTCTTCGACCGCCGGCTCGCCGGCGACCGCAACTTCGTCACCGCCTCGGCCTTCGGCTTCTTCGTCGGCGTGCTGCTGTTCTCCACCATGGCGCTGCTGCCGCCCATGCTGCAGGGGCTGATGGGCTATCCTGTGCTGACCTCGGGTCTGGTCACCATGCCCCGCGGCCTGGGCACCTGGGTGGCGATGATTTTCGTCGGCCGGCTGGTCGGCAGGGTCGACACCCGCTTGCTGCTGGTCTTCGGCCTCTCGATGAACGCACTGGCCCTCTACCAGATGGTGCACTTCGACCTGTCCATGTCGCCGCGCCTGGTGATCATCTCGGGCGTCATCCAGGGCTTCGGCCTGGGCTTCCTGTTCGTGCCGCTCTCGACCCTGGCCTTCGCCAGCCTCCCGCCTGTGCTGCGGCCCGAGGGCTCCTCGCTCTACACCCTGATCCGCAACCTCGGCTCCAGCGTCGGAATCTCGGTGATGGAGGCCCAGGTGGTGTCGCAGAGCGCCGCGGCCCACGCGGGCCTTGCCGGCAATATCGACATGTCCAATCCAGTGGTCCGCGCCACGCTCGCGCCGGGCCTGAACCCGGCCACCACCGCCGGCGCCATGGCGCTCAACAACGAAGTCACGCGCCAGGGGGCCATGGTGGCCTATGTCGGCGTGTTCCACATCCTGTTCTACATCACCCTGGCCTGCATCCCGATGCTGTTGCTGATGCGCCCGCCGCGGCGTGAGGCCGGCGGAGAACCCCTTCATGTCGCTGTCGAATAGATTTCCCGCCCTCGCCGCCACAGCCTCCGCCCTGGCGCTCAGCGCCTGCGCCGCCGTGGGCCCGAACTTCAAGGCGCCGGCCGGACCTCAGGGGCCCGCTGCGTCCGGCTACGCCATGCCCGGCGACGCCAGCCCCGCCGGCGTGCGCCTCAGCCCGGACACCCGCATCTCCGGACCCTGGTGGCAGGCGTTCGGCTCGGCCGACCTCGACCGGGTGATGGCCGAGGCGCTGGCGGGCAGCCCCACCCTCGGCGAGGCCAACGCCACGCTCGCCCGTGCGCAGCAGCAGGCCGCCGCCGTCCGCGGCGCGCAGCTACCGCAGGTCGACCTCAACGGCTCGGCGCAGCGCGAGCACATCAACCTGCAAGCTTTCGGCTTCTCGGGCTTCCCGGGCGTCAGCCTCTCCAACCCGACGCTGAACCTCTATTCGATCGGCGGATCGGTCGGCTACGACCTCGACCTGTTCGGCGGCAAGCGGCGGGCGGGCGAGGCGGCCGGGGCCCGCGCCGAACAGGCGGCCCGCGAGGCGGACGCCGCCTATCTGACGCTTTCGGGCAACGTGGCCATGCAGGCGCTGCGCGTCGCCAGCCTGCGGGCCCAGTCAGCCACCCTGAGCCAGGTGGTCGCCGACGACCGCCGGCTGCTCGACCTGATCCACGCCGCCCAGCGCGCGGGCTCCGAAGCGCCCTCGGCGACCTCCGGCGGCGAGGCGCAGCTCGCCGAGGACGAGGCCCTGCTGCCGCCGGTGCAGCGCGACCTCGCCGCCGCGCGCCACCAGCTCGCCCTGCTTGTCGGCAAGTCGCCGGCCGAGTGGACCGCGCCCGACTTCGACCTCGCCGCCTTCACCTCGCCCGCCGATGTGCCGGTGACCCTGCCCTCGACGCTGGTGCGCCAGCGGCCGGACATCCTGGCCGCCGAGGCCGAACTGCACGCCGCCACCGCCGATGTTGGCGTCGCCGTCGCCAACCAGTATCCGGACATCCGGCTGTCGGCGAACCTGACCCAGTCGGCGATCAAGCCGGAGACCCTGTTCAATTACAAAGCCAGCGGTTGGCAGCTGCTCTCGGGGGTCACCGCGCCGATCTTCCACGGCGGCGCGCTGAAGGCCCAGCGCAAGGGCGCCGAGGCCGAGGCGCGCGCCGCGCTCGCCCGCTATCAGGCGACGGTGATCCGCGCCTTCGTGCAGGTCTCCGACCTCCTGGCGGCGCTGGGCACCGACCAGCAGCAGATCGTCAGTCTGAAGCGGGCCGAGGCCGCCTCGGCGGCCAATGTCCGCGACGCCCAGACCGCCTATCGCCTGGGCGGCGGAACCCTGCTGCAGGTGATCGACGCCCAGCGGACCCTCAACCGCGCGCGCCGCAATAGCGTGCAGGCGCAGGGCCAGCGCCTCAGCGACCTCGTCCAGCTCTACGCCGCCACCGCCGCCGACTGGCGGGCGACGCAGACAGCTCAGCGCTAGGCCGCCGCCTTGGCCGGGGCGCTGCGGTGCTCCTTCTTGTGGGTCTCGGTGAGCACCAGGACCGACAGGAACGACACCGCGCACAGGATCGCCATATAGACCGAGATCGCCATCGCCGTGTGATACTTGGCGAACAGGGCCGTGGAGATGATCGGGGCGAAACCGCCGCCGAAGATCGCCCCGATCTGGTAGCCCAGAGAGGCGCCGGAATAGCGCAGCTCTGTGGAGAACATCTCGGTCATCATCGCCGCCTGCAGGCCGTACATCACGCTGTTGAAGCCGAGCCCGCCCGCCATCGCCAGCAGCATGAGCGGAAAGCTGCCGGTGTTCAGGAGCATGAAGAACGGCCAGGCCCAGATCAGCTCCAGCGCCGCGCCGGCCAGGAACACGCCTCGCCGGCCGAACCGGTCGGAGAGGGCGGCGGTCAGCGGCAGGATCGGCGCGGAGATCACGCTGCCCAGCAACACTGCCCACAGGATCGTGGTGCGCGGCACGTGGACGGTCGTGGTGGCGTAGGCGATGGCGTAGGTGATCATGATGTAAAAGGTGCCGTTGGCCGCGACGAAGGAGCCGGCGGCCAGCAAGATCTCCTTCGGGTGCTTGGCGATCGCCTCGAGGATCGGCGAAGCGACCTTCTTCACCGCCTGGACCTTCTTCTCGGCCGCCTTCTGCAGGGCCTGGAATTCGGCGGTGTCCTCAAGTTTCAGCTGCACGTACATAGCCAGCCCGACCAGCAGGATCGACAGTAGGAACGGCACGCGCCAGGCCCAGGCGACGAAGGCGTCCGGGGCCACGATCGAGCCCATCACCAGGAAGATGAAGTTGGCCAGCACGACGCCGGCCGGCACGCCCATCTGGGCGAAGCTGCCGAAGAAGCCCTTGCGATGCGCCGGCGCGTTCTCGATGGCGATGAGGGCCGCACCGCCCCACTGGCCGCCCACCGCCAGGCCCTGCAGGAAGCGCAACAGGATCAGGATCACCGGGGCGGCGACGCCGAGGGTCGCATAACCGGGCAACAGACCCACGGCCGTCGTGGCGATCCCCATCAGCAGCATGGCGGTGACCAGGGCACGCTTGCGGCCCAGCCGGTCGCCGAAATGGCCGAACAGGATGCCGCCGACCGGCCGGGCGATGAAGCCCACCGCGAAGGTGGAGAACGAGGCCAGCTGCGCCACCGCCGGCGGCAGTCCGGCCGCGAAGAACAGCTTGGGGAACACCAGCGCCGCGGCGGTGCCGTAGATGAAGAAGTCGTACCATTCGATGCTGGAGGCTGCGAGCGAGGTGAGCGCCACGCGCGTCATGCTGATCGGTTTGGCCGGTGCGGCCGCGGCTGCGGTCATCGTCTCACTCCCCTCGGGACTCGCGCGGTGTCCTCCCGCGGCTTGGGCGAATCTCTAGCGCAGCGTTGGCGTGTGCGGAACCTCCCCCGTCCGGCGGACGGGGGAGGCGCTAGGGGTCAGTGCGCCGCAGCCGCCGGCTTGCTGGCCTGGGCCGCCAATTCGGCCAGGCGGCCGTGCAGTTCGGCCATGTGGTCGAAGTCGGCTTCGAAGGCCCCGAGCCCCTGGGTCAGGCCGCGGATCTCGGCGATCAGGTCCTGGCGCTCGCTCTGCGGCAGATAGGCCTCGATCCGCTCCCAGCCGCGCCAGTCCTCCCGCGGGCTCAGGCCCAGGATCTGGCCGCGCCGGGCGGTCAGCGCCGAGGTGACGTTCGAGGCCGCGGGGGAGGGCGAATAGACCACCAGCTTCTCGATCGGCTCCAGCAGGATCGAGCCGCCGGAAGCCAGCGCCTCCTCGATGGCCACGCGGCCCACCGTGCGGAAGGCCATTTCGGAGGAGTCCACCGAGTGGGTCTGGCCGTCGGTCAGCGTCACCTCCAGGTCGGTGACCGGGAAGCCCAGCGGCCCCTTGGCGAGGCCGTCGCGCACGCCGTCCTCCACCGCCGGGATCCACTGCTTGGGCACGGCCCCACCGACCACCCGGGCGGTGAACACGAAGCCCGAGCCGCGGGGCAGGGGCTTCACCTCGATGGTCACGTCGGCGAACTGGCCGTGGCCGCCCGACTGCTTCTTGTGCCGCGAGCGCTGGGTGACGCCGCGCTGGATGGTTTCGCGATAGGCGGTCCGCGGCTGGGAGGTATCGATCTCGACGCCGAACCGGCGCTTCAGCCGCTCCAGCGCCAGCCGCACGTGGCCCTCGCCCTGGCCGGCCAGCAGCACCTGCTTGGCCTCCGGATCGTGGGTCAGCAGCAGGCCGGGGTCCTCCTCCACCAGCTTGCCCAGCGCCGAGGACAACCGCACGTCGTCGGAGTGATTCTTGGCCGACAGCGCCACCGCGAACTGCGGCCGCCGCGCCCGGTCGGCGCCGCGCACGCTCTGCGGCTTGCCGGTGAGCGACAGGATCTCGCCGGCGTGGGCGTGCTCCACCTTGCCGATGGCGCAGATGTCGCCCACCGGGGCCGTGGCGATCTTCCGCGTTGCGCCCCCCTGCACGGCGAACAGGCCGCCGGCCCGGGCGCGGTCGCCGTTCGACAGCACCAAGTCGGCGCCGTCGCTCATCGGTTGGCCGAACACCCGGGCGTAGGCGAGCTTGCCGGACTGGCCGGCATAGGCGGTCTTCAGCACATAGGCGCCGGCGCCTTCGACGCCCACGCGGGCCGCCGCGCGCTCCGGCGCCGGGGTCTCATGGCGCAGCGCCTTCAAGAGCCTGCGCACCCCAAAGCCGTTGGCGGCCGCGCCGAAGAACACCGGCACGATCAGCCCCTCGTTCATGTCCTTCACCAGGTCGGCGAAGACGGCGTCGCGGGACGGCGTCACATCGCTGAGCAGCTGTTCCAGGAGTTCGTCGTCGAAGTCGGCGATCTGCTCCAGCATGTGGAAGCGGGCGTCGGCCTCCTCGGACTGCAGGTCCTCGGGGATGTCGATCTGCTGCGACGCCTCGCCCGGCCGGTAGACGAAGCAGCGCTCCAGCGCCAGGTCGATGAAGCCGGTGGCCTTCTCGCCGTCGAAGGTGGGGATCTGGCGGGCCACCAAGGGCGCGCCGCTGACCGCCGACAAAGCCTCCAGCAGGCCCTGCAGCGAGCCGCGGGCCTGGTCCATCTTGTTGATGAAGAGGGCGCGGGGGATGCCCAGCCGCTCCAGCTCGCGCAGCGTCGGCTGCAGCAAGGCGGCCTTGGCCGGATCGGGCTCGGCCACCACCACCGCCAGGTCCACCGCCGGCAGGGCGCGATCCACGTCGGCGCAGAACTCCAGGGAGCCGGGACAGTCGACCACCTGGTAGTGATCGCCCATGAAGTCGAAGCCGGCGAGGTTCAGTTCGACCGAGTGGCCGCGGGCGCGGGCCTCGGGGCTCGCATCGCCCACCATCTCGCCGCCGCTGCGCGACACCGCGCCGGTCACCGTCAGCAGGGCCTCCATCAGCGTCGTCTTGCCGGAGCTCGTGGGGCCCGCGAGCGCCAGAGCGCGGACGGACCCCGTGGATTGGATCGGCATGGTCGTCTCCCATCACCTCGGGCGCCACAGACGCCCCCGAAGTCACCCGGGTTTCTGACGCATCCATGGCGCAATTGAGGGCGGTCGCGGGACCAACCAGGCGCGCGCAACCGCCCTGACGGAGCAAGCCTACGCCCGGATTTTTGAGGACGCCAGAGGCCCGAATCAGCCGGCGGCGCGGCTCAGGCCCGGCCGCATGGCCGAACGCGCGGGCTTGATCTTGCCGATCGGCGGCAGCGGCATGTCGGCGGCCGCGCCATAGCGCCAGCCCTGCGCCAGGTCGACGCCGGCCTTGCGCACCGCGGTCTCCGCCTCTTCCGTCTCGACCATCTCGGCCAGGGTGCGCACGCCGAGCTCGGCGCACATCCTGACCACCTGCTTGACGAAGGCGGCTTCGCGGCCGCCCGCCTGCAGGTCGCGGATGTAGCGGCCGTCGATCTTCACAATGTCGAGACCGAGCTGTTGCAGATAGGCGAGCGAGGCCGCGCCGGCCCCGAAATCGTCCAGGCAAATCAGGCAGCCTTCGCCGCGGATCGCCTGCAGGTGACGGTCCGCCGCGGCCAGGTCCTCGATCGCAGCGCTCTCGGTCAGCTCGAAGAGCAGGCGCCCACGCACGGCCGGATGGGCCTGCACCAGGCGGCAGGCGGCGTTCACATAGGCCGGGCTCATGATCGTGCGGCCCGAGACATTGACCGCCAGCTTCAGGCCCGCGTCGCCCGCGAGGATGCGGACCACCTGTTCGAGCACCGCCAGGTCGAGCGACTCGATGAGGTCCATCTCCTCGGCCATGCGGATCTGCGGAAACGGACTCTCGTCTTCGCCGAAGCGGACCAGGGTCTCGTAGTGATGCAGCGACCCGTTCTTCAGGCGCACCACCGGCTGGTAGACCAGCCGGAACTTGCGGTCGCGGATCGCCTCGCCCAGCACGCCCACCTCGGTGAGCGTGCGCTGCATGGCCTTGCTCAGCGCTTCCGAGAGGTTGGCCGCCGCGGCGCCGCCGACGCCCTCACGCAGGAAGCTGTCCAGCGAATAGCGCAGCGCGCGGATGGCGCGCTTGGGATCGTTCTCGCCCTGCAACGGAATCAGGTCGGCGACGGGCGCGATCGACCCGTTCACGCCGTCCTCCAGCAGGCGGGCGATGCGGCGGACCAGCACCTCGGCGGCCTCGCCGCGCTGGCGCACCAGCGCGAAACGGTCTTCGCCGAGCTCGGTGGCCGCCTGGCCGCCGTGCGCCTGGGCGCGCAGCACCCCGGAGAGCCTGGCCTCCAGCCGTCCGCGATCCTCGGGCGAGGCCTTCTCGCGGGCCGCCGACAGGCCGGCGAGTTCGACCAGCGCCAGTTCGAGCTCCGCACCCGTGGAGCGGGCGGTCTCGAGCAAGGTCGCGGCCATGCTCTCGAAAGCCTGGCGGTCATGCAGGCGGCTGGCGTCGGGGGCGTTCTCGATGAAGGCGCGCGACAGGGCGCAGGAGATGGCGCCGCCGTTCTCGGCCAGCCGGAAGGCGGAAAAGGTGGCGGCTCGCGGCACGCCGTCCTTGTGGGCGGCCAGGCGCACCAGCACCGGGCCCGAGCGCCGGCCCGGCTCCAGCCCGTCGAACAGCGCCTCGATCATGGCGCAGTCGGCGGTGGCGACAAAGTCGCGCCAGGGCCGGCCGACCAGGGACAGCTCCGCCGAGCCGGACAGCGCTTCGCCAGCGCCCACGGCGAAAGCGATCGCGCCCGAAGGGGCGATTTCGAGGAGCAGGTCCGCGCTGGCGAACGCGAACCCGAGCAGCCGATGGGAACCGACCTTCACCAGGTCTCCCCCGTCCATTGGTGGGGATGCAGCCTAGCCGCTAGAGCTTAACCCCACGTTGAGCCGGCTCAGGCCGCCTCGCCCTGGCGGCCGCGACGGTGCTGCAGACGGCGGTTCCGGTCCTGCAGCACGTTGAACAGGCGCGTGCGCTGATGCTCACCGGCCGGCAGAGGAATGCGATTGTGCTGGATCTGCAGGTCGTGGTCGGCGTCGGCCGCCAGCCGCTCCATGGCCTTGGGATCGACCCGCCACAACAGGTCGATGAGGTCTGAGACCAGCAGCTCCAGCGTCGCCACCCGGGCGATCAGATCGTGCTTGCTGGTGCGGATATCGTCGGGCATGCCGACCCTCAGGCGTCTACGCGGTACAAACGGAGCGGGGATACTGGCCGGGCACTCGTTAAGGTTTCCATATCGGAGGCCCATCCTGCGGCTCGAAGATCGCCCCATGCGTGCCGCATGCGCCGCCGCCTGACGGCCCGCGTCCTGCTGTTCGACCCGCAGGACCGCCTGCTGCTCATGAAAGGCCGGCTGCCGAGCGACCCGGACGGCCCGGGCGCCTGGTTCACCGTCGGCGGCGGCGCCATGCCCGGCGAGAGCGTGCTGGACGCCGCGGCCCGCGAGATCGTCGAAGAGACGGGTTTCCGGACCTTCGAACTCGGCCCGGTGATCTGGCGGCGCGAAGGCCCGCTGCCGCTCGCGACCGAGACCGTCTGGATGGACGAGCACTACATCGTGGCCCGCTGCGCCGGCGGCGATCCCGTCCGCCACGGCTGGCAGGCCGACGAGCACGCCTTGATCGACGACATCCGCTGGTGGACCCACGCCGAGCTGCAGGCGACGGACGAGCGGGTCTTCCCGCCGGGGTTGGCCGATCTTCTCCACGATATCGTCGCGGGCCGCCTGCCTGAGACGCCCCTGGCCATCGCCTGGTAGCCAGCGTCACAATTCGCCGTCACCATCGCGGCAATCAAAAGGGGAGGGGCCGATGCTTGCCGCACTGTTCGCCGCCGCGCTGGCGATTTCCGGGTCCTGCGACCTGGAGCATCCGTCGGGCCGGCCCGGCTGCACGCGGGCCGCCGTGGACGCCCTGCCGATGAACAGCCTGCAGGTGATCGGCACCCACAACAGCTACAAGATGGCCATCGCGCCCAAGGAGATGGAGCAACTGCGCAAGGCCAACGCCAAGGCCGCCACCGAGCTCGACTACAGCCACATCAAGCTGACCGACCAGCTCAACACCGGCGCCCGGCAGCTCGAACTCGACTACGTCTATGACCCGCAGGGCGGCCGCTATTCGACGCCGCTGTTCCGCAAGGTGGTTCCCGACACTACCCCCTACGACCTGACGCCCATGGCCCGGCCGGGGTTGAAGGTGCTGCATGTGCCCGACATCGACTACCGCTCGGTCTGCCCGCTGTTCGTCGACTGCCTGAGGGAGATCCGCGCCTGGTCGAAGGCCCATCCCGACCACGTGCCGATCCTGATCATCATGAACCTCAAGCAGGACAATCTGAAGATCCCCGGCGCGGAGCCGCTCCTACCCTTCGACGCCAAGGCCATGGACGCGATCGACGCCGAGATCCGCTCGGTCTTCCCTGAAAGCGAGCTGATCACCCCCGACAAGGTGCAGGGCCGGCACAAGACCCTGCGCGAGGCGGTCCTCGCCGGCGCCTGGCCGAGGCTGAAGGCCGCGCGCGGCAAGTTCATGTTCGCCATCGACGAGCCGCCGAAGGTGGTGGCCGTCTATCAGGGCGGGCGCACGTCCCTGGAGGGCCGGGTGTGCTTCATCAACAGCCCGGACGAGGCCTCGCCGGCCGCCGGCTACTTCACCCTCAATGAGCCGATCGAGCTGGCCGAGCGCATCCGCAAGGACGTCCGCGCCGGCTTCATCGTGCGCACCCGCGCCGACGCCGATACCTACGAAGCGCGCAAGGGCGACTACGAACGCCAGAAACAGGCCTTCGCGTCCGGCGCGCAGTACGTCTCCACCGACTACATGCAGCCCGATCCGCGGCTCGGCCCCTACGAGGCCCACCTGCCGGGCGGCGGGCTGGCGCGGCTCAACCCGGTGCGGGCGGCGAACTAGCGGCCTGCGGCGCAGGCGCCGGCTCTTCCTTCTTCTTGCCGCCGCCCAACACCCTGCGCGCGCCCTTGACCAGGCCGCCGCCGACCTTGTTGCCGACGAAGCCGGCCGCCGCCCCGCCCAGCGGTCCGCCCGCCGCCGTGCCTGCCGCGGTGGCCAGGAGTCCGCCCACCGTCGAGCCGCCCGCGACGGCCAGGTCGACCTTGGGCGGCGGCGCCTTCTTGGGCGGTGTCGTTTCGGGGCCGGGCGGCGGCGCCACGCCGCGCCGATCGGGGTCGGGATTGGACGGGTTCGGGGCCGCGTCCCCCGGCTGCGGCGAGACCGCAGCCGGCGCGCGGGCGGCCGCGTCCTGGGCGGGGACCGAGGGCGCTTCAGCCACGGGGGGCTTGGCGGCGTCGCCCGCACGCCGCTCTGCGGGGACCGGCGCGTTCGCCGCCGGTGCGCTGGGCTGGCCAGGCGACAGCGGCTTCACGTCCTGGGCCCGGGCGGCGGGCCCGGCCACGACAGCGCCCGCGGCCATCAGCCCTAGGATCCTACGCATCGCACGCTCCTCGCATATCGCTCCGCGAGGCATTTCAACGCCTTGGCGCGAGGCGAGTTCAGTCGCTGGGCCGTGGCGCCGAGCCGGGACTCGCGCGAAGATCGCCGCGGCCAGGGGGCCGGGAGACCGCAAACATGGCCAAGGCGCAGGCGCCCCGGCGACGCAGCTGGTTGACGATATTCGCCGCCCGTCCCCGGCTGCTGGCCGCGGCCCTGGTCGGCGGCGTGGCCGGTCTGGCGCTGGCCAAGTTCGAGCCCGCCCTGCCCGAGGTCACCGACGTGGTGATCGGCTGGGATGTGATGTGCGTGCTGTTCATGCTGGCGGTCACCGGGGCCCTGATCGGTCACAGTCCCGACGACATCCGCGCCCGCTCAGAACGGGAGGACGAGGGCCGCGGGTTGATCCTGGCCCTGGTTCTGATCGCCGCCGCCGCCAGCGTGGCCGCCATCGCCGGCGAGCTCTCCCTGGCCAAGACCGCCCACGGGGTGATCAAGGCGGGCCATGTGGCGCTGGCCTTCGGCACCGTCGCGGCGTCCTGGCTGATGATGCAGATCGTCTTCGCCCTGCACTACGCCCACGAATACTACGATGAGAATCCCGAGTGCGACGGCCACGACATGAAGGGCCTGCACTTCCCCGGCGAAGAGCTCCCCGACTACTGGGACTTCGTGCACTTCTCGGTGGTCATCGGGGTGGCCTGCGCGACGGCCGACATCGAGTTCAGGTCAAAGGCGCTGCGCCGCATCGGCACGATCCACAGCCTGGTGGCCTTCGCCTTCAACACCATGATCGTGGCCCTGACGATCAACCTGCTGGCCGGGCTGTTCTGAGGCCGAAACGAAAACGAGGCCGCGTAGCCGCGACCTCGTTCCGGACGCGCGGCGGGCGCGCGCCTTGTCTTGATCCGTGCAGAAGGCCGCCCCGGAGGTAGGCCCCGAAGACCTAGTCCTGAACCTTCAGGTTCGTGGCCGAGGTCTTGCCGCTGCGGCGATCCTGTTCGAGGTCGTAGGCGACCGCCTGGCCCTCGTTCAGGCCGCGCAGGCCCGCCTGTTCCACGGCGGAGATGTGCACGAACACATCCTGGCCGCCGCCTTCCGGCTGGATGAAGCCGAACCCCTTGGTGGGATTGAACCACTTCACCGTGCCGCTGCCGGAGCCCGCCACTTCGCCGCGCGGACGGTCGAAACCCCCGCCGCCGCCGCCGGCGCGCGGGCCGCGGTCATAACCGCCGCCACCGCCGCCACCGCCGCCGAAGCCGCCACCACCGCCGCCGCCGAAGCCGCCCGACCGCGGGGGCCTGGAGCCGCCGCCGCCGCCACCGCCGCCCGACGGCGCCGGGCCGTGGCCGGTGACCACGAGATTGCCCGCCGCCAGCTTGCCGCTGCGCCGGTCCTGTTCGAGATCGAACTCGACCGTGTCGCCTTCGTTCAGGCCGCGAAGGCCTGCCTGCTCGACGGCTGAGACATGGACGAAGACGTCTGCGCCGCCATCGTCCGGTTGAATAAAACCAAAGCCCTTAGCGGTATTGAACCACTTGACCGTGCCGCTCGCCATTCGTGTGCCTAACCGAGATAGAAGTCTTGCGCCGCGTAGCGTCGCATGCGGCGCCCGGCCAACAACGTGTCGAGCCGTGCAGGCCTTGTAACCGCGGAAAAGGCGTCAGGCCAGCCGGACCGTGACAGAAGGCCGCAATCGGCCTATCAGCGTGCGCTCTTTTTCCCCAAGAGCCCCCCACCGCCCGGGACAGCGCCGCCTTGAAAAGTATCTGTGTCTACTGCGGCTCCTCGGCCGGAAACGACCCCGCCTACCTCGCTGAAGCCGAGCGCGCCGGGACCCTGATCGCGCAGGCGGGATTGACCCTCGTCTATGGCGGCGGACGGGTCGGCCTGATGGGCCAGGTGGCCGACGCGGCGCTGGCGGCTGGCGGCCAGGTGATCGGCGTCATGCCGGAAGACCTGGTCAACCAGGAGATCGCCCATACCGGCCTCTCCGAGTTGGTGGTGGTCAAGTCCATGCACGAGCGGAAGTGGAAGATGGCCGAGCTCGGCGACGCCTTCCTCTCACTGCCCGGCGGCCCCGGCACCTTCGAGGAGTTCATCGAGCAGTGGACCTGGGCGTTGCTGGGCTTCCACGCCAAGCCCTGCGGCTTCGCCAATGTGAACGGCTACTACGAACTGTGGCGCAAGACCGTGCAGCAGATGATCGACGCCGGCTTCGTCGCCCAGCAGTACGGCGACATGCTGATCTATGAGCCGACCACCCAGGCGGTGCTGGAACGCTTCCGGAGTTACGTCCCCCCGCCGCCCAAGTGGGGCGTGGCGCCGGTGGAGCAGCGGTATTAGGGGCGATGGGCGCATCCAATGGCCGGCGAGGGTCGACGCTTTTGTAGGGCTCGATATCATGCGCTGCATGACGCTGGAAAAATGGACAAGCGAGCTGCGCGAATGCGGCAAAGCCGCGGTCGTCGATTGGACGCGGATTGACATGCTGTGGAGGCAGTTGGCCGCAGAGGCCGAGCGGATCGCCTCATCCGTCGCGCCCGGCGCCTTCTGCACTGCGCAGGAGTGGGATCAACGGATCGACTGCACCATCAAGCTCTCCGACGGGAAGATCGTGGGCGAGATGATCTTGCTCAGTGAAGTGACAGTTCAGCGGGTCGAGGAGACCGCCGAGCGACTGCGGAGACGATTGGCAGGCGAGAACGTCCCGCTCATGAATGAACTTTGGCCACCCATCCGGATCATTTCCAGCTAATTGCAGCGCTTCAGATCAGATCGACCCCCGGCATCCTCGCATTGCCGCGCCAGGCGCGCCCGGCTTCGGCGTGGTGCGCGGCGGCCTCGGGCCTGTGGAGCTTCGTCTCCGCCTCCGCCAGGATCTCGAGCGTCAGCGGATCGCCCGGCCAGATCTTCAGGCTCTTCTCGGCGTCCTTGGCGGCCTCGTCGGCCTTGCCGGCCTTCAGCTCGGCGGCGGCCAGGCTGCGGCGCACGGGATACCACCAGGGCGGCGGGTCGAAGTTGGTGGCGTAGATGCGTTCCTGCGTCGTCGCCGCGGCGCCGAACGCGGCGGCGGCCCGATCGGCATCGCCCTTCAGCATGGCGGCCCGGCCCTCCAGCACCGCGGCGGCGATGCTGATGACGTTGTTGTCGCCGGCCGATCCGCGGATGGCGGCGGCCTCCGCCAGCACGCCGTGCGCATCGCCCTTGGCCGCGAAAGCCTCGCCGCGGGCGTAGTGGCGCATGATCTTCATGTAGGGCGCGTCGTCGTCGCCCTCGGGGAGCGCCAGCGCCTTGTCCGGCGCGAACCGGCCATAGGCGATGTAGCTGCGGCCGACGGCGGTGGCGCGGCGGTCGGCCGGCGAGCCCGCCGGGAAGGCCACGGAGGCGTGGTCGGCGTATTTCAGCGCCAGGCCGCGGTCGCCGGCCATCAGCGCGCCGGCCAGGCCGAAGGTGTCGTTGTGCAGATAGTAGCGTGGGCCGCTGATCGGCCCCTTCAGCCCTTCCCTGGCGCCGAAGTCGGTGTCGGTCTTCATGGCGTCGGCGTTCAGCACCGCCACCTCCTCGTAGCGGCCGACGCGGAACAGGGTGTGGCCGCCCATGTGCACCAGGTGGCTGGCCTCCGGCGCCAGGCCCGCCAGCTGCTCGGCGTAGGGCAGGGCGAGCGCCGGCTTCCCGGCCGCCTCGGTGGCGTGGATGTAGTAGTGGATCGCCGCGGTGTTCCTGGGGTCGCGCTTAAGGATCGGCTCCAGCAGCGCCAGGGCCGGCTGGACGCCCGCGAAATTGTTGCTGCGGTAGGGCGTCAGCAGAGCGTGCGCCGCCAGCGCCGGGATGTCGTCAACGCCCGGGAACTGCGGAGCCAGCGCGGCGAGCGCGTGGCCATAGGCGAGCTCGCGGTCGATCGGCTTCTGGCCGGCGCGATAGCGCGACTGCAGCGTGCCGGCGAGCGCGCGCGTGCGGTCGTCCTTGGCGAGCTTGGCGGCCTGGTCGGCGAAGCCCAGGGCGGTCTTCAACTGCTCGGGCGGCACGTCGAAGTTCAGCGTCGGGCCAAGCGACAGGGCCTCGCCCCAGGCGCAGAGCGCGCAGTCCGGATCGGCCTTCATGGCCCGCTCGAAGGCGACCTTGGCCTCGTCATGGTAGAAGGCGTGATAGAGCTGAAGCCCATAGTCGAACCAGGCCTGCGCCTCGGCCTTGGTGGTGTCGGCGTGGAAGCCGCCGGAGCCCATGCCCTTGACGATGGTCAGGGCGCGGCCGGGCGGCTCATGGGCCTCCGCGGCGCAGATGTAGCCCACGCCCAGCGAGGTGGGATCGCGCCCGGAAAGGCCGGGAACCGCGAGCGTCAGGGCCGCCGCCGCCAGCGCCAGTTTCATCCGATCGTCCTCCCTCGCCGCGGGCAGCCTACGCCACCGCCACAGGTCGGCGATAGACGCCTGCAAGCTTGACCATGGGTCCATCGAGGTAAAGGCTGCCGTTTCATTTCATCTTGGGGGGATGACATGGAACTCAGGACGCTCGTTGCCGCCGCGGTGATGGCCTGCAGCGTCTTGGCGGCCGGCCCGGCCGTTTCCCGGAACCTGCCCGCGGGCGGGGTGACCCGGCAGGAGGTGGCGGCCTGGCTCGAGGCCGGAGGCCATCCGGCGACCATCCACGCCGACAGCGCCGGCGAGATCATCGTCTCCTCGTCGAACGGCGGCGTGAACTGGGACATCTACTTCTACAAGTGCGCGGCCGGGCGCTGCGCCGACATCCAGTACGCCGCGGGCTGGACAGAGATCACGGGCATGACCCTCGACAAGGTCAACCAGTGGAACCACGACAAGCGGTTGATCCGCGCCTACCTCGGCCCCAAGAGCTCGGTGTGGGGCGAATATGACGTGGTGCTGAGCCCGGGCGGAAGCTGGGAGCAGCTCGACACCAGCCTGCGCGACTGGAGCAGCGCGGTCCTGCGGTTCAAGACCTTCATCCTCGGCTGAGACCGCTCTACTGGCGCGGGATGTGAGCCCCGGTTGCCGCTTAAGAGTTGCGATACTCATTTGAGGCATTGTCGCCTCCCATGACGCTCACGAGGCTGACAAATCAGGCTCTATCTGAGCCGATCAGACTCAAGCGCGAGCGCTTCGAGGCGCTGGTGAGCGCCCACGAATCCTTCCTCCTCGGCCGGCCGGGGGGCCGCCGGGCGACGCTCAGCTTCATCGTCGCCACCGGCTATGTCTGCGACGGCCGCACGCTCGCCGACGCCCGCTTCGATGGCTCCGACTTCACCGGCACCAGCTTCGCGGGCGCCGACCTCAGCCGCGCCTCGCTCTATTGCGCCAATCTCACGCGCTGCGACTTCCGCGGCGCGCGGCTGCAGCGGTGCGACCTGCGCGGGGCGACCTTCGCCGGCGCGACCCTGGTCGGCGCCAACCTCGACCAGGCCGATATGCGCGCCGCAGTGCTCTGGGCCAGCGATTCGCTGCGCGGCATGCGCCGGGTGGGTGCGCGGGGCGAGGCGCTCGACGGCGAGCCTCAGGCGGGCGGCGGCGTGGCCCACGGCGTCGACTTCTCCAACTGTTCGCTGCAGGGCGCGCGGATGCGCGAAGCCAACCTCAAGAACGCCGATTTCAGCGGAGCCAATCTCGCCAACGCGGACCTGCAAGGCGCCAAGCTGGAGGGCGTGCGGCTGCGCGGCGCGATCCTCACCGGCATGGACGTGAGCCGGCTGAACCTGTCGCCCGCCGCGCTCAAGGACTGCGTGTTGGATCCCACGAAAGAGGCCGTGGCCCGCGTCGCCCACATCCGCAGCGAGCTCGATCGGTCGCACGACTGGATCACCACCGGCGGCAGCCCGGCCCATCTCGAGGGCTTCGACCTGCGTCCCGCCGCGGAGCTGTTCCGCGAACGTTTGCTGGCCGGTCTGCAGGCGAGCGAGGCCATCGCCGTCGGCGTCGATTTCTCGAACGCCAAGCTGCAGGGCGCGAACTTCGACGGCGCCGACCTGCGCGGCGCCCACTTCACCGGCGCCGACCTGCGCGGCGCCTCCTTCGTGGGCGCGAACCTCGCCCACGCCAGCCTCGGCGGCATCGAAACCGGCGAGCTGGAACTGCGGCCGGGGCTGAGGCTGCCCACCCGGTTCGATGGCGCGAACCTGGTCGGAACCATGCTGACCCCACCGGACGCCGCACCACCGCCTCCGGCCGCTAGCGAAGGGCCGACCGCAGTCGGCTAACGGGCCTTGGCTCCGCCGCCTCGTGCGGCGCGTCCGAGACGTCGGCGGGCATGGACGCGGCCTGGACCTGGCGCTCGGTCGCCGCCAGCCAGATCCAGTGGTGCAGGATGTGCACGACCAGGGCCCACGTGTGGCTCAGCCTCGTGTCCCGACATGCGCGCCCCGCGCCTAGCCTGAGCTAAGGTCCAGCTTGTAGACCTTCGTAGCGGTCCCTGAGAACAGCGCCGTCTTCTCGGG
Source organism: Phenylobacterium sp. (assembly GCF_035944335.1). Classification (GTDB taxonomy): domain Bacteria; phylum Pseudomonadota; class Alphaproteobacteria; order Caulobacterales; family Caulobacteraceae; genus Phenylobacterium. The sequence goes on along the minus strand of NZ_DASZBG010000059.1, from coordinate 8,733 downwards.
CCCCGACGCGCCTTTGGCGATGTGCTTGAAGGCGTTCCACAGGGTTGCGTAGCTGCAGGCGCCCATGTCCACCGGGAAGTTGCTCTCGAACATGCAGCGCTCGGCGCCGAACGCCTCGATGCAGGTCTCGACATAGGGCCGCCATTCCTGCGCGAGCTGGGTGGAGGGCGCCCGCGGTTCGGCCAGGAACGAGGGGAAGTTGCAGAAGGCCATGGCCAGGCCACCGAGCTTGACGACCACCCTGGGCGACTTCGCCAGCTCGCGGATGTTGTCGCGCCAGACACCGAAGCGCTCCTCCAGCTTGCCGGCGTAGCTCCCCCGCCCAAGCGGGGTTCCTACGTGGTCGAGCACGATAGTGGTGTCCGGGAAGGCGCGCGCCAGGTCGACGAGGTCGGGCAGCTGCGGCTCCAGCAGCCAGGCGTCGAAGCTGAGCTCCATCCTGGCGAGGTGCTTGAAGCCGGCCCGGAACGGATCCGACCGGTAGAGTCCCGCCTCGACCCGGTTGAGGGGCCCCAGCACCTCCTTGTCCGCCTCGAAGGAGGCGGAGTTGCGGATGCCGCGGAAGCGCCCGCCGCCGGCCCGGACATGGGCCTCCAGCACCGGGGCGACGCCATCGCCCAAGAGCAGGTCGGCGCGGCTGACGATCCCCGCGCAGGCGCGTATCGGGCCATAGGTCCCGCTGGCGCTCATCGCCGCGACGCCGTTCACGAACTCGGTCTCGCCGACCCCGCGATATTCCACCGGCCCGTCCGCCTTGTAGAAGGCGCCGCACTCCACGAAGACCGTGCCGATGACGTTGTGGCCGCTGCCGGTGTCGGCCAGCAGCTCATCGAGCAGATAGCGCCGCGCGTCGCGGATCGCAGCCAGGAACGGATGGGCCGCGATCTCCGGCGGTGGCTCCGGGGCATGGCGGCGATCCCACAGGTGGTGGTGCGGATCGACGATCGGCAGCTCGGGCTCGAGGATCTCTTCAGCCGTGCCGACGGTCATTGGGCACCCTCCCTCATCTGGTTGGGCGACACCCTAACGTCGGGATGTTCGAGACCGCTAGTGGGCGATGGCCGGCGCGGCCGCGGCGACGGGCGGGCCATCCGTGGCGGCGACCACCTGATCGGCGCGGCCCATGGGCACGAAGGCCCAGGCGCGCTCGTGGAAATAGAACAGGATGATCTTCGTGAAGGTCTCCACCGAGGCGATGGAGGCGGCGAACACCAGCCGGCCGGTGACGAAATAGCTGATCACGAAGGTGTCGATGCTGCCGAGGATCCGCCAGCTGATCGCCTTCAGGAACGACCGGCCGTGGGCTTCAGGCGCGCGCAGGAACATCGGCTATCCCTCCAGTGGCCCTGCCTAGATGGCATCACGGCGCGGCCTTGCCACGCAAGTTATTCCCACTCCGGCGATAGGTTTTCTGAGGCGACGCGCCTAGCGCTGGACGCTGCCGGTCAGGGAGGCGTGGGCGATGGACTGCTTGAGGAGGCGCGCCTCGAGGTCATGGGCGTCGGCATCGGGGGCCACCTCAACGCGCGGCTCGCCGAGCGCCCAGACGGTGATCTGGTAGTGGTGGACGCCCGAACCGGACGGCGGGCAGGGGCCGGCGTAGCCCGCCGCCCCGAAGTTACTGACCACGCCGCGCGCGCCGCTCGGCGGCGCCTTCAGCCCACCGGCGAGGTGATCCACCTCGGGCGGGATATCGACGACGATCCAGTGGGACCAGGCGTGCGGGGCCACGTCCTCGTCGATCATGGTCAGCACGAAACTGCGGGTCGCCTTGGGTGCGCCGGCCCAGGCGAGCGCCGGTGACAGGTTCGAACCGCCGCAGCGCGGATAGATCTGGGCCGCGGCGACGACGCCGCCCGGCTGGATATCGCCGCTATGCAGCGTCATGGCGGCCGCGGGCGCGGCGGCCATGACCGCAAAGACCATCAGGGCGGCGGCTATTCGCATCCGAGCTCCCTCCACGGCGTTGCCGCGGAGGATAGCAAGGTCACGTCAGGGCTCAAGCCTAGTGGTTCGACCAGACCCCGCCGCGGTTCTCCCGGCGCGGGCCCTTGAAGCCGCCGCGGGCCGGGCGCGCCTGGCCCTGGCCGCCTTGGCCGCCCTGGCGAGGTTCGCCGCCACGCGCCGGACCGCCGTCATGACGGTGGCCGGCCTTGGCCGGGGAATGGTTGCGGTTCTGCGCCTGGCGGTGGTCGCCGCGGTGCGACTGGCCCGAAGACCTGTTCGGACGCTCCGGCTTGCCGGCCACCTCCGGCATCGCGGCCGTGGCGGCCCCGAGCTGGCGGTCGTTGCGGCGATCGAAGGAGGGGATCCGTTGCCGGCTCACCTTCTCGATGTCCTTCAGCAGGTTGCGTTCGTCGTCGGAGCAGAAGGCCACCGCCGAGCCGTCGGCGCCGGCCCGGGCGGTGCGCCCGATCCGATGCACATAGGCCTCCGGGACATTGGGCAGGTCGTACTGCACGACGTGGCTGACCGCGTCGATGTCGATGCCGCGCGCGGCGATGTCGGTGGCCACCATGGCGCGGACCTCGCCGGCCTTGAACTGCGCCAGGGCGCGCTCGCGCTGGCCCTGGCTCTTGTCGCCATGGATGGCGGCCGCCTCGACGCCCAGCTGCTCCAGGCCGCGAGCCACGCGGTCGGCGCCGCGCTTGGTGCGGGTGAACACGATCACGCGCTTGAAGCTGGCGTCATCGAACAGCTCGCCGAGCAGGGCGCGCTTGCGCGACTGCTCCACGAACAGCACGCGCTGGTTCACCTTCTCGACGGTGGTCGCCTGCGGGGCCACCGAGACCTTCAGCGGGTTGGGGCCGAGGATCTCCGAGCCGAGCTTTTCGATCTCGGCCGGCATGGTGGCCGAGAAGAACAGGGTCTGCCGCTGGCGCGGGATGTATTTCACGATCCGGCGGATCGGCATGATGAAGCCCATGTCCAGCATCTGGTCGGCCTCATCCAGGACGAAGGTTTCCACGCCCTCGAGGACGATGGTCTTCTCCTGAAGGTGGTCGAGCAGGCGCCCCGGTGTGGCCACCAGCACGTCGACGCCGGGCGCCATGGCGCGCAGCTGGCCGCCGTACTTCACGCCGCCGAACACCACGGCGACGGAAACGCCGATCTGCTTGCCGTAGGTCTTGAAGCTCTCGCCGATCTGGGTGGCGAGCTCGCGGGTGGGGGACAGCACCAGCACCCGGCACGAGCGGCGCGGGGCCGGCTTACGGTTTTCGGCGAGGCGATGGAGGATGGGAAGGGCGAAGGCGGCGGTCTTGCCGGTGCCGGTCTGGGCGATGCCCAGCAGGTCGCGGCCGGCCATGACGCCGGGAATGGCCTGCGCCTGGATCGGCGTGGGCGTGGTGTAGCCTTCGTCGGCCAGGCTCTTGAGCAAGGGCTTGGCGAGGCCGAGGTCGGTGAATTGAGTCAAAAGTTGATCTTTCGCGTATGCGCCGAGCGCGGCCTCACGGCTGAGCCGGGGTCGCGGGAAGCGCGGGGTCTTTTGGGGAGCGCCCCGCGTGATGGGCGATCTGATGATATCTACTGCGCTCGACAGGCTGGACTGCGTTCTGGCAATCCCACGCGGCTGGAGCACGGAGGGCGCCGATGATCCGGCGCGGGGCTGACATCGTGTCAACGGGCAGGGAAGTCAACCCGCGCGGGCCATTTGGCCGCGGGGGTGTCTCTTCAAAGCTTCACTAGGAAAAGGGGCCGGCGCGGGCGCCGAACCCCCGTTTCAGGTCGTCTAGGCCGCGGTCAGATCGCCCGCTGCGGTCTTGCCGCTCCGGGCGTCTTGTTGCAGCTCGAAGTTGATCTTCTGGCCCTCGTGGAGAGAGGCCATGCCGGCGCGTTCCACGGCCGAGATGTGGACGAAGACGTCCGTGCCGCCGTCGTCGGGCTGGATGAAACCGAAGCCCTTTTGGCCGTTGAACCACTTAACAGTACCGGTCGTCATAGGTGCATCCCTTTCCGGGAATAGTACTCGCGAACCCAAGAAGGGTGCGGAGATCAAATTGTCGGAGAGGGTCGAGGGCGGATCCCGGGTGCGAATTCTGCAATTCAACCCGGAAAGCAGGCGATCCTTAGCGATATTCGATGCTTCGGATAATGGGTGGCGAGGTCCCTGGTTGCAAGTTTTATTTGGATAATTCTACCCTCTGACTTGGGTTTTATGGTAAAGTCCGCGCCACGACGGTTCCAGTCGCCGAAGGCTCTGGTTCGACAGGGCCCAGGAGTTCCCGATGCGCGACGTTCCCGAACGGGCAATCTTCACGGTCATTCGCCATGACGGCCAGTGGGCCGTGGAACATCAGGGCGAATACTTCGGCCATTCGGTCGACAAGGAAGTCGCCAAGGCCCACGCCAACAAGCGCGCCCGCGCCGCCCAGGACGCCGGCCGTCCCTGCCAGGTGCGCGTGCACGGCGAGCAGGGCTACTACGGCATCCCCGCCTAGCCCGGGCTTTACCCGCGCGGGCGACGCTCGCTAGGGTCTGCGGCCCATGCGTCACCGGCTTTTCGCCCTCCTCGCCGCCTCCGCCTTTGCGCCGGCCGGCGCGCTCGCTGCGCCGCCCGAGGTCTCGACCGTCGTCGTGGTCGGCCGCGCGCCGCTGGCCGGCTCCGAGGTCGCCGCCGACCAGGCGGTGGGCGCCGTCACCACCCTCAACGAAGACGATCTGCGGCCCACCGGCGGCTCCAAGCTGCTGGAGGCGCTGGAACGCCACGCGCCCGGCGTCAGCCTCAACAACGAGCAGGGCAACGCCTTCCAGCCCGACGTCGTCTACCGCGGCTTCGAGGCCTCGCCCCTGCAGGGCGCCGCCCAGGGGCTGGCGGTCTATGTGGACGGCGTGCGGCTGAACTCGCCGTTCGGGGAGACGGTGAACTGGGACCTGGTGCCGGAGGGCGCGATCCGCACCATCACCCTGCAGGGTTCCGACCCGACCTTCGGCCTCAATACGCTGGCCGGATCCATCGCCGTGCGCCTGAAGACCGGCTTCGACGACCCCGACGGCGACCTCGAACTTTCCGCCGGCAGCTTCGGCCGCCGCCGGGCCGAGCTGCAATACGGCGCCGCCGCCCAGCACTTCGGCGTCTACTTCGCCGCCACCGGCTTCCACGATGACGGCTGGCGGCGGTTCTCGCCCAGTAACGTTCGCCAGCTCTACGCCGACCTCGCCTGGCGCGACGGGCGCTGGAAGGTCGACCTCGGCCTGACCGGCGCGAAGAACGATCTCACCGGCAACGGCCCGGCGCCCGTGGAGCTGCTGGCCGCCGACCGCCGGGCGGTGTTCACCCAGCCGGACACCACCCTCGATCGCTTTGGCCAGGCGCGGCTGTCGGCCGGCTACCAGGCCTCTTCGCATCTGTCCCTGCAGGGCCAGCTCTATGCCGGACGCCTGCAACAGCGGACGGCCAATGGCGACGCCACCGACGCCCAGCCCTGCGCCGCCGGCGCGGCCGTCCTCTGCCTCAACGACGACGGGCCGCCGCTCACCGATGCCCGCGGCGCACCGATCGCCGCCTTCAACGGCGACGGTCCCTATGCCGCCTTGAACCAGACCGCCACGCGGACCGACCGCTGGGGCGCGGCGGTCCAGCTGGTCTCCACCGCCCCGCTCGGGCCCCTCGCCAACCAGTTCACCGCCGGCGCCAGCTTCGACGCCGGCAGCACCGGCTTCCGGGCCGACACCCTGGTGGGCGCCATGACCGCCGAGCGCGGCTTCGGCGGGCCGGGCGTGCTGATCGACCAGGCCGGCGGCCCCATCGCCCCGCTCAGCCTGACGGCGCGCACGCGCTATGTGGGCCTCTACGCCACCGACACGGTGCACCTGAGCGAGGCCCTGGCGTTCACGGCCTCGGGCCGGTTCGACCGCGCCGAGCTGAACCTGCGCGACCAGTTGGGGACCGCGCTCACCGGCGACCACCGCTTCGACCGCTTCAATCCGGCGCTCGGCGTGACCTACAAACTGACGCCCCGCCTGACCGCCTATGCCGGCTACGCCCAGGCCAGCCGGACGCCCACGCCCGCCGAACTCTCCTGCGCCAGCGCGCAGGCGCCGTGCACGCTGACCGACTTCTTCGTCGGCGATCCCGACCTCAAGCTGGTGACCGCCGACACCTGGGAGGCGGGCCTGCGCGGCCATCATGCGCGCGGCGCGGCGGCGCTGACCTGGAGCCTCGGCGTCTATCGCACCGAAACCCACAATGACATCATGCGGGTGGCGAGCGCGGTGCGCGGCCGCGGCTTCTTCGAGAATGTCGGCCAGACCCGCCATCAGGGCGTCGAGGCTCAGGCCGAACTCACCGCCGGCCGGTGGCGCGCCTTCGCCACCTACGCCTTCACAGACGCCACATTCCAGACGCCACTGACCTTGACCAGCCAGGACAATCCCTCCGCCGACGCCAATGGTCTGATCCAGGTGATCCCCGGCGACCGCATCCCCGACGTGGTCCGCCAGCGGGTCAAGCTCGGCGTCACCTATGAGACCGGCCGCTGGCGCCTCGGCCTGGACGCCGCCTACGCCTCGGGGAGCTTCCTGGCCGGGGACGAGGCGAACCTGCAGCCGCCGCTCCCGCCCTATGTGGTCGCCAACCTCTCCGGCGCCTGGCGGCTGAACCGGCGGCTTGAGCTGTTCGGGGTGGTCGAGAACCTCGCCGACCGCCGCTACGCCACGGCCGGGACCTTCGCCCAGACCTCGCAGGTCTTCCTCGCCGAGGCGCCCGGCGCCTCCAACCCACGCAGCCTGACGCCGGCGTCGCCCCGCAGTTTCCAGCTCGGCCTGCGGCTGAGCTTCTAGCGGCCCGCCGTCAGGGCCCGACGACCAGGATCTGGAAGGTGCCGGGAACCGTGGTCGGTCGCCCGCCGCCCGCCGGCGCCACATATTCGGCGGTGGGCAGGTAGATCCGGCCGGTGCGCTCGTCGACGGCGATGGTGCGCGCGCCGCGCTGGGTGGTGACGGTCTCGGCGATGCGCCCCTCGCCCTTGGAGAAGGCGATGACGCTCAGCGTCCCGTCGCGGCCGGCCGGCACGAAGGCCAGGTGGCGCTTGGCGTCATAGGCCACGCCGTCGGCGCCCTTGCCGGTCGGCAGGGTCTGCAGCACCTTGCCGCTGGTCGCGCTGACCAGGGCGGTTGCCCCGTCGCAGGCGGCGATCAGGAGCTTGTCCTGGCGATCGTAGGCGAGGCCCGTCGGGCCGTCGCATCCGGTGAGCGGCCAGTGCGCCGTCACCTTGCGGCCCGCGATGTCGAGCACCGCGATCTCGTTCTTGTTCTCGACATTGACGAAGGCCCGGCCGGCGCCGTCGGCGACGCCTTCTTCCAAGGTCCCGCCCACCGCGATCGTCCCGACCACCTTGTGGGTCTTGACGTCGATCAAGGTCACGTCGCCGGCCAGGTGGCCCATCACGAAGGCCAGGCCCGACTTGGGATCGACCGCGGCGTCGTCCGGCCCCTTGCCGGTGGGCACGCTGGCGATGGTCGCTCCGGTGATCGCGTCGGCGAAGATCGCGCTGTCGGTGGCCCCGTTGGTCACCAGCATCTGGCGGCTGTCGTCCACCGGCAGGGCCACGTGCTGGCGGCCGCCGGGAACCAGGCCCACGGTGGCCTTCTTGGTCGCCAGGTCGATGGCCGTCACCGCCACGCCGCGCGGGATCAGGATCCGGTTGTGCGCCGCATCGATGCGCAGGTAGTCCCAGCCGCCGTCAGGCCCCGGGATCTTGTCGACCACATGGTAGCCCGGGCCTGCCGCCTGGGCCGCGCCCGCCATCGCCAGGGCCGCGATCGCGCCTGCCGTCCACCGAACCATCTGCCGTCTCCGCTTGGGTTGCCTGCCGATGCTACGAAGACTTGGCGACGCCGTCGCGTCCTTTCGTCAGCCGCAGCACCCCGGCCCAGGCGATCAGGGCGACGCCGGCCCCCGCGCACCAGCCGGCCAGCACGTCGCTGGGCCAGTGGACGCCGAGGTAGATGCGGCTGACGCCGACGGCGACCATCACCACGATGGCCGTCGCGAACACCAGCACCCGGGTGGCGCGCCGCGGCTCCAGCGTCGAGACCAGGGCCGCCAGCGTCAGATAGACCGTGGCCGCCAGCATCGAATGCCCGCTCGGGAAGCTGGCGGAATAGACGTAGGAGCCGTGCGGCACGAGCTCGGGCCGCGGCCGTCCGTAGAGGTTCTTCAGGAGCTCGCTGCCCACCTGGGCGACCAGCACAGCGCCTACGAACACCCCGGCGTGCCGCAGCTTGCGGTGGAAGATGAAGATCAGCGCCGCCACGATGGTCACCAGCGTCAGCACGGTCACGCCGCCCAGCGCCGTCACGTCGCGCATCGCCTCCTGGAAGCCGTGCGGGCCGAGCGGCTGGTCCGGGTGGCCGGGCGTTTGGAAGGCCAGCAGGATCTTGCGGTCCAGCGCCAGGGTCTCGCCCTCGCGCATTTCCCCGCCCACCGCCAGGAACGCCCACACCGCCGCGGCGGCGGCGAACAGCATGATGAGCGCGCGGGACTCCAGGCGACGTAACAGGTTCATGCGGCCTCCAGGCGCCTCAACGCGCGAAACCCGGGAACGCGCGCCGCCGTCCGGCGGCAGGCCGCGACCGATCGTCGGATGAGCGGGAATTCACTTTCTCTTAACCGGTCGAGTCGCCAGAACAGAGGCATCGAAAATTCGCGCGCTGGGGGGCGTCGCCTTAGGAGCTGCCCGTGATCGGCCTCATCGCCGCGGTGTCCATTCTAGGCCAGGCCCCCGAGCTGCC
>NZ_DASZBG010000058.1:0-24132 GCF_035944335.1 Phenylobacterium sp. | reverse complement strand
GCCCGACGATCCACACCCATCCGCGCCGTCCCTCACGATGGCAGAGCTTGGGCTGCGATCTCGGCGGTCTGCGGTGTCGGAAAAAAGGCTCCCGCCGGCGGACCGGCCCGCGGGGCCACTGGCGTCCTTCGCGCGGCCGCAGTACGAGCTTGCACCGCCTGGGCGCGTGCAAGCCCGGGCTCCCACCTTCGACGAGTTCACGGCCATCGCTTACCGCCACCAGAAGCCGCCCGCCTGATGTGGGTCTTTGGCGACCGCAGCCGCCGGGTGAGGCCGAGGCAAGCGCTGCGCGCGCTGACCGCCACCTTGCGCGAGGTGGAGAGCGCGAGCTCCGGCGCGGAACGCCACGACCGGCTGACGGCGGCCTTCCTGCAGGCGGGCGAACTGGCCCAGGGCATCGCCGATGCGGAGTTCCGCGCCAAGGGCGAGGATGACGCCTCGCCGGCCCAGGAGGCGGCGCTGGCCTTGCTCGTGGCGCTGGCCCGCAAGCTCGCCGCCTCGGCCTGGAGCGGGTTCGTCAGCATCGGGCCGCCGAGCTCGGCGGAGCTGATGGCCCTGGCGCTGTCGCCCATGCCCGACGAGGTCGAGCTGAAGACGCCGGAGGGCCATGCCTTCTACGCCGTCTTGCCCGAGGCCTATCTGAAGGCCGCCGCGGAAAAACCCTGGGACTCCCCGCCGCTGGTGATCGGGGTGCGCAGCATCGGCGCGGGGCTGGCGGCGCTGACCGCGGCGGTGACCCATGCGGAGAAGGTGGTGACGCTGCGGCCCACCGGCCATCCGTTCCGGCGCGAGGTGCGGGTCTCCGACGGGTTGAAGCGCAGTCTGGCCGCGCACCGCGGGCTCTACGCGGTGGTCGACGAGGGGCCGGGGATGTCGGGCTCGTCGTTCGGGGCGATCGGCGACCTGCTGGACGAGCTGGGCGTGGAGCCCGAGCGGATCGTCTTCCTGCCGAGCCATGATGGCGAGCCCGGCGCCGAGGCGCTGCCGGAGCACCGCGCGCGGTGGGCGCAGGCGATCAAGCGGCCGGCGACCTTCGAGGCCCTGGTCGAGGACGAACCGCTGGCGGGCTGGTTCGAGGACCTGACCGGGCCGATCTCGCAGATCGAGGACCTGTCCGACGGCGCCTGGGCCAAGGCGCGTGGCGACCAGCCGCCGATCCATCCGCTGCTGGAGCGGCGCAAGTTCCGGCTGACCGCGGAGACGGGCGCGTGGCTGGCCAAGTTCGCCGGCCTGGGCGCCCTGGGCGAGGCCAAGTTCGCCCGCAGCCGCACCCTGTTCCGGGCCGGCGCCGGGGCCGAGCCGCTGGGCTTGCGGCGCGGCTTCCTCCTGGAGCGCTGGGTGGAGGGCGCGCCGGGGCCGCAGGTCAACCGCGAGGGCTTGGTGGAGCATGTGGGCCGCTATCTGGGCCTGCGGGCGCTGGCCTTCCCGGCCGAGGCCGAGGACGGCGCGAGCCTGGAGGACCTGGCGGTGATGACCCGGGTCAATGTGGCCGAGCTGAAGGGCCAGGCGGCGGCCGACGCCCTGCCCGCCCCGCCGATGCGCGCCAAGCCCAGGCCGATCCACGTGGACGGGCGGCTGCATCGCTGGGAATGGATCACCACGCGCGACGAGCGGCTGATCAAGACCGATGCGCTCGATCACAGCTGCGGCCACGACCTGGTGGGCTGCCAGGACGTCGCCTGGGACGTGGCCGGCGCGCGGATCGAGCTCGATCTGGACGAGGCGGAGGTCGAACGGCTGATCGCCGCGGTCGCCCAGGTCAGCGACCGGCCGGTGGACCGCGACCTGCTGGCCTTCTTCGACCTGGCCTATCCGGCTTTCCAGGCGGGCCTGTGGACGCTGGCGGGAAACGAGGCCCAGGTGGCGCGGTACGCGGCGCGGCTGCCTTAGCCCCAACCGCTCGTCCCGGCAAAGGCCGGGATCCAGATGGCAGGACTCAGCGGTAGGCTCTAGGCGCTCAGAGCTGGTCCCGTCAGCCCCAGACCATGAGATCCCGGTCCCGGCCTTCGCCGGGATGAGCGGCGCCGGTTAGCGCGGCAGCTTGGTGGCGCCCATCAGGTATTCGTCCACGGCCCGGGCGCACTGGCGGCCCTCGCGGATGGCCCAGACGACCAGCGACTGGCCGCGGCGCATGTCGCCGCAGGCGAAGACCTTGGGGGCGCTGGTGCGGTAGTCGACGACATTGGCCGCCACATTGCCGCGCGGATCGAGCTCGACCTGCGACTGCTCGACGAGGCCGGCCTTGCGCGGGCCGGTGAAGCCCATGGCCAGGAGGACGAGGTCGGCCTTCAGCTCGAAGCCGGAGCCTTCGACTTCCTGCATGCGCATGGCGCCTTCGGAGCCGGCCACCCATTCGAGGCGGACGCAGTCCAGGGCGGTGATGCGGCCGTCGCGGCCGATGGCGCGCCGGGTGGCGACGGCGAAGTCGCGCTCGCAGCCTTCGTCCTGACTGGAGGAGGTGCGCAGCTTCAGCGGCCAGTCGGGCCAGGTGAGCGCCTTGTCCTCGCGCTCGGGCGGGCGCGGCATGATCTCCAGCTGGACCACCGAGGCCGCGCCCTGGCGGTTGGAGGTGCCGATGCAGTCCGAGCCGGTGTCGCCGCCGCCGATGATCACGACATGCTTGCCCTGGGCCGAGATCGTCGAGCCGCCGGGCGCGGCGCGGTCTTCGGGATCGCCGGCGCCGCGCTTGTTCTGCTGGGTGAGGAAATCCATGGCGTAGTGGACGCCTTCGAGCTCGCGGCCGGGAACCTCCAGGTCACGCGGCGCCTCGGCGCCGCCGGCCATGACCAGCACGTCATAGTCGTCGAGCAGGCGCTGGACGGAGACGGTGGCGCCCACCTCGAACTCGGTGCGGAAGATGACGCCTTCGGCCTCCAGCTGCTTGATGCGGCGGTCGATCAGCGGCTTCTCCATCTTGAAGTCGGGGATGCCGTAGCGAAGCAGGCCGCCGATGCGGTCGGACTTCTCGAAGACGGTCGGCGCGTGGCCGGCGCGGGCCAGCTGCTGGGCGCAGGCCAGACCCGCCGGGCCGGAGCCAGCGATGGCGATGCGCTTGCCGGTGCCGCGCGGCGACGGCTCGGGCCGGATCCAGCCCTCCTCCCAGCCGCGGTCGACGATCTGGCACTCGATGGTCTTGATGGTGACGGGGTTGTCGTCGATGTTCAGGGTGCAGGACGCCTCGCAGGGCGCGGGGCAGACGCGGCCGGTGAACTCCGGGAAGTTGTTGGTCGACTGCAGGTTCTCCAGCGCGGCCTTCCACTGGTCGCGATAGACCAGGTTGTTGAAGTCGGGGATCTGGTTGTTCACCGGACAGCCCTGGTGGCAGAACGGGATGCCGCAATCCATGCAGCGGGCGGCCTGCTCGCGCAGCGCCGGCTCGGCCAGCGGACGGACGAATTCCTTCCAGGTCTTCAGACGCGCCTTGGCCGGCTCATAGGTCCGGTCTTGCCGCTCGATCTCCAGGAAGCCGGTGGGCTTGCCCATCGGGTCAGGTCTCCAAATCCAGGGTTCTATTCGGCGGCGACGGCCTGGGCCGCGTCGCGTTCGGCGCTGAGCTCGAGGAGCGCACGGCGGTAGTCGATGGGCATCACCTTGACGAAGGACGGCAAGGCCTGGTCCCAGTTCTCCAGGATCTCCGCGGCGCGGGCCGAGCCGGTGTGGCGATGGTGGCGCTCGATCAGCAGGCGCAGCCGCTCGGCGTCGAAGCGCAACATGTCGCCCATGCCATTGTCGTCGACCGAGGGCGCGCGCGGCTTGGGGCGATGCGGCTCGTCGGCGGCGCTGTGCGGCGCGGATTCGGCCGGCGCGATGGGCTCCACCGCGACCATGGCGGTGTTGCAGAGGTCGCCGAAGCGGCCGCGCGGGTCGTAGACATAGGCCACGCCGCCGCTCATGCCGGCGGCGAAGTTGCGGCCCGTATCGCCCAGCACCACGACCACCCCGCCGGTCATGTATTCGCAGCCATGGTCGCCCAGGCCCTCGACCACGGTCACGGCGCCGGAGTTGCGCACGGCGAAGCGCTCGCCGGCCACGCCCTCGAAATAGGCTTCGCCGGCGATGGCCCCATAGAGCACGGTGTTGCCGACGATGATGTTGCGGGTCGGGTCGCGGCGGGCTTCCCTGGGCTGGCGCACGACGAGGCGGCCGCCGGACAGGCCCTTGCCCACATAGTCGTTGGCGTCGCCGATCAGCTCCAGCGAGACGCCGCGGGCGGCGAAGGCGCCAAAGCTCTGGCCGGCCGTGCCCTTGAGCGTGATCGAGATGGAGTCTTCCGGCAGGCCGGCGTGGCCATAGGCGCGGGCCACCTCGCCCGACAGCATGGCGCCCACCGTGCGGTTGATGTTGCGCACCGCAAACTCGCCGCGCACGGGCTTGCCGTCCTTCAGCGCCGGCGCCGCCAGCTTGATCAGCTCGTGGTCCAGCGCCTTGCCGAGCCCGTGGTCCTGGCGGTCCTGGTTCCAGAGCCCCTTGCGGCCCTCGGCGTGGGCCGCATAGAGGATCTTCGACAGGTCGATACCCTGGGCCTTCCAGTGGTCCAGCGCCGGCGCCATGTCGATGCGGTCGACCCGGCCGATCATCTCGGCGACCGTGCGGAAGCCCATCTCGGCCATGATCTCGCGCAGCTCTTCGGCCACGAAGAAGAAGTAGTTGATCACGTGCTCGGGCTGGCCGGTGAAGCGGGCGCGCAGCACCGGGTCCTGGGTCGCCACGCCGACCGGACAGGTGTTGAGGTGGCACTTGCGCATCATGATGCAGCCGGCGGCGATCAGCGGCGCGGTGGCGAAGCCGAACTCGTCGGCGCCGAGGAGCGCGCCCACGGCCACGTCGCGGCCGGTGCGCAGGCCGCCGTCCACCTGCACGGCGATGCGGGTGCGAAGTCCGTTGAGCAGCAGGGTCTGCTGGGTCTCGGCCAGGCCAATCTCCCAGGGCGAGCCGGCGTGGGTGAGCGAGGTCAAGGGCGAGGCGCCCGTACCGCCCTCGAAGCCGGAGATGGTGACGTGGTCGGCGCGCGCCTTGGAGACCCCGGCCGCGACCGTGCCGACGCCCACCTCCGAGACCAGCTTCACGGAGATGCGGGCCTTCGGGTTGACGTTCTTCAGGTCGTGGATGAGCTGGGCCAGGTCCTCGATGGAATAGATGTCGTGGTGCGGCGGGGGCGAGATCAGGCCGACGCCCGGCGTCGAGTGGCGGACGCGGGCGATGTTCTTGTCGACCTTGTGGCCGGGCAGCTGGCCGCCCTCCCCGGGCTTGGCGCCCTGGGCCATCTTGATCTGGATGTCGTCGGCGTTGACCAGGTATTCGGCGGTGACGCCGAAGCGGCCCGAGGCCACCTGCTTGATGGCCGAGCGCATGGAATCGCCGTTGGGCAGCGGCTTGAAGCGGTCGCTCTCCTCGCCGCCCTCGCCGGTGTTGGAGCGGCCGCCGATGCGGTTCATGGCGATGGCCAGGGTCGTATGGGCCTCGCGGCTGATCGAGCCGAAGCTCATGGCCCCGGTGGAGAAGCGCTTGACGATCTCGGCGGCGGGCTCGACCTCGTCCAGCGGGATCGGCTCGTTGGCGGGCTTGAGCTGCATCAGCCCGCGCAGGGTCAGCAGGCGCTCAGACTGCTCGTTGATGGCCCGCGCGAACTCGCGGTACTCGCCCGGCAGGTTGCCGCGCACCGCGTGCTGCAGCCGCCCGACGCTTTCCGGCGTCCAGGCGTGGGCCTCGCCGCGCAGGCGCCAGGCGTACTGGCCGCCGACGTCCAGCATGGTCTTGTAGATCGGATTGTCGCCATAGGCGTCGCGGTGGCGGCGCACGCACTCTTGGGCGATCTGCGCCAGGCCGACGCCCTCGATGGAGGTGGCGGTGCCGGTGAAGTACTTGCCGATCAGCTCCGACGACAGGCCGACGGCGTCGAAGATCTGGGCGCCGCAATAGGACTGGTAGGTGGAGATGCCCATCTTGGACATCACCTTCAGCACGCCCTTGCCGATCGCCTTGATGTAGTTCTTGCGGACCTCGTAGGCCGACTGCGGCAGGCCGTTCTGGACCCGCAGCTGCTCGATGGTCTGGAAGGCCAGATAGGGGTTCACGGCCTCGGCGCCGTAGCCCGCCAGCACGCAGAAATGGTGCACCTCGCGCGCCTCGCCGGTCTCGATGACCAGGCCGGTCTGCATGCGCAGGCCCTGGCGGATCAGGTGGTGGTGCACGGCCGCGGTGGCCAGCGCCGCGGGGATCGGGATGCGGTCGGAGGAGGTCGCCCGATCCGAGAGGATCAGGATGTTCATGTCGGCGAGCACCGCGTCGGTGGCCTCGCGGCACAGGCCGTCGAGGGCGCGCTCCAGGCCCTCGGCCCCGTCCTCGGCGGCCCAGGTGGCGTCCAGGGTGGCGGTGCGGAAGGCGCCATCCAGCAGCTCGTTGATGGCGCGGATCTTGGCCAGGTCCTCGTCGGTGAGGATCGGCTGAGAGACCTCCAGGCGCTTGTGGTTGCCGGCCTGGCGGCCGAGCAGGTTCGGACGCGGCCCGATCATCGAGACCAGGCTCATCACCAGCTCCTCGCGGATCGGGTCGATGGGCGGGTTGGTGACCTGGGCGAAGTTCTGCTTGAAGTATTCGTAGAGCAGCTTCGGGCGCGCCGAGAGCACGGCGATGGGGGTGTCCGACCCCATCGAGCCCACCGGATCGTCGCCGGCCCGGGCCATGGGCTCGAGGAAGAAGGCGAGGTCCTCCTGGGTGTAGCCGAAGGCCTGCTGGCCATCGAGCAGCACGGAGGGATCGTTGGGCGCCGGCGGGCCGGGCTCGGCGGCCAGCGACAGCTCCTCCAGCTTGAACTGGGTGTCGGCCAGCCACTGCTCGTAGGGCGCGGCCTCGGAGAGGGTGCGCTTGATCTCCTCGTCCTCGACGATGCGGCCTTCCTCGAGGTCGATGAGCAGCATGCGGCCCGGCTGCAGGCGCCACTTGCGGACGATGCGCTCCTCGGGGATGTCGAGCACGCCGACCTCGGAGGCCATGATCACATGGTCCTGGTCGGTGATCACGAAGCGCGCAGGACGCAGGCCGTTGCGGTCGAGCGTGGCGCCGATCTGGCGGCCGTCGGTGAAGGCCACGGCGGCGGGACCGTCCCATGGCTCCATCAGGGCGGCATGGTACTCGTAGAAGGCCTTGCGCTTGGCCTCCATCAGCGGATTGCCGGCCCAGGCCTCCGGCATCAGCATCATCATGGCATGCGCCAGCGGATAGCCGCCTGCAACCAGCAGCTCGAGAGCATTGTCGAGGCAGGCGGTGTCGGACTGGCCGTGCGGGATCAGCGGCCACATCTTGTTGAGGTCGGGGCCCAGCAGCTCGCTCTCCATGGAGCGGCGGCGCGCATTGATCCAGTTCACGTTGCCGCGGACCGTGTTGATCTCGCCGTTGTGGGCGATGAAGCGGTAGGGGTGGGCGAGCTTCCACGACGGGAAGGTGTTGGTGGAGAACCGCTGGTGCACCAGCGCCAGCGCGGACTCGGCGAGCTCGTTCTTCAGGTCCAGGTAGAAGGAGCCGACCTGGTGGGCCAGCAGCAGGCCCTTGTAGACCACCGTGCGGGTCGAGAGCGACGGCAGGTAGAGCTGGGTCAGACCCGGCAGGTTGTGCTTCACCGCCAGCTCGGCGAGCGGGTTCTGGGTCTGCTTGCGGACAGCCAGCAGCTTGCGTTCGTGGGCGTCCTGATCGCGGACGTTGGGGCCGCGGCCGATGAAGGCCTGGCGGATCACCGGCATCTGGGCCAGCACCGCCTCGCCGAGGCCGGTGGTGTCGACAGGCACCTCGCGCCAGCCGAGCAGCGGCTGCTTCTCGACGTTCAGGAAGTGCTCGAACTGACCGATGGCGACGCGGCGGGCCTCGTCGTCACGCGGCAGGAAACACATGGCCACGGCATATTCGCCGGCCGGGGGCAGGTCGACGCCGGCCTTGTGGGCCCAGTCGCGGTAGAGGGCGTCGGGGATCTGGATCAGGCAGCCGGCCCCGTCGCCGACCAGGGGGTCGGCGCCCACCGCGCCGCGGTGGTCGAGGTTGACCAGGATCTGCAGGCCGGCGTCGATGACCTCGTGCGATTTGCGGCCCTTGATATTGGCCACGAAGCCCACGCCGCACGCATCGTGCTCGTTGGCCGGATCGTACAGTCCCTGCTTCGGGGGGAACCCCATCGGATCCTCTCAACGCCTCCACGCACGCCAAAGCACGGCCCAAATGCCCTTTCGGAGGCCGCAACGCGCGAAGGGCGCATTTACCCGGCAAGATCAACCCTTGTCGATGGGCCGATTGCTGCAGGCGAGGAAGATTTTTCTAATACCGCAGGACCGCAGCGCCACAGCTCTAACGCGCCGCCGGGGTCGAGCCGGTCAGCAGGTAGTAGAGCACCCCGGCCGCCGAGCAGCCGAGCAGGAGCGGGATGACGCCCACCTTGAAGCGGAAGGCCGCGACCGCGGCGGCCAGCGCCAGCACCGCGCTGGCGAGGTTGACGGACGAGATCACCGGCAGCTCGAGCGCGAGGCCGAACTGGCGCACCTCGATCATCTGGCGGAACAGCACGTGCAGCCCGAACCACAGGGCGAGGTTGAGGATGACCCCCACCACGGCCGCGCCGATGGCGGCCAGCGCCGCGTTGAGCGCCCTGGCCTCCCGCAGCGCTTCCACGAACGGCGCGCCCAGGAAGATCCAGATGTAGCAGGGCAAGAAGGTGACCCAGGTGGTGAGCATGCCGGCCAGGACGCCGGCCGTGAGCGGGCTAAGGCCCGTGGGATTTCGGAATGCGCCCATGAAGCCCACGAACTGGGTGACGATGATCAGAGGACCCGGCGTGGTCTCCGCCATGCCGAGGCCGTCGAGCATCTCGCCGGGCCGCAGCCAGTGATAGGTCTGCACGGCCTCCTGGGCGACATAGGCGAGGACCGCATAGGCCCCGCCGAAGGTGACCACGGCCATCTTCGAAAAGAACAGCCCGATCTGCGCGAAGCTGCTCCCCCAGCCGAGCAGCAGGCCGCAGGCGGCGACGGGGGCGAGCCACAGAGCCAGCAGGACCGCGCTGATGGAGAGCGACCAGCGCAGGTTCGGACGCGCGTGCGCCGGCGTCTCCTCGCCAAGCAACGTGTCGGCGTCGGCCACCTCGGCCTTGGACTGCACGCCATGCCCGCCGGCCGCCATGAAGGCCGGCAGGCGCAGGCGACCGCCGATGAAGCCGATCAGGCCGGCGGCCACGATGACCAGCGGGAAGGACACCTTGAAGACGAACAGGGCCGCGAAGGCGCCGGCGGCGAGCGCGATCATCGGGGCGCTCCTGAGCGATCGGCGCCCCACGCGGAGCACCGCCTGGATCACCACCACCAGCACCGCAGCCTTCAGGCCAAAGAACAGGGCCGTGACCGCGCCCACCTGGCCGAACAGGGCGTAGAGGATGCTCAAGCCCATGATCGACAGGAAGCCGGGCAGCACGAACAGCGCGCCGGCCACCAGGCCGCCCCGGGTCCTGTGCATCAGCCAGCCGATATAGATGGCGAGCTGCTGGGCCTCCGGGCCGGGCAGCAGCATGCAGTAGTTGAGGGCGTGCAGGAACCGGCGCTCGCCCAGCCAGCGTTTCTCCTCCACCAGGATGCGATGCATCATGGCGATCTGCCCGGCGGGTCCGCCGAAGCTCAGGGCCGCGATCCGCGCCCAGACCCGCACGGCCTGCGCGAATGGAACGGTCCGGCTGGGGAGGGAGAGGTCGGCCGTCGCCTTTTCCACACGCACGCTCCAGGGCTCGCGGCGAAGAGGCGGCCAAAGAGCGGGTTCTTGGACGGCGGACCGTCTGTGTCCGGGCGACCCGCGAGAGCCCGGCGGGGTGGACACTAGTCCCTGCGTGGCGCGCCTTCAACGCCGGGCGGCCGGCCCTACCCCAGCGCCTGATCCAGGTCCGCGATGAGATCTTCCGCGGCCTCGACGCCGACCGAGAGGCGGATGAGGGAATCGGCGATGCCGATGCGGGCGCGGGTGTCGGCCGGGATCGAGGCGTGGGTCATGATCGCCGGATGCTCGACGAGGCTTTCCACCCCGCCCAGGCTCTCGGCCAGGGTGAACAGGCGCGTGCGTTCGAGGAAGGCGCGGGTCCCGTCGAGATCGCGGTCGAGGATGACGGTGATCATGCCGCCGAAGCCCGCCATCTGGCGTTTGGCCAGGTCGTGCTGCGGGTGGCTGGCGAGACCCGGATAGATCACCTGGCCTATGCCCTTGCGGTCCTCAAGCCAGCGGGCGACCGCCAAGCCGTTCTCACAGTGGCGCTGCATGCGCAGGGCGAGCGTCTTGAGGCCGCGCAGGGTGAGGTAGCTGTCGAAGGGCGAGGCGATCGAGCCCACCGCGTTCTGCAGGAAGGTGAGCTGGTCGCGCAGGGCGGCGTTTTCGCCGACGATGAGCGCGCCGCCGACCACGTCGGAATGGCCGCCGATATATTTGGTTGTGGAGTGCATCACCACGTCGAAGCCGAGTTCCAGCGGCCGCTGGACATAGGGACTGGCGAAGGTGTTGTCGGCCGCCGCGATCAGGCCGCGGCGCTTGGCGAGGGCCGCAAGGGCTTCGAGATCGGCGAGCCGCAGCATGGGGTTGGTGGGCGTCTCGGCCCAGATCATCCGGGTCTTCGGCGTGATTGCGGCCTCGACGGCCGCGAGATCGGCGAGGTCGACGAAGGTGAACTCCAGGCCGGCCGAGCGGCGGCGCACCTTGTCGAACAGGCGGAAGGAGCCGCCGTAGAGGTCCTCGCTGGCGATCACATGGTCGCCGGCGTCGAAGGCTTCCAGCAGCGTCCCGATGGCCGCCAGGCCGGAGGCGAAGGCGTAGCCCCTGGTCCCGCTCTCCAGGTCGGCCAGCGCGCGCTCGAGGGCGAAGCGGGTCGGATTCTGGCTGCGGGAATATTCGAAGCCCTTGTGCACGCCGGGCGAGGCCTGGGCGTAGGTGGAGGTGGCGTAGATCGGCACCATCACCGCCCCCGTCGTGGGGTCGTGCTCCTGGCCGCCGTGGATCGCACGGGTTGCGAAATCCAGCCGGTTCTTGCCCGCCTGGTCTTTGGGGGGTCGGTCGTTCAAGCCGCGCGCCTCAGATAGTTGATCAGATCGATGCGGGTGATCAGCCCCAGGAATTCCTTGCCGTCCATGACGATGGCCACCTCGTCCCGCTCGAAGATGGGCAGCAGGGCCTCGAGGTTCGAATTGGCCTGCACCGTGTGCAGCTTGGCGGTCATCGCCGTGGAGACCGGCTGGCGGAAGCGGGCGTCCTGGCGGCGGTCCTCGACGGCTTCCAAGAGGTCGCTCTCGTCGACGAGGCCGATCAGCCGGCCCTCGTCGAGCACCGGCAGCTGGCTGACGTCGGCCTGGCGCATCCGGTTGTAGGCGGTGAGCAGGGTGTCGTCGGGGCCGACGGTGACGGTTTCGCCGGCCGTGGCGGCGCGGGCGATGAGGTCGCGCAGATCGCCGTGCATCTCGCGGTCCACAAGGCCCTGCTCGGCCACCCAGCTGTCGTTGTAGACCTTCGACAGGTAGCGCGAGCCGGTGTCGCAGACGAGGGTGACGACCCGCTTCGGCTCGGTCTGCTCGCGGCAATAGCGCAGGGCCGCGGCCAAGAGCGTTCCGGAGGACGAGCCCGCCAGGATACCGGCCTTGGTGAGCAGCAGACGCGCCGTGGCGATGCTCTCGGAATCGGTGATCTCGTAGGCCTTGCTGACCAGGGTCAGGTCGCAGTTCTTGGGGATGAAATCCTCGCCGATGCCCTCGATCACCCAGGAGCCGGGCTCGACCTTCTCGCCGCGCTCGACCAGGGGCGCGAGGATCGAGCCGACCGGATCGGCCAGCACCATGACGGTCTTTGGCGAGGCCTTGGCGAAATAGCGGCCAAGTCCCGTCAGCGTGCCGCCGGAGCCCACGCCCACCACCACCGCATCGAGGTCGCCCTCCATCTGTTCAAGGATCTCGGGGCCCGTGGAGGTCTCGTGGGCGAGCGGATTCGCCGGGTTCTCGAACTGGTTGATGTAGACGGCGTTGTTGAGCTTGGCGGCGATGGCGTGGGCCATGTCCTGATAGTATTCGGGGTGGCCCTTGCCGACGTCGGAGCGAGTGATCCGCACGTCGACGCCCATGGCCCGCAGGTGCTGGATCTTCTCGCGGGCCATCTTGTCGGGGACCACCAGCAACAGCTTGTAGCCCTTGAGGATGCCGACCTGCGCCAGGCCCAGGCCGGTGTTGCCGGCGGTCGCCTCGACGATGGTGCCGCCGGGCTTGAGGCTGCCGTCGGCCTCGGCCGCCTCGATCATCGAACGGGCGATGCGATCCTTGATCGAGCCGCCGGGATTGGCGTTCTCCAGCTTGACGAACAGCCGGCAGGGCCCGGTGTCGAAGCCCGTCAGCTCCACCATCGGCGTGCGTCCGATCAGTTCGAGCGTCGAGGCCGCGATGGGCGGCGTAGGCTGGGCGGTCAAGGCTTCCTCGGGGTCTGTGGACAGGGCCGGTGAGAATTGCGCTTCGGACCGGTCATATGAGGTAGACCGCAGCGCCATGCGCGGCGCAAGGCGGGAAATTCTTGCTGCACCGCAGCGCGGTCGGAGCCCCCCCACCACGGCGCGCGCGGCGTTCCACGAACCCGGTTGACTGCATCCCGCGGCGGTTCATCGTCGGCATCCAGGCCGGCGAAACGGGGGCTCGTGAACCATGGCTGCGACGACGGCGGACCGGCACCTCTCCATCGACGCGGTGCGCGGCTTCGCGGTGCTCGGCATCCTGCTCATGAACATCGTCGGCATGGGCCTGCCGGCCTTCGCCTACATCGATCCGACCTATGCGGGGATGCATGGGCCGGCGGACCTGTGGACCTGGGCCATCAACAACGTGGCGACCGACGGCAAGATGCGGGCGCTGTTCACCATGCTGTTCGGCGCCTCGACGGTGCTGATTGCCGAGCGGGCGGAGGGTGCGACGCCTGGGCCCATGCAGACCCACTATCGGCGGATGTTCTGGCTGTTCGTGTTCGGCATGATCCACGCCTACTTCCTGTGGTGGGGCGATATCCTGGTCTGCTACGCGGTGGCGGGGCTCGCCATCTTCCCGTTCCGCAAGCTGGACCCGCGGGTGCAGATCGCGGTGGGCGCGGCGATCCTGGTCGCGCTCCTGGCCCACAACGCCTACGAAGCCGCAGAGCTTTCGGCGCTGCACGCCGCGGCGGCGGCGCCCGGCGCCTCGGCGGCGGCCCTCTCCGCCTGGCAGGCGGTGTCGCTGGTGGTCGCGCCCGGCCAGGACATGGCCGCCCAACAGATCGCGGGCTTCGGCGGCGGCTTCATGGCGGCGCTGCGCGCGCGGACCCAGATGTCGCTGATCCTGCAGCTCGGCCTGGAGCCGACCGACGGCCTGCCCGAGGCGATCGGCCAGATGTTCGTGGGCATGGGTCTGTTCCGGTTGGGCTTCTTCACCCTGCGCTGGTCGAGCCGCGCCTACGCCTGCGTGATCGCGGTGGGCTATCTGGTGGTGGCGCCGGCCATGGCCTGGACGACCTGGATGATCTGGCGCGCCAATTTCGAGCCGCTGACCCTGCATGGGTGGGAGGTCTGGCAACAGATCGGCCGGCCGCTGATCGCGCTCGCCCACGCCAGCGTGCTCTTGCTGATCATCCGCTCGGGCGCGGGGCAGGCGGCGGTCGCGCGACTGGCGGCCGCGGGGCGGATGGCGTTCTCGAACTATCTGATGACCTCGATCATCACGACGCTGGTGTTCTGCGGCTTCGGCCTGGGGCTCTATGGCAAGCTCTCCCGCTTCGAGCTGCTGGGGGTGGTGGCCGGCGTCTGGGCCTTCATCCTGATCTGGAGCGGGCCGTGGCTCGCCCGCTTCCACTACGGGCCGTTCGAATGGGCCTGGCGTTCGCTGGTCCGCTGGCGGCCGCAGCCCTTCGTGCGGGGCGGGGCGAAGCCGGCGGCGGCTGCGGCGTGAGGCCATGCTGAAGGTCGCCGGCGGCTGCCACTGCGGCGCCATTCGCTTCGAGGCGGAGGTGGATCCAGAGCGGGTGACGCTCTGCCACTGCACGGACTGCCAGCAACTGTCGGGCGGGCCCTACCGCGCGACGGTCCCGGCGACGGCGGCCAGCTTCCGGCTGATCCGCGGTCAGCCGCGCAGCTACGTCAAGACGGCCGACTCCGGCGCCAAGCGCCGCCACGGCTTTTGCGGGGACTGCGGCGGCCCGATCTTCGCCACCACGGTGGAAGAGCCGCAAAGCTATTCGCTGAGGATCGGGACTCTCGACGAGCGGCGTCAACTCACCCCCAAACGCCAAATCTGGCGGCGCTCGGCGCTCGCCTGGTGCGATGATTTGAGGGACGTGCCGGTCGATCCCGGCGCCTGATCTCGAAGGCGTCGCGATGGTACCGCCCCTCGGGATCGAACCGAAGACCTCCAGATCCACAATCTGGCGCTCTAACCAACTGAGCTAGGGCGGCGCATCGCGAGCGCCCGGTTCTAGTCGGGCGGGCCCGCGCGATCAAGCGGCTGTGACGCCGATCTGCGGACAAGAAAAAAGCCCGGAGGCGCGGGGCCTCCGGGCTCGATAGGGTCGTCGCGTGTCCGGCTCAGCCCTTGGGCAGCTTGAACACGATGGGAATGCGCACCACGCCGCCGGAGACGGGCGAACCGTCCTTGGTCTGCGGGCGCATCTTGAACAGCCGGCTCATCTTCATCGCGGACTCGCCGAACCCTTGGTCGTTGGGTTCTTCGTCCGACACCGAGCAGCCGGTAAGCGTGCCGGAGGCGGTCACCGTGCAACTGATCGTGGCCCTACCTTCCACGCCCATGCGAGTGGCGCGGTCCGGATAGAACCGGGCCATATCCTCGCCGGTCGGCTTACGCAGCCAGTCCGGTTGGGTGATGACCGACGGGCGCGGGGGCTCAGGCGGCGGCGGGGCCGGCGGCTTGGGCTCCTCGATCCGGTGCTCCACCGGCGGAACCGGCAGCGGCGGAATGGTCGGCGTATTGGGCACGGCCACCGGCGGTCGCGGCTGAAGCTTCGGCGGCGGCGGCGGCGGGGTGTTCGGCGGCGGCGGCGGCGGCGGCGGCGGAGGCGGCGGCACCGGTTTCACGAGGGCCACGTCCGTCACGTCTTCCGAGTAGTCCTTGAACTGCGCCTCGAACTTGCTCTTCCACAGGTAGATCGCCAGCGCCGCGTGGACGAGGGCGGCGACCACCAGGGCGATGATCAGGCCCTTGTTCTTCTTCGGCCGCGGATCGTCGAAGGGGTTATGCCCAGGATGGGCGATGTCGCGTGTATCAGACATACGTCACCGCCTACTTGCGCTTGTCTTCGCCGACGAGGGCCACGCTGTAGAAGCCGTTGTCCTGCAGCATGTTCATAACGCCCATGAAGTCGCCGTAGACCACATCCTTGTCGCCGCGGATGAAGATCCGTTCCTTGGTCGGGTTCCGGTTCGCGCCGAGGTGGGCCCGGAGGTCGTCACCGAGCTGGGAAAGGTCGGTCGGCTTGTCCATGAGGAACAGCCGTCCGTTGCTCTGGATCGAGATGTAGACCGGCTTCGGCGGGTTGGTCGATGGTTTGGCGACGGCCGGCGGAAGATCCACCTTGACCGTCACCGCAGCCAGCGGAGCCGCCACCATGAAGATGATCAGCAGGACCAGCATCACGTCCACGAATGGCGTGACGTTGATTTCCGCGTTGGCTTCCTCTTGGTACTTGCCGCCCCCGGAGCCTGCGAGTTTCGCAGCCATGTGGCTTAGGCTCCTTTGTCGAGCTGCCGGGAGATCGCGTTCATCAGCTCAGCCACAAAGCCTTCCGTGCGCGCACCGTAAGCGGAGATGCGGGTCTGGAAGTAGTTGTAGAAGATAACCGACGGGATGGCCGCGAACAGGCCCAGACCGGTGGCGAGCAGGGCTTCGGCGATGCCGGGGGCCACGACCGCCAGGTTGGTGGTGTTGGTGTTCGCGATGCCGATGAAGGAGTCCATGATCCCGTACACCGTGCCGAACAGGCCGATGAAGGGGCCGTTGGAGCCCACCGAAGCGAGGAACTGCATGCCGCTGGAAAGCCGGCGGGCCAGAGAGGCCTGGACCGCGCCCACGGCGGCCTGAGCGCGGCCGAGCGTGGTGTTTCGGTGTTCGCCGGCGACCTGCAGACCGGCCTGACGGGAGAGCTCGATTTCCTGGGCGGCCGCGGCGGCCATGTCGGCCAGCGGGTTGCCCTCGAATTCTTCCGCCGAGGCGATCCGACCCATGTCGTTGATCGACTTCGCGCCGCGGAACGCCTCGAGGAAGGTGTCCGACGCACGGTTGAGGGAGCGGAACTCGATCAGCTTGGTGATCAGCAGGGTCCACGAGAAGATGGAGGCCAGCACCAGGCCGATCATCACCACCTTCACGACGGGTTTGGCGTCGAGGAACATGGTGCCGATGTTGATCTTGCCGCCGCGGGACATCTGCGGAGGCAGGCTCGCGTCAGGCGCGGCCGGAGCGGCCGCCGGAGCGGCGGCAGGAGCCGCAGACGCAGCCGCCGGAGCGGCGGGGGCGGCGTTCTGGGCGAACGCCGGCGCACTCGCCATCAGCGCCACGGCGCCGATGAGAGCGATGAAAGGAGTCTTGAATTTGTTGTCGAGCATCTGTCGCCAGTTCCTGGTTGGTCTAGCACGATTGGCCGGAGGGTCGTCGCGCGAGAGCGTCTCCACCCTAGTTGAAACATGCCCGCCGCGCCGACCCGATTTACCGGACCAGTGCGACAGAACCGCTGTCGCTGCGCCCGACCCGTAACGCGTACTCCCAACGAGGTGTGGAAGAGTGGCGCTTCGAAGCGGGTGGCGACTTCGCGTTCCCTGGAAGGGATCTTGAAGTCTTACCGCTTTGTTAGACGTGCGGCCCGGGTCCTTTGGCAACCCCTTATAATTGCGTCAAGGGGTCAGAATACGGATCAGACCCCTCGGTCGACTTTATAGGCAGATCGATTGCTGCATTGCACAACGCGATGTCCCTCGGCGTACTCCCGAATTCTACCGCCGCGCGTATTTAGGATGTTGCGTTGCAACATTTTCACAGAACTGCGATTTCGACGTTGACGCCAAATGGCTTCGCGGCCAGCGCCATCGGCAACCGCTCGCTCAAGATGATCTTTTGAGAAGGCGTGGGTGAGGGGCTGCGCAGCAGCCCCTCGCGGCCCACTCGCCGCGCCGTCGCCGCGCGACGAGCCGCGCGAGCCAAGCCCGCCGAAGCTAGACCGCAGCCGCACAGCTTGACCATGAGGCGAACGGGCGCAGGCCCAGCCCGACGGCAGGCTGGAAAACGGCTTGGGAAGGGTGGTGCCTGGGGGCGGATTCGAACCACCGACACGCGGATTTTCAATCCGCTGCTCTACCAACTGAGCTACCCAGGCGAGAGGCCGCCAACGCGGGAGCCGCGTCTATAAAAGAGCCGCCCGGGGAAGTCCAGAAGCGGTGGTCAGTCTTCTTCCGGGGCGTCCGGCGGACCCTCTTGGTCCTCGACGGCCGGGATCGCATAGCGTCCCGACAGCCACCGCTGGAGGTCAACGTCGGCGCAGCGCTTCGAGCAGAACGGCCGCGTGGCGGGGTCGCTCGGCTTCCCGCAGATCGGGCATTGCGGGGCGCTCATTTCGCGGCGACCTCCAGGCGTTCCCGGACCGCCGCGGGGTCCGGCTCCAGGCTGAATCGCGCGCCCAGCGCCTCGCCGAGCCTGACCAGGAGCGGCGCGGCGGCCTGCGCCACGCCGGGCGCGCATCGCGCCACGAGGCGGGCGCCGCGCTGGGCCTCGCCTTCCGTCTGCAGTCGGCGCACCAGCCGCTGGGCGAGCGTGCGGTCGCTGAGCGCGCCGTCGTCACGCAGGAGCCGCTCCGCGAGCGGTCGGGTTCGGCGGGGAAGCGAGAGTTCCATGGTCCCGAAACGCCCGACCGGGCCGATCGCCACGCCGGGGTTGTCCGGTCCGAAGGCCGCGCGGGCCGCGGCCAGCAGGGCCGCGCCGTCGTGGCCGCGCCCCACCAGGTCGATCACCACGATACCGCCCAGGCCCTTCAGCCGCAGGAGCCGGGCGGTGACGCCCAGGGCGGCGAGGTTGGCCTGCCGCGTGACCCGCTTGGCGTCCGCGCCCTTGCGCTCGCCCAGATCGATATCCACGGCCACCAGGGCGCGGGTCGGCTCGATGGCGAGACTGCCGCCGCCGGGTAGCGCATGCACCGTCTCCAGCGCCTCGGCCTCGGCTTCGTCGGCGATCTCGCGCGCCGGCCGGCCCGTTACGATCTCCGCCTCGCGCTCGTGGGCGCGCAACTCGGCCTCGACATCGGGCGGCCGCGCGACTAGCCGCGGTGGGCCCTCGCCCGGCCCCAGCCAGCGCGCGACGGCGAGCTTGCCGCGCCGCGGTTCGTTGCGAACCTCGACCTCCAGAGCCTCGCCCTGCCGCGGCCGGGCGTCGGGTTTATAGGGCAGGATCGCTTCGGCGCCCGCCCCGAGGTCCAGGAAGGCCGTGGCGAGCGCCGGCTCCACACCGGCGACGCGAGCGACCAGCCGGGCGCCGGCCACCAGCCG
This sequence comes from Phenylobacterium sp., assembly GCF_035944335.1. GTDB lineage: Bacteria > Pseudomonadota > Alphaproteobacteria > Caulobacterales > Caulobacteraceae > Phenylobacterium. The sequence goes on along the minus strand of NZ_DASZBG010000058.1, from coordinate 5,588 downwards.
CAGGTCGTCGTCGTCGCGGCGGATGATCAGACGCTCCGGCTGGTCATCAAGCGTGACCACCCCGCGGACTTCCCCGGGCGCGCTGTCGAGATAAAGGCGACGACGGCTCACGGCAGCATGTATCCCAGGCCCTGCAGCAGGTTCGCCGTCTCGTGGAGCGGCAGGCCGACGACGGCGGAATAGGACCCCTGCAGCTGGGTCACCAAAGCCGCGGCCCGTCCCTGGATGGCGTAGCCGCCCGCCTTGCCCATCCCTTCGCCCGACCGCAGGTACCTCGCCGCCTCGGCCTCGGACAGGCGCTTGAACCAGACGCGGCTCTCCACCAGGCGGGCCGACGACCGTCCGTCGGGCGCCACCACGCAGACAGCCGTCAACACGCGATGTGCGCGACCCGACAACAACGCCAGGCAGGCGCGGGCCTCGGCTTCGGTTTCGACTTTCGGCAGCACGCGGCGTCCGACGCCGACCACCGTGTCGGCGGCGAGGACGAAGGCGTCGGGGTGGCGGCGACGCACGGCCGCGGCCTTGGCGGCGGCAAGCCGGCCGGCGAGGTGGCGCGGCGTTTCCCTAGGATGTGGGGTCTCGTCGAGCTCCGCCGGCTCGACATGATCGGGAACGAGGCCGATCTGCCGCAGAAGTTCCAGCCGCCGCGGGGAAGCGGAGGCCAGCACCAGGCGCTGCGGCGTCGACGGCAAGGCCTGGATCGGCCGTTAGCGGACGCGGAACGTGATGCGGCCCTTGGTCAGGTCGTAGGGCGTCATCTCCACGAGCACCTTGTCGCCGGCCGAAACGCGGATGCGGTTCTTGCGCATCTTGCCGGCGGTATGGGCGATGATCTCGTGGTCATTCTCGAGCTTCACGCGGAAGGTCGCATTCGGAAGCACTTCCGAGACCGTTCCAGGGAACTCCAACAATTCTTCTTTCGCCATGCACTCTCCCAATCGGGCATCGCAGTCGGGCATAAAACGACGGCTCGCGCCTTTACGTCAGGCCGCGAGCCGTGAACAGGGCCGAATTATAGCGTAAAGCGGCGGCGAAGGTCGATGGGTGCGGCGGTCATGGCGCAAAGCGCTTGGCGATCCGCGCCGCGAGCGCATCGCGCACGTCGCGATAGGCGCTCAACCGCGCCTCGCGGGAGCCTTCCGTCAGAGTGGGATCGAAGACCGGCCAGTATTCGATCTCCGCCGCCCGTCCCCGCGCCATCTCGACGGCGCGATGCTGAGACTGCGGGGTGAGGGAGATGACCAGGTCGAAGGAGTTGTCCTCCAGATCCTCGAAGGTCTTGACCCGGTGCCGGGAAAGGTCGCAGCCGACCTCGGCCATTACCGCGGCCACGAACGGATCCACGCCCGCCATCTCCTCGGGGTCCACCGGGGGGTACTTTAGGCCGCAGCTGTCCACATAGACCCGATCGCCGACCAGCCGCTTCAGCAGGGCCTCCGCCATCGGGGACCGCACGCGGTTGAAGTTGCAGGCGAAGAGCACGGCGCCGGGCTGGCTCGCCGGGGGACTGCCAGGCATGCCGCGTCAGCCTCGCCAATGCAGTGCGCAGATGAGCGTGAAAAGCCGCCGGGCGGTGTCCAGATCGGTGTCGATCTTGCCGGCCAGGCGCCTCTGCAGCAGCTCGGAGGCTTCATTGTGCAGACCTCGGCGGCCCATGTCCAAGGCCTCGATCTGGGCCGGCGTCGAGTTGCGGATCGCCTGGTAGTAGCTCTCGCAGATCATGAAATAGTCTTTGATCAGGCTCCGGAACGGCGACAGCGACAGGATGTGCCGGCGCTCATAGCGGGGCCCCTGGATGTCCAGCAACAGCCGGTTCTCGACCAGGCCCATCTTCAGCTCGTACGGGCCGCCCTCGCCGCCCTCCGGCTTGAAATAATTCTCCTCCAGCAGATCGAAGATCGCGATCTGCCGCTCCTGTTCCTGGTCGCGCGAAGCCGCCGCGAGGGAATCCTCGTCGAGGTCGACCTTTTCCAGGCGATGCGTCTTGCGGTCGTCGTCGGCCATGGCGTCCGGACGTGAGGGTCTGCGCGTGCTTTATGGCATTCCGCCCCCTCGCGTCATCCCACGCGGCGCAGCACTCGACCCATCGCACAAGAAAACAGCGCCCGACGCGCGGGGCGTCGGGCGCTGATCAGCTTTGGCCCATTCGGATGGCCGCGGAGCGGGCGTGAGCCGGAAGGCCCTCCGCCTCGGCCAGGGCGACGGTCGCCGGCGCGAGCGCGGCGAACGCAGCCTCGTCGCATTTGACGATCGAGGTGCGCTTGATGAAGTCGAACAGCGACAGGCCCGACGAGAACCGCGCCGCGCGGCTGGTGGGCAGGACGTGGTTCGACCCCGCCACATAGTCGCCGATGGCTTCCGGCGCATAGCGGCCCAGGAAGATCGCTCCAGCATGGCGCACCCGATCGGCCAGCCGCTCCGGTTCGGCGACGGCGAATTCCACATGCTCGGGCGCGATGCGGTCCACCAACCTCGGCGCCTGGTCAAGCGGTGCGATGATCACCGCGCCGTGGTCGCGCCATGAGGCGGCTGCGTCCTGGCCGGTGGCGAGGTGCGACAACTGCGACTCGATGGCGGCCTCGACCTTGCCGGCGAAGGCCTCGTCATCGGTGATCAGTATGGATTGCGCCGCCGGGTCATGCTCGGCCTGCGACAACAGGTCGGCCGCAATCCACGCCGGCTGATTGAGGTTATCGGCCACCACCACGATCTCGGAAGGGCCGGCCAGCGCGTCGATGCCGACCACGCCATAGACCCGCCGCTTGGCGGCCGTGACGAAGGCGTTGCCGGGTCCCACGATCTTGTCGACCGGTAGGATCGGCCCAGCCCCATAGGCCAGCGCCGCCACGGCCTGAGCGCCCCCGACCCGCCAGATTTCCGTCACGCCGGCTTCCTTGGCGGCGGCCAGCACCGCGGGCTGCAACTTGCCCGGCGGGGTCACCATGGCGATGCGTCCGACGCCGGCCACCGCGGCCGGCACCGCATTCATCAGCACTGTCGATGGATAGGCGGCCCGGCCGCCCGGCACGTAGATTCCGACCGCATCGAGCGGCGTCCAACGCCAGCCGAGCTCGACGCCGGCCTCGTCCGTGAACCGCTGGTCGGCCGGCCGCTGACGTTCGTGATAGGCGCGGATTCGCCTGGCCGCGAACCCGATCGCGTCGCGCACCTCGGCTGGACACGCCACGGCGCCGGCCTCGATTTCCTCGGGGCTCACCCGGATCGTCGCTTCGTCGAGTTCGACGCCGTCGAACTGTCGCGCGAACCGCAGCAGCGCCACGAGCCCCTCGACCTTCACGGCCCGCAGCACGTCGCGCACGACGGCGTCCACCTCCTCGGGCGTGTCGCGGCGTTCGTCGACAAAGGCGGCGAAGGTGGGCTCGAAGTCCGGGTCGGTGAAGCGGAAGCGGCGCATGGCGCGCCTCCTTTAGCGGCCAGACGGCCGAAGCGCTATCGCGCGCAGCTCAGTCCCCGTGCGCCGGCTTGCGCGTCGTGGGCCAGGGTGTCGACACGTCCGCCAGCACCGCCTCCACACATTCGACGGTGGCGCGCAGATCGCCCCCGCCTGCGAAACTCAGCGTCACCACCCCACCCGGGGCGTCGCCTGGCGTGAACGTCATGGCCAGCAGATCCAGAACCGCCTCGCGCGCGCCGCGCCGGATCTTGCGAGCCTGGACACCCAGCACGCCGGCCAGCTGCAGGCCAGCGCGCACCCGCTCGCCGCCGCCGGTTTCCCAGCGGTAGCGGTTGAACCCGATGGTGAGCCGCCTGGCCTTGGCCTCATAGGCGATGTCGCCGACCTTCAGCACCGCGTCCTGCATGGCCGCGGAAATGACGTCCAGATCCTCGGGATCCTGCGCCAGCAGCCGAAGGGGCTTGGGTTCGACCATGGCCAGCTACTCGTCCTCGCCGTCGCCCTTGATGCGCCGGATCTGGGCGCCGCAGGCGCTGAGCTTTTCCTCAAGCCGCTCGAAGCCGCGGTCCAGGTGATAGACCCGGTTGACCACCGTCTCCCCCTGGGCCGCCAAGCCCGCGATCACCAGGCTGACGGAGGCCCGCAGGTCCGTCGCCATCACCTGGGCCGCGTTCAGGGATTCAACGCCGCGCACCCGCGCCTCGCCACCGGAGACGACGATGTCGGCGCCCAGCCGCGCCAGTTCCGGAGCGTGCATGAAGCGGTTCTCGAAGATCGTCTCGCGGATCACGCTCTCGCCTTCGGCGAGGGTCATCAGAGCCATGAACTGGGCCTGGAGGTCCGTCGCGAAGCCGGGATAGGGCGCGGTGTCGATCTCCACAGCCTTCAGGCGCCCCCCGTTTCGCTTCACGGTCAGGCCATCGTTGTGCGGCGTCACTTCCACACCGGCCTCGGCCATCTTGTCGAGCAACGCCTCGATGAAATCGCTGCGGGTCCGGGTCAGGCGCACTTCGCCCCCGGCCATGGCCGCGGCCACCGCATAGGTGCCGGTCTCGATGCGATCGGGCATCACGGCGTGGGTTGCGCCATGCAGGCGGCTGACGCCCTGGATCTGGATGGTCGAGGTGCCGGCTCCGGCGACCTTCGCCCCCATCTTGTTGAGGCATTCGGCCAGGTCGACCATCTCCGGCTCGCGCGCGGCGTTGGTGATCTCGGTATCGCCGCGGGCCAGGACGGCGGCCAGCATGGCGTGTTCTGTCGCGCCCACCGAATTGATCGGGAAATCGATGCGGCCGCCCCTCAGGCCCCGCGGGGCCTGGGCATAGACGTAGCCTTCGTTGAGATCGATCTGCGCGCCGAGCGCTTCAAGCGCCTGCAGGTGCAGGTCCACCGGCCGAGCGCCGATCGTGCAGCCGCCGGGCAGCGAGACCTTCGCGTGGCCCTCCCGCGCCAGCAGGGGACCCAGCACATTGAACGAGGCCCGCATCTGCCGGACTAGGTCGTAAGGCGCGATGGCGCTGACGATCTCGCGGGTGGTGAGCAGGGTCTCGGGGCCATCGTCGCCTTCGGACTCGACGACCTCGGTCCCCAGTCGCTGCAGCAGCTTGCCCATGAAGCGGGTGTCGGCCAGCCGCGGCATGTTCGTCAGCCGAAGCGGCTCTGCGGTCAAAAGGCTCGCCGCCATCAGCTTGATGGCCGAGTTCTTGGCGCCGCTGATGGGGATTTCGCCCTGCAGCCGCGCGCCGCCGGTGATGGCGATGCGGTCCAATCCCAATCCTTCGAAACAGCCGCGCTTTTTCCGAAGTCGCGGGGGGCCAGCCCAAGGCTGATATCTAGCCTGCGCGAAGCCCCGCGCAAAGGCCGGCTTCAGTCCCCCTTCGCGGGTTTCGGATCGCCAGCGTGCGCGCCCTTCGGCTCCGCCCCGGCTTTCCGCCGGCGCAGGTTCGCGCGGAGCGCCTGAGCCAGCTTCGCCTCCCGAGCGGAAGGCTTGGCATCGGCGGGATCGGAGGGCTTCGCCATGCTGCCTGGGTGCGGCGAGGCGTCCCCATCGTCAAGCCCACAGGCGGCGGATTGGGGCTTCACGCCGCCCGCGACGTTGGCTATAGCCCCCGCCTCGCCTTTCGCCGCCGTAGCTCAGTGGTAGAGCGCATCCTTGGTAAGGCTGAGGTCG
>NZ_DASZBG010000057.1:0-29181 GCF_035944335.1 Phenylobacterium sp. | reverse complement strand
GGCTCGAACTGGCGGGCGAGCGCGCTCATCGGCTTGTCGCTCTCCTTCAGCACGGTCAGCACCTGCAGGGCGGCCAGCAGGCCGTCGCCGGTGGTGGCGAAGTCGCGCAGGATGATGTGGCCGGACTGCTCGCCGCCCAGGTTGAAGCCGCCCTCGCGCATCCGGGCCATGACGTAGCGGTCGCCCACCTGGGTGCGCTCCAGCGTCAGGCCCAGCGTCTTCACGAACCGCTCGAGGCCGAGGTTCGACATCACGGTGGCCACGATGCCGCCCCCGGTCAGGCGGTCGCGCTTGGCCCAACTGTCGGCGATCAAGGCCATGATCTGGTCGCCGTCGACCACATTGGCCTTCTCGTCGCAGATCACCAGCCGGTCGGCGTCGCCGTCCAGCGCGATGCCGATGTCGGCGCGGTATTCCTTCACCGCCTTCTGCATGGCGGCCGGGTGGGTCGAGCCGCACTCCTCGTTGATGTTGAAGCCGTTGGGGGTATTGCCGATGGTGATGATCTCGGCGCCCAGCTCATAGAGCGCTTCCGGCGCCACCTTGTAGGCCGCGCCATTGGCGCAATCGATGACGATCCGCAGGCCCGCCAGGCTGAGACGCCTGGGGAAGGTCGCCTTGGCGATCTCCACGTAGCGCGCCTGGCAATCGTCGATCCGCTGCACCCGGCCAAGGCCGGTGGGCGAGGCGAGGCCCTCCTCCAGGCCCTGGTCCATGAAGGCCTCGATCTCCAGCTCGCGCTCGTCGGAGAGCTTGTAGCCGTCGGGGCCGAACAGCTTGATCCCGTTGTCGGCGAAATGGTTGTGGGAGGCCGAGATCATCACGCCCAGGTCGGCGCGCAGGGACCTGGTCATCATGGCGACGCCCGGCGTCGGCAAAGGCCCGAACAGGCGCACGTCCATGCCCACCGAGGCGAAGCCCGCCACCAGGGCCGGCTCGATCATGTAGCCGGAGAGCCGGGTGTCCTTGCCGATCACCACCAGGTGGCGGCGGTCGTCCTTGGACATGAACAGCTTGCCCGCCGCCATGCCGACGCGCAAAGCCACCTCCGCCGTCATCGGGTGGCGATTGGCCTGCCCGCGGATGCCATCGGTTCCGAAATAGGCGCGCTTGGTCATCGGCAGCTCACGAAACGATCCGAAACTCAGATTTAGTCGACGCGGATTTGTTCAATGGTAAAGGCGGCTTCGCTCACGCTCGACCGGCGTCGTTTATCATAAAGGAAGCCAAAGCCCATGTGCGGGATCATCGGCATCGTCGGGACGACGCCCGTGCAGTCGCGGCTGATCGACAGCCTCAAGCGGCTGGAATACCGCGGCTATGACAGCGCGGGGATCGCCGGCGTGGTGGACGGCCACGTCGAGCGCCGCCGCGCCAAGGGCAAGATCCGGGCGCTGGAGGAGGTGCTGGCCGCCGACCCCCTGAACGCCACCGTCGGCATCGGCCACACCCGCTGGGCGACGCACGGCGGGCCCTCCACCCGCAACGCCCACCCGCAGACGGCGGGCCGGGTGACCCTGGTCCACAATGGCATCATCGAGAACTACGCCGAGCTGCGCGAGGCGCTGAAGAAACAGGGCCGGACCTTCGAGAGCGAGACCGACACCGAGGTGATCGCCCAGTTGCTGGACGCCGAGCTGAAGACCAGGCCGCCACTGGACGCGCTCAAGGCGACCCTCGACCAGCTCACCGGCGCCTATGCGCTTGCCGTGCTGATCGACGGCGAGGACGAGCTGATCATGGGCGCACGGCGCGGCAGCCCCCTGGTGGTGGGCTACGGCGAGGGCGAGATGTTCCTGGGCTCCGACGCGCTGGCGGTCGGGCCGTTCACCAACCGCATCGCCTATCTGGACGAAGGCGACTACGTGGCCATCGACCACCACACCGCCAGGATCTTCGACGAGACCGGCCAGCCGGTCGAGCGCCCGGTCACCACCGTCCCGGCGTCCGCGGCCCTGGTCGAGAAGGGCAACTACCGGCACTTCATGGAGAAGGAGATCCATGACCAGCCGGAGGGCTGCCAGCACACCATCGCCGCCTATGTCGATCCGCTCACCGACCACACCTCGGTCGCCGGCGATATCGACTGGGCGAAGCTGGAGCGGGTGCAGATCGTGGCCTGCGGCACCTCCTACATCGCCGGACTCATGGGCAAGTACCTGATCGAGCGGCTCGCCGACCTGCCGGTGGATGTCGAGATCGCCTCGGAATTCCGCTACCGCCAGCCGGCGCTCAGGCCCGGCTCGCTGGCGGTGGCCATGTCGCAGTCGGGCGAGACGGCCGACACGCTCGCGGCCCTGCGCTACTGCCAAGCCAAGGGGATGCTGACCGCCGCGGTGGTGAACGCCCAGGAATCCACCATGGCCCGCGAGGTGGACGTGGTCTGGCCGATCCACTGCGGCCCGGAGATCGGCGTCGCCTCCACCAAGGCCTTCACCGCCCAGGTCTGCGTTCTGACCGCCGTGGCCATCGCCGCCGCCCGGGCCCGCGGCCGGATCGACGAGGCCGAGGAACAGCGGCTGGTCAAGGTGCTGCTCGAGGCGCCGCGGCTGGTGGCCGAGTCCATCAAGCTGGAAGACGCGGTGAAGGGGATCGCCCAGGAGGTCTCAAAGGCCCGCGACGTCCTCTTCCTGGGCCGCGGCCCCATGTATCCGCTGGCGCTCGAGGGCGCGCTGAAGCTGAAGGAGATCAGCTACATCCACGCCGAAGGCTATGCCGCGGGCGAGCTGAAGCACGGGCCCATCGCCCTCGTCGACGAGGACACGCCGATCGTCATCCTGGCGCCCTTCGACAGCTATTTCGAGAAGTCGGCCTCCAACATGCAGGAGGTGATGGCGCGCGGCGGCCAGGTGATCTTCATCACCGATCCCGAAGGCGAGAAGCATGCGCCGGCCGGCGCCCGGGTGGTGGTGACCGCGCCCAAGTCCGACCCGCTGATCTCGCCGCTGGTGCTGGCCGCCCCGGTGCAGCTCCTGGCCTACTATGTGGCCGTCCAGAAGGGCGCCGACGTGGACCAGCCACGGAACCTGGCGAAATCCGTGACGGTGGAGTGAGCCTTTCCCTCCCCTTCGTGGGGAGGGCACGGCTCGACGAAGTCGAGCCAGGGGTCGGGAAGTGTCTGGCGGAACCTCGGCGTCTCGGAGCTTGGGCGTGGCTTTCCCACCCGTCGGTCGCGGAGTTTATCCTCGGGCCGGTCTTCGGCCGGACCCGGGCTCCAGCCACCCTCGCCATCAAGGGGAGTTAAAGGCCGCCCCAAAACGCAAAACGACCGCTCCTCGGGAGCGGCCGTTCGCAGACGATAGATCGTCGGGTCTTACTTCGGCGCCGCGGTGTTCGTGGCGGTCGAGTTCGTGGTCGTGGTGTTGGTCGTCGTGGTGGAGTTCGACGCCATCGCATTGGTGTCCGCCGGGGCGGTCGTGGTGGTGGTCGTGGTGTTGGTGTCAGTGGCCGTCGCGTTGGTGTCAGCGGTGTTGGTGTCGGCCTTCTTTTGGCAGGCGGAAACGCCCAGAGCCAGAGCGGCGGCGACGGCGACGGAAGTGGCGATACGCAGTTTCATGTGGAATTGCTCCCCTGGAGGACTATCCCCCGACCGGGCGAGTCATACACGGCTTTGTGATTTCCCGAAATCGTGATCGTAGCTTGGCCGGAATTTTTTGTGACCGGCCCTGTGGCTTTCGCCGGCGGGCTCCTTTAGGGCGCCTGCGGACGGCCGCCGGGATCGTCAGCGCGGCCACCGCGTTTGAGGGCGACCGAACGCTGAAGCTTCGGGTGTCGTCATCGGTCGGAGGGGATCTATGGGAAAACGCGTGCGCAAGGCTGTCCTGCCGGTGGCGGGGCTCGGGACGCGTGTGCTGCCGGGCGCCAAGACCACGCCCAAGAACCTGCTGAACGTCGTCGACCGGCCCATCCTGTCCTACATCGTCGAGGAGGCGCGTGCGGCGGGCATCGAGCATTTCGTGTTCATCGTCGGCCGCGGCCAGGGCGCCATCGAGGACTATTTCGACGCCATCCCGGAGATCGAGAACGCCCTGGAGGCCAAGGGCAAGCTGGACATCCTGGCCGAGGTGCGGCGCGACCTGCCCAAACAGGCCGGCGAGATGAGCTTCATCCGCCAGATGGCGCCCTTGGGCCTTGGCCATGCGGTGTGGTGCGCCCGCGAGGTGATCGGCGACGAGCCCTTTGCGGTGATGTTGCCCGACATGCTGATGGCCGCCGAGCCGGGCGCGCTGGCCCAGGCCGTGGCGGCCTATGACAAGACCGGCGGCAACATCGTGGTCGTCGAGCCCGCGCCCGAGGGCGAGGCGCACAAGTACGGCATCGTGGCCCTCGACGGCCAGGACGGCCGGCTGAACCGCATGACCGGCATGGTCGAGAAGCCGGCGCCCGGGACCGAGCCCTCGAACCTGTTCATCTCCGGCCGCTACATCCTGCAGCCGGAGATCTTCGATGTGCTGCAGACCCAGGAGCGCGGGGCCGGCGGCGAGATCCAGCTGACCGACGGCATGGCGGCCCTGATGAAGCGCCAGGACTTCCACGCCCTGGAGTACGACGGGATCACCTACGACTGCGGCGACAAGCTCGGCCTGCTGCGGGCCAATGTCGCCTTCGCGCTGCGCCGGCCGGAGCTCGCGGACGCCGCGCGCAAGATGATCCGGGAATTGCTCTGACATGATCCTTCTCCCGCAAGGGGAGAAGGCCGCCGGGCTCCGCACCCTGCGACCGCCTGCCGCAGGTTCTGCTTGGCGAGCCTGGGTGTCTGCGCTAGCCCTTCCGTCGGGGGAAGACGGCACGGAGCGGCGATGCGCGTTCTCATCCTCGGCGGCGACGGCTTCTGCGGTTGGCCAACCGCGCTGCACCTGTCGGCCCGTGGCCATGACGTGGAGATCGTCGACAACGGTTCGCGCCGGCGCATCGACCAGGAGCTCGGCGCGGGCTCCCTGACGCCCATCGAAGCGCTGGCGACCCGGCTCGCCGCCTGGCGCCAGGTCACCGGCCTGACCATCGCCGCCCACAGCTTCACCGTCGGCAAGGACTATGACGAACTCGTAGACGTGCTCGAGCGCTTCCGCCCCGACGCCGTGGTCCACTTCGCCGAGCAGCGCGCCGCGCCCTATTCCATGAAGAGCGCGCGCCACAAGCGCTACACCGTCGACAACAACCTCAACGCCACCAACGACATCCTCTCGGCCATCGTCGAGACCGGCCTCGACGTCCACCTGGCGCATCTGGGCACCATGGGGGTCTATGGATACGGGACCGCCGGCATGGCGATCCCCGAGGGCTATCTGACCGTCAAGGTGAAGACGCCGTCCGGCTGGGCCGAGCGGGAGATCCTCTATCCGGCCAATCCCGGCTCGATCTACCACCTGACCAAGACCCAGGACGCCCTGCTCTTCCAGTTCTACGCCCGCAACGACGGCGTGCGGATCACCGACCTGCACCAAGGCATCGTGTGGGGCACCCAGACCTTCGAGACCCGCCTCGACCCGCGGCTGATCAACCGCTTCGACTACGACGGCGACTACGGCACCGTGCTGAACCGCTTCCTGATGCAGGCCGCCGTCGGCTATCCGCTGACCGTGCACGGACCGGGCGGCCAGACGCGGGCCTTCATCAATATCCAGGACACCGTGCGCTGCATCGAGCTGGCGCTGATCCACCCGCCGGCCCGCGGCGAACGGGTCAAGGTGATGAACCAGATGACCGAGTGCTGGCGGGTGCGCGAGCTGGCCCAGATGGTCTCGCGCCTGACCGGGGCGGAGATCACCCACCTGCCCAACCCGCGCGCCGAGGCCGACGAGAACGATCTGCTGGTCGAGAACTGCCGGCTGCTGTCCTACGGCCTCGACCCGATCACCCTGGAAGAGGGCCTGCTGCTGGAGGTGGCCGAGATCGCCCGAAGCTACGCCGACCGGGCCGACGTCTCGAAGATCCCTTGCGTCTCGGCCTGGAACGCCGAGCGCGCGGCGGCCACCGCCGGCGCCGCGGCGGCCTCGGCCGTGGCGGCGGAATAGGCCTCGGGCGCTGCGCCTCTTCATCTTCGGCTACGGCTATGTGGGCCGCGCGCTGGCCCGGCGGCTGAAGGGCCAGGGCTGGGACGTGGCGGCGACCCTGCGCGACCCCGCCGGCGCCCCACGGCTCGAAGCCGACGGCGTGCGCGCGGTGATGCTGGACGACGCCGACGCCCTGGCCCAGGCGCTGGCCGGCGCCCAGGCTCTGCTGATCACTGCCCCGCCGGGCCCGCAGGGCTGTCCCGCCCTCGCCGTCTTGATCCCGGCGCTGGCCCGCGCCCAGGCTTTTCCAGACTGGATCGGCTATCTCTCCACCACCGGGGTCTATGGCGACCGGCGCGGCGGCTGGGTGTTCGAGGGCAGCCGCCTGGCCGCCCAGTCGGTGGAGGGCGGCCGCCGCGTGGGGGCCGAGCGCGACTGGCTGGAGGTCGGCCGCGGCATGGGCCTGACCGTCACCGTCTTCCGGCTGCCCGGCATCTACGGCCCCGGTCGTTCGGCGTTCGATCGCCTGCGGGCCGGCGAGGCCCGCCGCATCGTCGCCCCCGGCCAGGTGTTCTCGCGCATCCACGTCGACGACCTGGCGTCCGGCCTCGCCGCCTCCATCGCGCGGCCGCGGGCGGGCGGGGTCTACAACCTTTGCGACGATGAGCCGGCGGCCAATTCCGAGGTCGTCGCCTATGCGGCGAAGCTGCTGGGCGTGGCCCCGCCGCCGGAGATCCCGCTGAACGAGGCCGGCCTGTCGCCCCAGGCCCAGCGCTTCTACGCCGAGAGCAAGCGGGTCGCGAACGCGCTTATCAAGGCCGAGGTCGGCTGGCGGCCGGTCTATCCGTCCTATCGCGAGGGCCTGGCGGCCATCCTGAAGGAGGAAGGTGGATGACGGACGAATTTGTGGGACTGGCGGCTCCGGCGAAGCGGGCGCTGGCCGCAGCGGGCGTCGGCAGCCTGGCCGAGCTTTCCCGGCGGGGCGAGGGCGAGATCGCCGCCCTGCACGGCATGGGCCCCAACGCGCTTCGCATCCTGCGCGAGAAGCTGGCCGCCCGGGGCCTGGGTTTCGCCCGCTAGACGACCTCTTCCACCGCCGCGATCAGGCGGGCGATGTCCTGCGGTCGCGACAGGCGGTGGTCGCCGTCCTTGATCAGGGCGAACACCAGGTCCTGGCTCTTGATGAGCTGCGCCAGCTCCAGCGCGTGGCGCCACGGCACGTCAGGGTCCTCGCCGCCCTGCAGGATGCGGACCGGGACCTCGATCGGAATCTCGCCGTCGAGGATCGACCAGCGGGCGCCGTCTTCGAGCAGGGCCCGGGTGATCGGATACGGCTCGCCATAGGGCGAGGGCCGAAACCAGACGCCGTTCGCGTCGAGCTCAGCCACGCCTTCGGGCGGAATTCCAGGGCGCATCAGCTTTTCGGTGAAGTCCGCAGCGGGCGCGACCAGCACCATCGCCTTGACGCGGGCCGGCTGGGCCATGGCCGCGAGGCAGGCGATCCAGCCGCCCATGGAGGAGCCGACCAGCACGGCCGGGCCTTGCACCAGCTCGCCCAGCACCGCCAGCGCGTCCTCCCGCCAGTGGGTGATGGTCCCGTGGGCGAAGTCGCCGCTGGATTCCCCGTGGCCGAAATAGTCGAAGCGGACGTAGGCGCGGCCCTGGGCCAGCGCCCAGTCGGCCAGCGCCTGGGCCTTGGTCCCGGCCATGTCGGACCGGAAGCCGCCCAGCCACACCACCGTCGACCCCGCGCCGGCCACGCGGCGCCAGGCGAGGCGCTCGCCGCCGGGGCGCGCCAGGAAGCCCGATGTCTCGTTCATGAGCGGTTGGTTTAGCCCGCCGCGTCCGACCCGTCAGCGGCGGCTTTACGACTCGGTGTTTCGGCGTATGCAGGTGAGGTGCCCCTGCCCCCTGATTTCACCCTGCTGCAGGTCGTGCCCGAGCTGGAGACCGGCGGGGCCGAACAGACGACCATCGACGTCGCCCGCGCGGTGATCGCGGCCGGCGGACGCGCCCTGGTGGCGACCCGCGGCGGGCGGATGGTGGCCCGGCTCGCCGCCGACGGCGGCCGCCTCGCCCAGATGCCGGTGCACAGCAAGAACCCGCTGACCATGCTGGGCAACGCCGCCCGGCTGGCCGACCTGATCCGCACGGAGAAGGTGAGCCTGGTCCATGCCCGCTCCCGCGCCCCGGCCTTCTCGGCGCTCTGGGCGGCGCGGCGCACCCACACCCCGTTCGTGACCACCTATCACGGGGTCTACAGCGCCCGGAACCGTCTGAAGCGCTGGTACAACGCCGTCATGACCCGCGGCGACCTGGTGATCGCCAACTCCGGCTACACGCGCGACCATGTGCTCGCCGAACACCACATGGACCCCGCCAAGATCGTCGCCATCCCGCGCGGCGTCGACCTCGACCGGTTCAGCCCCGCCTGGGTGACGCCGGATCGGGTGGAGGCCCTGCGCCGGGCCTGGGGGATCGCCCCCGACGAGCGCCGCACCCGCTTCCTGCTGGCCGCCCGGCTGACCCGGGTGAAGGGCCACCTCACCGTCATCGCCGCCGCCGCCAAGCTGAAGGGCGAGGGCCGTTCGGATTTCGTGGTGCTGTTCGCCGGCGACGACCAGGGGCGCGACGACTACAGCCGCGAGCTCACAGCCGCGATCGCCCAGGCGGGGCTTCAGGACACGGTGCGGATCGTCGGCCATTGCGACGACATGCCGGCGGCCTATCTGGTGGGCGATGTGGCGCTCGCCGCCCGGACCACGCCCGAAGCCTTCGGGCGCACCGCCGTCGAGCCCCAGGCCATGGGGCGGCCGGTGATCGCCTCCAATGACGGGGCCCTGGTGGAGACGGTGGTGGACGGGGTGACCGGCTGGCTGGTCGAACCGGGCGATGCGGACGCCTGGGCCCGCGCCATGGCCGTCGCCATCGACCTGGGCCCCGGCAAGCGGCTGGAGATGGGCCAGGCGGGCATGAACCGGGTCCGACAGCTCTATCGCAACGATCTCATGTGCGCGGCCACCCTCGCCGCCTACGAACGCGTGCTGGAGGCGCGCGCCTGATGGCCAACCGCAACGTCGAGAAGATCCTGGTCATCAAGCTGTCGGCGCTCGGCGACTTCGTCCTGGGGCTGGCGGCCATGAAGAAGATCCGCGAGGCGCACAAGAAGGCGCACATCACGCTCCTGACCACCCCGCCCTTCGAGGCCTTCGCCAAGTCGTGCCCCTATTTCAACGCGGTCTGGACGGATGGCCGGCCGGAGACCTTCGGCCAATGGATGGCGCTGCGGAAAAAGCTGCGGGCGGCCCGGTTCGACCGGGTCTACGACCTGCAGACCTCGGCCCATTCCAACCGGCTGTTCCACCTGCTGCGGCCGGGCCCGCCGGCCTGGTCGGGGATCGCCATGGGCGCCTCCCTGCCGCACAGGAATTCGCTGCGCGACAGCATGCACACCCTGGAGCGCCAGGCCGACCAGCTGATGTACGCCGGCATCTGGCCCGATGCGCCCACCGCGCCCGGGACCGCGCCGGGACCCGACATCTCCTGGGTCTGGAAGGCCCAGGCCGGCGAGCGGCCGGTGGCCGGCGCCGTGCAGCCCCGGCCCTATGTGATGTTCGTGCCCGGCGGCTCGGCGCATCGGCCGGAGAAGCGCTGGCCGGTCGAGAACTACGCCGAGCTGGCCCGCATCCTCTACGGCCGCGGCTTCGACATCGTGATCATCGGCGGGGTGCAGGAGACCCCGCTCGCCCATGCCATCCAGCGGGTGGCGCCGCGGGCCCGCGACCTGACCGGCCGGACGGATTTCGCCCGCATCGCGGTGCTGGGCTCCAAGGCCTCGCTGGCCATCGGCAACGACACCGGCCCGCTGCACGTGATGGCCGCGGCCGGCGCGCCGACCCTGGTGCTGTTCTCCAAGGCCTCGGACCCCTCGCTGACCGCCCCGCGCGGCCGGGTGAGCATCCTCCAGGCCGACCGGCTGTCGGAACTGCCTGTGGCCAAGGTGGCGCAGGCGGCGTCCTTACTGCTGTCCGACAAGGCCGGCGCGGCTTGATAGAGTGGTGAGGGTCAGCCATATACTGGCCCTCAACGACCGGTCCCTCGGCCGATGGCCGACCTTATGCGTTGAAGCCCACTAGCCACCCACTCGTCGAAACAACATACGGAGCCTCGCCTATTCGCCGCCCCATGAACACGCCGCCCGTCAAGGACGGCCTTCGCATCAACGAAGACATCCGCGTTCCCCGCGTTCTGCTCATCGACCAGAACGGCGAAAAACAGGGCGTGATGCCCACCTCCGCCGCTTTGGAGGCCGCCGAAGAAGCGGGCCTCGATCTCGTTGAGATTGTCGCCACGGCCGATCCGCCGGTCTGCAAGATCCTGGACTACGGCAAGTTCAGGTTCCAGGAGCAGAAGAAGAAGAACGAGGCGCGCAAGCGGCAGAAGGTGGTGGAGATCAAGGAGATCAAGCTCCGCCCGAACATCGACATCCACGACTACGAAGTGAAGCAGCGCTCGATGTATCGCTTCTTCGAAGAGGGCGACAAGGTGAAGGTCACCCTGCGCTTCCGCGGCCGCGAACTGGCCCACCCCGAGCTCGGCATGAAGCTGCTCCAGAAGGTCAAGGCCGACTTCGAGCCCATCGCCAAGGTGGAGTACGAGCCGCGCATGGAAGGCCGCCAGATGATCATGATCCTCGCGCCGAGGTAGGATGCGGATCGGGGCGGCAATGTTCGGAGCGGTCGCCGTCGGGGCGGCCGCTTTTTCGTTGCCGGCCCAAGCCCTGCCCCACGACAACGACCCCGTCGCCCCGTTCAAGATCGGCGAGGGGCTCTACTACGTCGGCGCCTCGGACATCACCTCATTCCTGTTCGTGACGAACGCCGGGATGATCCTGCTGGACGGCGGCTATGAGACGACCGCCCCACAGATCCTCGCCAACATCAGGACGCTGGGCTTCGACCCCAAGCGGGTGAAGATCCTGCTCTCCAGCCACGGCCACCTCGACCACGCCGGCGGCCTCGCCCAGCTGAAGCGCGAGACCGGCGCGACGCTCTATGCGAGCGCGCTGGACGGCGCCCTGATGGCGCGCGGCGGCAAGGGTGACTTCGGGCTCGGCGATGCCGCGGCCTATCCGCCGGTGACGCCCGACCGCACGGTCAAGGATGGGGAGAAGGTCAGCCTCGGCGGCTGGACGCTCACCGCCCACCTGACGCCCGGGCACACCCGCGGCTGCACCACCTGGACCTTTCCGGTGAGCGTCGCGGGCAAGGTGCGCCAGGGGTTGGCGCTTTGCTCCAACTCGGTGCTGCCCATGTACCGGCTGGACAAGACCCATGAGAGCTATCCGGGCATCGCCGCCGACTACGAGACGAGCTACGCCACGTGGCGGCGCCTGCCCTGCGAGGTGTTCCTCGGCAGCCATGGGATGTTCTTCGGGATGAAGGAAAAGCGCGCGGCGCTGGAGGCCGGCAAGGCGGACGCCTTCGTCGATCCCGCCGGCTGCAGGGCCTGGTTCGACAAGGGCTATGCAGCCTTCCACGAGACGCTCGCCAGGCAGGAAGCCGCCGGCCGCTAGTTTGCCGGGCAGGGATATTTCAGCCGAAGCGCAGACAGCAGGGGGATCGCCACCGGCTCGTCCCAGGTCGCGATCTCCGGCGCCCCGGCCACATAATCCCGCAGCACAGCCAGCGACTCATCGGTCGTGAGCTGCCGCCGCTCGCCGCAGAACAGGCGCGGCTTGCCCAGGACCTGCAAGGTCGAATTCGCCCAGACCAGCGCGTGGTAGACCAGGCGGAATTCGCGCACGGTCTCCGGGCGCTTCGTCGCCATCCCCGCCGTGAACTGGTCCATCATCAGGTCGTCGTAGGCGGCCGGCACGGGGATCGGCGCCTCCGCGGCGGCGGCCGGCGGCGCGTGACCTGTTAGCGCGAGGAACAGAACGGCGGAGCTGAGGGTCTTGGAGATCATCCAGCCAATGTCGTTCGGGACACGGTCCGCCGCAAAGAGGCGTATCGCCGCTCGCTGAGCTTGCCGCCTTGCTCCGCACGGCTTACCTGCCTCGCCGATGTCCGACACTGCGCCGCGGGAGGCGACGCCGCCTCGCTGGGCGGCGCCGTCGCTGATCGCCCTCATCTTTCTGAACCAGCTCGGCTTCGGGATCGTCGTCCCGTTGCTGCCCTTCTACGCCAAGTCGTTCAACGCCCAGCCCTGGTTGATCGCGCTGATCTTCTCGGCCTTCTCGGTCGGCGCCTTCTTCGGCGAGCCGTTCTGGGGCCGCCTGTCCGACAAATATGGCCGCAAGCCGCTGCTCATCTCGACCATCTGCGGCAACTGCATCTGCTACTTCGCGCTGGCCTTCGCGCCCAACGCCTGGGCGGCCTTCGCCATCCGGCTGGCCGGCGGCCTCTCCAGCGGCAACGGCTCGGTGATCCAGGGCTATATCGCCGACGTCACCCCGCCGGAGAAGCGGACGCGGGCGATGAGCTGGATGAGCGCCTCGTGGAACGTCGGCCTGATCGTGGGGCCCTCGCTGGGCGGCCTGTTCGCCAAGCCGAGCCTGGGGCCGGTGGGCTTCCAGCTGCCGCTGTTCATCGCCTCTGGCCTGTTCGCCGCCTCCGCGGCCTGCATCGCGCTGTTCATCCGCGAGAGCCGGGCGCGCGACATGACCAACACCTTCCGCCCCAACCGCTGGGCGGCGTTCGGCGAGGCGGTGCGCAATCCGATCATCGGGCGGCTGTTCCTGCTCACCTTCATGGTGGGCTTCGCCTTCACCGGCATCGAGAGCGTGTTCGGCCTGTGGACCCAGGCCAAGTTCGGCTGGGGCCCGCGCGACGTGGGCGTGGCCTTCGCCTTCGTGGGCATCGCCTCGGCGATCACCCAGATGACGCTCACGGGACCGCTGTCCGAGCGCTTCGGCCAGGGCCGCATGCTGGCGCTGGGCATGGCCATCACCATGGTCTGCATCGGCCTGCAGCCGCTCTCCACCGGCGGGCCCATGACCATCGCCCTGATGAGCCTGTCGGCGATCGGCCAGTCGGTCGCCTGGCCCAATGTCTCGGGCCTGGTCTCCCAGACCGCCGACCCGCAGCGGCAGGGCCAGATCCTGGGCCTGAACAACGCCATGGGCGCCCTGGCCCGCGTCATCGGGCCGTTCTGCGCGGGGCTGAGCTTCTCCGGCATCAGCATCGACGGGCCCTACATCCAGGGCGCCCTGGTGGTGGCGCCGGCCATCTGGCTGGCGCTCTCGGCCGGGAAGATGGCCGAGGCGGCCCGCGCCGCCCCCGAGCCGCGGTCATGACCGCGATCTCCACCTCGCCCTCGACCGAGGAGCGCCGCGCGCTGATCGTCCTGCTGAGCGTGATCTTCCTGATGATCGCGGGCTTCGGCCTGGTGATCCCGCTGTTGCCGTTCTTCGCCCAGGCCTTCCATGCGCCCGCCTGGCAGGTCACCCTGCTGTTCTCGGCCTTCTCCTTCGGCCAGTTCCTGGGCGAGCCCTTCTGGGGCAAGCTGTCGGACCGGATCGGCCGCAAGCCGGTGCTGATCGTCACCATCACCGCCGTGGCGCTGAGCTATGCGGCCCTGGCCTTTGCCCCGACCCTGCTGGCCGCCTTCGTGATCCGTTTCCTGTGCGGGATCTTCGCTGGCAACATCTCGACCCTGCAGGGCGCCATGGCCGACATCACCGCGCCCGACAAGCGCGCCAGCCGCATGGGGATCATGGGCGCCGCGTTCAGCGCGGGCTTCACGACAGGCCCGGCGATCGGGGGGCTGCTGGCCCAGCCCAGCCGCGGCGCGCTCGGCTTCCAACTGCCGCTGCTGGTGGCCGCGGCCTTCGCGCTCGCCTCCGCCGTGGCGGTGATCGTCTTCGTGCGGGAAAGCCGGCCGGAGCGCCGGCCGGCGCTGCTGGGCCCCAAGCCCGCGCGCCTGCGCGAAGGCTTCGCCCACCCGATCATCAGTCGGGTGGTGGTGGTCAGCTTCATCGTCGTGGTCGGCTTCGCCGGCATCGAGTCGACCTACGGCCTGTGGACCGAGCAGCGCTTCGGCTGGGGCCCGCGCCAGATCGGTCTGGCCTTCATGGGCATCGGGGTGCTGGGCGCTGTCTGCCAGGGCTGGCTCTCGGGGCGCCTGGCGCGCCGCTACGGCGAGGCGACCACGCTGACGGTCGGCCTGGTGTTCATGGGCCTGGGCATGGTGACCCAGGGCGGATCGCCCAACTGGCCGGTGGCCATGGCGGGCTTCGCCCTGGTCTGCCTCGGCCAGTCGATCTGCTTCCCGAACATCGCCGCCCTGATCTCCCATTCCGCCCCGCCGCATCGGCAGGGCGAGATGCTGGGCCTGAACATGAGCGGCATGGCGCTGGCCCGCATCGGCGGCCCGGTGCTGGCCGGCCAGCTGTTTTCCATGGTGGCCGCCGGCGCGCCCTTCGCCTTCTCGGCGCTCCTGATCCTGCCGGCCCTGTGGTTCGCCCTGCAGATCCGCGGACGCACTCTGGTCCCGGCCTAGCCGATCGCCGCTTTGAGAGCTTCCGCGGTTTCCTTCGCCGCCTCGATCACCGCCGGCGAGACGTCGGCCATGACGTAGAAGTCGTGCGGCAGGTGCGGGTACTCGATGTGCCTCACCGCCACCCCGGCGTCGGCCAGCCGCTCGGCATAGGCCGCGCCCTCGTCCTTCAGGCAGTCGTGGCCGGCGGTGACCACCAAAGCGGGCGCGACCCCCTTCACGTGGTCGGCCTTGAGCGGCGACAGGCGGTGCGCCTCGGGATGGCCGGCGCCGGCCAAGAGCTTCTCGAACCAGCGCATGGCGTCGAAGCTCAGGATCGGCCCGTCCAGGGTCTTGCGCGAGGCGGTCTCCCAGGCGTCGCTGGTGACCGGATAGAGCAGCAGCTGGAAGGCCAGCGTCCGCGCGGGATCGTCGCGCAGGTCGAGCGCCACCGCGGCCGCCAGATTGCCGCCGGCGCTGTCGCCGCCGACCGCGATCCGCAGGGCGTCGACGCCGAGGTCCGCGGCATGGTCGAAGGCCCACTTCGCCGCGGTCAGGGCGTCGTCGTGGCCCTTGGGGAACGGGTTCTCCGGCGCCAGGCGGTAGTCCACCGCCATGACCCGGCAATGGCCCCAGGCGGCCATCCGGCGGCAGTGGCCGTCGTGGGTCTCCAGGTCGCCGATCACCCAGCCGCCGCCGTGAAAATAGACCAGCAGGCCCGACGGCTTGCCGAGCCCCTGGGGTTCGTAGAGCCTGACCGGGATCGGCCCGTGCGGGCCATCCATCGAGAAGTCGCCGACGTCGACGTCCTTGGGCGCGTTCTGGTCCTGGCTCTGCCGCTGCGCCCGATAGCCGGCCCGCACCATGTCGGGCGGCAGCTGGTCCAGCGGCGGCAACGGATTGGCCGCGGCCTCCTTGGCCTGGGCGTCGATGAGGGTCTGGAAGGCGGGATCGATGGCGGGCATGGCGAACTCCTTGCCCTCCCTTGGTGGGGAGGGACAGACCGCGAAGCAGTCAGGGTGGGGACGTCGCGATCAAGCTCCGGCTCGGCGCTTGGCCCACACTTCCCCACCCGTCTGTCGCTTCGCTCCAGCCACCCTCCCCATGAAGGGGAGGGAAAGCTACTCCGCGGCCTGCTTCGGCGCGTAGCCGAGGATGGCCTTGGTCTCCAGGAACTCGTGGAAGGCGAAATCGCCCCACTCGCGCCCGTTGCCGCTCTTCTTGTAGCCGCCGAACGGGGCGGTCATGTCCGAGCCGCCGTTGATCGAGACCTGGCCGGCGCGGATGCGACGGGCGATCTTGCGGGCCTGATCGAGGTCGGCGCCGTTCACGTAGCCGGCCAGGCCGTACTCGGTGTCGTTGCCGATGGCGATCGCCTGGTCGATGGACTCATAGGGCAGGATGGCCAGCACCGGTCCGAAGATCTCCTCCCGGGCGATGGTCATCTCGTTGTTGACGTTGCCGAACACCGTGGGCTTCACGAAGTAGCCCTTGTCGAGGCCCTCGGGGCGTCCCGTACCGCCGGTGACCAGGGTCGCGCCCTCGTCGATGCCCTTCTGGATCAGGGCCTGGATCTTGTTGAACTGCACCTCGGAGACCACCGGGCCCAGCATGGCGTTGCCGTTGGGATCGCCCACCGTCACCTGCTCGGCGGCTTCCTTGGCCGCCGCCATGGCCTCGGCCATGCGCTTGGTGGGGACCAGCATCCGGGTCGGCGCATTACAGCTCTGGCCGGAGTTGGTCATCATGTGCTGCACGCCGCGCGCCACGGACTTGGTGAAGACGTCGTCGTCCAGGATGATGTTCGGGCTCTTGCCGCCCAGCTCCTGGTGGACGCGCTTGACGCCGGGCGCCGCATTCTTGGCCACCTCGACGCCGGCCCGGGTCGAGCCGGTGAACGACACCATGTCCACGTCGGGGTGGACGCTCAGCGCCACGCCGACGCCGGGACCATCCCCGTGCACCAGGTTGAACACGCCAGCCGGCACGCCCGCCGCATGCATGATCTCCGCGAAGATGTGGCCCGAGAACGGCGCCACTTCCGAGGGCTTCAGCACCATGGTGCAGCCCGTGGCGATGGCCGGGGCCACCTTGCAGGCGATCTGGTTGAGCGGCCAGTTCCACGGCGTGATGAAGGCGCAGACGCCGATCGGCTCCTTCACGATCATGGTATTGCCGCGGTCCTCCTCGAACTTGAAGTCCTTGAGGATCTGGGCGGCGGTGGCCAGGTGGCCCATGCCGGCCGGCACCTGGGCGCGTTGCGCCAGCGAGGACGGCGCGCCCATCTCTTCGGTGACGGCGGTGGCCAGGTCGCCGAAGCGCTTCTGGTATTCCGCCAGGATGCGGCCCAGCACCTCGAGGCGCTCTTCGCGGCTGGTTTGCGACCACGTTTCAAAAGCTTGCTTGGCGGCCTTCACGGCCTTGTCGACGTCCTTGGCGGAGCCGATCGCGATCTTGCCGCAGACCGCCTCGGTGGCCGGATTGATGACCTCGAGGGTCTTCATCTCGGCCGGATCGACCCACTTCCCGTCGATGTAGAATTGCAGGTATTCGCGCATGGACGTCCTCCTGGACCCGTTCTGGTTCGTTCGTTTCGTCGGCCCGCCGGACCCGCGCGATTTGGGCCGCGCGCCCCGACTTTCAAACACGCATTTTAGTGATCGGCGGTAACTTCGGAAGCCCCGTCTTGATTACAGTTGATGCACCAGCGGCTGGCCCGCAACCGGCGAACGGGCTTTCAGCACATAATCGGCGCGGATCGAGCCCACATAGAGGTCCTTCAGGTCCGCCCCGCCCCAGGTGACATTGGTCGGGTGGTTGATCACGGCCCCGTCCGGATCGTGGAACACCGTCACCACCTGCAGCCCCGGCGTGATGGCCACCACCTTGTTGGCGGCCGGCAGGCAGACCCAGAGATTGCCCTGCCCGTCCAGGCCGACGCCGTCGGTGTAGCCCAGGTCGTTGTGATCGTGTTGCGGATCGCCGGGCGTCTGCAGCTTGCCCAGGATCGGCCCGTAGCGCTCGCCGGGACCAAGCTTGCCGTCGGGCCGGACCGGGAAGCGCATGACGTCGGCGCCGGAGGTCTGGGCGCAATAGAGCCACCGCTCGTCGGCCGACAGCGCCATGCCGTTCGGGAACTTCAGCCCCGCCGCCTCGATGGAGGATGAGCCGTCAGGCCTGAGCACGAAGATGAAGCCGTCGGTGCGGCCGTCCAGCGCCTGCGGCCAGGTCTCGGCGTGGGTGGAGTTGGCGCACCAGATGTTCCCGGCGCTGTCGATCACCGGATAGTTCGACGAGGTGAGCGGCTTTCCCTCCACCTCGCTCAGCAGGGTCTCGTGCGTCCCCGTCGCCGGATCGAAGCGCTCCAGGGGCCCGGGCTCGCGGTCGTAGATGCCGAAGTTGGCGATGATGATCCGGCCCTGGCGGTCCATGTTGAGTCCGTTGGGCGCGCCGCCCTTCGGCCCCAGCCGCTGGAACGAGCCGTCGGGGAAGATCTCGGCGACCGCGGCCTGGTGGTCGGAGGCGAAGACGCGGCCGTCCTTGCCCACCACCACGTCTTCCGGCCGGTCGATGCCGACGGCGATCTTCTGGAACGCCGAGGTTGGTATGGGCGTCAGCGGCAATGGATGCTCCCTCAACCGTCGTTTTCGTCGCCCGAAGCTAGAACGCGCCTTTGCCCGTTCGACAAGTCGGCTTGCGGGGGCGGGAGCGCGCCGCTAAAGCCGCTGCGACAGCTTCGGAGCGCCCCATGATCGGCATCGCCGCCATCGTCGTCTTCCTCATCGTGATCGCCACGCTGAACCGCATCGAGTTCGGCCGGTTCGACTGAGCCTGTAGGAGCACGCCATGGCGAGCCGCGGCGCGGCGCTGATCACGGGCGGCGCGCGGCGGGTCGGCCGGACGCTGGTCGCCGCCGCCGCCGAGGCCGGCTTCGACGTGGCGATCCATGTGCGCGCCGTCGACGACGACGCCGAAGCCGCGGCCGCCGAGGTCAAGGCCAAGGGTCGCAAGGCGCAGATCTTCCCCTGCGACCTGCGCCGCGAATCCACCACGGTCGCCCTGGTCGGGGAGGTCGAGGCCGAGCTCGGCCCTGTCACCCTGCTGGTCAATTGCGCCTCGGTGTTCGAGCGCGACGCCTTCTCCGACATGAACCGCGCCTCGTGGGACGCGCATCTGGAGACCAACCTGCGCGCGCCGTTGGTGCTGGCCCAGGCCTTCGCCCGCCGGTTGCCGGCCGACCGCGAAGGGCTGATCGTCAACATCCTCGACCAGCGGGTGCTCTCGCCCACGCCGGAGTTCTTCTCCTATTCGCTGTCCAAGGCCGCGCTGTGGGACGCGACCCGCATGCTCGCCCAGGAGCTCGCGCCCCGCATCCGGGTGAACGGCATCGGCCCGGGACCCACCCTGCCCTCGATCCACCAGGACCAGGCCGCCTTCGACGCCGAGGCCGAGGCGACCCCGATGCAGCGCGCGGTGGCGCCCGCCGACATCGCCCAGGCGCTGAAGTACCTGATCGATGCGACCGCGGTGACCGGCCAGATGATCGCTGTCGATTCCGGCCAGCACCTGGCCTGGCGATGAGCGAGCCGAAAGTGACCTCGAGCAAGGTGTTCGTCACCGGCCTCAATGTGCAGGCCGGCATCGGCGTCTATCGCCACGAGATCGGCAAGGTGCAGCCGCTGATCGTCGACGTGGAGCTGGACGTCCCCACGGCCGGCGCCGAACGGCTCGCCGACACGCTGAACTACGAGACCATCCTGCAGGCCGCCCAGGCCGTGGCCGCCGAAGGCCACATCGCCCTCGTCGAGACCTTCGCCGAGCGCCTGGCCCGCGCCTGCCTGGCCGACACGCGCGTCACCCGCGCCCGGGTGCGGGTGGAAAAGCCCCTGGCCCTCGCGCCCCACGCCGTCGGCGCCGGCGTTGAGATCATCCTCGAGCGCAACCCTTCCAAACTGTAACTGGCGCGGCCGAAAGGTTACGGCATGATGGTCGCCTGCCTCGGGAGGGCAACCATGAGCGAACGCCTCGACACCGCCTCCGCCGCCGAAGACCGCACCCTGCCGGCGATCTGCTACGCGCTCTACCTGATCGGCCTGACGCACGGCGTCACCACCGTCATCGGCCTGATCATCGCCTACGCCAGCCGCGATCAGGCGGGGCCCAGGATGTACACCCACTACACCTGGCTGATCCGCACCTTCTGGATCACCATCGGCGGCTTCGTGCTTGGCGGCGCTCTGCTGGCGGTGGGCATCCCGCTCAGCCTGGTGCTGGTCGGCATCCCGCTGGTGGTGCTGGGCGGCATGCTGATGGCCTGCGCCTGGGTGTTCATGGCCGTGCGGCTGGTGCTGGGCGTCCTCTACCTGGCCCGCGACGAGGAATACCCGCGGCCCTATGCGGTGATCGCCTAGGCGCCCACCAGCTCCCGCCGCACCATCTTGGCGTAGTCGTCCATCAGGCTGAGCGAGATATTGCCCGGCCGGAAGCTGTACTCGCCGATCTCGGCCACCGGGGTCACCTCGGCCGCCGTGCCGGTGACGAAGCACTCGGAGAAGTCGGCGAGCTCTTCGGGGCGGATGTGGCGCTCGATCACCTCGAAGCCCTTCTCGCGGGCCAGCCGGATCACCGACTGGCGGGTGATGCCGTTCAGGAAGCAGTCAGGCGTCGGGGTATGGATCACCCCGTCCTTGATGAAGAACACGTTGGAGCCGGTGCTCTCGGCGATGTAGCCGCGCCAGTCGAGCATCATGGCGTCGGTGAAGCCGTCCTTCTCCGCGGCGTGCTTGGACAGGGTGCAGATCATGTAGAGACCGGCCGCCTTGGCGTGCACCGGCTCGGTCTCGGGGCTCGGACGCTTGTACTTGGCCCAGGTGAGGCGGATGCCCTTGGCCTTCTCTTCCGGCTTGAAGTAGCTCGGCCAGTCCCAGACGGCGATCGACACATGGATCCTGGTGTTCTGCGCCGAAACCCCGATCATCTCCGAACCGCGCCAGGCGATCGGCCGCACATAGGCGTCGGTCAGGCCGTTCTTGGCGCAGGTTTCCTTGCAGGCCTGGTCGATCTGCGCCACCGTGAAGGGGATCACCATGTCGAGGATCTCGGCGGACTTGAACAGTCGCTCGGTATGCGCCGTCAGCTCGAAGATCTCGCCCCCATACATCCGCTCGCCCTCGAACACGGCCGACGCATAGTGCAGGCCATGGGTGAGTACGTGCACCTTCGCCTCGCGCCAGGGCACGAACTGGCCATCCAGCCAGATCCAACCGTCGCGATCGTCGAAGGGAACCAGGGACATGAGGGTGCGACCTCCTTTCGTATGGCCCCTCTTGAAACGTTCGCGGGAGCCTGCGTCAAACGAAATGGGGTTGAACCGCTGAGGCTCAACCCATCCTGGGGCAAGGCATGAGCCTGACCGACACCACCGCGCGCGGCCGCCACCTCCTGATCGTCGACGACGACGACCGCATCCGCGAACTGCTGAAGGAGTATCTGGCCCGCGCCGGCTTCCGGGTCACCGCCGCGTCCGGCGGCGCGCCGGCCCGCAAGCTGATCGAGGGCTTCACCTTCGACCTCGCCGTGCTCGACGTGATGATGCCCGGCGAGGACGGCTTTGCGCTCACCAAATGGCTGCGCGAACAGCGCGGACCCGCCGGGCGCACGCCGATCCTGATGCTCACCGCCCGCGGCGAGTCCGAGGACCGCATCGAGGGCCTGCGCCTGGGCGCCGACGACTATCTGCCCAAGCCCTTCGAGCCCGAGGAGCTGCTGCTGCGCATCGAGGCCATCCTGCGCCGCGCCCAGGACCGCCCGGCGCCGGCGGGCGAGCCCCTGGCGCTCGGCCGCTGCGCCTTCGATCCCGACCGCGGCGAACTCTCCTGCGCGGGCGAGCTGGTGCGCCTCACCGAGGCCGAGATCGCGCTCCTGCGCCTCCTGGCCCGCACCCCGCACGAGCCGGTCGACCGGCTGGAGCTGGCCCGCGGCCAGGTCGACCCCTCCGGCCGCGCCGTCGACGTGCAGGTCACCCGCCTGCGCCGCAAGATCGAGTCCGACCACAAGGCGCCGCGCTACCTGCGCACCGTGCGCGGGATCGGCTACATGCTGGCGCCCGACTGATGCGGCCCCCGCTCAAGGCGCTGGGCCTGCGCAGGCTCGGCCGCTGGATCAAGCAGCGGATGCCGACCACGCTGTTCGGGCGGTCGCTGCTGATCATCGTCCTGCCCATCGCCCTGATGCAGGTGGCGGTGACCTATGTCTTCTTCGACGCCCACTGGAAGACGGTGACCAGCCGGCTCTCCGAGGGCCTGGCCGGCGACATCGCCTGGGCCGTCGAGAGCTACAAGGAGGACCCCAGCCCGGCGGCCTTCGCCAAGCTGTCGAAACGGGCCGAGGACTCCATGGGCCTGTCGATCGCCCTGCAGCCCGGCCGCAAGCTGCCGGTCACCACGCGCGACCCGCCGGTGCTGTTCGAGCCGTTCTTCGCCCCCATCGACCGCTCGCTGCGCCGCGCGCTGGACGAGCGGCTGGATGACGCCTTCTGGTTCGACACCACCCGCTACCCGGCCTACGTCGACATCCGCGTGGCCGTGCCCGGCGGGGTGATGCGCATCCTGGCGTCCCGCGACCGCGCCTTCGCCACCCAGGGCCATATCTTCGTGCTGTGGATGACGGTGGCCACGGTGCTGCTCACCGCCATCGCCATCCTGTTCATCCGCAACCAGGTGCGGGCCATCGAGCGGCTGGCCAATGCGGCGGAGGCGTTCGGGCGCGGCGGCGACGTGGTGGCCTTCAAGCCGCATGGCGCGCGCGAGGTGCGCCGGGCCGCCAACGCCTTCCTCTCCATGCGCTCGCGCATCCTGCGCCAGATCGAGCAGCGCACGAACCTGCTGGCCTCGGTCAGCCACGACCTGCGCACGCCGCTCACCCGCCTGAAACTCGCGCTCGCGCTCGCCGAGCCCTCCAAGCGCACCGCCGAGATGAAGGGCGACGTGGCCGAGATGGAGCACATGATCGACGAGTACTTGGCCTTCGCCCGCGGCGAGGGGGGCGAGGCCACCGAGGCCGT
Source organism: Phenylobacterium sp. (assembly GCF_035944335.1). Classification (GTDB taxonomy): domain Bacteria; phylum Pseudomonadota; class Alphaproteobacteria; order Caulobacterales; family Caulobacteraceae; genus Phenylobacterium. Next base: position 6,648 of record NZ_DASZBG010000057.1, on the reverse strand, counting down.
GCGCCTGCTGGACCTCATCGAGGAGGTCAGCGCCGGGGCCGTGCGGGCCGGCGCCCAGGTCAGCGTCGAGGCCGATCCCGAGCTTGTGGCGCAGGTGCGGCCCAATGCGCTCAAGCGGGCGCTCGCCAACCTGATCATGAACGCCGCGGTGCATGGCGAACACGTCGCGGTGGCCGCCCGCCCGCGCCTGCACGGCGGCGTCGAGATCGTCGTCGACGACGACGGCCCGGGCATCCCGGAGGACCGCTACGAGGAGGCCTTCAAGGCCTTCGGCCGCCTCGACGAGGCGCGCAACCAGAACACCAAGGGGGTCGGGCTGGGCCTGGCCATCGCCCGCGACGTGGCCCGCGGCCACGGCGGCGACATCACCCTCGACCGCTCCCCGCTCGGCGGCCTGCGCGCGGTGGTGCGGCTGCCCGGCTGACCGAACGACCGCGGCCGTCCACGCGTTGCTAGGCTATGACCCGAGGCATGATCCCGCCGCTGCTGCTGACCCTGCTGGCCGCCGGCCCGGCGCTGGCCAACCAGGATCCCGCCGTCGGCCAGTGGCTGACCGAGGACGGCTTCGCCCACGTGGCCATCGCGCCCTGCAGCAGCGATCCGGCGCTGGTCTGCGGCGCGGTCACCTGGCTGAAGGACCCCGTGGGCCACCCGAACCGCGACATCCACAATCCGGATCGATCCCTGCGCGACCGCCCGCTGGTCGGCGTCATGGTGATCCGCGACATGAAGAACGAAGGCCCCGGCCGCTGGACCGGCGGCAGGGTCTACGATCCCGAGAGCGGCCGCAGCTACGCCGGGCGCCTGCGCGCGGTCTCCCGCAATCGCCTCGAGGTCGACGGCTGCGTGCTGGGCGTCTGCGACAGCGAGACCTGGACGCGGGTCGACGGCGACTAGGAAGCGAAAGCCAGCAAAGCCATCGAACCGCTTTTGCGTCCGGCTGCGCGACAAGAAATGCCTAGCCGCCCAACTGCTTGGAGCGCCGCACGGCCGCGGTGACCGCCTCGCGCAACAGCGGCGGCAGGCCGGTGTTGGACAACAGCACGTTCAGCGCCGCCTCGGTCGTGCCGCCGGGCGAGGTCACCTGCCGGCGCAGGTCCACCGGCTCGGCGTCGGAGTGGGCGAGTAGGGCCGCGGCCCCGGTGATCGTCGAGCGCGCCAGACGGGCGGCCTCCTTCGGCGGCAGGCCCGCAGCCAGCGCCGCACCCTCCAGGGCCTCGACGAAGGCGTAGAGATAGGCGGGGCCGGAGCCGGAGACGGCGGTCGCGGCGTGCATCAGGTCCTCGTCGACGAGGTCGACCACCGCGCCCAGCGGCTCGAACAGGGCGTGGGCCCGGGTGAGCGCGGCCGGATCGTCGGCGTAGAGGCTGGCCGTGCCCTGGTTGATCGCCGCCGCCGTGGTCGGCATGACGCGCGCCACGCAGCGGCCGCCGAACTCCTTGCCGATCTCGCCGGCCCGCACGCCCGCGGCGATCGAGACGATCACCGCATCGGCGTGCAGCCAGGGGACGTATTGCGCGGCGATCTCGGCCCAGACCTGCGGCTTGACCGCCAGGACCACGGTCCTCGCCTCGGCGAGCTCGGCGTCCGGCGGATTCAGCCGCGCCCCCTCCAGAGCTGCGGCCAGCGCCGCCGGGCCGGGCTCCGGGTCGCAGATCATCAGCTCGGCGGCGGTGAAGGCGCCGGCCTTCTTCCAGCCCTCCAGGATCGCGCCGCCCATGCGCCCGGCGCCCAGCATCAGGATCGGCGTGATCATGGCCGGCAGCCTAGCGGCGTCGGGGCCGAAGTGCGAGCCGCGAAGCCCCGGTGGGGCCCAGCCCTTCCGCGGCGCCATGCCGAGTTGTATGCTCGCGCGAGTTGCAGCGTTCAGTCGGCGTCGAGGTCCGGTGTGACCGATCTGTCGGTGGCGGCCGCGTCGCCGCCCGAGCCCTCGCTACAGAGGCTTTCGCCGGGTCATGCCGGCGGTGAGGTCGCGCGCGCCCTGCTGCAGGTCGGCTTCGACGACGCCCGTTACCGCCAGGATTACCCCGACCTGGCCAAGCTGGGCCCCGAGGTCGCGGCCTGGCACTATCATGTGGCGGGACGGGCGGAGGGCCGGCGGGCGCACTTTCGCCTGCCCTGGCGGGTCGCCGAGGCCAAGGCGCAGGTCCTGAGCCTGCCCGCGCAGGAGGAACGCCTGCTTCGTCAGGACATCGCCCTCGCCCGGCTGGGGGAAGCCGACGTCTACGGCCGCGATCTGGAGGCCTTCGGCGAGCTCAGCCGCCCGCACGAGCTGTGGCGACCGCTGGTGATCGTCTCCGACAGCCACGGACAGTTCTATCTGGCGCAGGAGGTGCTGCGGCGCGCGGACCTCCTGCCGGTCCCCTTCCTCAACACCGGCGCTTCAGCGCGCGGTTTGATGAATCCGAACTCGCGCGGCGGCCATGGGAGCCGCATCCTGCAGATGCTGGAAGCGCGCGGCGAACGCCTGGCCCACGCGACCGTGCTGTTCAAGTTCGGCCAGGTGGATCTGGAGTTCGTCTACGACTTCCAGCGGATCCACAGCGGCCAGACCGCCTTCGATCTCGCGGCGGCGAGCGACTTCGCCCGCGAGAGCGCCCGGCGCTACGCCGAATTTCTGCGCCAGGCGCGCGCCGCCACTTCGGCCCGGATCGTGGTGAGCAGCGCCCTGCCGCCCACGCTCAGCGATGCGGCGCTGCGCCAGGGCGTCGTCAACGGCCACATCGCCCACCTGCACGCCGAGGCCGACATCGAGGCCCTGGCCGCCGGCCTGGCGCGGCTCGACATGCCGGACCAGCCCACGCGCACCGGCCTCGCGCGCACCTTCAACACCACGCTTCAGAGCGCCTGCGCCGAGCTCGGGCTCGCCTTCCTGGATGACTTCAATCCGCTGCTCGGGCCGGAGGGCGTGATCGCCCCCGAGCTGATCGCCTGGCACGGCGGCAGCGATCACCATATCCCGTGGCTCTGCCCCGACAGCCGGCGCGCCGCCGGCGAGCTCGCGCTGCGGATCGCAAGCCTCTAGAGGCCCTCAGGCCTCGCCGACCGTCTCGAACATGCAGGCGGCGATCGCCTCCTGGGGGGACTTGGCGCCGCGGACCAGGAAGTCGAAGGCCGGATAGAAGCGGTCGGCGCATTCCACCGCCACGTCGATCATCGCCGCGGCTTGGGCGAGCGAGGGTTGTTCGCCCGCCATCAAGGGCATGCCGTGGCGGAAGACGATCTCGCCGTCTTCCCAGACCTCGAAGTGGCCCAGCCAGACCCGCGGATTGAGGGTCGCCAGCAGCTCGTGCGCCGCCAGCCGCTGCTCCTTGGGGACCACCAGGTCGATGGACAGGCACAGCTGCAGGCACTCGCCTTCCGGACGCCAGGCGAACCACAGCTCGTAGTCCTTCCAGTCGCCGGCCAGGGAGAAGGCCAGGTCGCCGTCTTCGGTGCGGTCGAAGGGCAGGTTCTCGGCGGTGAGCACATGCTCGACCACATCGAGGGGATCATTGCCGATCAGGACGTTGTCGTCAGACTGGATGTCCATAGACCCTAGGTCCTTTCGCAATTGGCGAAGGGAGCGAGCGTCGCCCCCGAATCGCCTGCGATATTGAAAGTAAGCTGGTTCGCGGCCTGGCCGTCACCCGGTTCGTGCCGGGGCCAAGCCACATTCGCGTGTTTTCGGTGGATGATCAGGGGATGTCTTTCGGTGCGGCGCTCGACGCCGCCCCCTCCGAACCCCCGCGCAAGGCGGCCAGCTCCGCGCGCAGCGCCGCCACCTCGGCCTTCAGCGCCTCGAAGTCTTCGCGTCGGATCAGGTCGAGCTCGGCGGCGATACGGTCGGCCTGGGCGCGGAAGGCGGCCTTGGCCTCGTCTCCGGCCGCCTGGGCCAGGCCCATGGCGGCGGTGGTCAGCTTGGCCATCTCATCGAGGAACGGATTCTGGGTCTGCATCTCTAGCTCTGGCACGGGCGGACGCCCGTCTTTGGTCCCTTATATGGCCCCTGAGGGGGTGAAAGCGAAGGCCTTCTCGTCTAAAGCCACCTAGCTGAACGCTGGAGCGCCCGACACGTGCCCTTTCCGGATTTCGACCCCGTCCTTGTCCACCTGGGCCCGATCGCCGTCCGCTGGTATGCGCTGGCCTATGTGGCGGGCATCCTGCTGGGCTGGCGCTACGCGGTCTCGCTGGTCAAGAACGCCCGGCTCTGGCCGCTGCGCGGACCGGCGGCCACGACCGATCAGCTCGACGACCTGGTGCTTTGGATCACCGTCGGCGTCATCGTCGGCGGCCGGCTGGGCCATGTGCTGTTCTACACGCCGGCCCTGATCTGGACCGACCCGGTCGAGATCCTCAAGACCTGGCACGGCGGCATGAGCTTCCACGGCGGGGCGCTGGGCGTCCTGCTGGCGCTCGCCCTCTTTACCTGGCGCAACAAGCTCGACCTCCTGCGGCTCGGCGACATCGTCGCGGCCTGCACGCCGATCGGCCTGTTCTTCGGCCGCATCGCCAATTTCATCAACGGCGAGCTCTGGGGCCGGCCGACTACCCTGCCCTGGGGAATCGTCTTCCCCGGCGCCGGGCCGGAGCCGCGTCACCCGAGCGAGCTTTACGAGGCCGGCCTCGAGGGCCTGGTCCTGTTCCTCCTGCTGCGCTGGTCGACCCATGGCCGCCACGACCTCAACCGCCGCGGCGTGGTCATGGGCCTGTTCATCGCCGGCTACGGCCTGGCCCGCACCGCGCTCGAGAACGTCCGCGAGCCGGACAGCTACATGCCCAACTTCCCGTTCGGCCTGACCATGGGGATGATGCTGTCGATCCCGATGATCGCGGTCGGCGCCTGGATGGTCTGGCGCGGCCTCAGGGAAGGCCCGGCCAATGACGGGACGGCCGTGGTCCAGCCAGCCCCCCAGAACGCTCCGCCGGCGGCCGATGAGCCTGCGTGAGCGGCTGGAGGCCCAGATCGCACAGGCGGGCCCGATCTCCGTCGCCCAGTACATGACCGCCGCGCTTCACGACCCCACCGAGGGCTATTATGCGACCCGGCCGGCGCTGGGCGAGGCCGGCGACTTCGTCACCGCCCCCCTGATCAGCCAGATGTTCGGCGAGCTGGTCGGGGTCTGGGCCGCCGCCGCGTGGCAGATGATGGGCGCGCCCGCCACGGTGCGGCTGGTGGAGATGGGCCCCGGCGACGGGACCCTGATGGCCGACGTCTCGCGCGCCGCGCGCATGGCCCCGGACTTCCTCGAGGCCGCCGAGGTCTGGCTGGTGGAGACCTCCGAACCGCTCAAGGCGATCCAGCAACGCCGGCTGGGCGAAGGCCCGCGCTGGGCCGCCTCGCTGGCCGAGGTCCCGGGCGGGGCGCCGATGATCCTCATCGCCAACGAGCTGCTGGACTGCCTGCCGACCCGCCAGTTCGTGCGCACCGCCGTGGGCTGGACCGAACAGCTGGTCGGTCTGGACCGTGACGGCCGCCTCGCCTTCGTCCGCAACCCGACGCCGGCCGCCGGCCTGCTGCCCGACGCCGCCGAGGGCGCGGTCTATGAACAGTCCGCGGCCCAGGCCGCCCTGGGCGCGCTGCTCGGCGGCCGCCTCGCCCGCGACGGGGGCGCCGCGCTGCTGATCGACTACGGCCGCGATCGGGCAGGCTTCGGCGACACCCTGCAGGCGCTGCGCCGCCACCTGAAGGTCGACCCGCTGGCCTGCCCGGGCGAGGCCGATCTCACCGTCCACGCCGATTTCCCGGCGGTGATGGACGCCGCGCGCCAGCAGGGCGCGGAGGCCGTCATCCTGACCCAGGCGGAGTTCCTGGCCCGCATGGGCGTCGGCCTGCGCGCCGAGGCCCTGGTGGCGGCGCGCCCGGACAAGTCGCCGATGATCGGCCGCCAGCTCAACCGCCTGCTCGCCGCCGACCAGATGGGCGACCTGTTCAAGGCCTGCTGCATCCATTCGCCGGGCTGGACGCCGCCCGCCTTCGAGGACGCCTGATGGCCAAGCTGCCGGTCCTGACCTCCGAGCGCCTGCGCCTGCCGCGCGTCCGCCACGGCTTCTTCACCCGCCAGGGCGGCGTCAGCCAAGGCATCTACGAGAGCCTGAACGTCGGCCTGGGCTCCCAGGACGATCCGGAGGCCGTGGCCGAGAACCGCCGCCGGGTGGCCGCCCACTTCGGCCAGGACGCCCTGGTCACCGCCTATCAGACGCACTCCGCCACCGCCCTCGTCGCCGACGGTCCCTGGCCGGCCGGGCCGCCGCACGCCGACGCGGTGGTCAGCGCCACGGCGGGCGTGGTCTGTGCGGCGCTGGCCGCCGACTGTGCGCCGATCCTGCTGGTCGATCCGGAGGCCCGTGTGGTCGCCGCGGCCCACGCGGGCTGGCGCGGCGCGCTCTCCGGCATCGTCGAGGCCACGGTGCGCCGGATGGAAGGCCTGGGCGCCAATCGCAAGTGGATCCGCGCCGCGGTCGGGCCCTGCATCGGGCCGAAGTCCTATGAGGTCGGCGTCGAGTTCCGCGCCCAGTTCGTCAAGGTCGACCCCGCCTATGGCCGTTTCTTCGGGACCGGCGTGAGCGACGACAAGCGGATGTTCGACCTGCCGGAATTCGTGCTCGGCCGCCTGCGCGCCGCCGGCGTCACCCAGTGCGAATGGCTCGGGCACGACACCTGCGCGG
>NZ_DASZBG010000056.1:0-1522 GCF_035944335.1 Phenylobacterium sp. | reverse complement strand
CGGGCCCGCGCCGCAGGCTGGACCGTGGGGCGGCGGCTTCGCGGGCGCCGGACAGAGCTATTCGCCGGCCGACGAGATCGCGGTCTCCTCCAGCGACCGAGCGGCCTTCGAGCAACTGCTGAAGGACGTGCAGTCCGCCTTTGGGCGCGAGGACTATGGCGCGCTGCGCGCCGTGACCACGCCGGAGGTGATGGGCTATCTCGCCGAGGAGCTCAGCGACAACGCCACCCATGGCCGCAAGAACGAGGTCTCCGCCGTGCGGCTGATCCGCTCCGACGTGTCGGAGGCCTGGCGCGAGGGCGACGCCGACTATGCGACCCTGGCGCTGAACTACGAAAGCATCGACGTCATGCGCGACCGCACGACCGGGGCGGTGCTGTCGGGCGATGCGAACAAGCCCACCTCGACCACCGAGCTCTGGACCTTCGTGCGCCATGCGGGCGGGCCCTGGAAGCTCTCGGCGATCCAGGAGACGTGAGGCAGCTTCAGGGCCGCCGGGGACCGGACGGGAGCTTGAACCTGATCGGGACCCGCACGATGTGGCCGGCGGAGGCTTTGTCGGCCGCAGCTTTCATCTTCACGAGCGGCGCCATTCGCAGCGCCGCCTCGCCGAAGCCGTAACCGGGCGGCTGTTCTGAGAGCAGGCTGCAGGCCTCGAGTCCTCCATCGGGCGTCATCGTGCAGGACAACAGGGCCGAGCCCTCGACGCCGAGCCGCTGCGCGCGCTCGGGGTAGTCGCGCGACATCTGTTCCGCCGGGCTGAGTTTGATGAAGCCGGAGTCCGGATCCAGGCTCACGCCGTGGGCGGCGGCTCGGAGAATCCACATGAACACGAGGACGGCGGCGCCAAATACCAGCAGAGCATTGAGGATGGTGGTGGCCCAGAATCGGATGGGCTCCTTGTCGCGCGAATAGGAAACGGCGCGGCCCCGGACGGCGCCGCGGCTGTAGGCGGTCCACAGCTGATAGGCCGAGAAGGCGACCATGAGGGCGAGGATGAGGAACGGGACGATGCTCAGCATGGGCTAAGCCGCATCCACCCCGCGCGCCGCCCAGGCCAGCACGAGCCAGCCCGCGAGGAAGGCGAGGCCGCCGAAGGGCGTGATCGCGCCGACGATGCGCGGGGCGCCCAACGCCAGCGCGAAGAGGCTGCCCGAGAACAGCAGCACGCCGGCCAGGAAGAACGGCGGCGCGAGGCGGGCGCGGGTCGCGCCCAGCTGGATCAGCGGCAGGCAGGCGAGCGTCGCCAGCACGTGGACGAAGCCGTACAGCGCCCCGGTGCGCAGCAGCTCCTGGCCCTGAGGATCGTTCAGGCCGTGGGCGGCGAAGGCGCCGGCCGCCACGCAGACGAAGCCGGCGAGGGCGGCAAGCGTCAGCCACAGGCGCATCAGCCGCAAATCCTCACCCGAACACCTGCGGCCGGCGGTCCTTCCAGGGCGCTTCCTTCTCCAGCTGGGCGGCGAGGCGGAAGAGGGTGGCCTCATCGGCGTATTTGGCGGTGAACATCATGCCGATGGGCAGA
>NZ_DASZBG010000055.1:0-2144 GCF_035944335.1 Phenylobacterium sp. | reverse complement strand
GCGCGGGGTCCAGGTGAGCCTGGCGTGACTGGCGTCGATGCGCTCGACCGGCACGCCCAGCGCCTCGAAGGCGCGCGCGCCCAGTCGCGCCGAGGCGGCGATGCCGTGGCTGCCGGAGAAGTAGCCGACGACCTTGATCGGGCCCTCGGAGGTCTCGGCGCCGTGGGGTCCATGGGCGCCGGCGCGGACATAGGCCTGCAGCACCCGGTTCAGGGCGGGCCCGGCGGCCCGGCGCAGCGTCTCCGGGACCAGGCGGCGCCAAGCGGCGCGCGCCGCCAGGAGCGGGCTCATGGGCTCTCGATCCTGTCCCAGCGGACGCCGCGCGTGTGGAGCGCCATGGTGTCGGCCGGGAGGAATTCCGACTGCGTGAGGACGCGCACGACGGCGACGTGGCCGGGCGGTTCGGCGGGGCCGGCGGGACCGATGAAGGCTCCGGTGGCCGCCACATAGACCAGTCGGTCGGCGGCGGCCTCCAGCGCCTCCTCCGGGTCCTCGATGACCCACAGCTCGCCGGCGGAGGCGCGGTGCGGAACCGGGGCGGGGGCGGCGCCGACGCTGCGGCGCGCGAGCGCGAGCAGCGGATGGCCGGGCAGCAGCTCCAGCGGCGCGTCGTAGGCCGCCAGGCCGCCGCCAACCAACCAGCGCAGGTAGCGGAAGCGCTGGAAGAGGGTGCGCAAGGGGAACTGCCGCTGCAGGTCGGTGCGGCTCTGCCAGATCTCCTGGAACAGGCGCGGAAAGGGCGCCGGCACGCCCGGGACCTGCGCCAGCAGCGGCGCGCGCAGCGGCGCGGTGAGGCTGGCGGGCCAGCGGCCGCGGGCGGCCAGGCCGAAGGCGGCGGAGAGGCGGTGCTGCAGGTGGCTCGCCTCCGGAGCGGCGAAGCGGGCGGCGCGCAGCGGCAGGTCGGGGTCGCTGAGCGCGCTCTGCGGCAAGAGCTCAGGCGCAAAGCGGCCGGCCGGCGCCTCGACGCCCAGGCACCAGGCGATCAGACCCTGCGGGTCCTGGCCGAACCGGTCGCGCAGGTCGGCGCGGGCGGCCATGAGGGCGATCAGCGCGTGCGGGCGGCCGCCGGCGTCAGCGCCTCGCAGCCAGGCGAGGATGTCGCCCTGCGGCGCCTGGAACGCCGGGTGCGCGGCGCGGCGAACGCCCTCGGCGGCGAGGCGGCCCTCGGTGAGCGCGGTCAGGCCGGCGCTGAAATCCTCTCCGGCGCGCGCGGCGGCGAGCGCGCGGCGGCGCATCTCGCGGGTGACCGGCTGGCCGGAGGGGAAGCGGGCGTGGCCATAGTCGACAGCGCTGGCCTGGGCGTGGCCGTTGGCCAGCAGGGCCTGCGCATAGTCGCCGAGCAGCTCGGCGAGCGGCGAACCGGCCTGGACGGCGATGCGGTCCTGGTGCTTGGAGAGCACCTCGGGCCGAGCGGGATCGAAGCCGGAGAAATGGAAGAAGCTCAGCGGCCGAGCGTCGACGCTCCAGCCGGCCGGTCCCCTGGCCAGGCTGCGGCCCTCGAGATTCCAGTAGGCGAGGTTGAGGCCCGGATCGCGCAAGGGGGCGAACCGCTCCACCAGGCCGGGCGCGAGGTCCATCCAGCGCTGGTCGGTGAACAGGCCGGCCTCGAAGTCCACCCGGCAATCGAAGCGGCACTTGCCGGCCCACCAGTCGACGAGGGCCAGCGTCGCCGGCGTCGATCGCATGGCTGCGAAGCCCAGGTTCCACACCCCCGACTGCAGGATCGCCCGGTCGTTGGGCAGGGCCTCGCCGGCGAGCGGGCGGGTGACATGCGGCGTCAGCGCCAGCTCGGCGTGCTGCAACGCCTGGCGCACGACGTCGAGCGGCTGGAAGACGTAGATGTCGGGATCGAGGTAGGTGACGCTCTGCGCCTCGGCGAGCAGCTTGCGGAAGACGAAGGGCTTGACCGCCGTGTTGAGCTCGAGGGCGTCGTAATAGACGGTCATGGCGGCGAAGGGCGCGTCCAGCGTCTCGGCCCGCATCACCTCGGCGTAGGCCTCGAGCTGCGGGATCGGCCCGTCGGTGGCGATCACCACGCGGCGCACCGACGGCTCCGCCTTCGCGAGGCTCTGCATGAGCGTCGCGGCCTGGGCGGCGTAGTTCCGCGAGACGATGGTGAAGATGACGTCCAAGCTTGCTGCGAC
>NZ_DASZBG010000054.1:0-37847 GCF_035944335.1 Phenylobacterium sp. | reverse complement strand
GTCCTGGGCGGCGTGGTCGGCGCCGGCATCGGCGCGGCCGTGGGCCATGCCCACGACCAGTACAAGTGCGACCAGCGCGGTCCGTACTTCGCCTATGACGAGACCATCCCCTATCGGGAGGACGAAGGCTTCCGCACCCCGCGCTACTCCGAGTACCAGCGGATGGGCTGCCGCCTGGCGACCGCCCCGGTGGACTCCGACGGCCGCGACTACCGCTATGTGCGGGTCTGCCCCGATCCGGACGGCCGCTACCGCATCGTCGGCTAACCGCCGCGAGGCCTGAGACTTCGGAAGCCGCCCTTCGGGGCGGCTTCTTTTTTGGCTCAGCGCTTCTTGGCGAGCGGGTGCTTGGAGGCGACCACCTCGCGCAAGCGGTCGGAGGCCACGTGGGTGTAGATCTGGGTGGTGGCGATGTCGGCGTGGCCCAGCAGCTTCTGAACCACGCGCAGATCGGCGCCGCCTTCCAGCAGGTGGGTCGCAAAGGCGTGGCGCAGCACGTGCGGGCTGACGCGGGCCGGATCGACGCCGGCGGCGGCGGCGGCCTCGTCCAGCAGCTGGGCGAAGCGGCGCGGGGTGATGCGGCCGGTCTTGCCGCGCGAGGCGAACAGCCAGGGGTTGGCCTTGTCGGCTTTCCCGAGGAACTGCGGGCGGACCGCCAGATAGGCCTTCACGGCGGTGCGGGCCGCGTTGTTGAGCGGCGCGAGCCGGTCCTTGCCGCCCTTGCCCTTGACGATGAGGTACGCCGGATCGCGGGCCAGCGCGGCCAGCGGCAGGGCGGTGAGCTCTGAAATCCGCAGGCCGGAGGCATAGGCGAGCTCCACCATGCAGGCGAGCCGCAGGCCCTGGGCGCCGTCGCGCTGGCCGGCGGCCGCGATCAGGCGGTCCATCTCCTCGCGCGACAGCACCTTGGGCAAAGGGCGGCCCTTCCTGGGCGCCTCGACCCGGCGGGCAGGATCGTCGGCGCGCCAACCCTCGCCCAGCACGAAACGGTAGAATTGGCGCAGCGAGGCGCGCCGGCGGGCGGCGGTGGCCGGCGACAGGGCCCGGGCCCCCAGCGACCGGAAGTAGGCCTCGATGTCCTCGGCCGAGGCGCTCGCGAGGTCGCGGCCCTGGCCGGCCAGGAAGCCGGCCGCATCGGCGAGGTCGCGGCCGTAGGCCGACAGCGTGTTCCGAGCCGCGGCGCGCTCGACCGCCATCATCTCCAGGAAGGCCTCCGCCCAGGATGCCCCCTGCCCGCTCATCTCAGGCCCACGAGTCCTTCCAGGGTGAAGGCGCGGGCGTCGCGTTCGAAGCCGGCCTCGCGCAGGGCCCGGACGATGCGGGCGCGATCGGCGGGAGCCGGGCCGGCGGGGCCGGCCTCGGCGCAGGTCCACAGCGCGAGCATCGCGGTCTCGCCCATCCGCTTGCGCAGGCCCGCGGCGTCGAGCGCGATATCGCGCATCACCGGGGCGCGCCCCTCGCGCACGGGAAGCGCGCCGAGCGCCAGGCCGGGCCAGGTCTCATAGGCCGCCAGCAGGACAAGGGCCGCCTCGTCGCGTTCGCGGGTCTTCGGGTCCTTGCCGGTCGAGGCCTTGAGGGCGGCCAGCGCATCGTCGGGACGAATGGGCTTCCCGTTGGCGATCGCCTCGGCGAAGGGCAGCAGGTAGGCCGGCAGGCCGGAGACGTCGATGGCCGGCTCGGCGGGATTGCCCGACGCCAGGGCGGCGGCGACCGCCGGTGACGGCTTGGCCTGGCTGAGGTCCAGGCCGAGGTTGCGCGACAGCGCATAGTCCAGGCCGTTGCGCAGCGAGGGCGCGCCGGGACTACCGCCGCCGGCCAGCTTGGCGCCCATCAGCCGGGCGAAGGCGGCGTCCTTGGCCTGGCTCTGGGCGAGGTCGAAGGTGAGCTGCGCCGCAGCGGTCTGGCCGGCCACCGCCTGGCAATAGGTGCGCAGACGAACCCAGTAGATGTCGTCGCGCCCCGCGGTGAGCGCCGCCTCGATGCGGCAGGCGCGATCGTCCTGGCCGGCCAGCAGGGCGCTTTCGGCGGCCACGCGGGCGAGGTCCGGATCGCGGTCGAGGCCGGGCGCGCGGGCGAGGACGGCGGCGGCCCCGCGCGGATCGCCCTGCGCCATGAGCGCCCCGGCGCGGCCGGCGACCAGGGCCGGATCCTGGCCGGCGCCCTCGGGACCCGGCGCGCCGGTCGCCAGCACCCGGCGGGCGAGCGCCGCGGCGGCGGGCGACAGCGGCCGATCGGCCAGCAGCGGCAGCACCGCCCTGACCACCTGCAGCGAGGTCCCGCGCCACAACGTCGGCGGCAGGCCGGTGTCGCGGACCGCCGTCGAGAAGGCGTCGGGGGCGGCCAGCTCGGTGACCTCGACGGGCTGCAGGGGCGCGGCTGAGGCCGGCGGCGGGGGCGCGGGCGCACGCGGCGCGGTGGAGACCGCGCCATCGGGAGCCCCGGGGGGCGTCACGGACGGCGTCGCGGCGGGCTGGGCGCGGGCGGCGAGCGGCGCGGCGCCGAGGATCAGGGCGGCGAGGGCCGCGGGGACTCGGGACATGGGGCGAGCATACTTGGCCCGCGAAGTTGGCGCGAGCGGGGCGCCTCGTGTAAGCCTTGGCCGTCCATGGACCGCTATGAACCGCTTCGCCGCCGCACCATCGCCCTCGTGGGCCTGATGGGCGTGGGGAAGTCGAGCGTCGGCCGCCGGCTGGCCAATGCGCTCTCCCTCCCGTTCCGCGACGCCGACGCCGAGGTGGAGGCCGCCGCCGGCCGCTCCATCCCCGACATCTTCAGCGAGCTGGGCGAGGCGGCGTTCCGCGAGGGCGAGCGGCGCGTGATCGCGCGCCTGCTGGAGGGCGCCCCACACGTGCTGGCGACCGGCGGCGGCGCCTTCATGAACCCGGAGACCCGCAAGCTGCTCAAGTCGCAAGCCGTCTCGGTCTGGCTGAAGACCGACCTCGACGTGCTGGCGCGCCGCGTGTCGCGCAAGACCACCCGGCCCCTGATCGTCGATCGCGATCCGATGGAGGTGCTGACCGCGCAGGCCGAGACGCGCTATCCGGTCTATGGCGAGGCCGACGTGGTGGTGGAGACCGGCGACGCGCCGCACCACACGACGGTCGACCAGGTGATCCGGGCGCTATCGGCCTATCACGCGGCGCACGCCCAATGAGCCGCGCCATCGCCGTGGGCCTGGGCGCGCGCGCCTATGAGGTGGTGGTCGGCGCGGGCCTGATCGCCGAGGCCGGCGCCCGCCTCGCGCCGCATCTCAGACGACAGCGCCTGGCCGTGGTCAGCGACGAGACCGTCTGGGCCCTGCACGGCGCGCGGCTGAGCGCGTCGCTGCAAGCGGCCGGCGTGGCCGTACTTCCCATCGTCATCGCGCCGGGCGAGCAGGCCAAGAGCTTCGCCGGCCTGGCCGAGCTTATCGACCGGTTGCTGGAACTCGAGCTCGACCGTGGCGACGTGATCGCCGCGTTCGGCGGCGGGGTGGTGGGCGACCTCGCGGGCTTCGCCGCGGCGATCTACAAGCGCGGCATAGATTTCGTGCAGATCCCCACGACCCTGCTGGCCCAGGTGGATTCCTCGGTGGGCGGCAAGACCGCCATCGATGTGGCCGCGGGCAAGAACCTGGTGGGCGCCTTCCACCAGCCGCGGCTGGTGCTGGCCGACCTGGACGTGCTGGCGAGCCTCCCCGATCGCGAGATGCGGGCGGGCTACGCCGAGGTGATCAAATACGGCCTCTTGGGCGACTTCGGCTTCTTCGAATGGCTGGAGGCCCATGGCGATGAGGTGCTCGCGCGCGAGCCGCAGGCGCTGAGCCGCGCCGTCGGGCGTTGCGTGCAGATGAAGGCTGAGATCGTCGCCGAGGACGAGACCGAACAGGGCCGCCGCGCGCTGCTCAACCTCGGCCATACGTTCGGCCACGCCCTGGAGGCCGAGACCGGCTTCGGCGCGGTCCTTCTGCACGGCGAGGCGGTGGCGGCGGGCCAGGCGATGGCGTTCCGCTTCTCCGCCGCCCAGGGCCTTTGCCGGGCGCAGGACGCGGTGCGCGCCGAGCGCGCCATCGCCGCGGCGGGCCTGCCGACCACGCTCGGCGACGTGGCCGGCCATCCATTCGCCGCCGACCGGCTGGTGGCGCACATGGCGCAGGACAAGAAGGCGCAGGGCGGGCGGCTGACCTTCATCCTGGCGCGCGGGATCGGCGAGGCCTTCGTGGCCCGCGACGTCGACGCCGGCCAGGTGCGGGGCTTCCTGCTGGCCGAGGGGGCGACGCCGTGACCGCGATCCTGGCGCTGGCGCCCATCGTCTTCGGCCTCCTGGCGCTGTCGGCGATCTTCTCGGCGGCGGAGACGGCGCTGACCGGCGCCAGCCGCGCCCGCATGCACCAGCTGGAGCGCGACGGCGACGGCGCGGCCCGGCGGGTCAACAAGCTGCTCTCCGACCAGGAGACGATGATCGGCTCGGTGCTGCTGGGCAACAACCTGATCAACATCCTGGCCTCGGCCCTGGCCACCCAGGTAATGACCCGGGCCATCCCCGGCGCCTGGGGCGTGGCCGCGGCGACCGCGCTGATGACCGTGCTGGTGCTGGTGTTCGCCGAAGTGTTGCCCAAGACCCTGGCCATCGTGCGCTCCGACGACGTGGCGCGGTTCCTGTCGGCGCCGGCCCTGGTGGTGGTGCGGATCTGCGGCCCGATCATCTATGCGATCCAGTGGGTGATCCGAAAGACGCTGCGCCTGTTCGGGATCGAGCTGTCCATGGAGATGGACGTGCTGGCCGCCCACGAGGAGATCCGCGGCGCGGTCGAGTACCACCACTCCGAGGGTCTGGTGGAGACCGACGACCGCTGGATGCTGGGCGGGGTGCTGGACCTGACCCATCTGGACGTCAGCGAGGTGATGGTCCACCGCACGGCGATCGCCATGATCGACGCCGACCTGCCCTCGCGCAAGGTGGTGACCGAGGCGCTGGACAGCCCGCACACCCGACTGCCGCTCTACCGCGGCGACACCGAGAACATCGTCGGCGTGCTGCACGTGAAGGACCTGCTGCAGGCCATGGCCGACGCCGACGGCGACATGGACCAGCTGGCCATCGGCGAGATCATGCGCGAGCCGTGGTTCGTGCCGGAGACCACCAGCCTGAAGGACCAGCTCGCCGCCTTCCTGAAGCGCAAGACCCACTTCGCCCTGGTTGTGGACGAGTATGGCGCGCTGGAGGGCCTGGTGACGCTGGAGGACATCCTCGAGGAGATCGTCGGCGAGATCGAGGACGAGTACGACATCGACGAGGCCGACGTGAAGGCGGGCCCCGACGGGACCGTCTCGGTGGACGGCTCGGTGACCATCCGCGAGCTCAACCGGGCGCTCAACTGGGACCTGCCGGACGACGAGGCGGTGACCGTGGCGGGCCTGTTGATCAACGAGGCCCAGACCATCCCCAAGGTCGGCCAGACCTTCACCATCTGCCGCCACCAATTCCGCGTCACCGGCCGCAAGGGCAACCAGATCACCCGCCTGGAGATCGCCCCGGCGGGCCCACGGTAGAGAGGCGCGCGCGGACTTTCGACCCCTCGGCGCGGCCTGCGGAACCTTGGCTGTAAAAAATGCGTTTAGTTAAGCTTGCTTCCTCGGGGGATCGGCCATTCTATGCGCGCCGAGGGCGGCCAATCTGGGGGCTTACGCCATTACAAACGTGATCAAGACGCCCATGCGGGCTGACCTGTCGGGCGCCGTGTCCCGGCCCGTGCTGGAGTGGACGCAATGACGAACGCCAAGCTCAATGGACTGCGCGTGCTCGTGGTCGAAGACGAGATGATGGTGTCCATGCTGATCGAGGACATGCTGGGCGAACTCGGGTGCGAGGTCGTGGGTCCGGCGTCACGGCTGGACGAGGCCATGGAACTGGCCCGCAGCGCCGTCATCGACTGCGCGGTGCTCGACGTGAACCTGGGCGGCCAGCCGATCTTCCCGCTGGCGGACCTGCTGCGCGAGCGCGGCGCGCCGTTTGCCTTCGCGACGGGTTATGGGGACGCGGGCCTTCGCGACGTGGACCGGGGCTCGCCGGTGCTGCAGAAGCCGTTCCGCGAGGGTGACCTGGCCCGGGTGCTCACCGAGCTGCAGGCCGCGGTCAGCTAGCTAGAGGTAGCTGAACACCGCCGCCTGCATGGTCACCACCAGCATGGCGATGGAGCTGGCGAGCGCCGCCAGGGGCAGGATGAGTTTCACGTTCCGTCTCCTAGATAGGATCACGGAAATGGGAGCGAGCTTGACCCTGCGCCAGGGGTGGCGACCCCCAGTTTTCGTTACATCGCCGTAAGGGCCGCTAGCAGCTTGTCCGGGGTGATCGGATAGTCGCGCACGCGGACGCCGCAGGCGTTGTAGATGGCGTTGGCCACGGCCGCCCCGGCGCCGGAGATGCCGAGCTCGCCCACGCCCTTGATGCCCATGGGATTGGCCTTGTCGTCCACCTCGTCGAGCATGATGGCGTCGAGCTCGCCGATGTCGGCCTGCACCGGCACCAGGTAGCTCGCCAGGTCCTGGTTGATCAGCGAGCCGTAGCGCGGATCCACCGCATTTCCCTCGGTGAGCGCCGAGGCGACGCCCCAGATCATCCCGCCGGTGAGCTGGCTCCTGGCGGTCTTCCAGTTGAGGATGCGGCCGGCCGCGAAGACGCCGAGCATGCGCCGCGTGCGCACCTCGCCGGTGACGGTGTCGACGCCCACCTCGACATAATGGGCCCCGTAGGTGTGCGAGCTCCACTGGCTGGCGTCGGCCGCGGGGCGGACCTCGCCATCGGCGGTCAGGCCCTCGGGCCGGTTGCGCCGGATCAGGTCCGACAGTCGCTCTGAACGGTTGGCGATCGCGATGACGCCGTCCTGGAAGGTGACCTGGGCCGCGTCGCCGCCGCTGAGCGGCGAGGAGGGATCGTTGACCGCGATCTCGGCGATCGCCTTCCTGAGGTTCATACCGGCGTCGAGGGCCGCGGAACCGGCGGTGGCGGCGCCGAACTGGCCGCCGGAGCCAGGGGCCGGCGGCAGCTCGCTATCGCCGATCTCCACGCGGACGTCGCCGAGCGGCACGCCCAGGGTCTCGGCGGCGATCTGGGCCAGCACCGTATAGGTGCCGGTGCCAATGTCGGTCATGCCCTGCTTGACGGTGATCACACCCTCGGCGTCGACCGTGAAGCTCGCCTTGGCGGGCAGGAGGAAGTTGCCGCGGATGGCCGCGGCCATGCCCATGCCGACCAGCCAGCGGCCGTCGCGCACCTGGCCGGGCCGGGGCAGGCGGCGGTCCCAGCCGAACAGCTGGGCGCCCTCGCGCATGCAGCGGACCAGCTGGCGGATGGAGAACGGCTTGCCGGTCTCCGGATCGGTCTCCGGCTCGTTGAGGATGCGCAGTTCGACGGGATCGATGCCCAACTTCTCGGCCAGCTCGTCCATGGCGACCTCGAGGCTCAGCGTGCCGGAGGCCTCGCCAGGCGCGCGCATGGCGCTGGCGACCGGCAGGTCGAGGCGGACCAGGCGGTGGCCGGTCAGCCGGTTCGGCGCGGCGTAGAGGTTGCGCGCGAAGTTCGAGGCGTGCTCGGTGAAGTTGCCGCGCCGGTCGCAATGGGTGGTGGTCATCAGGCTCATGGCGGTGAGCCGGCCGTCGGGCGTGGCCCCCAGCCGGACCCGCTGCTCGGTGGCCGGACGGTGCACGGTGCCGTGCATCATCTGCTGGCGGGAGAGCGCGACCTTCACCGGCCGTCCGAGTTCGCGGGCCGCCAGCGAGGCCAGCACCAGGTCCTCGTAGAAAGAACCCTTGCCGCCGAAGCCGCCGCCCACATAGCGGGTCAACAGGCGCACGGACTTGTGCGGCATCATCAGGGTCTCGGCGAGCGAGTTCTGGGCGAACCGCACCATCTGCACCGAGGTGTGGACCGTCAGCTGGTCGCCGTCCCACCAGGCCGTCGTGGCGCAGGGCTCCATCTGGCAGTGGTTCTGCAGGGGCGTGCGCCAGACGTCGTCGAGGGTCACCGGCGCGGCGGCGAAGGCTTTCTCGAAATCCCCGATCTCGACGTCGGATTCGCCGGGCGGTTGGACGCCCTCGGCGAAGTGGTCGTGGAAGGTCACCGCCTTGGCGGCGTCGTCCTCGAAGGCGAGTTTCACCAGGGCCGCGCCCGCCTGGGCGTTCTCCAGGGTGTCGGCGACCACCACGGCGACCTGCTGGCCGAAGTAATAGACGCGGTCCGATTCCAGCGCCGGCCTGGGCGAGGGGGTGAAGAAGTCGTAGCGCGCGGGGCGTGGACCCTGGGCGGGGGCGTTCTTGTAGGTCCAGACCAGCAGCACGCCGGGCGAGGCTTCGGCCTCGGCGGTGTCGACGGCGGTGATCCGCCCGCGGGCGATGGGGGCGGAGACCAGCACGCCATAGGCCGGCGGCGCGGGTGGCTCCACTTCATAGGCGTAGGGCGCCGTGCCGGTGACCTTCAGCGGGCCTTCGTAGCGGTCGACGGCCTTGCCGATATTGCCGGCCTTGTTCTCCTTGACCGGATTGCTCGTGGCTTCCCAGTCGATGACGGAGCTCATGCGCCCCTCCCTTGCTCGCCGGCCTGCGCGATGGCCGCCGGGACCAGGCGGCGGACGAGGTTGATCTTGAAGCCGTTGCGGCCGTTCTCGCTGGCGCCTGCGAGCTCGCGCCCGATGGCCTCGGCGGGCGAGGCGCCGGCGGCCAGCGCGGCCTCCGCGTCTGCCGCCCGCCAGGGTTTGTGCGCCACCGCGCCCAGCGCGATCCTGCCCCCGGCCACCGCGACACTGGCCAGGCCCGCTGCATAGGAGGCCCGGTCGCGGACCTTGCGATAGACCTGGCCGCCCTTGGGCGGCGGCGGCAGCACCACCGCGGTGATCAGCTCGCCCGGGACCAGATGGGTCTCCACCTGCGGCGTTTCGCCGGGCAGGCGGTGCAGCTCCATCAGCGGGAAGCTGCGCGCCGAACCCGACGGCGACAGCGTCTCCACCGTGGCGTCGAGGGCGACCAGGGCCACGGCCATGTCCGAGGGATGGGTGGCGATGCAGGCGTGGCTGGCGCCGAAGATCGCGGAGTTGCGGTTGAGGCCCTCGAGCGCCCCGCAGCCGGAGCCGGGCGCGCGCTTATTGCAGGGCTTGGTGGTGTCGTAGAAATAGGCGCAGCGGGTGCGTTGCAGCAGGTTGCCGCCGGTGGTGGCCTTGTTGCGCAGCTGGCCCGAGCCGCCAGCGACGATGGCCTGCGTCAGCACCGGATAGCGCGCGCGGACGCGGGCGTCGGCGGCCACATGGCTGTTGGTGGCCATGGCGCCGATCCGCAGACCGCCGTCGGCCGTCTCCTCAAGCCCCGCCAGCGGCAGGCGCCCGACGTCGATCAGGTGCGCCGGATGCTCGATCTCCAGCTTCATCAGATCCAGCAGGTTGGTGCCCCCGGCCAGGAACTTGGCGTTCGGCGTGTCGGCGGCGGCCTTCACCGCGGCCTGGGCGTCGGCGGCGCGCTCGTAGGTGAACGGCCTCATGCCATCTCTCCGGCCGCGGACTTGATGGCCGCGACGATCTGCGGATAGGCCGAGCAGCGGCAGATGTTGCCGCTCATCCGCTCGCGCAACTCATCGTCGGTGAGGGTGATCTTGCCGGTCAGGTCCGTGGTCTCCTGGCTGGGCCAGTTCTCGGCGACCTCGCTCAGCATGCCGATCGCCGAACAGATCTGGCCGGGCGTGCAGTAGCCGCACTGGAAGGCGTCCTCCGTGAGGAAGGCGACCTGCATCGGATGCAGCTTCTCCACCGTGCCGACGCCCTCGATGGTGGTGACCTGGTCGCCATCGTGCATGACCGCCAGCGACAGGCAGGAATTGATCCTCACCCCGTTCACCAGGACCGTGCAGGCGCCGCACTGGCCATGGTCGCAGCCCTTCTTGGAGCCGGTCAGCTTGAGGTGCTCGCGCAGCGCATCGAGAAGCGTGGTGCGGGGATCGAGGTCGAGCGCCCTCGCCTCCCCGTTGACGGTGATGGTGGTCTTCAAGTCGCCTCCCGGAAGCCCGCTCATCCCGGCGAACGCCGGGACCCAGATGGAAGAACTCAGACGCGGGCTCGATGAGCGCCGCGCGGATCCAACCCGACCCAGACCGTCCGATCTGGGTCCCGGCCTTCGCCGGGACGAGCGGATTGAAACGTCCGTTTTAGTCTAGCCTCTAGCTCTCGCCCGGCGCCAGCGCCTTGACCGACAAAGCGTGCACCGGGCCAGCGAGCTCCTGCGCCAGCGCCCGATAGACCATCCGCTGGCGGGCGACCTTGGGCTGGCCCTGGAAGGCCTCAGCCTCGATGGTCACGTTGAAGTGGCTCTCGCCGCCGGGCCGCGCGCCCTCATGGCCGTGATGCCGCGCGGAATCGTCCTGCACCTCCAGCCGCAGGGGCCGGAACGCGGAGGTCAGCTTGTCGTGGATGGCGTCGAGTGTAGCGCCCATCGGCTCAATCTTCAATTCTTGAACGGGAGTTCTCTCCCCCCATACTTGGCCCATGCCCGGCGCGTTTCAATACAGGCCCAAGTTCGTCGATATCCGCGTCAAGCCGCCCAAGGCGGACGACCCGCGGGAGACCGACGTCAACGCGCTGAAACCCGGCGAGCGGCCGTGCGATCACGCGGGCTGCCGGCGGGCGGCCACGGCGCGGGCGCCCAAGTCGCGCGACATGATGAACGACCACTACTGGTTCTGTCAGGACCACGCCGCCGAGTACAATCGCAACTGGAACTTCTTCGCGGGCATGAGCGAGGGCGAGGTGCGGGCCTTCCAGAAGGACGAGCTGTTCGGCGGCGGCCGTCCCACCTGGGAGATGAAGGCCGGCAAATATTCCCGGGAGGCGGCCAGCTTCCAGCACAAGTTCCGCCGGGGCGAGGGCTACCGCGATCCCTTCGACCTGTTCGGCCGCGGCGGGGCCCAGGCCCAGACCCGCGTCGCCGAGCCGGAGGCGCGGCTGCTGGGCAAGCTGGAGCGCAATGCGCTGGCCGAGCTCGATCTGGACGTCAACGCCGATGGGCCGAGGATCCGCAGCCGCTACACCGAGCTGGTGCGCCGCCTGCACCCGGACGCCAACGGCGGCGACCGGGCCGGCGAGAACCGCCTGCAGAAGGTGATCCGCGCCTACCAGACCCTGCGCAAGGCCGGGATGGTCTAGCGACCGCCTATGTCGGGAACATCACTCGTCGGGGGGCGTTTGGGATTTTTGGTTGATCGAGCATGTCCGAAGCCGCCCTTAATCCTGGTTCCGAAGCCCGAGTCCTGGTCGTCGAAGACGAGTCGGCGATCTGCGAGTTGCTGTCCGACATGCTGGAGACGGAGGGCTTCAAGGCCCACTGCGTCCAGACCGACCGCGGCGCCTATGACGCCCTGCAGCACGACCGCAGTTACGCCTGCATGATCGTCGACGTGAACCTGGGATCTGGCACCACGGGCTATGACGTGGCGCGCTTCGCCCGACAGATCGATCCCGCCCTGCCGGTGATCTTCGTCAGCGGCCAGACTTCGCCGGCCTCCTTCAAGGCCAATAGCGTGGCGGGCAGCCTGTTCCTCGCCAAGCCCTTCACCGCCGCCGAGCTGCTGGAGCGCGTGCGGATGCTGGTCGGCGACAACGACGACTGAGTGTCGCACTCAATCGACGACGCGGGCCGCCTTCAGCTCCGCCTGGGCCGCGTCGAACTCGGCGCGGAAACCCGGCGTCTCCAGCAGCTTGACCACCAGCACCGTCCCCAGCGTCTGGCCGGCCCCGATGTCGCGCCGATAGTGGGCGCCGCAGACTAGCCGGTTCTCCGCATAGTCGGAGGCCCGCGCCAGGATCGCCTGGGCCTTCGGCGGATCCAGCCGGACCAGCGCGCCTGCCGCCGCATAGGCCATGGTCGCGTGGCCCGAGGGATAGGCGCTCTTGGCCGCATCGTCCCCGTGCGGGCATCCGACGATGCTCGGGTCGGCCGCCCACGGACGGGTGCGCTTGAAGAAGGCCTTGGCGCGCTTGGCGGCCAGGCTGTCCTCGGCGCGCAGGTCCTTGAACAGCGCCGCGGTCGCGGGAAGCCGATCGAGCTGGAAGCCCGGACCCATCACCTCGGCGAAGGCGATCACGCTCTCGTCCTCGTCGTCGCGCCGGGCGCGCGCCAGGGCCTGTGGCGAGCGGTCGGCCTGGATGCGGTGTAGCTCCGCGAGCTCGGCGAGCGCGGCCGGCGAGCCGTCCGGCGGCGGCGGCGGCAGAAGCTGGGCGGGGTTGAGCGCCTCGGCCGACAGGAACTTGCTGACGGCCGCGGGCTCGGCGGCCGCCGGCCCCGGCTGGGCGTTCGCCGCCCCCAGCCCCGCCACGAACGCCGCGACCCCGGCAAAGGCGATCAGGGTTTGCTTCATCTCGTGGTCTCCGCGGGGCTAGCGTGGGCTGTCCGGATCAGAAGTTGAGCCGCAGGGTCAGCTGGGCGCTCCGCTCGGGCTGGAAGTAGTACTGGTCGCCCGGGCCGATGACGTTGCCCTTCGAGCCCGGGGTGATCTTGGTGATCTTCTGGCTGTCGAGCAGGTTGTAGATCGCCGCCTCGGCGCGCCAGCGGCCGAAGTTGCGCACCACCGTCAGGTCGACGTTGGAATAGGAGCCGATCTTGAAGTTGGAGGGCTGGCCCTCGTTGGCCCACTGCTCGCCGACCACCTTGTCGGTGAGCGAGATCGACCAATCCCCGGGCTTCCAGATGACGCCCGCCGCGGCCGTCCACTTGGGCGCACCGGCGATCTGCAGCCCGCCGGTGATCACCACCGGCACGCCGGCGATGGTGGTCGCCCCGCCCTTGGCCTTGGCGCTGTTCACCGAACCGTTGACGAAGACGAAGGCGTTGTCCTGCATCTGCACCGTCGCCTCGGCCTCGGCGCCCTTGTAGACCGCGCCGCCGAGGTTGAAGAACACCGTCTCGCCGGCCTGGGGCGTCCCCACGGCCCCGGTCACCGATTGGAATTTATTCTTGAACTCAATGTAGTAGACGTCGGCATCGACGGTGATCAGGCCGCCGTGGAAGACCGTGCCGATCTGATAGTTGGTGCTCTCCTGCGGCTTCTCGGCGGAGGGGTCGGGGATCTGCACCTGCAGGGTCGACAGCGGCGGCGTCAGGAAGCCGGTGGCGTACTGGGCGTAGGCCGACCAGTTCTCGCGGATGCGGTAGTTGGCCGTCAGGAAGTAGAGCGTCTTGGTCCAGGTGGCCGAGTCGATCAGCTGGGTGCCCGAGCCCTGGTTGATCGGCGAATTCAGGTTGCGCTCGAAGTGGACGTACTTGAGGCCCGGCGTGACGGTGAGGTCACTCGTCACCTTCCATTCGAAGTCGACGAAGGGCTCGTACTGGTCCCAGGTCGAGCCCTGGATGTAGTTGATGAACGATGCCGCCCCGCGATTGCAGATCACGCCCGGCTGCAGCTTCGGACAGGTTTCCTTGAAGTCCAGCGTCCGGGCCGTCAGGTCGAAGTCGAGGCGGGCGCGCTTGGTCTTCGAGGTCTCCCACCACAGGCCGGCCTTCAGCTCGCCGAACGGCAGGTCCTGGGTCAGCCGGGCGATGTCGCCGTACACATGGTAGTAGTTGAGCTTGAAATAGCCCGGGATGTCACCGGCCGGGATCGCCTTGTCGACGGCGGCCGTGCCGGTCACGTCCTGCGGCGAAAGCGTGTGGTTGGAATAGTAGTAGCTGTAGAGCGTGTTCTCGAGATGCAGGCTCGAGGTGATGTCGCCGTTCAGCCGCGCATAGCCGAAATTAGTGTGCTTCTTGACCGTGTTGTAGCCGGTGAAGGAGGGGCTCGTCGGATCGTTGTTGAGGGCGAAATTCTTCCCGAATTTGGCCACCTGGGCGAGCGTCGCGCCATTGTTGTCGTCCTGGAATACGCGCGTGTAGTTGTAGGTGTCGAAGAGGGTCACGCTCCAGCTGTCGGTGATCGGCGTGACCGTCCGGACCAGCAGGTTAGCGCCCTGAGCGGCGGAATAGGTGAGGTAGCCGTCGGTGCGCAGGGCCGAGACGTCCACCAGCGCGCGGGTGCCATGCAGCAGGTCCGAGGGACCGGTGTTGACCTTGACCACCGCCTGGGCGCTGTTCCACGAGCCGTAGGTCAGGGCCGCCGAACCGCCGAACGCCTCGGCCACCTCCGGCGAGAAGATGTTGATCGAGCCGCCGAAGCTCGCCTGGCCGAGCTGGCCGGCCGTGCCCGGGCCGCGGTCAACCACCACGGCCCCGATCGTCGCCGCCGGGAAGAAGGAGGTGGAATGGTGGGTCGGGTCGTTGGTGTCGCCAAACGGAATGCCGTCATAGGTGACGTTGTACTGGCCGTCCGAGAACCCCCGCAGCGTGGTCTTGGCTTCGTAGAAGCCCGGACCGTTTTGGCTCATCCCGGACATCGAGGGCGCCAGCAGGACCACCTCGGTGTAGTCGGCGGTCTGGGGTACGAACTGGTCGATGGTTTCGCGGGTGACGATGGCCTGGGGCTCGGTGGCCTCCAGCGAGGCCTTCACCGGCGCTGCGGCGGCCGCGCCCGTGACGCCCACCACCGTCAGCTCCTCGACGCGGACCCCGTAGTCGGCCTTCTCCTCGGTCGGCGTCGCCGCCGCCGCGGCTTCGGCGGCAAGGGCGGGGTGAGCGACGAGCCCCGCCGTCAGCGCCAGGACAGATGCCGCGCAGACGCGGCCGGCGGTCGCCCGCATGATCGATGACATAAAATCCCCCATCCACCGGCGGGCGCGAGGGGCTTCCCCGAGTGTCGTCCGCAGGACCTGGGAATTCGTATCGAGGATCGGCGCGACGCTTCGGTCTCGGTTTCATTTCGCCGATACGAAGAGTTGGCGACGGATTCTTGACCGGCGTCTGGACGATCTCGGCGAGGCCTGGCGGGGGGTCTGCGGCGCCGAAGGGGCTCCCCCTGTGCGGCGACGCGGTCTAGTCAGGTGGCCGGGACGATGACCGAGCTGATCTTGCCCCCACCGCTGATCGAGGACGCCGCGCGGCGCCGGGCCTTCCTGGCGGGCTGGGCGGCGATCGCGGTGTTCATAGTCCTGCAGACCACCGCCAACGCCTTTTCCGACCTGAGCGACTTCCCGCGGCTCGATCCGCGCGAGCCGTTCATCTGGGAATATACCAGCGGGGCGGTGGTGATCGCGCTGGTCCCGGCGCTCGGGTGGCTGCTGCGCCTCGCCCCGCCCGGCGCCGGCCGCTGGGCCCGCTTCGCCCTGGTGCACCTGACCGGCAGCGTCGGATTCAGCTTCGCGCACGTCGGCAGCTTCGTCCTGTTGCGGAAGGGGCTCTACGCCCTGGCCGGCGCGCACTACGGGGGCGCCGACTGGCTCTACGAATACCGCAAGGACCTCGTCGCCTATTTCGGCTTCGTGCTGATCCTGGCGCTCGCCGACTGGGCTGCGCGGCTGTGGGCCGCGAGCCGCGCGCCGGCCGAGGGATCCAGGCTCTATCACCTGCGCGACGGCGCCCGGGTGGTGCGCGTGCCGATGACGGAGATCGTCGCCGTCACCTCGGCCCGCAACTACGTGGAGTTCCATCTGGCGGGCGGCAGGAAGCCGCTGGTGCGCGAGACGCTCGCCAAGGTGGAGGCCGATCTCGCCGGCGCGGGTTTCCTGCGCACCCACCGCTCCTGGCTGGTCAATCCGGCCCATGTGCGCAGCGTGACGCCCGCGGCGGCGGGGGACTTCCGGCTCGAGCTCGATGGTGGTCTGAGCGTCCCCCTGTCGCGGCGATTCCCGGCCGCCCTGGAGCGCCTGCGCACGCCGGACCAACCGCTGGTCCCGCTGAGCTAGCCGCCCGTCCCAGGCCGTCCCGGCGGGGCCGCCGCTCGTCCCGCGGCGCTCGACGCTGGACAGCGCCGCGGCATCCTGGGCTTCTCAGTTTCACGGGAGCGCCGAAAATGCTGCTCAAGACCAAGACCTTGCTGCTGGCCGCGGCCAGCGCCGCGCTGATGGCGTCGGGCGCCGCGCGAGCCGACGAATGGGGATCCTACGGCCGCGATCCGGCCGGCACGCGTTTCTCGCCCCTGACCCAGGTGACGCCCGCCAACGTCGCCGGACTGAAGCCCGCCTGGACCTTCCACACCGGCGACATCGCCGACGACAAACGGGGCCAGCGCACCGGTTTCGAGGCCACGCCGCTGTTCATCGACGGCAGGCTTTACGTCACAACGGGGCTCAACCGGATCATCGGGCTCGACCCGACCACCGGCCGGCAGCTCTGGGCCTACGATCCGAAGATCGACCGGACCGCCCGCTACGGCGACGGGCTGATCAACCGCGGGGTGGCGGCCTGGCGCGACGCCCAGTCCAAGGGCGCCTGCAAGCTGCGGCTCTACGAGGCGACGCTGGATGCGCGGCTGGTGTCGGTGGACGCCGCCACCGGCCAGCCCTGCCCGGGCTTCGGCGACCATGGCGAAGTCAGCCTGCGCGACGTGGCGCGCTATGAGCGCGGCGCCTACCACATGACGTCGCCGCCGATCGTGCTGGACGGCGTGGTGGTGGTGGGCTCGGCCATCAACGACAACTCCCGCGCCGACATGGCCGACGGCGTGGTCCGTGGCTTCGATGCCCGTTCCGGCAAGCTGCTGTGGTCGTGGGAGCCGCTGGAGAAACCCAAGGGCACGGCCGACAAGGACTGGAAGACCGGGGCCGGCAACGCCTGGTCGGTGCTGAGCGCCGACGCCAAGCGTCACCTGGTGCTGGTCCCGACCGGCAGCGCCAGCCCCGACTACTGGGGCGGCCTGCGCCCCGGCGACAACCGCTGGGCCAATTCGGTCGTGGCCCTGGACGTGAAGACCGGCAAGCTGCGGTGGGGCTTCCAGCTCGTGCACCACGACCTGTGGGACTACGACACCGCCGCGGCGCCCATGCTCACCGCCTTCCGCCTGCATGGCCGGATGACGCCCGCGGTCATCGCCGGCAACAAGACCGGCATGGTCTTCGCCCTCGACCCGGCGACCGGCAAGCCGGTGCTGCCGGTGGAGGAGCGGGCCGTGCCGCAGAGCACGCTCTATGGCGAGAAGAGCTCGCCCACCCAGCCGTTCCCCACCGCGACGCCGCCGCTGGTCCCGCAGGCGCTGTCGGCCAAGGATGCCTGGGCGATCTCCGACAGCGACCGGAAATGGTGCGCCGACCAGATCAACGCGATGAGCGGGACCTCCATGTTCTCGCCGCCCAGCGAGGCGGGGATCCTGGCCATTCCCGGCAACGTCGGGGGCATCAACTGGAGCGGCTTCGCCTGGGACGCCGGCGCGGGCCGGCTGATCGTCTCGGTGACCAACCTGCCGGCCAAGGTGCGGATGATCCCGGCCGCCAAGTTCGTGAAGGGCGACCGCGGCGACCTGCGCGCCGAGACCACCCTGCAGATGGGCACGCCCTACGCCATGAGCCGCGACTTTCTGCGCGCGCCCTCGGGCCTGCCCTGCATCAAGCCGCCGTTCGGCGAGCTGATGGCGGTGGACCTGGGGACCGGCACGATCGTCTGGCGCGCGCCGCTCGGATCGCTCGATGAGATCGCGCCCGGGGTCGGCAATATCGCCAAGGGCTCCATCGTGCTGGGCGGTCCGATCGTTACGGCCAGCGGGCTGATCTTCCAGGGCGGCACCATGGACAAGACGCTGCGCGCCTTCTCCACGGCCGATGGCAAGCTGTTGTGGAGCGGCGCCTTGCCGGCCAGCGCGCATGCCACGCCGATGACCTACGAGATCGGCGGCAAGCAGTATGTGGTGGTCGCGGCCGGCGGCTCGGCCAAGGTCGACCAGGAGACGCAGGGCGACGCGGTGGTGGCGTTTGCGCTGCCCTAGCGCGCCGCCGGCGCGCTAGGTTTTTCTGCGCGCATCCGGACGCAAAAGCGGTTTCCACTTTTGCTGGCTGTCGCTTTAGCGCGCTATTTGGTCCGGGCAGGCGGCGTATAGAGCTCGACCGGATTGCCTTCGGGGTCGGTGACGAAATAGGCGGTGTTGGGGATCACCTCGCGCACCGTCACCCCCTGGGCCTTCAGGTGGTCGGCGAGGCCCTTGGCGTCCGGCACGTCGAGGATCAGCCGGCCCATGGTGTTGGGGCCGACCGGGCGGTTGGGCGCCGAGAGCAGGGCCAGGATCGGGGCGCGGCTGTAGCCCACGAGGTACTCGAACGGCGCATCGCCGCGCTTGATGGTGTCGATCAGCTTCATGCCGAGCTTGTCGATGTACCAGGCCTTCTGGCCCTCCAGGTCGCGGACGTTGAAGCTCGAGCCCGCGATGCCGCGCGGCATGAGCTGGGCCGGGATCTCGGCCGCGGCCACGGTTGAAAGGCTCATCGCCAGGGCTCCCAGGAGCGCCATCGTCTTGATCATCGCCGTCCCCCAATTTGCGGAGGACTTATCACGCCGCGGCGAGCTTGGCCTCAAGGGTTGCGATGTCGGACAGGAACCAGACGGTGTTCCCGCGGTTGGATTCACGCACGAAGTCGCGCAAGGCGTCGCTGGCGGCGACGGCCTCGCGGATGTCGCCGAGGATGACTACCCGGCGTTGGTAGTTGACGAACTTCTGCAGGATCGCACCCGCAAGCCGGGTCTTGAGGTCCAGGAAGTCCGGGGTCAGCCGAGCGGTCGGGATCACCACCAGGCGCGCCTCGGCGCCGAAGGTCTCGCCCAGGACGTCGGCGGCGTCCCGCTCATCGGCGAGCGGAGGGCCGTGGGCGTCGACCAGCCAGGCGCGCACGCCGGCGATCTCGGTGACGCCGCCGCTCACGGCGCGGGCTCGCCCAGGAAGCCGAGGATTTCCTCGGTGAAGCCGCCCAGGAAGTGACCGGCCTCCGGGAGCCAGACGATGCGGGCCTGGGGACAGGCGCGGGCCAGCCGGCGGCGGCTGCCCGCCGAATCCAGCAGGGTGTCCTTGGCGCCCACGAACATGAGGACCGGCATGCGCAGGGTCGCGAGCTGGCGGTCGCTGAAGCGCCGCAGCGGATCGCGCCTGGGGATGAAGTGGGTATGGATCAGCCGCAGATAGGCCGCGATCGCGGGATGGATCTCACCGGCGCCGGCGACGCTGAGCAAGCGCTTACGGCCCGTTTCGCCGGTCAGGCGAAGCGCCGCACTCTGCAGCAGGAAGGAGAGCTTCACAGCCCCGATCCCGCCCGGCGCCAGCAGCACCAGCCGCTCGACCTTCTCAGGCCGGCGGATCGCGTAGTCGAGGGCGTGCCAGCCGCCCAGCGAATTGCCGATGAAAGCCGCCCGCGTGACGCCCAGGCCCGCCAGCACCTCGTCCAGCCAGGCCGCCGCCGCCCCGCCCTCGCGCGGCGCGCGCAGGGGTGCGCTCTCGCCCGGCTCGCCCGGCAGGTCGATGGCGTAGACGCGGAACCGCTCGGCCCAGGCCGGCACGTCGCCCATCCACATGGCGCTGTTGAAGCCTGCCCCGTGCAGCAGCACGAGCGGCGGGGCGGCCGGATCGCCGCTGGCGATCACGAAAGTCTCGCCCTGGCGCGTAGGGATCCGCAGCTCCTCGCGCGGGATCCGCCAGGCGTCGCGGAAGCGGCCGTAGGCGGCCTTCAGGGCCTGCTCGCCCTCGGCCGAGCGGTAGATGGCGCTCATGGTCCCTGGCTCAGCCAGAAGTTCAGAACCCGCAGCAGGGTGGCCACGTCATCGGGCGCCCCGACGATCACCACCTTCACGTGGCGCAGGGCGGGATCGTGGGCGACGTCGAGGCTCATGGGGCGCGGAGGCGTCTCGGCGCCCATCCGCGCGCTGGTGAGGAAGCTCGCCAGCCGCTGGGCGCGGTCCGGGGGAATGTCGGGCACGTCGACGATGGCGGTGACCCGCACGCCCGCCGCATTGGCG
The DNA here is from genome assembly GCF_035944335.1 of Phenylobacterium sp. Classification (GTDB taxonomy): domain Bacteria; phylum Pseudomonadota; class Alphaproteobacteria; order Caulobacterales; family Caulobacteraceae; genus Phenylobacterium. The sequence continues at coordinate 18,042 of NZ_DASZBG010000054.1, read as the reverse complement.
GAAGGCTGGAAGCCGCCGAAGGCCTCCAGTTCGGAGCGCAGGATGCGCCAGGACCGGCCGACCTTCACCGCGCGGACACGCCCCTCGCGGATGAACCGCAGCACGGTCTTGGGGTGCAGCTTCAGCCGCTCGGCGAACTGCTCGACGGTATAGACTTCTTCCGACATGCCGGACCTCGAATATTCCTTATTGATCCTAATTGCTCCACCTTATGGAGTCAAATATGCGCATTAGGGATCATTGCCGCACCGTTGCGGCGCCCGCTGCGGGAGATAAGCTCAAGCCTCGAAGCGATGGGGAGGCCAGATGGGCGAGATCGTCAGCGGCGCGCGGCGGCTGGACACCGCCGCCTTGCAGGAGCGCGCGGCGCGGGCGGCGAGCGGGCTGGCCAGCCTCGGCATCGGCCGCGGCGACCTGGTGGCGCTCTATCTGCGCAACGACTTCGCCTTCTTCGAGGCCAGCGCCGCGGCGGGCCTCCTGGGCGCCTATCCGACGCCGGTCAACTGGCACTATACGCCGACGGAGGCGCGCTACCTGTTCGAGAACTCAGGCGCCAAGGCGGTCGTCATCCACGCCGACCTTCTGGCCGGCGTGAGAGACGCCATCCCGGCCGGCGTTGCGGTCCTGGTGGTCGGAACGCCGCCGGAGATCGCCGCGGCCTATGGCGTCGACGCGGAGGCCGCGCGCCCACCCGCCGACCTGCCCGTCTGGGACGAGTGGCTCGCGGGCTTCGAACCCCTGGCCCAGCCGCTCGGCGAGGCGCCGGGCACGGTGATCTACACCTCCGGCACCACCGGCCATCCGAAGGGCGTGCGGCGCGCCCCGCCGACCCCGGAGCAGACGGCGCTGACCGGCCAGATCATCGGCCGCGCCTTCGGCTTCGTGGGCTTCGGGGCGCCGGACGAGATGGTCAGCGTGATGACCGGTCCGATGTACCACTCGGCGCCCAACGCCTACGGCCTGGTCGCCGCGCGGCTGGGCGTGACGATGATCCTCGAGCCGCGCTTCGACCCCGAAGAACTGCTGCAGATGATCGAGCGCCACCGGGTCACGCACCTGCACATGGTGCCGATCATGTTCAACCGGCTGCTCAAGCTTCCGGACGCGGTGAAGGCCAGGTACGACCTCTCCTCCCTGCGCTTCGTGGTCCACGCCGCGGCGCCCTGCCCGGCGCCGATCAAGCGGGCGATGATCGAGTGGTGGGGACCGGTGATCAACGAGTACTACGGCTCGACCGAGACCAGCGCGGTGGTGTTCTGTTCCTCGGAGGACTGGCTCTCGCACCCGGGCACGGTGGGCAAGGCCTGGCCGGAGGCCGAGGTGCGGGTGATCGACGCCGCGGGGAACAGCCTGCCGCCCGGCGAGGTGGGCGAGGTGGTGGCCCGCATCGGCGGCATGGCCGACTTCACCTATCACGGCGACGATCAGAAGCGGCGCGACAGCGAGAAGGCGGGCCTGATCGCGCCCGGAGACGTAGGCTATCTCGACGAGGATGGCTTCCTCTACCTGTGCGACCGGGCCAAGGACATGATCATCTCCGGCGGGGTGAACATCTATCCGGCCGAGATCGAGGGCGAGCTCGCCAAGATGCCGGGCGTCGCCGACTGCGCGGTGTTCGGCATTCCCGACGAGGAGTTCGGCGAGGCGGTCTGCGCGGTGGTGCAGCCGATGCCGGGCGAGACCTTGAGCGAGGCGCAGGTGAAGACTTGGCTGCGCGGCCAGGTGGCGGGCTACAAGGTCCCCAAGCGGGTCGACCTGGCGGCCGAGCTGCCGCGCGAGGACTCGGGGAAGATCTTCAAGCGCAAGCTCAGGGAGCCGTTCTGGGAAGGGCTCGACCGGCGGATCTGAAGGGGGCCTATCCAGTGCATCGGCTATGGGCATGGACGGCGGGGCTCTGCCTCGCGGCGGCGGCGGGCGGCGCGCAGGCGGCCGCCTATGTGCTGGAGCCCGCCGGCGTCTGGACCGCGGGCGATGCGGCGCCGCACGCCGGCTGGGTCGTGGTCGTCGACGGCGAGAAGATCATGGCGGTCGGGCCGAAGGGATCGGTCGCGGCGCCGGCCGGGGCGGAGGTGGTCGTCCTGCCCGGCGAGACCCTGATCCCGGGGCTGATCGAGCTGCACTCGCACCTGCTGCTGCACGCCTACAACGAGACCCTGTGGGACGATCAGGTGCTGAAGGAGCCGCCGGCCTATCGCGTGCTCAGGGCCGGGCGCGATGCGCGGCGCACCCTGATGGCGGGCTTCACCACGACGCGCGACCTCGGCACCGAGGGCGCGGGCGACGCCGACGTCCAGCTGAAGCGGGCGATCGCCGAGGGGATCGTCGAGGGCCCGCGGATGTTCGTGGTGACCCGCGCGATCGTCGCCACCGCCTCCTATGGTCCGAAGAAGGGCTTCCGCGCCGACATGGACCTGCCGCAAGGCGCCCAGGAGGTCTCCGGCGAGGCCGAGGGGATCAAGGCGGTGCGCGAACAGGCGGCCGCCGGCGCCGACTGGATCAAGCTCTACGGCGACTACCGCGTGGGGCCCGACGGCGGCACGCGGCCGACCTTCAGCCAGCACGAGATGGACGTGATGGTCGCCACCGCCCACGACGGCGGCCGGCCGGTGGCGGTGCATGCGGCCAGCGACGAGGGCGTGCGCCGCGCGGTCGTGGCCGGCGCCGACACCATCGAGCACGGCTATGGGACCAGCGAGGCGACCTTCCGGCTGATGAAGGACAAGGGCGCGGCCTATATCCCGACGCTCACTGCGGTCGAGGCGACCGCGACCTACTTCCAGCACTATGTGCCCGGTCAGACCCCGCCGACGCCCTCCATGCGCGAGGCCGAGCGGGCCTTCCGCCTGGCGCTGAAGCTGGGCGTGACCATCGGCATGGGCGGCGACGTGGGGGTCTATCCGCACGGCGAGAACTGGCGCGAGGTGGCCTGGATGGTGAAGGACGGGATGACGCCGGTGCAGGCGCTCACCGCGGCCACCGCTGTCAATGCCAGGATCCTGCGACGGGACGACCTCGGCCACATCGCCCCGGGCGCCCTCGCCGACCTGGCCGCCGTCGCCGGCGATCCGACCCAGGACATCGGTGTGCTGAAGGACGTGCGCTTCGTGATGAAGGGCGGAAAGATCTACCGTCGCGACCCACCATAAGGCCGCTCATCCCGGCGAAAGCCCGGACCCAGATAGATAGCTCAGATTTTGGCTCGATAAGCTCGGAGTCCGTCTCGCCCGCCTCAGAGCTCTGCGATCTGGGTCCCGGCCTTCGCCGGGATGAGCGGACGCTGCGTCGCAAACCAGGGCGTCATCCGGCGGATGGCCTCCTCCACCTCGGGCGTGGAGACCGCGAAGCTGAGGCGGATGAAGTGGCGGCCCTCGACGGGATCGAAGTCGATGCCGGGGGCGGTGGCGACGCCGGTGTCGCGCAGCAGTTGCTTGCAGAAGGCCAGGCTGTCGCCGGTCATATGGCCGACGTCGGCCCAGATGTAGAAGGCGCCGTCCGGCGGGGCGATCTCCTTGAGGCCGAGCGCCGGCAGGGCCTGCAGCAGCCGCTCGCGGTTCCTCGCATAGACCGCCACATTGGCCTGCAACTCCTCGGTCGAATCCATGGCGGCGAGCGCCGCGTGCTGGGCGAGCGACGGCGCGGTCAGGAACAGGTTGCCGACATAGGCGCGCGCCCGTGAGAGATCAGCCTTGGGCGCGACCAGCCAGCCGAGCCGCCAGGGCGCCATGGAGAAGTACTTGGAGAACGAATTGACGATCAGCGCCGAGGGCTCGAACTCCAGCATGGAGTGGGTCGGGCCGGCGTAGCTGAGGCCGTGGTAAATCTCGTCGGAGACGATGCGGATGTTCCGCGCGCGGCAGACTTCGGCGATGGACCTCAGCTCCTCGGGCGGGAGGATTGTCCCGGTCGGGTTGGCCGGGCTCGCGACGATGACGCCGGACGGCGCGGGCTCCAGTTCGGCCAGCGCCCGGGCGGTGAGCTGGAAGCGCTCATTGTGCCCGCAGGCGATCTCCACCGGGACCATGTGCAGCGCGCTCACCGTGTTGCGGTAGGCGACGTAGCCGGGCCGGGCCATGGCGATGCGGGCGCCCGGCTCGAAGCTCGACGACAGCGCCAGCACCAGGGCGGCCGAGGCGCCGCAGGTCATGATCACCTGGCGCGGATCGACCGTGACGCCATAGGTCTCGGCGTAATGGCGGGCGATGCGGCCGGTCAGGGCCGAGCTTTCCCAATAGCCCATGGGGTCGCTGTCGAGCACGCGGTGGGCCGCAGCGATGGCCGCCTTCGGCGCCGGCGTCGATGGCTGGCCGAACTCCATGTGGATGATCGAGGCGCCGCCGGCCTTCAGCTCGTGGGCGAGCACGCTGACGGCGATGGCGTGGAAGGGTGCGATCTCGGCGGGCATCAGGCCGGAACATCTCCGGCCACGGTGGTGCGGTGCATGACGCGCAGGTGGCCGTCGTAGCCGCCCTCGGCGAAGTGCATGGTGCAGCGGTTGTCCCACATGAGCAGCATCTTGGGCCGCCACCTGTGGCGGTAAATGAACTCCTCCTGGGTCATGTGCTGGAAGAGATAGCCCAGGATCGCGGCGCTCTCCTGGGCGGTCATGCCCTCGACGCCGACCGTATAGACCGGCGAGATGAAGAGCGCCTTGCGCCCGGTCACCGGATGGGTTCGCACCAACGGATGGGTCAGGCTCTTGTCGGCCTCCGACGAGGTGATGATCTGCAAGGTCCGCTTCTCGGTCTCCTTGGCGAAGACGCCCTGCGTCCCATAGGCGCGCGTCGCGGAGTGGACGGCGCGCAGGGGGCTGAGCATCTGCTTCATGGCCTCGGACAGGGCGTCGTAGGCCCGGCTGCAGTCGCAGAACAGGGTGTCGCCGCCGACCGGGGGCACGACCTCGGAATGCAGCAGGGTGGCGGCCGGCGGGGTCTTCTGGAAGCTCCAGTCGGAGTGCCAGCCGGCCCCGAAATTGGTCGCCCGCTCGTCCGGCTCGCGGCGCAGCTCGAGCACGTTGGGATGGCCGGGCATGGGCTTGATGAAGGGGTCCTCGCCGAAGGCGCCGATGGCCTGGGTGAAGGCCTCCAGCTGATCGAGCGTCAGGGGCTGGTCGGGAAAGGCCACGACCGAATGGCGGGCCCAGGCGGCCTTCACTTCGGCCAGGACGGCCTTAGATAAGGGACGGGTGAGATCGGGGCCGACGATCTCCGCCCCGAAGCCCGACGGCTGCGCGTGGACCTGCAGCGTCGCGTATAGGCTTTCCGCATCTGCCAGCATCGCCCGGCCTCCCTGCCCCTGCGTCATGCGCGGCGGCTTCTGTAACAGCCGTTTGCCACGGCTAGCCCGAGACTGTAATCGATCCGCGCCATGACTGTTATCGACACCAACGACGACGCCCTTCTGGCCCTGACGCCGGACCACACGGTCAACGCCCGCGAGACGTTCGACGTGGACTTCGACATGCAGGTCCCGGCGTTCACCACGCGCGACCCGCACGTGCCGGACATCGACGAGGCCTACAAGTTCGATCCCGAGACGACGCGAGCGATCTGCGCCGGCTTCGCCCACAACCGCCGCGTGATGGTGCAAGGCTACCACGGCACCGGCAAATCGACCCACATCGAGCAGGTGGCCGCGCGGCTGAACTGGCCGCTGGTGCGGGTGAACCTGGACAGCCACGTCAGCCGCATCGACCTCGTCGGCAAGGACGCCATCGTCCTGAAGGAAGGCAAGCAGGTCACCGAATTCCGCGAAGGCATGCTGCCCTGGGCGATCCAGCGGCCGATCGCGCTGGTGTTCGACGAATACGACGCCGGCCGTCCGGACGTGATGTTCGTGATCCAGCGGGTGCTTGAGGCGCAGGGCAAGCTGACCCTGCTGGACCAGAACCGGGTGATCCGGCCGAACACGCTGTTCCGGCTGTTCTCCACGACCAATACGATCGGGCTCGGCGACACCACGGGGCTCTATCACGGCACCCAGCAGATCAACCAAGGCCAGATGGACCGCTGGTCGATCGTCACCACGCTGAACTACCTGAGCCACGACGTGGAAGCCGAGATCGTGCTGGCCAAGGCGCCGACCTACAACACCGCCGAGGGCCGCCGGACGATCAACGCCATGGTCCGCGTGGCCGACATGACCCGCAACGCCTTCATGAACGGCGACATCTCCACGGTGATGAGCCCGCGCACGGTGATCACCTGGGCCCAGAACGCCGAGATCTTCGGCGGCGACATCGCGCTGGGCTTTAGGATGACCTTCCTGAACAAGTGCGACGAGCTGGAGCGCGGCACGGTGGCCGAGTTCTTCCAGCGCGCCTTCGGCACGGACCTGCCGGAATCGACGGCCCGCGTGCGGGTGGCCTAGCCGCCCGTCTTGCCGCCCTCGCCCTTGCCGGCTGGAAGCTTCAGCGGCTGGATCTTTACCGACGCCGTGCCCTCGTGGGTCATGCCCAGATGCTGGGCCGCCTTGGGCGAGACATCCAGCACCCGATGCTTCGCAAAGGGCCCGCGGTCGGTGACGGTGACGTTCACCGACTTGCCGGTGTCGCGGTTCACGACCTTGGCCTTTGTCCCGAGCGGCAGCGTCCGGCTGGCCGCCGTCAGCCGGCCAGGCTGCGGCCGCTTGCCGTTCGCCGCCTTTCGTCCCGAGGCGGTCGGCCGATAGTAGGACGCGACGCCCGACTGCGCCTTGCCGGAGCGGTCGAGGTGGTGGGTGTGCGCAGCCGATGAGGCGGCCGGCGTCAGGCCTGCCATGCAGAGGGCCCATGCCGCCAGCCGGCGGGTTCGTTCGAAGAGCGCCATTCCGCGGCAACGCCGAATGGCGCGATGCGATCCATGAGGGGGCTCTGGCGCGCGCGCCCGGGTTTGAACCGGTCGGGCGCAGCGCGCGAACCAAGAGGCGCGGAAGCGGGATGACAGGCGGGCTGGCGCGGGCACAATGTTCGCCGACGAGCCGCGGACAACGCGGCCGACCTGGGGAGGGTGCTGAGGATGCGCAGAATCGCGGCGGCCGCGCTGGCGGCGGGAGCTTTGGCGGCGCTGGCCGGCGCGGCGCTTGCGCAGCCCGCAGCGACGCCGAAGCCCGGCTATGTGGTGCCGCCGGAGAACTCGGCTGGGCTCTATCCGGTGAGCGGGGAGCCGATCTTCAAGGCCCGCTGCGCGCAGTGCCACGAGCCCGCGGTCGGCCGCGCGCCGACCCGCCAGCAGCTGGCCGGGCGCGGGCCGGAAGAGGTCTATGACGCACTCACCGGTGGGGCGATGAAGCCGATGGCGCAGGGGCTCTCGGAGGCTGAGCTCTATGGCGTGGTGCGCTTCGTCACCGGCAAGTCGCCGACGCCGAACGTGGCGGCGGGACCCGACCCGAACCCTTGTCGCGGTCATGCGCCGCTGAGCCCCCGCGGGCCGTGGTGGACCGGCTGGGGCCGCGACCTGGCCAACAGCCGCTACCAGCCGGAGCCCGGCCTGAAGGCCGCCGACCTCGGCCGTCTGAAGCCCAAGTGGGCCTTCGCCTATCCGGGCACCAAGAACAGCGAGCCGATGGTGTTCGCGGGCCGCGTCTACGCCGCCTCCATGGCCGGCAAGCTTTATGCGCTGGATGCGGCCACCGGCTGCGTCCACTGGCGCTTCGACTTCCACGGCGGAGCGCGCGCCTCCATGAGCGTGGGGCGCAATGCGAGGGCGGCCTCCGGCTGGGCGGTTTATCTCGGTGACGACCGGATGGTGATGCGGGCGCTGGACGCGGCGTCCGGCAAGCCCATCTGGGAGACCAAGGTGGGCGACCATCCGGTGGGCCGGATCACCGGCTCGCCGGCGCTCTACAAGGACGTGCTCTATGTGCCGCTGTCAGCCTCGGAGGAGAGCCAGGGCAACGTCGGGGCCTACGGCTGCTGCACCTTCATCGGGACGGTCGCCGCCGTGGACGCGATCACAGGCAAGCTGAAGTGGAGCCGGACGATCCTGGACGAGCAGGCCCATCCGACGCGCAAGAACGCGGCGGGGACCCAGATGTACGGGCCGGCCGGCGGGGCGCTGTGGAGCGCGCCGACCATCGATGGCAAGCGCGGCCAGCTCTATGTGGCGAGCGGCGACAGCTATACCGAGGTTCCGCACCCGACGTCGGACGCGGTGATCGCCATGGATCTCGCCACCGGCAAGGTGCGCTGGGCCAATCAGGTGCTGGCGGCCGACAACTATGTGACGGGGACGGTGAACGGGCCGCTGGGGACGCGGGGGCCGGATTACGATTTCGGGTCCTCGCCGATGCTGGTGCATGCGGGCGGGCGCGACCTGGTGGTCACCGGCAACAAGTCCTCGATCGTCTACGCCATGGATCCCGACACCGGGCGCACTGTCTGGGCGACGCCGAAGCTCGGCAGCGGCAGCGCCAGCGGCGGGGTGGAATGGGGCACGGCGACCGACGGCAAGGTGCTCTATGCGCCGCTGGCCGATCCGCCGTCGCGCGGGCGCCCCGGCCTGGTGGCGCTGGACCTGGCGACGGGAGCGGAGCTCTGGCGGTTCGAGAGTCCCAAGGGCCTCGCCTGCAACGTACCCTCCGGCCGCTGCCAGCCGGGCTTCGCCCAGGCGGCGACGGCGATCCCGGGCGCAGTGTTCGTGGGCGCCGAGGACGGACGGCTGCGGGCGTTCTCGACGGACGGAAAGCTGCTCTGGGAGTACGACGCGACCACGCCGCTCGACACCGTCAATGGGGTCAAGCAGGCGCCCGGCGGGTCGCTGGCCATGGGCGGGCCGACGGTGGCCGGCGGGATGGTCTTCCTGCACTCCGGCTACAACGGCAGCGCCGGAGCGCGGAACCTGCTGATCGCGTTTTCGGTGGATGGACGGTGAGGTCGCTCTCCCCTGGATGCCGCAAAATAGCTGGACCGTCCGGCGGCCGCGCGCGATCCTGCGGGCATAGCTGACTAGAGAATTTCCAGGGGGGATCCATGCTTCAGAAGACATTGGCCGCGCTTGCCTTGAGCGCCGGAATGACGCTGGCCGCCGCCAGCGGCGCGAGTGCGCAGGACACGCCGAAGAACGACTATTCCAAGGACGCCGCCTGGCTGTGCCGGCCGGGCAAGACCGATGGCAACGCCTGCGGCTATGACCTGACGACCACCGTGGTGCAGGCGAGTGGCAAGGAGAGCGTCGAGCACTTCAAGGCCGACCCGAGGGCGCCGATCGACTGTTTCTACGTCTATCCGACGGTGTCGAACGACCCGGGCGTGGTGTCGGACATGAACCCCGGCCCCGAGGAAGTGAACGTGGTGAAGGTGCAGTTCGCCAGGCTCGGCGCCAAGTGCCGGCTGTTCGCGCCCCTGTACCGCCAGGTGACCCTGACCGCCCTGCGGGCCGGCATGGGCGGCAAGCCCCTGCCCGGCCAGAGCGATCCCAAGTGGCGCAAGCTCGGCTATGACGACGTGGTCGACGCCTGGAACTACTACCTGGCGCACGACAACCACGGGCGCGGCGTGGTGCTGGTCGGTCACTCCCAGGGCTCGGGCGTGCTGACCCAGGTGATCAAGAACGAGATCGACGGCAAGCCGGTGCAGAAGAAGCTGGTCTCGGCGATCCTGATGGGCACCCGGCTGCCGGTGGACGCGGGCAAGGACACCGGGCTTTTCCAGCATATTCCCCTTTGTCGCCAGAGCCGCCAGACCGGCTGCGTCATCGCCTATGCGAGCTTCCGCGACACCGTCCCGCCGCCGGCCAACAGCCTGTTCGGCAAGGCGGAGGGTGGGCGCATCGCGGCCTGCACCAACCCGGCGAACCTGGCGGCGGGCGGCAAGGGCGTCTTCCACGCCTATATGTCGAACACCCAGATCGCCAACTCCGCCGCCCAGCAGCAGCCGTGGGTGAAGGGCCAGCCGAACCCCAAGACGCCCTTCGTGTCCGTGCCCGGCCTGCTCACCGGCCAGTGCGTGGAGAAGAACGGCTTCTCCTATCTCGAGGTGCATGTGAACGCCGATCCGGCCGACCCGCGCGCCGACGACATCGTGGGCGACGTGGTCCAGAACGGCCAGGTGAACCCCGCCTGGGGCCTGCACCTGATCGACGCCAACCTGGCCATGGGCAATCTGGTGACCATCGTCGGCGAGGAGTCGAAGGCCTATCTCGCGAAGGGGAAGAAGTAGGGGCGAAGAGCCCTCTCCCCCTTGCGGGGAGGGGTTGTCCCAACAGAACGCCCGCCGCGGTGGAGCCGGGGCGGGCGTCTGCATTGTCAGACGGCAGGTCGGCTAGTCGCCGGCCACCTTGCGTCCGGCCATGAAGCCGAGGACCAGGAAGACCAGGAAGCCCACCAGGAACAGGAAGAACAGGATCTTCGCGATGCCGGCCGCCGCGCCGGCGACGCCGCCGAAGCCGAGACCGCCGGCGATGAGGGCCACCACCGCAAAGATCAGAGCCCACTTGAGCATGTCGCTCTCCTTCAACTCAGAGGCCCTTCAGACCTCCGCGCCCTAACGCCGCCCCGGCCAAGCCTGTTCCTGGCCTCACCGGTTCGTGTGCTTCGCGCAGAAAGCTTGTTTCACCGAGCGGCCGTGCTGATCTAAGACGGACCCCGAGATGGCCAAGAACCCCGAAAGCCCCCTGGAGCCCTTCAAGCGCGCGCTGGCCAATGCCGCGCGCTCGCTGGCCGAGACGCCCGACCTGGAGATCGTCTATTCCGGCGAGGGGCCCCAGCTGTCGGGCAAGCGCGCGGTGCTGCCGCATCCGCCCAGGGACCTGACGCCGATCGACGCGGCGCGGATCCGCGGCCTCGCCGACCAGATGGCGCTGCGCCTGGCGCACCACGACGAGGGCGTCCACGCCAAGGGCCGGCCTGCCTCGGCGGGCGGGGCGCCGATCTATGACGCCATCGAAACCGCGCGCATCGAGGCGATCGGCGCCAATGCCCTGGGCGGGGTGCGCCTGAACCTTGCGGCGGTGATCGAGCAGTCCTGGGCCAAGCGCGCGTTCAACCAGATCGAGGCGCTGGCCAATCCGCCGCTGGCCGACGTGGTGGGCCTGATGGTGCGCGAACGGCTGACCGGCGAGAAGCCGCCGGCCATGGCCCAGCCGGTGATCGAGCTGTTCCGCGACGAGGTGGAGGCCAAGGCCGGCGCCGACCTCGACCGGCTGGCCGCCTCGGTCGAGGACCAGAAGGCCTATTCGCGGATCGCACGCGCCATCCTGCGCGACCTGAAGATGGGCGACGATCTCTCCGACGCCCCCGACCAGTCCGACGAGTCGGACGAGGGCGAAGAGGGCGATCCCGACGCCTCGGACCAGAACGAGGACGGCGACGGCGAGGGCCAGTCCCCGCAGCAGAGCGCCCTGGACGAGGACGAGGCGAGCCATCGCGAGAGCGAGGACGCCGACAGCCAGATGATGCAGGCCGACGAGGACCCCGACGCCCAGGAGAGCGACGAGCCGCCGGACATGGGCGATGGCGAACAGCCGGCCCGGCCGGAGTTCACCGGCGAGGGCAAGGTCGTCACCTACAAGGTCTTCACCACCGCCCACGACGAGATCGTGGCGGCCGAGGAGCTGTGCCACGCCGAGGAACTGACGAGGCTTCGGGCCTACCTCGACCAGCAGCTGGCGAGCCTGTCGAATGTCGTGTCGCGGCTGGCCAACCGGCTGCAGCGCAAGCTGCTGGCCCAGCAGAACCGCACCTGGAGCTTCGACCTGGAGGAAGGCGTGCTGGACGTGGCGCGCCTGACGCGGGTGATCACCGACCCCACCGCGCCGCTCAGCTTCAAGGAAGAGGCCGACACCGAGTTCCGCGACACGGTGGTGACCATATTGATCGACAATTCCGGCTCCATGCGGGGCCGGCCGATCATGGTGGCCGCGGTCTGCGCCGACATCCTGGCCAGGACGCTCGAGCGCTGCGGCGTCAAGACCGAGATCCTGGGCTTCACCACCCGGGCCTGGAAGGGCGGCCAGGCGCGCGAGGACTGGCTGAAGGCCGGCAAGCCGCCGCAGCCCGGCCGGCTGAACGACCTGCGCCACATCATCTACAAGGCCGCCGATGCGCCCTGGCGGCGCGCGCGGCGCAACCTCGGCCTGATGATGCGCGAGGGGCTGCTCAAGGAGAACATCGACGGCGAGGCCCTGATGTGGGCGCACCAGCGGCTGATCGGCCGGCCCGAGCAGCGGCGCATCCTGATGGTGATCTCCGACGGGGCGCCGGTGGACGATTCGACGCTCAGCGTGAACTCCGGCCACTATCTGGAGCGCCACCTGCGCGAGGTGATCGCCGAGGTGGAGGGGCGCAGCCCCGTGCAGCTGATCGCCATCGGCATCGGCCACGACGTGACCCGCTACTATCGCCGCGCGGTGACCATCGTCGACGTGGAGCAGCTGGCCGGCGCCATCACCGACCAGCTGGCCGAACTGTTCAACGAGGAGCCGGAGCGGATGACGCGCCGCTCGGCCGGTCTGCTGCAGCCGCCGCCGAACACCGAGGGGCCAAAACCCTCCATGCGCCGCTCGACCTTCAAGGAAGTGCGCCGGGCGGTGGCCTGACCCCCCGCTCAAGGGAGGAACTTAGGAGCGATCATGCGGCAAGACGTGACCATCCCCACGCCCGACGGAGACATGCGCGCCTTCGTCTTCACACCGGACGCAGGACAGGGGCCCTGGCCCGCGGCGATCATGTTCATGGACGCGCCGGCGATCCGGCCGGCCCTGTTCGAGATGGGCGAGCGGCTGGCCAAGGCCGGCTACTATGTGCTGCTGCCGGACCTGTTCTGGCGGGCCGGACCCTACGATCCGCCGGACATCAAGGCCGCTCGGGCGGGCGATCCGGAGGCGGTCGCCCTGTTCCAGAAACTGCGCGGCTCGACGGGCGCGGGGCGGCAGATGACAGACACCAAGGCCTGCCTGGACTTCCTCGACAGCCAGCCGCGCGCGGCCGCCGACAAGGTGGGTGTGACGGGCTATTGCATGGGCGGCGGCATCGCGCTGCGGGCGGCCGGGACCTTCCCCGACCGGATCGCCGCGGCGGCCAGCTTCCACGGCGGCAACATGGCCACCGACGACGAGAAGAGCCCGCACCGCCTGGCGCCGGCCATCAAGGCGAAACTCCTGATCGCCGGGGCCGACGAGGACAGCGGCTTCCCGCCCGAGCAGTGCGACCGGCTGGCGGCGGCGCTGAAGGCGGCGGGCGTCGACGCCGAGGTCTCGATCTGGAAGGGCGCCAAGCACGGCTGGGTGCCCACCGACATGGCGGTGCACAACCCGCAGGCCGCCGAGCGTCACTGGCGCGAGCTGATCGCGCTGTTCGACGGGGCGCTGAAGGAAAAGGCGACGGCTTAGTTGCGAGGCTTCGCCTTGCAATCGTACAATTTTATGTACATATTGCCGGGTGGAGGCTCCGCATGAAGGTGCTCAACTATTCTGACACGCGCGCCCGCCTGAAGGACGTGATGGATCAGGTCGTGGAGGACCGCACGCCTGTCGTCGTCACGCGCAAGCGGGGTGAGGCGGTGGTGATGGTCTCGCTCGCCGACTGGAACGCCATGGAGGAGACTCTCCACCTGATGTCTCAGCCGGCCAACGCCCACCGCCTGACCGAGGCGATCCGGCAATTGGAGGCCGACGGCGGATCGGAACACGACCTGATCGAGGCATGAAGCTGGTCTTCGCCGACCCCGCCTGGGAGGATTACCTCCATTGGCAGGCGACGGATCCCACCACCTTGGAGCGGCTGAACACCCTGATCCGCGAGTGCATGCGCTCGCCGTTCAAGGGCGTCGGAAAGCCGGAGCCGCTGCGTGGGGACTTGCAAGGGTGGTGGTCGCGCCGGATCACCCTGGAGGACCGGCTCGTCTATCGGGTGAGCGGCAAGGGGGCGGCCCAGCAACTGGAGATCGCCCAGTGCCGCTTCCACTACTGACGACATGAAAAAGGCCGCCCATGAGGGCGGCCTCTTCGGAACGACCGCGTGAAGCTGCTTAAGCCGCCGGTTGCTCGGCGAGCTTGGCCTTCAGCTGGCGCTTGATCTTCAGCGCGCGCGGGGAAAGGTCCTCGTCGCTGGCCTTCAGCAGGAAGGGGTCGAGGCCGCCGCGGAAGTCGAGCGTGCGCAGGGCCGCATTGGTGATGCGCAGACGGAAGGTCTGGCCCAGCGCGTCGGACTGCAGGCTGGCGGGCGACAGCGCCGGCAGGAAGCGGCGCTTGGTCTTGATGTTCGAGTGACTCACGTTGTGGCCGACCAGCGGCCCGACACCCGTGAGTTCGCAACGGCGCGACATAGCGAAAGACCTTCGCGGAAATTGGGACAGCGGGTCCAGACCCGCGGGAGCGGGCGATATAGAGGAAGGCCCGCCTCCGCGTCAAGGCGAGGCCGGGCTCTCTCTTGGTCGCCCAGCCGGACGCGGAAGCGGCGCCGACCTTCGCCGGCGGTCGCTTCGAGCCTCGCGGTTGTGGCCGATTGGCTTTCAGATACAATATGTTGCGGTGAACAAAAGCCGAATCGCGCCGAGTCAGTGATTCGGTCATGCTTTGTTGCGCCCGCGTTCCTTCGAATGTGGTGGTCGGGCTAGGATCGCGGCATGTACGGCATCCTGTGCGCCACCCCCGAAGAGCTGGCCGCCCTGCGGGCCCGCCTGCGGCTCGACCCGAAGCCGGAGATCCACGGGCCGACCCGGGTCTGGCGCGGGACCCACGACGGCGAGGCCCTGGTGCTGGCGCAGATGGGCATCGGCAAGGTCAATGCGGCGGCCGCGGCCACCCTGCTCCTGGCCCTGTTCGAGGTGAAGGCGCTGATCTGCTCGGGCGTGGCGGGGGGCCTGAGCCCCGACCTGCCGGTGGGCTCGGTGCTGTTGGCGCAGCGGCTGGCGATCCACGACTACGGCGTGGTGGCGGGCCGGCGGTTCACCCCGACGGCCTCGGGCCAGATCCCGATCGGGGCGCCGGAGCTGACGGCCCTGCCGGCGGTGCGGCCGGAGGTGGCGGCCGCCTTGGCGCGGCTGCAGGCGGCGGTGGCCGACAAGCTCGGCCATCCGGTGCGGCGCGGCGGCGTCGTGACCGCCGACTATTTCCTGAACTGCGCGGAGACCCGCGACGAGCTGCACGCCCGCTTTGGCGCCGACGCCATCGACATGGAGTCGGGCGCGATCCACCAGGTGGCCGAAGCCTGGGACCGGCCCCTTTACGTGATCCGCACCCTCTCCGACCTGGCGGGCGCGGAGAGCCACGTGACCTATGGCCAGATGGCCCTGATGGCGGCGCAGAACTCGGCGCTGTGCGTGGGCGAACTGCTGGCGATCCTGAAAGGCGGCGTGGACGGGCTGGAAACGGCGCCCTAGTCTCCATCGTCCCTTGAGTTCGCATCGGGACGCACCCCTCTCATGACCGTACCGTCCGCCGTCGCCGAGCAGTTGCGCGCCCTGCTGGACCGGGCCCACGCCCCCTATTCCCGTGTCCAGGTGGCCGCCGCGGTCGAGGGGCCGGACGGCGAGGTCCACTACGGCGTCAACGTCGAGAACGCGGCCTATCCGCAAGGCTGGTGCGCGGAGGCCTCGGCGATCGGGGCGGCGGTCAGCGCCGGCCACAAGGCCATCGCCCGGGTCTATGTGTCGTCGAACCTGCCGGAGCTGGTCTGGCCCTGCGGCGGCTGCCGGCAGAAGATCTTCGAGTTCGCCCAGGCCGGTTGCGAGGTGGTGACGCTGACCCCCGACGGGCGCACCGACAGCCGCACGATCGAGCAATTGCTGCCCATGGGCTTCCGGCTGGATCCGACGCCGCACAGGTCCTGACATTCGGCGCGCCGCGACCTGCGGCCTCGCTTGTCCGACTCTGAGACGGGCCCCATGTTCAATCCATGAGCGTCCTGGCCACCGGGGCGGCGCCGCCGAGGCTCGTGGCGGCGCTGGGGCCCACCAACACCGGCAAGACCCACCTGGCCGTGGAGCGGATGCTGGGCCACGCCTCGGGCATGATCGGCCTGCCGTTGCGGCTCCTGGCCCGCGAGATCTACGACCGGGTGGCCAAGGCCCGCGGGCCCCGCTCGGTGGCCCTGATCACCGGCGAGGAGAAGATCATCCCGCCCCGGGCGCAGTATTTCGTCTGCACGGTGGAGGCCATGCCCCTGTCGCGCCAGGTGGAGTTCCTGGCGGTGGACGAGATCCAGCTCGCCGCCGACGCCGAGCGCGGCCACATCTTCACCCACCGGCTGCTGCATGCGCGCGGGACGGCGGAGACCATGCTGCTGGGCGCCGGGACCATGGCGCCCCTGGTGCGCCGGCTGCTGCCGCACGCCGAGATCGTGACCCGCGAGCGGTTCTCGCACCTGACCTATTCGGGACCCAAGAAGCTGACGCGCCTGCCCCGGCGCTCGGCGGTCGTCGCCTTCTCCGCCGACCAGGTCTACGCCATCGCCGAACTGATCCGCCGCCAGCGAGGCGGGGCGGCGGTGGTGATGGGTAGCTTGAGTCCCCGCACCCGCAACGCCCAGGTCGAGCTCTACCAGTCCGGGGAGGTCGACTTCCTGGTGGCCACCGACGCCATCGGCATGGGGCTGAACATGGACGTCGACCATGTGGCCTTCGCGGGCCTCGCCAAGTTCGACGGCCACCGCAACCGCGCGCTGACTCCACAAGAGGTGGGCCAGATCGCCGGCCGCGCCGGCCGCTTCCAGCGCGACGGGACCTTCGGCGTCACCGGCGAATGCGAGGACATGGACCCCGACCTGGCGCAGGCGGTGGAGGAGCACCGCTTCCAGCCGATCGCCGGAGCCGAGTGGCGCAATCCGCAGATCGACTTCTCGTCGCTCGCCAACCTGATGCGCGGCTTGAGCGCGCCGCCGAACCGCGACGGGTTGAGGTTGGCGGCCGAGGCGCTGGACGAGGTGACGCTGAAGAGGCTCGCCGAGGACCCCGAGGTGGTGGAGCGCGCCCGCGACCGCGCAGCCCTGATCAAGCTGTGGGACGTCTGCCAGACGCCGGATTTCCGCAAGGTCGCCACCGACGACCACGTGCGGCTGGCCCGGGACTTCTTCTTCCACCTGACCGCCGGGCGCCATCGCATCCCCGACGACTGGATCGCCAAGCAGTACGCCCACCTGGACCGCACCGAGGGCGAGATCGATGCGCTGGCCGCCCGCCTGGCGAGCGTGCGGACCCTGGCCTATGTGGCCAACCGGCCCGACTGGCTGGCCGATCCGGCGGAGTGGCAAGGCAAGACGAGGGGGCTGGAGGACCGGCTGTCGGACACCCTGCACGAGAAGCTGATGGCCCGCTTCGTCGACCGGCGGACCAGCGCCCTGATGCGGGGTCTGCGGGTGCGCGACGACCTGCTGGCCGGCGTCGCCGCCGACGGGGCGGTGACCGTCGAGGGCCACTATGTCGGCAAGCTGGCGGGCGTCAGCTTCGAGGCCGTGCATGGGGCGACGGTGCTTGAGGAGAAGGCGCTGAGGGCCGCCGCCCGCCAGGCGCTGGGGCCGGAGATCGCGCGCCGGCTGGGCCGGCTCGCCGCTGAGCCGGATGAGGCGTTCGCCCTGACGCCGGACGGCGTGGTGCTGTGGCGCGGCGAGGCGGTGGGCGCGCTGGCCGGCGGACAGGCCGCCCAGCCGCGCGTGCGGCTCTATGGCGACCTCGGCCACGCGGCGGCCCGCGAGCGGGCGGCGCACCGGCTGGGGGCCTTCGTGGCCGGCGAAGGCGGCAAACGGCTCGGCGCCCTGCGCAAGCTGGAAGCCGCGGTTGCGGACGGCCGGATCAAGGGCCTGGCCCGCGGCCTCGCCTATCGGCTGATCGAGAACGGCGGGGTGCTGGACCGCGGCCAGGTGCGCGCCGAGGTGAAGGCGCTGAGCCAGGTGGAGCGGCGCACCCTGCGGGGCCTGGGCGTGCGGCTGGGGGCGTTTTCGCTGTTCATGCCGGCCTTGCTGAAGCCCCAGGCGCGCGCACTCGCCCAGGCCTTCGCGGCGCGCGAGACGCCGGACTGGCGACCGCTCGCCGACCGCCCAGGACCCCTGCCGCCAGGCGGCGCCGTGCGCGCGCTCTCGGCCCATGGGCTGCTGGCGGTGGGCGGTCTGGCGGTCCCCGTGGAGCAACTGGAGCGG
>NZ_DASZBG010000053.1:0-2391 GCF_035944335.1 Phenylobacterium sp. | reverse complement strand
GGGCGGCGATCTTCGGCGGGACGTCGTCGAGGTCGAGGCGCTTCATGGGACCCATCCTAGACCCGGCGCGGCCGGCGCTCTAGGTTCCGCGCCGCAAGAGGAGGGCTGATGGCCTACCGGTCGCTGCGCGAGTTCATGGGCAAGCTGGAGGCGGCGGGCGAGCTGGTGCGCGTCGCCGAGCCCGTCTCGACCGTGCTGGAGATCACCGAGATCCAGCGGCGCCTGCTGGCCACCGGCGGCCCCGCCGTGCTGTTCGAAAATCCCATCCGCGCCGATGGCCAAACCTCGTCGATCCCGGCGCTCGCCAACCTGTTCGGCACCGTCAAGCGGGTGGCCATGGGCGTCACCCTCGACGGCCGCGCCCGCGCCACCGCCGCTGACCTGCGCGAGGTGGGCGAACTTCTGGCCTTCCTGCGCCAGCCCGAACCGCCGCGCGGCTTCAAGGACGCCATGGGCATGCTGCCGCTGGCCCAGACCATCATGTCCATGCGCCCGCAGATCATGAAGCGCGCGCCCGTCCAGCAGGTGGTGCTGACGGGGCGCGACATCGACCTCGCCAGCCTGCCGATCCAGACCTGCTGGCCGGGCGAGCCCGCGCCCCTGATCACCTGGCCGCTGGTGGTCACCAAGGGTCCGTCGACCGCGCGCGAGGACGACTACAACCTCGGCATCTACCGCATGCAGGTGATCGGCCGCGACCGCACCCTCATGCGCTGGCTGGCCCACCGCGGCGGCGCCCAGCACCATCGCCGCTGGAAGGCGGAAGGCCGCCGCGAGCCGCTGCCCGCCTGCGCCGTGATCGGCGCCGATCCGGGGACCATCCTGGCGGCCGTCACGCCGGTGCCCGACACCCTCTCGGAATACCAGTTCGCGGGCCTGTTGCGCGGGGCCAAGGTCGAGCTGGTCCCGGCCAAGACCGTGCCCCTGATGGTGCCCGCCAACGCCGAGATCGTCATCGAGGGCCATGTGCTGCTCGACGAATACGCCGACGAGGGCCCCTACGGCGACCACACCGGCTACTACAATTCGGTCGAGCGCTTCCCGGTGTTCCAGGTCAGCGCCATCACCATGCGCCGCGACCCGATCTACCTGACCACCTTCACCGGCCGGCCGCCGGACGAGCCCTCGGTCCTGGGCGAGGCGCTCAACGAGGTGTTCATCCCGCTCCTGCAGCAGCAGTTCCCGGAGATCGTCGACTTCTGGCTGCCGCCGGAGGGCTGCTCCTACCGCATCGCCGTGGTCTCCATGAAGAAGGCCTACGCCGGCCACGCCAAGCGGGTGATGATGGGCGTCTGGAGCTACCTGCGGCAGTTCATGTACACCAAGTGGGTGATCGTCGTGGACGACGACATAAACGCCCGCGACTGGAAGGACGTCATGTGGGCCATCTCCACCCGCATGGACCCGGCCCGCGACGTGACCATCGTGGAGAACACCCCCATCGACTACCTCGACTTCGCCTCGCCGGAGAGCGGGCTGGGCTCGAAGATCGGCCTCGACGCCACCAACAAATGGCCGCCGGAGACGAAGCGCGACTGGGGCGAAAAGCTCGGCATGGACCGCGCGACCATCGAGGCGGTGACTGAGAAGTGGGCGAAGCTGGGCCTGCCGGGGGATGGGCGGCCGGTGGATTGAGCGCCGCAGAGCCCGGATCGATGCCGACCGAATAGGATCGAGCGCCTGAATCCCACTCACCGCTCATCCCGGCGAAGGCCGGGACCCAGATGGAATGACTCAGACGCGGGGCTCTATGGCGTCGGAGCTCGTCCAATCCTCCATCCAGCTTTCCATGGAGATCAGTCTTCAAGGGAAGGCGGCTGTGATGACGCAGACGAAGGATGTCGTCTTCAGAGACCTGCAGTTCGATCGCACTTACCTAAACGCGACGTGGCCGAGTGCGCGAAGCTGGATGGGTCTCTAGCCACTCCCATGATCGCCGGCCACGCGATTACGCCTTGACCGATCGCCGCGCATATGTTCTACTTTTGTTCTATGGACAGCGACGCCGAGATGATGGAGCGCCACGCCCGCCTGCTGGGCCGCTTCGCCGAGCAGGCGGCGAGCCTGGCGGAGGACCTCCATGCCGCCGCGCTGGCCGCCGAGAGCCCGGCCGAGAAGCAGTCGCTGAGCTTCGCCTTCCACCGCATGGGCCGGACGCTGCGCCAGACCTGCGCCCTGGAAGCCAAGCTCCGCCGCGACGCCAAACGCCAGGACCACGTCGAACAGGATCGGGGCAGGAAGGCCGCCGAGGCCCGCGTCGCGGCCCACCAGAACAAGCTCTCCGCCGCCGTTCAGCGGCTCATCTGGACCGAGGCCGAGGGCGAGGGCCAGGGCGACACGCTCAAGGCCGAACTCGAAGACCGCCTCGAAATCGAGGTCCTCGACGTCGAA
>NZ_DASZBG010000052.1:0-124502 GCF_035944335.1 Phenylobacterium sp. | reverse complement strand
ATACAGGAAGCGGGGCGGCCCGCCGTTGGCGAAGCCAAACCCGCCCGCGATGACCGCGATGGCGTAGGCGGTGGCATGCGCCGCCGAGATGCGCTTCTCGTTGTCGCCCAATCGCTTGAACAACCACAGCGTCAGCCGGCTAAGCAGAAACATCGCAATGACGCCGCCGACGAAGCCGCCGATCAGATAGGCCATGTCTTCCCTCTCGCTGCGGCGGAGGCTTCCACATCCAGGCTTACAGGGTCAAGCACAAAGCAAGAACTCTTGAACTCTAGCCGCCCCCGCTGGCGCCGGCCCTGCTTTCGTCCTACCTCCATCCCAGTCCCATGCCCCCGCTCCGCGACGCCATTGCAGGCCAGGTGCTCCGCCTCGTCGGGCGCAAGAGCGGCGATACGCCGTTCCTGGAGAGCACCGCCGACGCCGGCTTCTTCGGGCCGGACTCGGTGTGCTGGCGGGTGCACGGCGACTTCACCGCCATGATGATCGGCGGCGTGGCGGCGCTGCTGCTGCAGATGCTGCATCCCCGCGCGCTCGCCGGCGTCTGGGACCACTCCGACTTCCGCCACGACATGACCGGCCGGCTGCGCCGCACCGCCCGGTTCATCGCCGGCACCACCTATGGCTCCGCCGACGAGGCCACGGCCCTGATCGCCCATGTGCAGGCGATCCACGACCGCGTGCAGGGCGCCATGCCGGACGGAACGCCCTATTCCGCCAACGATCCGGAGCTGCTGACCTGGATTCATGTGGCCGAGGTCAGCTCCTTCCTGGCCGCCTACCTGCGCTACAAGGACCCGCGCTTGCCGCCGGCCGATCAGGACCGCTATTTCGCCGAGACCGCCCTCGTCGCCGAGAAGCTGGGCGCCACCCAAGTCCCGAAGTCCCGGGCCGCCGTGGAAGCCTATCTCCGCGAGGTGCGGCCCGACCTCGGCTACGACCAGCGCACCCGCGAGGTGGCGCGCGCGCTGCTGGACCAGCGGGCGGCCAGCCCGGCGATCGCGCCGTTCATGAAGCTGATCTTCCAGGCCGCGCAGGACCTGCTGCCGCCCTGGGCCGCGCAGATGCACGGTTTCCGCGCCGCCCCGGTGAGCCGGCCGGCCCTCCGCGCCGCGGCCCGCAGCCTGGGCGGCGTCCTGCGCTGGGCGCTGAAGAACAGCGTCGAGGTGCGCGCCCGCAGGCGTGCGGCGGAGCTGGGCCTCAGGCCCGCGACGGAACCTTCCGCCCACGCTCAAGCTTAAGCTTGCAAACGAGGGAGGACCGCCATGCGAGCGGCTTATCTGGGACTAGGGCTGGCCTGTGCGGCCATGATCGGGCTGGCCGGTTGCAGCCAGAAGCGCGAGGCCACGGCCGACACCGGCACCGCCAAGGCCACGGTGACCACCGACGCGCCGCCCTCGAAGGTGCCCGACGCCCAGCTGCAATCTCAGGCGCAGCAGGCGGCGACCGCCACCTCGACGCCGGTGGACGGCTCGGGGCCGGTCAACACCACCACGGCGACCGCCCCGAGCGCGCCAGCGAAGAAGTAGCTAAGGCAGGTCCTCGGCGAGGATGGCCATCTCGAACATGAACGAGCCGTCGTCGTCCTCGTCCTGGAACACCACGCCGATGAATTCCTCGCCGACATAGACCTCGGCGGAGTCCTTCTGCTTGGGCCGGGGGCGCAATGCGATCCGCGCATTGGCGAAGGTCCCGCGCAGGTGGCCTTCGATCTTGCGGATGTCTTTCTCGTCCACGCCAGGGGCTCCTTGGTCTCAGCGGCGGCGAACCTAGCCGGTCACGCGCGTCCGATAAACCTCAGATCACGTAGTCGTACACCGCCTCGGCGAGCGTGTGGTCCATGCTGCGCGCCGGCTCGTCGCAGGTCGGGCAGTTGACGAGGCGCGCCGGCACCCCCGCCGCCGTGCAGCCGGCGGGCACGGGCTTCAGCACCACCGAGCCGGAGGCGATCTTGGCGTAGTCGCCGATCAGGATGTTGCCGAGCACCTTGGCGCCGGCGCCCAGGAGGACGCCCTTGCCGATCTTCGGGTGGCGGTCGCCGCGTTCCGCGCCCGTGCCGCCGAGCGTCACGCCCTGCAGCATGGAGACATCGTCGCCGATGACCGCGGTCTCGCCGATAACGATGCCGGTGCCGTGATCGACGAATACGCCGCGGCCGATGCGGGTGGCCGGGTGGATGTCCACCTGGAACAGCTCGCTCATCCGGCTCTGGAGATAGAAGGCCAGCGTCTCGCGGCCCTCGCCCCACAGCCAGTGGGCCACGCGCTGGGTCTGCAGGGCCTGGAAGCCCTTGAAGAACAGGAACGGCTGAACGTAGCCCTTGCAGGCCGGATCGCGCTCGAACACCGCCTTCAGGTCGTCCTCGGCCATGGCCAGCAGATCGGGATGGCGCTCATAGGCCTCGTCGCAGATGTCGCGGATGGTCATGCCGCGCAGCTCCTGGTCGCCGAGCTTGCGCGCCAGCTGGTAGGAGAGCGCGTCGCCGAGCGCCTCGTGGTTCAGGATCGTCGCAGCGACCACGCTGGCCAGCGCCGACTCCTGCTTGGCCACGGCGGCGGCTTCATTGCGCAGTGACGCCCAGACGGGCGGCGCAATACCGGGATCCACGACCTCCAGGCGCTGGCTCATCGGTTCCTCCCGGCCCATCCGCGGGTCTCCCTCATCCTAGCATGAGACGCGCCAGCGCCCCAGGCAAAGCCCCTTCCCGAGCCATATGGTAAGCCCGAAGCAGCATCGCCACTGTCAGCACGTCCTGCAAATGGCCGGCCAGGGCGGCGTCCAGCGCTTCGCCAAACGGCACGCGCGCTAGGGCAAGCGCCTCGGTATCGTCCGCGTGGTGGACGCCGGGCCCTTCAGAGAGCCCGGTCGCCACATAGCCGATGGCCCGCTCGTCGGTGACGGAGTTGGAGAGCTGCGCCCGCAGCACCTCGCGCCATTCGGCGGCGATCAGGCCGGTCTCCTCGGCGAGCTCGCGCTTGGCGCCCGCCAGCGGGTCCTCGTCCAGCGGCGCGCCGCCCTCGGGGATCTCCCAGCTGTAGTCGGCGAGCGCGAAGCGGTTCTGGCCCACCAGGGTGACCGTCCCGTCGTCGTGGATCGGCAGCACGGCGATCGCGTGGTTCTTGAAGCCCACGACCCCATAGCTCGCCGGCCGGCCGGTGGGCGCCGTGACCGCGTGCTCGGTGACCCGGATCCACGGATTCTCGAAGACCAGGCGCTCTGGACCGCGCTTCCAGGGCGTCCCGTGGGGACGCAGCCAGGCAGGTTTGTCGCTCATCTCGTCCGGCTCGCCTTGCGGTGGGCTCTCGCAGGCCCATAAACAGGCCCCTGTCGCATTCCATAGACGAAGAGACGGCCTTGACCGACGCCCTTCCGCCCGCCCCGCAGTTCGGCGATCCGCTGCCGCTCACGCCAGAGCCCGCGGTGCTGCGCTTCCTGGCCCGGCGGCGATCGACCTCGGCGGTGACGCTGACGGAGCCGGCCCCGTCCGCGGAACAGCTCGACCAGCTCCTGCGCCTCGCCACCCGCGTGCCGGACCACGGCAAGCTAGCGCCCTGGCGGTTCGTACTGCTCGAAGGCTCCGCCAAGGCCCGCTTCGCGCAGCGGCTGGAGGCGCTGGCGCTGGCCCGCGACGACCCCCAGGCGGCCGCCAAGCTCGCCAAGCTGAAGGCCCCGCCGCTCTGCGTCGCCGTGATCTCCTCGCCGAAGCCCGACACGCCGATCCCCCAGTGGGAGCAGATCCTCTCCGCCGGAGCCTGCGCAACCACTCTGCTCTATGCGACGCTGGCCATGGGCTATGGCGCCAACTGGATCACCGACTGGTACGCCTACGATCCAGACGCGAACGCGATCCTGGGCCTCGAGGCCGGGGAGCGGGTCGCCGCCTTCATGCTGATCGGAACGTCGCGGGAATCGCCGCTGGAGCGGGAGCGGCCGGACCGCGCGGCCCTGGTCACCCGCTGGTCGGACTAGACGTCCCGGAAGCCCCCCAGAAACACAACGGCCGGACGACGCGTCGCGCCGTCCGGCCTGAGGTGACACGCCCGAGGAGAGTTGGGCGATCCTAGGTATATGCCCGTTAATCCGGTTTGCAAAGCGCCGATACCGCCCAGGCGACCAGCAGCCCGAGCTTTTCGCCTCAGAGGAGAGTGGGCGACGAGGCAATGATCGACCGGGTGGATGCTCTTATCGAGGAAAAGCGTTCCGGCGAATACGCAGGTTCAACTTAACGTGACGGAGTATTTCGGAGGCAAGTATTTGGTCTCGTCCGGAGACGCCGATAGCCGATGCCTATCCGCGTCCGCGATAAGCTGGCACGCCTTGATCCGGCAGCCACAAGCCTTCGGGCGGGGCCCCGCTTTGCCAGAACACGTCTATGGGAATGCCGCCGCGCGGAAACCAATAGCCGCCAATTCTCAGCCATTGGGGCTCCGCGACCGCGACGATCCGACGCCCGATCGCGACGGTGCAGTCCTCGTGGAACGCGCCATGGTTGCGGAACGCGGCCAGGTAGAGCTTCAGCGACTTCGACTCGATGAGCCACGCGCCCGGCGCATAGTCGATCACCAGGTGGGCGAAGTCCGGCTGGCCGGTCACCGGACACAGCGAGGTGAACTCCGGGATCGTGAAGCGCGCCAGATAGAGCGCAGCCTTCTGCGGGTTCGGGACCCGCTCGAGCACCGCCTCGTCCGGGCTGGCGAAGCCGCGGACCTCACGGCCGAGCTGGGTCAGGTGCGTGTCGTCCATGGCGGCGACTTAGACCCGGGCCGCCGCGCTCGCAACCGAGACAGGCGCAGGACTTCTCGCTAGGAAGTCGGGCGACGAGCTCTGGGAGGCGCGGATGGCCGCGGACGATTTCAAGGATTTCGTGGTGGTGGTGACCGGCGGCTCGACCGGGCTCGGCCGGGCGATCGCCGTGGCGACCGCCGCGCGCGGGGCGCAGGCGGTGGTGATCAACTACGCCCACAACGCCGACGAGGCGGGTGAGACCGCCCGCCAGGTCGAGGCGGCCGGCGCCAAGGCGGTGCTGGTGCAGGGCGATGTCGCCAGCGACGCCGATTGCCGCAAGATCGCCGCCGCGGCCCAGCCCTTCGGCCGGATCGACGCCCTGTTCAACAACGCCGGGACCACCACCTTCGCCAGTCACGCCGACATGGACGCCGTCTCGGCCGAGGATTTCTTGCGGCTCTATTCGGTCAATGTGGTGGGCGCCTTCCAGATGGTGCGCGCCTGCCGGGCGCTGCTGGAGGCGGGCGCCCAGCCCGGCGCCGTCGTCAACACCGCCTCGATCGCCGGCGTCACCGGCATCGGCTCCTCGGTGCCCTATGCGGCTTCGAAGGGCGCGCTGACCACCATGACCCTCTCGCTGGCCCGGGCGCTGGCGCCCAGGATCCGCGTCAACGCGGTCTGTCCGGGGTTCATCGACACGCCCTGGTTTGGCAAGGGCCTGGGCGAAGCCGGGGCCGATCGGGTCCGCGCCAACGCCGCGGCCGGAACGCCGCTGAAGGTCGCCTCCACCGCCGAGGACG
This sequence comes from Phenylobacterium sp., assembly GCF_035944335.1. Classification (GTDB taxonomy): domain Bacteria; phylum Pseudomonadota; class Alphaproteobacteria; order Caulobacterales; family Caulobacteraceae; genus Phenylobacterium. The sequence continues at coordinate 118,980 of NZ_DASZBG010000052.1, read as the reverse complement.
TGGCCGACGCCACGGTGTTCCTGGCCTCGCCCTACGCGCGGCACGTGACCGGCGAGACCCTGCTGGTCGACGCCGGCTCCCACCTCGGATTCGCCCCCGCCGTCGCCCGCTGAGCCTTACGTCGGCCTTATGCCGCGCGGCGCCCATCCGAATGGCGCCGCTGCGCTCAATCGCCCAAAAACCTGGCAGACGTCACACGGCGCCTGTTTCTCGGGCGCCCGTCGTTGATCCGCTGCGCTGCGCCGCAACCATGGCCGCGCACGGTCGCACTTGGGGAAACCTCGGAAGCGGGCCGGAGAACGAGGGGAACTAGAATGAATTTCTTGAAGACGACCTGGGTCGCCGGTGCGGCGGCGGCCTCATTGGGGCTCGCGGCCGTCTCCTCGGCGCACGCCGAGGACGCGCCCGCCGCGGCGCCGGCGCCGACCCCGCAGGCGACACCATCCATGACCCCGCCGCTCTCGGCCAACGCCGATGCGACGAGCTTCGACACCGGGATCGGCAAGATCTATGTGACCGGTCAGCTGACCGTGCTCGGCATGTCGCAGACCAACGCCATCGCCGGCGACCGGAAGAGCCGGTTCGACGCCTCGAACGCCCAGTTCGAGATCCAGAAGAGCGACGGCGTCTTCCAGTTCTACGTCCAGGCCGGGGTCTATTCCCTGCCCTCGCTCGGCACGTCGTACGTCAAGGCCGCCCAGTTGCCGGACCTGACCTATCACTATGTGCCGACCGCCTTCATCAAGATCCAGCCCAACGCCGCCTTCAACGTCCAGGCGGGCATCCTGCCGACCCTGATCGGCGCGGAGTACACCTTCACCTTCCAGAACATGAACGTGGCGCGCGGCCTGCTCTGGAACCAGGAGCCGGCGATCAGCCGCGGCGTGCAGGCCAATATCACCGAGGGGCCGTGGGCCGTCTCGCTGGCCGTCACCGATGGCTACTACTCGAATCGGTTCACCACCGGCTCGACCCTGATCACCTATACGGTCGGCAAGTTGGACACCGTCGCCTTCGCCGGCTCGGCGCAGTTCCAGAAGAGCTCGAAGTCGACCTTCGCCACGCCGACCCCGCAGAACAACGGCGACATCTTCAACCTGATCTGGACCCACACCGAAGGGGCCTGGGAGGTGATGCCCTACCTTCAGTACAGCCGCACGCCCAAGAGCACCAAGGCGGGCCTGCCGGCCTCCGGCTCGACGTTCGGCGCGGCGGTGCTGGCCAAGTACAGCTTCACCCCGATGTTCAGCCTGGCGGGCCGGGCGGAATACATCACCTCCTCGGGCGCCGAGAGCCTGCTCTACGGGCCGAAGAGCAACGCGATGTCGCTGACGCTCACGCCCACCTGGCAGTTCAAGACCTTCTTCATCCGCGGCGAGGGCTCCTACACCAAGCTCGACAAGGCGGCCCCCGGGGCGGCCTTCGGCGCGACCGGCAACAAGGATTCCCAGATGCGGGCGATGATCGAGACCGGCTTCCTGTTCTGATCGCCCGCGGTCGGCCCGGCGATCCTCCCTGCGCCGGGCCGACTGTCGCCCTTCCGCCACCGTCTGCGACAAGAGCGGCCTGCGCCCCCAGCCCGGGGGCGTTTGTCGTTGCGCCACTATGGCGTGATCCCTAAGGTCGACCGCGCCCGCCGGATGGTGTCCGAGCGGTCCGGACCCGGCCAGGCCGTTACGGGCTCCGGCGTGTCAACTGGACGGTCACCATCCGGGGCCTATGCTGGCAAATCGCAAAGCTGACAGGGTGCGGCCCATGGAGCGGGTGGCGTTCAGAGCCCAGACTATCGTCGTGGACGTCGTGCTGGCCGCGGCCGCCTTCGCGCTCGCCTATGTCGCCGCGCCGCTGAAGCTCGCCGCCTTCGGGCTGGACGGCCTGCCCTCCCTCACCCTGATCCAGTTGGTGGTGCTCTACGCCGCGCTCGCCGGCGGCTTCACCGTGCTGTTCCGGCGCGAGCTGTCGCCCTGGCGCTATGTGTCGATCCCCGACGTGCTGGTGCTGGCGCGGATCGCGCTGCTGACCGCAGGCGTGTTCCTGCTCTGGGTCTTCGTGCTCGATCGGGCCCGCGGCCTGCCGCGCTCGACCCTGTTCATGGCCCCGCTGGTGCAGATGATGTTCTCCATGGGCGTGCGCGTGACGCGCCGCGCCCTGCACGAGCGCGCCTTCCAGTCCTTCGCCCCGCTGAAGACCATCGGCGACCGGGTGACCGGCGCGCCGCCGCTGCTGCTGATCGGCCCGGCCTCCCTGGCCGACACCTATCTGCGCGACGTCTCGCGCAGCCACGACCGCAACTTCAATCCGGTCGGCATCGTCGGCACCGACCCGCGCGACGTGGGCCAGCAGGTGCGCGGCGTCTGCATCATCGACAGCCTCGACAATCTCGACGCGGCGCTGGCCGACCTGCAGCGCTGGAACCGCTATCCCCGCGCTGTGCTGTTCCTCGAGGAGCCGCACCGCCTTAAGGGGCTGACGCCCGACCAGCTCGGCCGCCTGAAGAACGACGGGGTGCGCCTGCTGCGCTTGCCCTCGATCGTCGAGTTGGCTCACCACGACGGCGTCAATCTGGTGCCGATGCGCGAGATCAACATCGAGGAATTGCTGGCCCGCGAGCCGATCGAGCTCGACCGCCACGCCGTGGGCGCCCTGATCCGCGGCCGGCGCGTGCTGGTCACCGGGGCCGGCGGCTCCATCGGCTCGGAACTCTGCCGCCAGGTGGCGACCTTCAGCTGCGCCCACCTGACCTTGCTCGACTTCTCCGAGACCGCGCTCTTCGAGATCGAGCGCGAGATCGCCGAGCACTATCCCGACATCTCCTGCACGGCGGCGCTCTGCGACGTGCGCAACGCCGAGCGGGTGACCAGCGTCTTCGCGCAGCAGACGCCGGACCTCGTCTTCCACGCCGCGGCCCTGAAGCACGTGCAGATGGTCGAGCGTCACCCTTGCGAGGGGGTTCTGACCAACGTGGTCGGCACCTGGAACGTGACCGAGGCCGCCAAGGCCAGCGGCGCCGCACAGATGGTGCTGATCTCCACCGACAAGGCGGTCGATCCCTCGAACGCCATGGGCGCCACCAAGCGGCTGGCCGAGGCGGTGATCCAGGCGCAGTCGTCCTCCAACGGCACTCGTTTCGCCGCCGTGCGGTTCGGCAATGTGCTGGGCTCGGCCGGCTCGGTGGTGCCGATCTTCAAGTCGCAGATCGAGCGCGGCGGGCCGGTAACCGTCACCCACCCGGAGATGGCGCGGTTCTTCATGACCATCCCCGAGGCGGCCCAGCTGGTGCTGCACGCCACCGCCACCAGCGCCGAGGGCCAACCCGGCGCGGCGCGGCTGTTCATCCTGGAGATGGGCGAGCCGGTGCGCATCATGGACCTGGCCCGCCAGATGATCGCGCTCTCCGGCCGCACGCCCGGCAAGGACATCGATATCGAGATCGTCGGCCTGCGGTCCGGCGAGAAGCTGACCGAGGCCCTGCTGGACGAGACCGAGCGGGCCGAACCCTGCGCGCCCAAGGTGCTGGAGGTGGTCTCCTCCTCGGCGCTGCGCATGACGGCGACCCATCTGGCCGATCTGGAAGCCCTGGCCGAGGCGGGCGACCAGGACGAGGTCCGCCGGGCGGTCTTCGACCTGGTGGCCCAGATCCGCGGCGAGCGCAGCGGGGCCGCCCCGAACCTGCGCGTCGTGGTCGGCGGCTAGAGGCTCAGCCGGCCAGCCGCTGCTCGCGCATCGCCCGCGGACTGCTCCCGGTCCAGCGCTTGAAGGCCCGCGAGAAGGCCGCCGGGTCCGAGAAGCCCACCAGATAGGCCGTCTCGTTCACCGACACCTTGCGCGCGTTGAGATAGTCGAGCGCCAGCCTCTGGCGCAGTTCGTCCAGCACGCGCTCGAAGGTGACGCCCTCGGCCTTCAGCTTGCGGAACAGGGTCTGGCGCGACAGCGCCATTTTCCCGGCGATGGTGTCCATATTGGCCTCGCCCACATGCAGGATCGGCATCAGCAGGCTCTCCACCCGGCCGCGGACCGACTTCGAGGTCTGCAGCTCCTCGAGCAGCGCATCGGCCCGTTCGCTGAGCACGCCGAAAACGTATTTCGGCAGCCGCGCGAGATCGCGCGGCGCCCAGGCGGGGTCGATCTGCAGGGCGTTCCAATCGGCGTCGAAGGTGACCGGCGCGCCGAAGATCCGCTCATATTCATCGCGATAGCCGGGATCGGAATGGGTCACGTGGACCGCCTTCAGAGGCGCGGTCAGGCCGAGCCTGCGCGGCGTCGAGACGAATTGGGCGAAGGCGGTTTCCGTCAGCTCGGGAAAGGTCTCGGCATGGCGCCGCGTGTCGACCATCCACAGACCGCCGTAGCGGGACTTCATCTGGAAGCGGTCGCCGTCGCCCTCGTTGTCGGTCTCGACGATCAGCCGCACGTAGCGGTTCAGTTGCTTGAACCCCTCCATGGGCGTCGCCGCGGCCTGGCCGATCAGGCCGACGATGGAGACCTCGGCGATATCGACGTCGTCGCCGTAGTGCAGTCCGAGCGCGGCATCGCCGGACAGGGCCTTGCCGGCCCGCATCAGCGCCACGTACTTCGAAAAGGGAATGCGCGCGTCCTGATCCTCGAGGTCCGCGAGCTCGATTCCCGACCGCTCGGCCAGGGCCGTGCGCGCCGCGCCCTTCGACACCGCCAGCTCCAGCAGTCCCCGCGCATAGCCCGCGCCGACCGTCGGCTCAGCCATGGCGCCGTAGCCCCTGCAACCTGCGATCACGCTTTTGACGCATGGCGCCATGTTCCTTCGGTTCGCGGCGGCTAGGTTAGGTTCGAACAGCATGAGATCAAAAGTCCTTGCTTTCGTCATGGTGTTATAGTCAAGTAGTACACCAAAGCAAGCCTTAACCGCAGCCCCTGCGGTCCCGGAATGGATCATGGACTCCGAGTGGAATGACAGTCAGCCGATCTACCGCCAGCTGCGCGACCGTGTCGTGGCCATGATCCTCGATGGCGCCATCCAGGAGGGCGAGCCCCTGCCCTCGGTGCGCAACGTCGCCACCGAGACGCGGGTCAACCCGCTCACCGTGCTCAAGGCCTATCAGCAGCTCGTCGACGATGAGCTGGTGGAGAAGCGGCGCGGGCTCGGCATGTTCGTCAGCCCCGGCGCCCGCGGCCTGCTGCTGCGCGGCGAGCGCGAGCGGTTCCTCAAGGAGCAGTGGCCGCCGATCCGGGCCGCCATCCAGCGGCTCGGGCTGACGCTCGACGAGCTGCTCGCGCCTGCGAAGGAGCGCTGAGCATGACCGCCTCCATTCAAGCCCGCGGCCTTCGCAAGAGCTTCGGCAAATCGGTCGCCCTCGACGGCGTGGACCTCACGGTCGAGCCGGGGCGCATCCTGGGCCTGATCGGTCCCAACGGCGCCGGCAAGAGCACGACGCTGAACGCCATCCTCGGCCTCACGGAGTGCGAGGGCGAGCTGAAGGTCCTGGGCCTCGATCCCTGGGCCCAGCGCGACCGGCTGATGAACGAGGTCTGCTTCATCGCAGACGTGGCCGTCCTGCCCCGCTGGATGCGGGTCTGCCAGGCGCTCGACTATGTGCAGGGCGTCCATCCGCGGTTCGACCGGGCCAAGGCCGAGAGCTTCCTCGACCGCACCACCATCAAGCGCGCCAGCCGCATCCGCGAGCTGTCCAAGGGCATGGTGACCCAGCTGCACCTGGCGCTGGTGATGGCCATCGACGCGCGCCTGCTGGTGCTGGACGAGCCGACGCTCGGCCTCGACCTGCTGTTCCGCAAGTCGTTCTACGACAGCCTGCTCAACGACTATTTCGACGGCGACCGGACCATCGTCGTCTCGACGCACCAGGTGGAGGAGATTCAACACATCCTCACCGACGTGGTGTTCATCGATCGCGGCCGGGTCGTGCTCGACTGCAGCATGGAGAGCTTCGAGACCCGCTACGCGGAACTGGAGGTGGCGGCCGAGCACCTCGACTTCGCCCGGGCGCTGAAGCCGATCCACGAACGTCAGCTGTTCGGCCGCAGCTACCTGATCTTCGACGGCGCGGACCGCGACCGCCTCGCCACCCTGGGCGAGGTGCGCACCCCCAGCCTCGCCGACCTGTTCATCGCCACCATGGCCCCCGTGGCCGCCCAGGCCGGGAGGGCCGGATGAGCGCCTCGATGACCGACGTCTCCGCCCCTGCCGCCATCCCCGCCGCCCGGCGCGGCGTCCGGCCCTTCTACTGGTCGGTGCGCCGGGAGATCTGGGAAAACCGCGGCGTCTATCTCGCGCCCCTGGCCGTCGCCGGGATCGTGCTCGCCAGCTTCCTGTTCGCCCTGCGCCACCTGCCAGATCAGATGCGCCGCATCGCGGCCATGGCCGCGGAGCTGAACGCCACGCCGGGGACCCCCACCGCCGCCCTCGCGCTCGAGAAACTCGCGCTGGGCAAGGCTACGGCCGCCGTCGCCTTCCCCTACGCCGCCGCGGCCGGCGGGCTGATGCTGACCGCCCTGGTCTTCGCCATCTTCTATGCCCTGGCCTCGCTGCACAGCGAGCGCCGCGACCGCAGCATCCTGTTCTGGAAGTCCCTGCCGGTCTCCGACCTCACGACCGTGCTCTCCAAGGCGGCGATCCCGTTGCTGGTGCTGCCCGTGGCGACGGCGGTGGTGGCGCTCGCCACCCAGCTCGTCATGCTCGCTGTGGCGACCGGCGTGCTGGGCCTGAGCGGCCTCGATCCGTCGCTCATGTGGAGCCGGCTCGACCTCGGCGCGATCTGGATCGCGATCCCCTACGGCCTGGCGGTCCTGGCCCTGTGGCACGCTCCCATCGTCGGATGGCTGATGCTGGTCTCCGCCTGGGCCAAGCGCATGACCATGCTCTGGGCGCTCGCTCCGCCGGCCGCCATCTGCCTGTTCGAGCGGGTGGCGCTCGGCACCACCTATGCCTGGGACTTCCTGCGTCACCGCCTGGCGAGCGGCTTTACCGTGGGCTTCACGCCGCTGCCGGCCGGGCAGCACTCGATCTACGGCGCCGAGCGCGCCGACCCGGCGCACCTGCTGGCCAATCCCGGCTTGTGGGGCGGCTTCATCGTCGCCGGGGCCTGCCTCGCCGCCTGCGTCTGGCTGCGCCGCACCCGCGATCCGATCTGACCCCAAAGGACGCGCTCAGATGATTGTCCAGATCCCCACCGACGCCCCGCTGCTGTTGAAGGCCGCCGCGGGCAGCGTGCTCGTCCTGCACATCGGCGGGGCGAGCCTGGGTCTCGCGACGGGCTCCGTGGCCATCCTGGCCCGCAAGGGCGGAGGCCTGCACAACCTCGCTGGGAGGGTCTTCTTCGGCGCGATGCTCAGCATGGGCCTGGCCGCCGCGGTCACTGCGCCGTTCATCCCCGACCGGGTCTCGGCGGTGATGGGCCTTTTCGTCGCCTACCTCGCAGCCACCGCCTGGGCGGTGGTCCGCCGCCGGCCCGGTCAGGTCGGGCGCTTCGAGGGCTGGGCCATGCTGGCGGCCATCGGCATCTCCGCCGCCTTCTTCTCGATCGGCCTGATCGGCGGCGCCATGCCCGGCGGCGTCATCGACCATGAGCCGTCGCAGATCGGTTTCGTCGCCGCCGCCATCGTCGCCCTCGCCGCGGTCAGCGACTTCCGCGTCCTGCGCGCCGGCGGCCTCGCCGGACCCCGCCGCGTCGCCCGCCACCTGTGGCGCATGAGCCTGGCGCTGGCCATCGCCTGGGGCTCCTTCGCCGCCCAGCCGAAGGCCCAGCCCGAGGCGATCCGCGGTGCGCCCTGGTTGATCATCCCGGCCCTGGTGGTCGTTGGCCTGATGGCCTTCTGGATGGTCCGCGTGCGGATCGTCCCGGCGCTGCGCCGCGCCGCCCGCACCCGCCCAGACATGGCCGGAGCCGCGGCGTGATCATTCAGATCAGCCCCGACGCGCCCCTGCTGGTGAAGCTCGCGGCCAACACCGCGCTCGCCCTGCATATCGGCGGCGGGATCACCGCGGTGGTGGCCGGCGGCGCGGCCCTGATGGTCCGCAAGGGTGGACGCCTGCACCGGCTGGCCGGCGACTTGTTCATGATCGGCATGCTGGTCGCCATGACCATCGCGGCGATCACCGCCCCGCTATTGCCGCAACTGGCCAATGTGCCCGGCGCGATCCTGGCCATCTATCTGATCACCACGGCCTGGGTGACGGTCCGGCGCCCGCCCAATGCGGTCGGCGTCTTCGAGGTCGGCGCCTTCCTGGCCGCGACCGCGGCGACGGTCGCCCTGGGCGCCTTCGCCTGGACCGGCGCCAACAGCCCGCACGGCATGATCGACGGCGTACCCTACCAGGCGGCCTTGTTCATCGGCGTCTTCGCGGCCCTTGCGGCGGGCTTCGACTTGCGGGTGATCCTGCGGGGCGGCGTCTCCGGGCCACAGCGGCTCGCGCGGCATCTGTGGCGCATGTGCTTCGCCCTGTTCTTCGGCACCGGCTCGTTCTTCATCGGCCAGCCGCAGGTTTTCCCAGCGCCGCTGCGCGGCTCGCCGATACTGATCCTCGCGGGCGTCGCGCCCTTGCTGGCCATGATCTACTGGCTGGTCCGCGTCCAGTCGCGCGCGCGGCGTCGCCCGCTCCTGGCGGCGGCCGCCGCCTGAGCTCGGCTACTCGGCCGCCGCCATGGCCGGCGAGCGCGTGGCCGCCTTCAGCCGCTGCAACAGGGCCTCGTACTCGGCCCACAGGGCCTTGGGCAGGTGGTCGCCGAAGGTCTCGTAGTGCGGCTTGATCAGCGCGGCTTCCTGCATCCAGACCTCCGGATCGACGCTGAGCAGCAGGTCGAGCTGGGCCTCGGTGAGGCCGAGGCCCGAGACGTCCAGGCTGCCGCGCGCCGGCACCCGGCCGATCGGCGTCTCCTTGGCCTCGGCGCGGCCTTCCAGCCGTTCGACGATCCACTTCAGGACCCGGCTGTTGTCGCCGAAGCCCGGCCAGACGAACTTGCCGCGCTCGTCCTTGCGGAACCAGTTCACGAAATAGATGCGGGGCAGCTTGGCCGGATCGGCCTTGGCGCCCATGGCCAGCCAGTGCCCGAAATAGTCGCCCATGTGGTAGCCGCAGAACGGCAGCATGGCGAAGGGATCGCGGCGCAGCTCGCCGATCTTGTTCTCCGCCGCCGCGGTGCCCTCCGAGGCCACGTTGGAAGCCATGAACACCCCGTGCGCCCAGTCGCGAGCCTCGGTCACCAGCGGCACCGCCGAGGCTCTACGGCCGCCGAACAGGATGGCCGAGATCGGCACCCCGGCCGGGTCTTCCCACTCCGCGGCGATCACCGGGCACTGCGCGGCCGGCACGGTGAAGCGGGCGTTGGGGTGCGCGGCGGGCGTGGCGCTGGCGGGCGTCCAGCTCTCGCCCTGCCAATCGGTCAGGTGGGCCGGCGGCTTGTCGGTCAAGCCTTCCCACCAGACGTCGCCGTCATCGGTCAGGGCGACGTTGGTGAAGATGCAGTTGGCGTGCAGGGCGTCGATGGCGTTCTTGTTGGTGCTGGCCCCGGTGCCCGGCGCCACGCCGAAGAAGCCCGCCTCCGGATTGACCGCGTAGAGCCGGCCGTCGTCGCCGAAGCGCATCCAGCAGATGTCGTCGCCGATGGTCTGGGCCTTCCAGCCCGCAAGCGTCGGCTGCAACATGGCCATGTTGGTCTTGCCGCAGGCGCTGGGGAAGGCGGCCGCCACATAGTGCGCCGCGCCGTCCGGCGAGGTCAGCTTGACGATCAGCATGTGCTCGGCGAACCAGCCCTCGTCGCGGGCCATCACCGAGGCGATGCGCAGGGCGAAGCACTTCTTGCCCAACAGCGCGTTGCCGCCGTAGCCCGAGCCGTAAGACCAGATCTCCCGCGTCTCGGGGAAGTGGACGATGTACTTGATCTCGTTGCACGGCCAGGCGACGTCGGCCTGTCCCTCGGCGAGCGGCGCGCCCACCGAGTGCACCGCCGGCACAAAAAAGCCGTCCTCGCCGAGCTGGTCGAGGGCGGCTTTGCCCATCCGGGTCATGACCTTCATGGATACCGCGACGTAGGCCGAATCCGTGATCTCGACGCCGATGGCGCTGATCTTCGAGCCCAGCGGGCCCATGCAGAAGGGCACGACATACATCGTGCGGCCCTTCATCGATCCGGCGAACAGGCTCTTCAGATCGGCCCGCATCTCCGTCGGATCGAGCCAGTTGTTGGTCGGCCCCGCGTCCTCCGCTTTCTCGGAGCAGATGAAGGTGCGGCTCTCGACGCGGGCCACGTCCTTCGGATCGGAGGCGGCGTAGAAGGAATTCGGCCGCTTGGCCGGGTTCAGCCGTTTGAGCGTGCCGGCCTCGACCAGCTGCTGCGTCAACTCATTCCATTCCGCTTCCGAGCCGTCGCACCAGACCACCTTGTCGGGCCCCGTCAGTTCGGCGATCTCACGCACCCATTGGATCAGCCGCGCGTGTTTCGTAGGCGCAGGCTCGAGTCCCGGGATGGTGCGGTCGGACATACTCAAAAGCTCCTTGGCCCCAGACCGCCCCGCGCTCCCTCGTGGGCGGCCGACATTGACACGAGTTCATAAATGCAGATCGAGCGGCTGCATACCCGGACGCGACGGCGCTGCTCCGGATCAATTGCCACAACGCACAAAAGCCCCTTTGGATCAGCGACTTCCGATCACGGATGAGACATGGCGCGGGGCGCAAGGACCTGGCCCGCGCGCCCGGCCGCGACGTCGCGCGGTTTAGCGATTCGCCAGCGCCGTCTCCAGCCGCCGCAGCGCCGGTTCCCAATCGCCGGCCACCCGCTGGCGGAACAGCCGCGCGGTCGGATACCAGGGGCTGTCGTCGCGGCCCCGCAGCCAGCGCCAGTCGGTGTCGCGGGCCGGCAGCAGCACACAGACGGGCTTGCCCATCGAGCCGGCCAGGTGGACGACGGAGGTGTCCACCGAGACGATCAGGTCCAAGTCGGCGATGATCCGGGCGGTGTCCTCGAAGTCCTCGGCGCCGGTGGCCTCCGGCGTCAGGTCGCGGCCCAATTTCAGCAGCCGGTCGGCCTGGCGCAGCGACAGCGAGCGGTGCAGGTCGTTGCGGTGGGTCGCCGCGCCGCGGGCGACCACTCCGATCCCGCCGCCGGAGCCGATCGGCAAGCCCGCGAAATCGCTGGGCGGCGGCAGGGTCTCGAGCGTCGCCTCCAGGCGCACCGGCAGGGAGCCCGTCAGGGTCCAGTAGTCGGAGCGGATCGCTTCCGGGTCGGGGTTGGCGCCCACCACCGCGACGCCCAGCCTGGCCATCAGCCGGTGCAGCTCCGGCGGGCAGAAGAAGATAATCTCGGCGCCCTGCGAGCGAAGCGGGGCGAAGAAGCGCGAGAGCATGATCGAGTCGCCCAGCCCCTGCTCGGCGAACACCAGCAGCCGCCGGCCCGCCAGGTCCTCGCCGCGCCACTCCGGGAACGGCAGGTCCGGTTGCGGAATACGCAGCGCCGGCAGCTCGCGGCGCGCCTCCCAGAGCGGCCAGCCCTGCGCATAGCGACCGTCGGCCAACAGCAGCTCGGCCAGGGCGTAGCGGCTGCCGGGGTTGGGCTTGGCCGCCAGGGCCCCGCGGAACGCGGCCTCGGCTGCCTTGAACTTGCCCATCGCGCCCAGCACCAGGCCGAGATTGTGCTGCGCCTCCATCGGCTTGGAGCGGATCAGGCCGCGGTAGCCGCGCTCGGCCCTGGCGAAATCGCCTTTCTGGTGGGCGGCGTAGGCCTCGGCGAATTGGGATTCGATCGACACGGCGCAAAGCTAGCACGGGCGCGCCGCAGCGCCTCAGTTGGCGCAGCCCCGCGAATGGGGCAAACCAAGCCCGTGTCACCGCCTTCTTCCGGTCCGGGCAGCCCTGCAGGCGACGATCCGCTCGTCGAGGCCTATCTGGCCAGGCGCGCCAACCTGATCCGCTTCTTCGCCGCGCGCACCGGCTCGCACGCCGCCGCCGAGGACCTGGCGCAGGAGCTCTATCTGAAGGTCGCCGGCCGCCCCCCCGGGGAGGTCGCGGAGAACCCCGCGGCCCTGCTCTACCGCATCGCCACGAACCTGATGGTCGACCGCACCCGCGGAGAGGCCCGCGCCAGCGCCCGCGACGCCCATTGGCGCGGGGCCGTGCACACGACCATCGCCGGCGAGGATATCGCCCAGGAGCCCCCCGCCGACGAGGCGGCCGCCTCGCGTCAGCGGCTGCGTCAGCTCGTCGAGGCGGTGGCGGAGCTGCCGCCGCAGATGCAGCGGGCCTTCACCCTGCACAAGCTGGAGGGGCGCAGTCACGCCGACACCGCCCTCGCCATGGGAATCTCGGTGAAGTCCGTGGAGAAGCACATCAGCGCCGCCCTGAAGAACCTGACCGCGAGGCTGGGCCGTTGATCCATTTGCGGCCGCCAGGGACCGGGGGGCGCGGCGGACCGGCGCCGTCTTCACATGTAACAGGCGCGCTTTTTGGCGCGCATAAGGACGTCCGATGACCGGCGCTGGGCGCGATCAAGACCGAATGGCGGAGGCCGCCGACTGGGTCATCCGGCTGCAGGCCGGCGATCTGGACGGCGCCGATGGGCTGGCCTTCGACGCCTGGCTGCAGGCCGATGACCGCAACGCTACGGCCTATGACGCCGCGCTCGCGATCGACCAGGAGTTCGAGACCAATGCGGCCGCCGTGCGCGAGGGGCTGCGCACGCGCCGGCCCGGACGTGTCCTGGCCTTCCGGCGACCCTACTATGCGGCCGGCGCCGCAGCGGCGGCGGCGTTCGCCGCGGCGCTGATCGTGCCGGCCATGATGGTCTCGACCACGACCGCGGCCTATGCCACCGGCACGGGCGAGCACCGCACGGTGAGCCTCGCCGACGGCAGCAAGATCGATCTCGACGCCTCAAGCCGGCTCTCGGTCACCCTGGGCCGCCACGAGCGCCAAGTGACCATGGCCGAGGGCCAGGCGGTGTTCGACGTCACCCACGACTCGCGCCGGCCGTTCCTGATCGCCGCGGGCGACCGCACCGTGCGGGTGGTCGGCACCCAGTTCGACGTCCGCCATCGCGCCGGCCACCTGTCGGTGACGGTGACCCGGGGGACGGTCGAGGTGCTGCCCGCCGACGGCGCGTCCGGGCAGACCTTCCGCCTGCATCCGGGCCAGCGGCTGGAGCACCAGGAGGGCGCGATCAGCGCCCAGGTCGCGGCCGCCGCGCCCGACCAGGCGCTCGGGTGGCGTTCCGGCCGGCTGGTCTATCGCGATCAACCGCTGTCGATCGTGGTGGCCGACCTGAACGCCGAATTCGCCAAGCCCATCCGGATCGCCGACCCGGCGCTGGCGGCGACGCCGGTTTCGGGCGTCTTCATCGTCGACAGCGAGGATGCGGTTGTTCGTCGCTTGGCCTTGCTGGTTTCTGCCCACACGGTACCCTCTGACGGGGGCGTCACTTTGAAGCGCAACGAGACGCCCAACCGCTGATGGGGATCCGGGGCGATACCAAGACGGGGGCTGCAACTCGGCGGCATGCTCTGCGGGCTGGCCTTGGGCCTCGCCGCGCCGCGGGCGCTTGCGTCTGAGGCGCGATACCGCCTCGCGATTCCCCCCAGGCCCTACGCCGACGCCCTGATCGAGCTGGGCGTCCAGGCGAACGTCTCGGTCATCGGCACCTCGGCTTGCGGCGGCGTGGGCCAGGCCGGCGTCACCGGCGCGCTCACCCTCGATGAAGCGCTGCGCCGGCTGCTGGCGGGCGCGCCCTGCAGCTACCGCATCCTCGACCCCCGCACGGTGCGCATCTCCGAGCCCGTCCACACCCGCGCCGTCGAGCCGGTGCGCGCCGCAACCCTGGTGGCCGAGCTGCTGGTCACCGCCACCAAGCGGCCGGCCAGCACCAGCCGCCTGCCCGCCTCGGTCACCGTGATCCCGCGCGACCAGATAGAGCTCACCGGCACGGCCGACGTCCTGCAGGCCACCGGTCAGCTCTCGGGCGTGCTGACCACCAACCTGGGCCCCGGCCGCGACAAGCTGATCCTGCGCGGCCTGTCGGATGGCGCCTTCACCGGCCGAGCGCGATCTGCCGTCGGCAGCTATCTCGACGACGCACCGGTCAACTACAACGCTCCCGACCCGGACCTGCAGCTCGTCGATATCGAGCGGATCGAGGTGGTGCGAGGACCGCAGGGCGCGCTCTACGGCTCCGGCTCGCTGAGCGGCGTCTATCGCATCGTCACCCGCAAGCCGGATCTGACCGCGCCTGCCTTCGGCGTCGCCGGCCTGACGGCCGTCACCTACGGCGGCTCGCCCACCAACGAGATCGAAGGCTACGCCAACCTGCCGCTTTGGACGGACGTGGCGGCCGTGCGGATGGTCGGCTACCGCGAGGTGCAGGGGGGCTTCATCGACAACGCCACCCTGCGACTGTCGAACGTCGACCGCACCGTCCGCGACGGCGGCCGCGCGGCCCTGCGAGTGCAGCCGACCGACGCCTGGCAGCTGGACCTTTCGCTTTCCGCCCAGCGGTTGCGGTCAGCCGACACCTCCTACACCACGCCCAGCGACAGCGCCGCCATCCGACTCAGCACGACCGAGCGGCTGAGCCGCGTGCGGGAGGGCCACAAGAACGATTTCGCGGAGGCCAGCGCGACCTTGCGCGGCGAATTGGGCTGGGCCGTGATGCGCTCCACGGTGGCCTTCATCAGTCACGTGTTCTCCAGCCAGTACGACGCCTCGACCGTGCTCAACCAACTGGGGGCGGATCCCTCGGACCTGGGGGTCTATTCGGAGGGCGCCCGCATCAACATGGTCTCGACCGACACCATCCTGCGCTCCTCCCGGCCCGGTCCTTTCACTTGGCTCGCGGGCATCGAGAGCATCGCCACGATCGAGAAGACCCCCACGGCACTCGACACTCAGGCGCCGGCAGGGCCGCTGCACCGGATCTACAGCGAGAGCCGTCGCGACCGGGTGCGTGAGGTCGCGGCCTACGGCGAGGCCTCCTACGATTTCCGGTCCGGCTGGACGGCGTCGCTCGGCGGCCGGCTGTTCAGCAGCGACGTCAAGACCTCCGCCCTCATATTGGCGACCTTCCCCGGCGGGGTGTCGCGCGACTTCCAGGGCGCCCGCAGCTTCCGCGGCTTCTCTCCCAAGCTCTCGCTGCAGTACGAATTCCGCTCCGGCGCTCTGCTATATGGGCTCTATTCCGAGGGCTATCGGCCGGGCGGATTCAATTCCGGCGGCTTCCTGCAGATCAAGCCCAGCCGCATCGCCTTCTCGCCAGACCGTTTGACCAACTACGAGGTGGGGCTGAAGCTCAACCTGCTCGACCGCCGGTTGACCCTGCGCAGCGCGGTCTTCCTCGACCGGTGGAAAAACATCCAGACCGACCAGTACCGCCCTTCCGGCCTGCCCTACACGGCCAATGTCGGCGACTCCGACGTGGTCGGGCTGGAAAGCGAGATCGGCTGGGACGTCGGCGCGGGCCTCTCGCTGCAGGCCAACGCCCTGTTGGCGAACTCGCGCGTCACCCACACCAATCCCGACTTCGCCAACGGCGACCCGGTGGTCGCCAGCCTCCCCGGCGTCCCCAAGTTCTCGGCGGGGCTGCTGGTGATGTACGCGCATCCCCTGCCCCGCAACCTGACCTTCCGGCTGATGGGCGAGACCAGCTATGTCGGCCGATCTGCGCTTTCGTTCGACGCGGCCCTCAGCTCGCCGCAGGGGGAGTACGCCCGCACAAAGCTGTCCGCCCAGGTGGCGGGCCGGGGCTGGAACGCCACCCTCTTCGTGACCAATCCCGCCAACGCCGCCGGCGACACCTTCGCCTACGGCAATCCGTTCACCTTCGGACAGGTGCGTCAGTCGACCCCGCAGCGGCCGCGGACCATCGGTCTGCGCCTGGCCGCGAACTACTAACCAAATCTGGAAGCTTGACTGGGGGGCGAGCCCCCAGGGCGCCGTCTTACGGGTACGGGCGAGTTGTCCGGCCACGGGAGGACGGATCGTGGGGGTTAGGCTGTCAGCGCTGGTTTGCGTGCAGAATCAGGATGCCCGGCTGGCGGAATGCCTGCGCGGGCTTTCGTTCTGCGACGAGATCGTGGTGATCGCCGATCGCTGCACCGACCGTTCCCTCGAGATCGCGCGGCGCGCCGGCGCGGTCGTGACCACCGGCATCTTCCCCTTGGAAAATCAGCGCAGGATGGCGGGCCTCGCGGCCTGCACCGGCGACTGGGTTCTGGAGATCGAGGCGGACGAGCGGGTGGACTCCGCGCTGGCTTGGGAAATCCGGGCCACGCTGAAGCTGGGCGCGCAGGGCGATTACTTCCAGATCCCGGTGCACAACTACCTGGGCGATGACGCCATTCGGCAGGGCTGGGTCGGGGGACTCGGCGAAATGAGCGCGGTGCGTCTCTACCGGCCGGGCGTCAAGCAGTGGCAGGCGCGCCGGCGCGATCCCGGTCAGGTGGTCGCCGGGCGGTCGGCGGGCGCGTTGAAGGGGGCGATCCGTCGCGCGGCTGGGCGCGACGTGAACGACCTCGTGGAGAGCTTCAACCGCCTGACCGCGCTGCGCGGCGAGGACCTGGCCGACGCCTACGACGCCGGGGCCCTGGCGCCGGCCGTGGCCGCCGGCGTCGGCGCCTTCTGCCGCAGCTACCTGTTGCGCGCCGGCTGGCGGGAAGGCGGCGTGGGCCTGTTCCTGGCGCTGCTCTGCGGCTTCTACCCGGTGGTCTCGCACGTGAAGGCCCGGGAGACGCTGAGCGCCCGGCAACGCGCCATCGCGGCCAATCCGCAACCGACCTACCGCGAAGTGGTCGGCCTGGGCGCCTGAGCCTTCGGGTCGACGCCGCGGCGGCCAACGCCGTGGTCCACGCGACAGGAAGACGCATCCGCAAGCCGCCGATCCGCATCGAGGATCTGCTCTGAGCCGTTGCTGCGGCGCGCCGCGGCGCTCATACTGCCGGCCATGGGCAGCCGCTCCAATCCCGCCGCCAACGCCGATCTCGACCTGCGGGCCGAACGCGCGCCGCGTCGCGGCGCCCTGGTCCAGGTCGCGCCGGGCCCCGAACTGCCCGATGCGCGGGACAAGTCCGGCGCCCAGGCGGGCATGGCCATCGCCCTGACGCTCGGCGGCCTGTTCTGGGCCGCGGCCGGCGTCGCGGCGATCTACTTCTTCCGCCGCTAGGCCGAGCTCCCGGCGGGCGCCGATTGTCCGGTCACAAGCGCCTGAAATTGGGGCAGCTTGTCGGCCGATGGGCTGCGGCGGGCGGGCTCCCTGTGCGGGATGCGGCGTTTAGCTCTTGCTGGAGCTGGGAGGTGCGTCGCCGTCCATGGCGGACTCGTTCGACGAAATGAGCGGCTGGACCGGGTCTGACCCGCGCGAGGCCTATGGCGAGATCCGCCGCTGGCTGGAGGAGACGCCGCCGGACATCCTGCAGACGCGCCAGGCCCAGGCCGAGCTTCTGTTCCGCCGGACCGGCATCACCTTCAGCGTCTACGGCGACGCCGAGGGCGCCGAGCGGCTGATCCCCTTCGACGTGGTGCCTCGCGTTCTGACCGGCGCGGAATGGGCCCGGCTGGAGCGCGGCCTCATCCAGCGGGTCGAGGCGCTGAACCTGCTCCTGGCCGATCTCTACGGCAGCCAGGAAATCCTCAAGGCCGGCATCGTCCCCACGGAGCTGGTGATGGGCAATCCGCAGTACCAGCTGGCGGTGGCGGGCCACGTCCCCCCGCAGGGCGTCTATGTGCACATCGCCGGCATCGACCTGGTGCGCACCGGCCCCGACGACTTCTACGTGCTGGAGGACAATGCGCGCACGCCCTCGGGCGTCTCCTACATGCTCGAGAACCGCGAGATGATGCTGCGGCTGTTCCCCGAGCTCCTGGAGCGCTCGCAGGTCGCCCCGGTGGAAACCTATCCCGACCTGTTGCTGGAGACCTTGCGCTCGGTGTCGCCGGACGGCGCGGACGGCGACGCCGGCATCGTGGTGCTGACGCCGGGGCCGCACAACTCGGCCTTCTACGAGCACAGCTTCCTGGCCGACAAGATGGGCGTCGAACTGGTCGAGGGCGCCGACCTCTTCGTGCGCGACGACCGCGTGTTCATGCGCACCACCGAGGGGCCGCGCCGGGTGGATGTGATCTACCGCCGGATCGACGACGCCTATCTCGACCCGCTGTTCTTCCGTCCGGATTCGACCCTGGGCGTGCCGGGCCTGCTGACCGCCTACCTTGCCGGCAAGGTGGCCATCGCCAACGCGGTCGGCACCGGCGTCGCCGACGACAAGGCCATGTACAGCTACATGCCCGAGATCATCCGCTTCTATTCGGGCCAGGATCCGATCCTCTCCAACGTCCCGACCTGGCGCTGCCGCGAGCCGGACCATCTCTCCCATGTGCTGGCGCACCTGGGCGAGCTGGTGGTGAAGGAGGTCGACGGCTCCGGCGGCTACGGCATGCTGGTCGGGCCGCACGCCACCAAGGCGCAGATCGCCGGTTTCGCCGCCAAGCTGCGCGCCGCGCCGGAGAAGTTCATCGCCCAGCCGACGCTGGCGCTGTCCACCTGCCCGACCCTGTCGGACGGCCGCATCCAGCCGCGGCATGTGGACCTGCGGCCCTTCGTGCTGACCGGCGCCAGCGGCGTGAGAGTGGTTCCGGGTGGCCTGACCCGCGTGGCCCTGGCTCCCGGCTCCCTGGTAGTCAACTCGAGCCAGGGCGGCGGCACCAAGGACACCTGGGTGTCGGGCTAGGCATGCGGATGCTGTCGCGGACCGCGGCCAATCTGTTCTGGACCGGGCGCTACATCGAGCGCGCCGACTTCGTCTGCCGGCTGGTGGACGCCACGGCGCGCCTGGCGAGCCTGCCTTCGACCTACGGCGGCGACCCCACCGCCTGGACCGGCGCCCTGGCCACCGCCGGCGTGGCCGAGGCCTTCGCCGACACCGGGCTCGATCCGACCGAACTCAACATCACGCCGTTCCTGACCATCGGCGCCGCCAATCCGTCCTCGATCCGCAATTGCCTGGAGCGGGCCCGCGGCAATGCGCGGGCGGTGCGCACGGCGCTGACGCGCGAGGCCTGGGAATCCCTGAACGGCGCCTGGCATGAGGTGGAGCGGTTCACCGGCCCCCGGCTTTCCCGCGCCCGGGCCAGTGAACTGGTGGAGATGGTCCGCCGCGCGGTGCTGGCCTTCGACGGCTCGGCGCATCGCACCATGCTGCGCGACGACGCCTACTGGTTCCTGCAGCTCGGCGCGGCCATGGAGCGGGCCGACAACACCGCCCGCCTGCTGGACGTGAAGTACCACCTGCTGCTGCCGCGCGACGAGGCGGTGGGCGGCAGCCTGGACTACTTCCAGTGGGCGACCATCCTGCGCACGGTCTCGGCGCTCACCGCCTACCGCTGGGTCTATCGCGACACGGTGAAGCCCTGGCTGGTGGCTGATCTGCTGATCTTCAACACCCAGATGCCGCGATCCCTCGCCTCCTGCTATGGCGAGATCGTCGCCCTGCTGGACCACCTGGGCGAAGGCTCCGGCCGTCGCGGGCCTGCCCACCGGGTCGCAGGCGCCGTGCAGCTCGGCCTGGAGGGGACCGACATCGACCAGGTCTTCGCCTCCGGCCTGCACGAGTTCATCGACCGCTTCCTCGGCGACAACAACCGCCTGGGCGCGGCCGTAGCCGAGCAGTTCCTCTTCTGATGCGTATCCGGGTCCACCACGCCACCACCTACGACTACCAGTTCCCGGCCGAGGGCGTGGTCCAGGCGCTGCGCGTCTCGCCGTCGGCCCACGACGGCCAGCGGGTGATCCACTGGCGGGTCGACGTCGACGTGGACGGCGTGTTGCGCGAGCGGCGCGACGCGTTCGGCAATTGCCTGCACATCTTCTCCGCCGACCAGCCGGTGACCTCGCTCACCCTGCGGGTCACCGGCGAGGCCGAGGTGAGCGACACCGCCGGCGTGGTGCGCGGGGCCCTGGAGCCGTTCGCGCCGGCGGTCTTCCTGCGCACCACCGAGCTCACCGCCGCCGACGACGCGATCCGCGACTGGGCGGCGGCCACGGAACAGGGCGAGCCGCTGGCCCGTTTGCACGCGCTCATGGCGCGCCTGCACGACAAGATGGCCTTCGACGTCACCGCCACCAATGTCGCCACCCCGGCCGTCGAGGCCTTCACTCACAAGCGCGGCGTCTGCCAGGACTACGCCCACATCTTCGTGGCCGCGGCCCGCACCATCGGCATTCCCGCCCGCTACGTTTCCGGCCACCTGGCGCGGCCCGAGACCGACGCCCAGGACGCCGCCCACGCCTGGGCCGAGGCCTTCGTGCCCGACCTCGGCTGGGTGGCCTTCGATGCGGCCAACGGCGTCGGCGCCGACGACTCCTATCTTCGCGTGGCGGTGGGACTCGACTACCTAGATGCGGCGCCCATGCGCGGCGCGCGGCGGGGCGGCGGGGAGGAACGGCTGAGCGTGTCGGTGCAGGCGCGCGACGTCGGCCTCCAGCGCCAGGAGTAGGGCGAGGACCATTGACCTATTGCGTCGGGCTTCTGGTGAAGGACGGGCTGGCCATGCTGGCCGACACGCGGACCAACGCCGGCGTGGACAACATCTCGACCTATCGCAAGCTCAGAATCTTCGGCAATGACGGCCAGCGGCTGATCGCCGTCGCCTCGGCGGGCAGCCTGTCGACGACCCAGACGGCCATGGAGCGGGCGACGCTCGGCATCCTCGCGCCCGACACCGGCGAGACGGAATCGATCCAGACGGCGCCCTCGATCCACCGCGCGGCCTATCTGCTCGGCCAGGCGCTCCGCTTCACCCGCGACGAGATGGAAGGCCTGAAGCAGGAGGACGTGAACTTCGACGCCACCTTGCTGGTCGGCGGCAGCGTCGGCGGCGAGCCCACGCGCCTGTTCCTGGTCTATGGGGCCGGCAACTTCATCGAGTGCGGTCAGGACTCGCCCTATCTGCAGATCGGCGAGGTGAAGTACGGCAAACCGATCCTCGACCGCGCCCTGACCTATGACACTGAGCTCGACGAGGCGGTCAAGATCGCCCTGATCTCCTTCTCGTCGACCATGCGCTCGAACCTGGCGGTCGGCCTGCCCATCGACATGGTCAAGGCCCGCTCGGGCCAGTGCCGGGCCGAGCTGATCTACCGGATCGACGATCACGACGACTACTACCGCGAGCTCAACGACCGCTGGTCGGACGCCTTGCGCGCCGCCCAGGCTTCGATCCCAAGGCCGCCGTACCGCTAGTCGGGGGCCGCGGCGCCCTGCGCCGGCTTGAAGCCGACGGGCAGATAGCCGTGCAGGAAGCTTTCCACCGCCACCGTCACCGGGCCGGAAATGTCACGCTTGCCGGCTTCCATCTCCAGCACGCGCTTCTCGCCCTGCTTGTCGCCGCCGGCCAGCCTGAGCGCGCGCGCCAGGTCGAGCGGCGTCCAGCCCAGCGCTTCGCGCGCCTGTTTCAGATGCGGGCCGGTCTTGATCACGAGGCGCTCCACCACGTCGGGCATATCCGCGGGGCGCATAGCCCAGGGGGCGCCCGGCGGAAAGGGGGGATCATCTGCTTCTTGCGTGAGCCCGACAAAGCCCGTTTTCCGGGCGCCGCGTCGGAAAAACAGGCTGCGAACGCGCGGCGCAACCGGACCAGGCGCAACGGACGCCACACTTCCTGCGGGAAGCTTGGTGCGCGCGACCATGGGTTGCGATGCTCTCCAGGCGCGACAACCTGGGGGCTGCATCCGGCGCGGCGAACGCAAGCCTCTGTTTACCTTAAAGAAAACTTTGAAGGGTCAGGATGGCCCAAATGGACGCGGCAGGGATGCGCGCGTCCGGAGGAAAACCATGGGCTCGGCCCATCGAGGACCCGTCGGCGCGCGAAGCGCCCTGACCGTCGTGGCGGGTTGCGTCTTGCTGGCCGCCTGCGCCACCTCGCAACCCGAAGGCGGCGGCGCGGCCGCCCTGTTCAAGGCCCAGATCGGCGACATCTCCGGCGGCGTGGCGCCGGGCCCCCATTCCGTCTGGTACGTCCAACGGCAGCCGGTGGCCTATGTGAAGATGGGCTTCGCGACCTGGCAGCCCGAGCGCCACGGCCTGCGCGCCTGGTGGTCACGCCACTTTGGCCGCCATCCGACCGGCAAGGGCGCCGAGACCACCGGCGTCGCCTCCGCCAACCTCGGCCTGCCCGTGCCCTCCCGCGTGCAGGTGACCAACGTCGCCGGCGGCGAGGTGATCACCGTCCGGATCGACGACAAGGCGCCCATGGGCGACGGCATCCTGCGGCTCAGCCCCGAGGCGGCGAAGGCGCTGGGCGCCGATCCCGGCAAGCCGCTGCTGATCCGCATGCGCTACCTCGCCCCCGTAGTGGCCTACAACGAGCGGCCGACGCTGCGCTACGCCCTGCGCGGCGCCCCCCGCCGCCTCCCCGCTGCGGTGCAGCCGGCCGCGCCGACCGTGCTGGCCCAGGCCAGGCCGTCGCCGGCCCCGACCCCGCCGCCCGTCGCCGCGCCGCCCGAGATCATCCGCGTCGCCGACAGCCACCCCGCGGCCCTGGCGCTTCGCCCCCTGCACGCCGCCCCCGAGCCCAAGGCCCAGCCCGCGGCGCCTGCCGCCACGATGCATGCCTTTCGCGTGCAGGCCGGCGCCTTCGCGAGCCTCGCCAACGCCCATCACGCCGTCAGCATGCTGCAGCCCGCGGGCGCGGCGGTCATCGAGCCCGTCTCGCGCGGCGCCGAGACCCTCTACCGGGTGATCGTCCCTGGTCCGCGCGACGCCGGCTCGGCCGAGCGCCTGCGCGCTCGCGTGGCCCAGATCGGCTTCTCCGACGCCCGGCTGATCCGGCCGCTCTGAGCCCCGCACGGGCCTCGCCTCAGTCGACGGCGGGCTCGCGGTCCATGGGGATGCGCGGCGCGGGCTTCAGCATCAGGATCAAGGGCGCCAGCAGCATCACGCTCAGCGCCATCCAGCTGAACACATTGTCGTAGCTCACCATCGTGCCCTGGCGGGTGACCTCGCCGTTGAGGATCTGCAGGCCGCCGCTGGTGGCGGGGTCCATGATCCGCGGCAGTCCCCCGAGGAGCGAGGGATTGGCCCCGATGTGATCGGTGAGCCGCGAGTGGGCGATGGCGCTGTCGCGGATCAGCATGGCCTGCACCACCGAAATCCCTGCGCTGGAGCCCAGGCTTCTGGCCATGGTGGCCACGATCGTCCCCTCGGTGCGGTGGCGCGGATTCAGGGTCGCGTAGCCCAAGGTGTTCAGCGGCGCGAACATCAGGCCGGTGCCGAGCCCCTGAATGAAGCCCGCCAGCATTATCGGCTCAGCGGTCATGGAGAGATTGAACTGGCCCATCATCCAGGTCGACCAGACGTTCATGAGCACCCCCGAGAACAGCACCAGCCGCGCCCCGAACCGCTGCACCAGGAAAGGGATCATCAGGAACGAGATCAGCGACCCCAGGCCGCGGGGCATGCTGGCGATGCCGCTCTGCATGGCCGAATAGCCCATCAGGTTCTGCATGAACGAGGGCAGCAGCGCGCTTGTGGAGAACAGCAAGGCTCCCACGAAGAAGCCGAAGATGGTCGTGCCGACGAAATTCCGGTCCTTGACCAAGTCGCGGTGGAAGAACGGGTCCTTGGCGGTGGCCGTCTGCAGGACGAACATCCACAGCCCGATCGCGGCCATCACCGCCTCGACCCAGATTTCCTTGGAATAGAACCAGTCCTGGCTGGGACCGCGGTCGACCAGGATCTGGAACCCGAGCACGAACATGACCAGGGCGCCAAAGCCCAGGAAGTCGAACGGCCGCTCCCGCCCGCCCTCGTCGTGGCCCATGAAGGTCCAAAGTCCGAGGAAGGCCAGGATGCCCACCGGCAGGTTGATGTAGAAGACCCAGCGCCAGGTGAGGTTCTCGGTGATCCAGCCGCCGAGCGTCGGGCCGACGATGGGTCCCAGGATGACCGCGGCGCTCCAGATGCTCATCACGCGCGGGATCAGCCGCTGCGGATAGAGGTTCAGCATCACCGTCTGCGAGAGCGGCATCAGCGAAGCGCCGGCGATCCCCTGGAGGAGGCGGTAGAAGACGATCTCCGGCAGGCTGGTTGCGATGCCGCACAGCATCGAAGCGGCCGTGAAGCCGCCCACCGAGATCAGCAGCATCCGCTTGAGGCCGATCTTCTGGGACAGCCAGCCGGACAGCGGCGTCATGATCGCGGTGGCGATGATGTAGGAGGTGAGCACCCAGGTGATCTGGTCCTGGGCCGCCGAGACGCTGCCCTGGATGTGCGGCAGCGCGACGTTGGCGATCGTCGAATCCAGGGTGTTCATCAGCGTGGCCAGCATCAGGGCCCCGGTGATGGGTATCCGGTTGTCGATGTCCTGCTGTGTCGCCAAGCCGAAGGTCCGCCCCGTTCGGCCCTAGCGTCGCGGGGTGCGCGGCGTCCGTCCAGCCCGATCTGCGCGTTTCGTGACACGTGAAGGGCAGCCGATGGTGAAGTCGCAGGCGCCAAGCGACGGATCGCCTGTCATGGCGCGTTAATCGTTTGTGCGCCCCGCGCGTTGTCTGATGGTTGTGACGGCGCGCATTGATGGGCGTCGCTCCGCCGTGAGGGAGATGTGGCATGACCCACCTCAGTGCGTTCGACGGACCGCTCGGTTTCGCGACCCTGCATCCGCTTTTCACCTTCGGGCCGGTGCTGCTGGCCAGTTTCTTCGGCGCGCTCGCCGTGCGCCGCCGGCTGACCCCCGAGACGGTCCGCCGCCGGGCTTAGTTTCCGCCTGGGTTTGACCGCTCGCCTGCGCCGGCCGCACAGTGCCGGCGAATCCGGGAGCGGGCCTCGACATGACATCAGAGTTGCGGCCGCTCGCCCTGGTCACCGGCGCGTCGGCCGGCATCGGGGCCGCGTTCGCGCGGGCCTATGCGGCGCGCGGTCATGACCTGGCGCTAGTCGCCCGCCGCGGCGACCGGCTGGAGGCGCTGGCCGCTGAGCTCACGACCGCCCACGGCGTCGAGGCCTTCGCCATTCCCGCCGACCTGGCCGTGCTGGACGCCCAAGCGCCGATCCTGGCCGCCATCGAAGCCCGCGGCCGCCATGTCGACGTGCTGGTCAACAACGCCGGCTTCGGTATCGCCCAGAGCTTCACCGGCGTGCCCTGGGCGCGGCAACGGGACTTCCTGATGACCCTGGTGGTGAACGCCTGCGGCCTGGCCTACGGGGTGATCCCCGGCATGGTCGAGCGCGGCGGCGGGGCGATCGTCAACGTCGCTTCGCTGGCGGGTTTTGCGCCCGGCGCCGCCGGCCACACCCTCTATCCGGGCGCCAAGAGCCTGGCGATCAAGTTTTCCCAGGCGCTGGACGCGGAGTATCGCGCCAAGGGTCTGCGGGTGACCGCGGTCTGTCCGGGCTTCACCCTCACCGAGTTCGCGCAGGTGAATGGCACCCAGGCGATGATGGACGAGGCGCCGCGGCGCTTCTTCCAGACGGCGGACGAGGTCGTCCGGATCGCCATCGCGGCCAACCTGCGGGGCAAGGTCGTCGTGGTGCCCGGCTGGCACAACCAGCTGGCCGCCGCCCTGCTCCGCTACCTGCCCGAATCCCTGGTCGGCGCCGCGATCCGCCGCGGGGCGGCCAAGTACCATCTGGAGGATTGAGCCGTGGCGCATTTCGACGTCATCGTCATCGGTTCCGGCGCGGGCGGCGGGACGATCGCCCAGCGGCTGGCGCCCACCGGCAAGTCGATCCTGATCCTCGAACGCGGCGAGCATCTGCCCCGCGAGGCGGAGAATTGGAACCCGCGCGCGGTCTTCGTCCAGCACAGATATCGAACTCAAGAGAAGTGGTACGATAAGACCGGCAAGCCGTTCACGCCCAACACCCACTACTGGGTCGGCGGCAACACCACCTTCTATGGCGCGGCGCTCATGCGGCTGCGCGACCGCGACTTCGAGGAGGTGCAGCACGGCGGTGGGACCTCGCCCGCCTGGCCGATCAGCCTGGCCGACCTTGCGCCCTACTATGCCGAGGCCGAGACCTCTTGGCGCGTGCACGGCGCTCGTGGCGAGGATCCCACCGAGCACGGCGACGAACCGCCCTACGCCTACGCCGCCGTGCATCACGACCCCGGCGTGGCTCTGCTCAAGACCCACTGGGAGACGCAAGGCTGGAAGCCCTTCTCCCTGCCCCTGGGGATCAATCTGGACCAGGCCCATCCGGTCACCTCGCCCTGCATCCGCTGCAAGACCTGCGGCGGCTACCCCTGCCTGGTGAAGGCGAAGTCCGACGCCCGGACCCTGGCCATCGAGCCCCTGCTGGGCGTCGAGAACGTCACCCTGCTCACCGGCCGCAAGGTGATCCGCCTGGAGACCGATCCGACCGGCAAGTCGGTCACCGAGGTGGTCTGCCAGACCGAGGGGGGCGAGGAGCGCTGGACCGGCGATATCGTGGTGCTGGCGGCCGGCGCGGCGAACAGCGCGGCGGTCCTGCTGGCCTCGGCCAATGCCGCGCACCCCGACGGCCTCGCCAACGGCTCCGACCAGGTGGGGCGCAACTACATGTTCCACACCCTGACGGCCATGGTCTCGCTGACCGAGGCGGCGGTCGACGTCACCTTCCCGAAGACCCTGGCTGTGAACGACTTCTACTGGGGCGATCCGGCCGGCGGCTACGACCTGCCCATGGGGCATATCCAGCTGCTGGAATACATGTCCGGCCAGACGCTGGAAGGCCAGGTCTCCGACTGGTTGCCGCCGGGCCTGGTGCCCGACGTCATCAGCGAGGCGCTGGCGCAGCGGATGCTATCGATGCTGGTGATCTCCGAGGACCTGCCGCTGCCGCAGAACCGCGTCCGGCTGTCGGCCGACGGGCGGATCAACCTCGACTACGCCTACAACAACCTCGAGGGCCACGAGCGGCTGGTGGCCAAGCTGAAGGCCTCGCTGGACGGCTTCGTGGACCACGCCCACCCGATCTCGCAGCACCACCTGCAGTTCGACAGCCTGCTGCCGCTCTACGGCACCGCCCACCAGGCGGGGACGGTGCGGTTCGGCAAGGACCCGGCCGCCGCCGCCCTGGACCCGTGGTGCAAGGCCCATCAGCTGGACAACCTCTATGTGGTCGACACCAGCTTCTTCCCCTCGGTGGGGGCGGTGAATCCGACCCTGACGCTGGTCGCCAACGCCCTGAGAGTTGGCGACCACCTTATCGAGCGGCTGGGCGCCCGAAAGCCGGCCGCGAAGGCTGCCAAACGACCCCGGCCGAAGGGCCACGCGGCGGCCGAAAGCCTAAGCTGACGCCGCGTCACCAGGCCGGACTAGCATAGGTTAAGGCGCCATCTTCCGGCCGTTTTCGGAACTCTGCCGTGGATTCATGGTTTTGCCCCCCGGAGGCTGGACTATGGAAGCAACCGAGGCGGCTCATCGGATCGCTCGGCCGGTCGCGTTCGACGGCTGTGCGGGCTGGCTGCACCCCGCCCAAGGCCGCACCGCGGTCCTGCTTTGCAGCCCCTGGGGATATGAGGCGCTGTGCCTGCGGCGGGCCTGGCGGATGCTCGGCGACGCCTTCGCCGCGGCCGGCTTCCCCACGCTGCGCTTCGACTATCCCGGAACCGGCGACAGCCTGGGCGACGCCGAGGACGTGGTTTCGCTGGAGACCCTGAAGACCTCGATCCGCCGCGCCGCGGAGGAGCTGCGGACGCTCTCCGGGGCCAAACACATCGTCCTGGTCGGCCAAGGGCTGGGCGCCAGCCTGGCCGCGGCCGTTGCGACCGAGCTGGACGCCGCGGGGCTCGCCC
Organism: Phenylobacterium sp.; assembly: GCF_035944335.1. Lineage (GTDB taxonomy): Bacteria > Pseudomonadota > Alphaproteobacteria > Caulobacterales > Caulobacteraceae > Phenylobacterium. The sequence continues at coordinate 91,244 of NZ_DASZBG010000052.1, read as the reverse complement.
TGCTGGCCCCGATCGTCCGCGGCCGGGAATACCTGCGCGAGCTGTCGGTCTGGGGCCTGACGGTCGCCGAGGCCATGCAGCTGGAGACCGGGTCGACCGCCCCGGGCGCGGTCGCCGGCTTCGCCTTGCCCGAAGGCCTGCGCGAGGAGATCGCCGCCCTCGACATGCTGGCCGGCGCCGTCCGGCTGCCGCCGACCCTCCTGGCCCTGCGCGGCCGGGTCGCGGAGCTGAAGCTGGTCCGCCGGCTGGACGAACTGGGCGGAGCGGTGAGCGAAACCTCCTACGCCGCCTACGACCAGGCCATCGGCAACCCGACGGTCGCCCGTCCGCCGCGCGAGACGCTGGAGGCAGTGGTGGACTGGGTGACGACGACGCTGGGCGCCGGCGGGCCGCCGATCGGCCCGTCTGAGCCTGCCGCGGCCATCCTGGAGGCGCCGGACTTCGTCGAGACCACCGTCCGCTTCGGCGCCGACCACCGGCTGTGCGGGGTGTTGTGCGAGCCGCGCGGCGCGCGGCGCGGCGCCACCGTGCTGATGCTGGGCGCCGGGGGAGATCCGCATATCGGCTGGGCGCGCGGCGCGGTGGAACAGGCGCGAACCCTGGCCCGCGAGGGCATCGCCTCCTTCCGCATGGACGCCAGCGACGTGGGCGACGCGGCCGGCCCGCTGACCGGGGAGTCCGTCCAGCTCTATGACGAACGCCACATCGATGACGCCCGCGCCGGATTCGACTGGCTGATGGCGCGCGGCCTGGGGCCCGTCCTGCCGGTTGGCCGCTGTTCCGGCGCCTTCGCGGCTTTCAACGCCGCCGCGCGGGACCCGCGCATCAGCGACATCATCCTGGTCAACCAGCTGCGCTACATCTGGAACAACAGCGGGGAATTCGACGCCGCCAGCGAGAAGGTGGGCTACTACCGCAAACAGGTGCGCAACCCCGCCAAGCTGTTCATGCGCTGGCTGCGCGGCGATGTGGACCTCGACGTGGCGCTGGCCAAGTTCGGCTCGGCGTCGATCGCGCTCGCCCACGCCACCCTGCAAGGCCAGGCGCGCCAGCGGCGGCGGCAGATTCGCGAGACCTTCGGCGGCCTGCAGAAGCGCGGCGTGCGGGTGAACCTGCTGATCAGCCGCGACCGCGAGGCGCACGAGGTGTTCCGCCAGTTCTTCGGCGCGGAGGGCGCCCGGCTGCGCCGCTACGGCGACCTGCGCCTGAGCTTCCTGGAGGGCGCGGACCACGCCCTGACGCCGAGGGCGGCGCGCGAGGCCCTGCTGGCGCTGATCCGCGAGACGGCGCTGGCCGGCCCGGAGACCTCAGCCCAGGCCGTAGCCGCCCAGGACCCGGCCGCCGAGCGCGAGCGCTTCGCCCTGCGGCCGGCCGGTCGCGGCCTGCTGCCGACCTGACAGCCGCACCCGCTTCGTCTCGCCGGGCAGCAGGACGAAGCCGTCGTCCGAAGGCTCGAACGCCGCATCGGCGATGTGAACATAGGGCTGCAACCGCTGCGCGGTGAGCGCGAGCGTCCAGCCTTCGACCGCCTCGCTCAGCGCGATCGCGACCTCGCCCTCGCCCGCGATCGGCGGCGCGAGCAGGTGGCAGGCCTCGGAGATGATGTCGCCGTCCGGCCCGATCAGTTGCGCCGCCACCGCCTCATGGGCCCGCGGGCCGAAGCGGTAGGCGTAGGACACATCGAAAAAGCGGCCGATCAGGTCGAAGGCCGAGAGCTCGACCGCGCCGCCAGCCGGCAGCTCCAGCGCGCGGCGCACGTCGATCAGCGGCCCGGGCTCGGCCCCGAACACCGCCAGCCGCAGCTCGGCGGCGAGTGGCTCGGGCCGCTCATTCAGCACACGGACGGCGAGGCCGTTGACGCCCTCGTCGGTCAGCAGCACCTGCCGCGGCTGCAACACCCGCTTCAGGGCGTACCAGCAGGGTTTCGGCTCTCCTAGGGCATCGATCAGGCCCCAGCCGGCGCCCGGCTCGAAGTCCTTGAGCAACCAGACGAGCCCCCCCGCGCACGGTGAGGCGGCGCGCCGCCACTCGGCGAACACCGCGGCCATGACGTCGCCGCTGACCTTGCGCGACAGGTCCAGGTAGAGCGCCGGATCGATGCGCCTCAGCGCGTAGGGGTCGCAGCCATAGAGCCGTTGCAGATAGTGGTCGCGCACGTCCTCGAAGTCCCAGCTCGCGCCGCGGTCGCGGGGCACGCGGGCCTTCCAGCGGGGATCGTGGACGGCCGGCGCGGTCAGCGCGTGGGCGAGGGTCTGAGGCTGCGGAACATTGGCGAAAGCCAGGCACTCGCTGGCGAACCGCACGCCGGCGGCCCGCGCATCGCCGAGCGGCCGCTCGTAGGCGCCGACGCCGTAGTAGTGGGTGACGCCCTGGTTCGCCACGAACGGCAACGGCCCGCCCCACGGCGTGTTGGGCACGAACGCGACGCCAGGCGCGAACCGCTCGGCCGCTTGCGCCAGCACATCGTCGAACAGCGGCCACGCCAGGCTACCGGGCGCGAGGCCCATCATGGCGGCCTGCTGCATCACCTCGCTGCCGCCGCAGAGCACGGCCAGGGACGGCGATCCCTGCACGCCCGCGAGGAAGGCCTCGGCCTCGGCGCGCACCTGATCCACGAACCCCGGATCGCCCGTGGGATAGTCGAAATTGGCGAGCATGAAGTCGTGCCAGACGAGGAGGCCGAGCTCGTCGCACAGCTCGAAGAACGCCCGGCCCTCATAGACCCCCACGCCGGTGACCCGGACCATGTTCATCCCGGCCTCGCGCATCCGGCGCAGGATCGGCTCGACCGTGGCGCGGTCGCAGACCAGGCCCACGAGGTCCGGCGGGACCCAGACGGCGCCCCGGGCGAACACCGCCGCGCCGTTGACCTTCAGGGCGAACCCCTGCCCGTCGGCCTCACGATCCACCTCGATGCGGCGAAAGCCGGTGCGGCCCAGGTCGATCTCGATATCGCCCGCCCGGACACGCACCGGATAGAGTGGCTGGTCGCCATGCGTGTGGGGCTGCCAGGGTTGCGCGGCTGGACAGTGGAGGCGGGCCCGGAAACGGTCGCCGCCCAGCGACTCCAGCGCTGTCGAGGCGCCGGCGCAGTCGAGGCGCGCGCCATCCGGCAGGCCGTGGATCGTCGCCTCCAGCCCCAGCGTCGCGCCGTCGTCGCCCCAGGTCGGCCGCAGCTTCACCTCGGCCACGCGCGCCGGTCCGTCCTCGATCAGCCGGATCGGCCGCCAGGGCCCCACCGCATGGATCGGCGGGCACCAGCCGCCCATGTGGCCGAGCAAGGTCGTGCGGACGAGCCGCAGCCCCTGGGCCTCGATCATGAACGGTCGCCAGCGGGCGCGGGGCCCCTTTGCGGCCAGCCGCGGCGCCAGCGCGCGGAAGCAGATCCACAGGGTCGCGCCCGGCGCGATCTCGACCTCAACCGCCTGCGGCTGGAACATCGACGACGAGGTCAGCAGCGGCGTTTCGTCGATCCAGACCTCGGCAAGGGTCGCCAGGCCGTCGAAGCACAGGCGCCGGCGGCCGCCTTCGGCAAGGTCAAGCCGCCACCAGGCGTCCTTGTCGTGCAGCGGCTCGGGCGCGTCACGCCGCCAGCGCCCGGCGACCTCCAACGCCTGGGCGACCGTTCCGGGCGCGCGGGCGGGGATCCAGTCGGCCAGCGCCCCGGCCTCGGCCGGCGTGGCGCACTCGCCCGGCGCGGTCAGGGCCAGGCGCCAGCCTTCGTCCAGGCTGACGACGCGCGTTCCGGTGATCCCCTTGATGGGCCCCATCCGGCCTTAACGCGTCATCGGGCGTTTCAGGCGGCGTCGCGCGCCTGGGCCACGTCGAACAGCGCGTCCCAGGCTTCGGCGGCGGGATCGAGGGTCGGGGCGAAGCCCTCGAGCTTGCGGCGCAGCACCGTGCGCGCGAGCTGGAACTGCGCCGTCTTCGCCGTCTCGGCGATCCGGCGGCAGAGCTGGGCGCGAGGATCGTCGGCCTGCAGCCAGGCGAGGCCCGAGCCGAGGAGTTCGAAGTTGGCGCCCATCAGGCGCAGGTTGTGGAAGGCGTAGGCGTGGAACGACTGCTCGGAGCCGTTCAGACGCTCGATCTGCTCCGGCGCGGCGGCCTGGAAGGCGCGGATCGGGTTGGCGCTTGGCCGGCGGGTCATGTGCCAGGCGAACAGCTCCCAGGCGATCGCCCGCAAGGCCTCGGGGGTCCGCCGGACCGGCTCGAGGGTGGTGAATTCCACATAGGGCCACATCCCGGGGCGGCCGCCCTCCCAGGAGGGGAAGATGCCGTCGAAGTCCTCGCCCTCGGCCACCGCGTAGCTGGCGTTGTGGAAATACTCGAGCCGCCGGGCCTCGGGGTCGAGGCGGTTCGCAGCGATCGTCGTCTTGCCGTGCTCGAAGCGGTAGGTCGTGCCCTCGGTGTCCGGCAGGAAGAAGGGATCGACCTCCACGAGGCACATCCGCTTGCGGGCCATCTGGCGCAGCACATGCTGCTCGACCGGCTCGTAGATGGCGAGTTCCGTGGCCTTCAGCCCATAGAGCGTCTCCAGGTCCTCCAGCGGGAACTTGGTGAAGGTGAACTGGTCGCCCTCGAAGTCCTGCGCCGCGGTGAAGCCCAGCGCCGCCTCGGGGGGCAGCCCGAGCGCGTGCAGGATCTCGATCCACAGATCGATGTAGCAGTTGGTCTCCGTCCAGCAACGGTCCCGCCCGTGAAGCCGGTGGGGCCGGAAACTCTCGACGGTCACTCTCGGCAGACAGGCTTTCAACTCAACCCCACAGGAGGCCACGGACACGCGATGGCCACCCCTGCACCTCCGGGCCGTGACGCTTGAACAGCGCCAGGGCCAGCCGCTCCAGACCGAAACCCACACAGCCCGTGTGCGCCAGGGTCCCATCCGCCAGCCGCACCCCCCAGGTGCTCGCGAAGTGGTCCTGGTGATAGTTGAAGCTCAGGCAGGCGGTCGGCTGGGCATTGGCAACGGGGATCACCATTTCGAGCTTCAAACCTTGCTCACGCTGGCTAAGTTTCATCATCTTGCCGGCGCGGCCAAAAAAAGGATCGTTCGCCGGCACGACGTCGAACGGCAATTCCAGCTTTCCGATCAATTCCTTGGCGCGCTCGATCCAGCCGGCGCGGAAGGCCTGCACCTGCTCCGCCGTGCCGGCCCGCACATACTCGCGCATACGGAACAGCTGCATCCGGCAGGGGTCGGTCGAGGGTTCGTGGCGGAAGCAGTAGGACTGCACGTCGAACAGCCGCCCCTCGGCCGGCAGCGTCCCCTGGGCGGCCAGCATCGGATAGAGCGGGTAGCAGGCGGCCGGCGTGAGCGCGATGTCGGTGCAGCACTGGTCTCCCGTCCAGTCCTCACCCGCGTCGAGTTTCTCGATCAGCGCGGCGTGCTGACCGTCGTCGCCGCAGAAGCTGTGCACCGTGCCGGCGAGCTGCGGGAAGCTCTTCATGTAGCCGCTGGTCTTCAGGAGCTGCATGGAGATGCCGGGGGGGAAGCGCAGCACCTCGGCGCCATCCGGCTCGCCGATTCCGGTGACCAGGGCCTCGAAGCGGGCAATGACATCCTCGAACACGCCGCTGCGGCCGTAGAGGCCGTCGACGCCAGTGGGCACCAGGAGACCCGCAGCGATCATCTGGTCCAGCAGCTTGGGTTGCGCGTCCATGGGGTCAGGCCCTCCGGGCCGCGGCGGGGCGCTGGATCAGCATCATCTGGCCGGCGCCGGCCATGATCCGGTCGTTGGAGATCATCAGCCGCGCGGAATGGATGTCGCGCAGGGGCCGGCCGAGGCCGTAGGGGCCGGAGTTCTTGTAGCCCTGCAGGCCACAGATCATCAGGGCGTCCTCGACCACCTGCAGGGCGGTGGTGGAGACCGAGACCTTCAGGGCGTTCATGGCCAGGCTGAAGCCCACGGTGGCGGCCCGTTCCGGCGCGGCGCGCATGGCGGCCCAGCGGGCCAGCGCGTCGGCGATCGTCGCCTCGATGGTGCGGAACCTCGCATAGGCTTCGGCGAGCTTGGTGGCGCTGGCGGGCGGCGAACCGGGCGACTTGCGAGCCTCGGCGATGACGAAGGCCTGCGCCTTGGCCATGGCGTCGGCCGCGATGCCGCACCAGACGCTGGACCACAGGATGTGCGAGCCGGCGATCATCGATTCCGCGGCGATGTCGGCGAACGGCCGCGGCAGGATCTGCTCGATGGGCGCCGTCGCCTTGAAGCGGAAGCCGTGGCTGCAGGTGCCGCGCATGCCGAGCGCGTCCCAGGTCGAAACCCGTTCCAGCTCGTACTGGTCGGCGAGCAGGACGCAGAGCACCTGGTCGGATGAGGGCGCGTCCGGATCGCGCCTCGCGGTCGCGAAGATGGCGTCGGTCTCCTCGCCGTAGGAGATCACCGGCGCGGCCTTGGCGAGGTTGAACGCCGCGCCGTCCGCCTCGACGGCGCAGATCGACTGGCGCAGGTCCCCGCCGACCCCGGCCTCGGTGGTGGAGGAGGCGAACAGCAGCTGCTCGGTGGTCGCCCGGTGCATCAGCTCGCGATGCCAGGGGCTCTCGAGGCCGCAGTCGATCAGGTTCGCCAGGCAGATGTGGTGCATGGCGAAGACCATCGCCGTCGAAGCGCAGGCGGTCCCCAGCGTGGTGCAGATCGGGGCGATGTCGGCCAGTCCCGCGCCCTCGCCGCCGAGCTCCGGCGGCACGGCGAACCCCATCAGGCGGTTGTCGCGCAGGGCTTCCACGGCCTCGATCGGGAAGCGGCCCTCGCGGTCAACGGCTTCGGCGTGCTGGGCGGCCGCCTCGACCGCGGCCTGCACGCGCTCGGCGAGGCTCGCGCCCGCCACGTCGCCGAGCGGTTTCATGCGGCCATCGACCCCGACGAGAGCTGCTCCACGGCCTGGGCGATGGCGCTGGCGCTGCGGAAGGTCGCCCGATTGAGCATCTCCTCCGGGAATTCGATCTCGAACGTCTCCTCGATGGCCAGCATCAGCTGCACCGAGGCGAAGGACTTCATGCCCGCGCGATAGAGATCGGTGTCGTCAGCGATCTCGCCGGCGCCCGGCGGCAAGCCGGCGTGCTGTTCGATCAATTCGCGGATTTTTTCCATCATCCCGAGCCGTCCCTTCCCGAGTCACAAAGTGAACTGCGCCGGACCCGTCCTTTCCGGCCGAGCCTGTGAACGCACGGCCAAGCCTCGTTGTTGCAAAGCTATGGATTTTCCGTCCTTTGTCGGCCTCCCGACGGAGTGCATCTCGAAAGCGCGGCTCAAATCAGCGCGCCGCGCGATATAGAATCTGAGATCGTGCACCCGCACTCAGCGCAGCCTTCGAAAGCCAACTCATGAAGCGGATTCTTGTCACCGGCGGCGCCGGGTTCATCGGCTCGCACCTGTGCGAGCGGTTGCTGGCCCAGGGGCACGAGGTGCTGTGCGTCGACAACTTCTACACCGGCACACGGCGCAATGTGTCACGGCTGCTGGACGACCAGAACTTCGAGCTGATGCGCCACGACGTGACCTTCCCGCTCTTCGTCGAGGTGGACGAGATCTACAACCTCGCCTGCCCGGCCTCCCCGATCCACTACCAGTTCGATCCGGTGCAGACGACGAAGACGTCCGTGCACGGCGCCATCAACATGCTGGGGCTGGCCAAGCGCCGGCGGGCGAAGATCTTCCAGTCGTCCACCAGCGAGGTCTATGGCGACCCGACCATCCATCCGCAGACCGAGGAATACTGGGGCAACGTCAACCCCATCGGCTTCCGCTCCTGCTACGACGAAGGCAAGCGCTGCGCCGAGACCCTGTTCTTCGACTACCACCGCCAGCACAAGCTGCGCATCAAGGTGGCGCGGATCTTCAACACCTATGGCCCGCGCATGCACCCCAACGACGGGCGCGTGGTGTCCAACTTCGTGGTCCAGGCCCTGAAGGGCGAGGTCATCACCCTCTATGGCGATGGCCAGCAGACCCGCTCGTTCTGTTTCGTCGACGACCTGGTGGAGGGATTCCTGCGCCTGATGGACACCGGCGACGAGATCACCGGCCCGATCAACCTGGGCAATCCCGGCGAGTTCACCATGAAACAGCTCGCCGAGACCGTGCTGGAGCTGACCGGCTCGAAGTCGAAGATCGAGCACCGGCCCCTGCCGCAGGACGATCCGCGCCAGCGCCAGCCGGACATCTCCAAGGCCAAGGCGATCCTCGACTGGGAGCCGACCATCCAGCTCAAGGAAGGCGTGACGCGGACCATCGCCTACTTCGACGAGCTCCTGAAGGAAGGCGTGGCCTAGGCCGGCCCGCCGACCGCGGTTGATATCCGCTCGATCAGCCAGAAGGCCGAAAGGCCGCCGATCGCGTAGGCCGGCGCCCAGCGGGTCACCAGCGGGCGCGCCAGCACGCCGCGCGCCGGCGTACGGCGGACCAGCCAGAGCAGGGCCAGGACCGCGGCGATGAAGCTCAGCTGACCGATCTCCACCCCGACGTTGAACAGGAACAGCGCCTGGGGCGCGGCCTTGGCCGGCAGGCCGATCTCCGCCAGGGCGCCGGCGAAGGCCATGCCGTGCAGCAGGCCGAAGGAAAAGGCGATCAGCCAGGGCTGCCGGCGGGCGAGCGTGTCGCCGCGGCGGCGAGGCGCCAGTTCGGTCGCCACGAAGACGATGGAGAGCGCCACCAGCGCCTCGATCACCGCGCTCGGGAACTGGATATAGCCCAACGCCGCCAGCGCCAGGGTCAGACTGTGGGACAGGGTGAAGGCGGTGATGGTCTTCACCAGCCGCCAGCTCGGCCCGACCAGCAGCAGCAGGCCCAGCACGAACAGCAGGTGGTCGAAGCCGGTGAGGATGTGCTCGACCCCCAGCCGCAGATAGGCCGGCACGGCGAGGCCCGACGGCCTGGCCAGGGCCAGGGTCTGGGTGGGCGACGCCGGCCTCAGGACGCCGTCGATCTGGCGGCCGTCGGCGGTGGTGATCCGCAACAACACATCGGTGACCGTCTCCGGCAGGCCCTCGATGCGGACCGTCTGGCCCTCCAGCGGCGGGCCCGCGGTGATGCGCCAGGTCTTCTCGACGAAGCCGGGCTCGGCGCTCTGGCTTGCGGGCGCGGCGTCCAGCCCGCCGCCCGACAGGCGCGGCGTCAGGTGGATGACCATCTCGCCCATGGCCGGCTGCTTCCAGGTCACGTCGTAGGCGTGCGGGCCGTGCTCGACGATCTGCAGCAGGGCCGGCCGGACCTCGTGGGCGCAGGCGCAGGCCGCGGCGCCCAGCCAGACCAGGAGGGCGAGCAGGAGCCGCCTCATGGCGTCTGGCCCGCCACCACCACCCGGTAGCGTTTCCGAAGGCTGTCCAGGAAGGCCGCATTGGCCGCCGCGCGGCGGTCCGCCAGCCAGGCGTCGCGCACCTCGTCGCGGACGGTCTCGAAGCGCGCGGTCGTTGCGCCTTGGCGGCCCTCGACCCTCACGACGTGGAAGCCGTAGGCCGAAGGGACCGGTCCGATCCAGGTCCCCAAGGGGGCGATCCGCACGGCCCGGGCGTAGGCCGCGCCATAGTCGCGTTCGATGTCGTCCAGACTGGCGTCGGCATAGGTCAGCGGCAGCAGGAAGGGATCACCGCCGGGATCCTCGCCCCGCCGAGCTCTGGCCAGGGCCGCGATCGCCGCGGCGCGGGCCGCCTCGGCGCCGCGGTCGCCGCTGAAGAAGGCGTGGCGCAGGGTGACGTGGGCCGGGGCCGGGTACTGGGCGCGACGGCGATCGTAGAAGGCCCGCAGCGTCGCCTCGTCCGGCTCGGCCACCGCGCCCAGGTCCTCGCTGGCGAAGGCCATCTTCTGCGCCAGCCGGCGGCGGATGATCATGTCGTCCTTGTCGAGACCCAGCCGATGGGCCTCGTGAGCCAGCAGCTCCTCGTCGACGCGGTCGCGGACGATGGCCTGCAGCTCCTGGCGGGTGGGCGGCCGCCCGCTCTGCAGTTCCCAGTAGGCGACCAGCTGGTTGAGGTCCTGCTCGGAGATGGTGACGCTCGGCCGCTGCGCTCCGCGGACCAGTTGAAGCCCCCCGAACAACAGGCCGCCGATGATCAGGAAATGCACCAGCGGCTCGCGCGCGATCCGCCTCAGCCCGCGCACCGCCGGATCGAACCGGGCCGTCCTGGGCGCGGCCTGCGCCACACTCGCCAAGACCTAGGCCCTCGGCTCGTACCAGATGGGCGAGGACCAGGCCCGCTCCATGATGGTCGCCGGCAGGTTCGGATTGGGCGGCGTGCCGTTGCGCAGCGCGTCCCAGGTCGACCACCGGCAGGAGGGGTTCTCCAGCACCCGCACATAGTAGAAGGCCCGCTGCTTCGGATCGAAGGTCGGGTCGCGCCAGACGGTGCGCAGCTCCACGTCGCCCTTGAAGCGGGTCGGCTCGCAGGTCTTGAGGTCGACGCTCGCGCCGTTGGCCGGGCAGCGCCAGCTGGCCTTGTCGAGGGTCAGGCGGTCGCCACAGGCCACGTCGAACACCCGCTCCTTGGCGACCCCGTTCTCGATCCAGCCTTTGACGACCTGCGCGCGCTGCAGATAGCCGCTGTTCGGATCGCGCACGCCCCAGATCAGAAAGGCCGGCGCCTTGCCCTTCGCGGGCAACAGGTCGCCGCCCATCGGCACGCCGTGCGCATAGGCCTGGGTGACCAGGTCCGTGCGCCTGTCGAGATCGGCGGGGAAGTCGTAGCCGGCGAAGAACCGCACGCGGATGCGCGGGCCGGAGGTGGCGAAGGTTTCCTTGCGCCGGAGCGCGGCATAGATCGCCTCGCGGCTGTTCTCCTCGGCCCAGACGCCGGCCAGGCCCGAGGCGCCCCACGCCTGGAAGCGCGCGGCCTGCGCGCCCGGATCGTGGACCACCCCGTCCCAGGTCCTGGCGCCGTCCGGTGGGATCGAGCCGCGCTGCGCCGGCGTCGCATCGATGCGGCCGACCTTGGAGAAGAAATTCCGCTCCTCCACCGAGCCCGGGGCCGCGTTGTGGGTGTCGCTGGAGCCGATGAAGCCGAGCTTGAAGGGGTTGAAGCCCTTCTTCTCCTGCAGCTCGATGCCGTCGAGCAGGGCCTGGCGAACGTAGGAGCCGTGGAACTTCGTGACCGCTTTGTTGAACCCGATGTAGCGCTCCATGATCTCGAAGTTCGCCCACTCGTCGTTGGGCGACAGCGACGGATGGGTCTCCGAGGTGCCCTTGATCTGGGTGATCTCGGTGAGCGGCTCGTTGCGGGCGCGCAGCTCGGCATAGGCCCTGTCGATCGGCGCTCCGTTGCGACGCACGCTGTCGAACATGATGCCGTCCGAGCCGTTGGCGTTGTGCGGGATGGCCAGGGCCTCGATGCCGCGCGCCCGCCAGCCGTCCATGGTGCGCCACAGGGTCTCCGGGTCGTTGGACTGCAGGGCGCTGTAGGGCAGGTCGGGCAGTTGCGTGCCGCGGAAGATCACGTTGCGGTGCAGGTTCCGGTGGTTGGGCGCCGAGGTGTACTCATAGCCGACGAAGGTCGTGAAGTGGCCCGGCGCGTAGTTGTGCGCGGCCGCCTGCTGGATCTCCGACCAGGCGCGCGAGACGATCCGCCGCTCGCTGAATTCCTTGGGCAGGGTTCCGGCGTCGTTGCCCTCGACCATGCGATTGAAGGCCGTCTGGATCGACTTGGGATCGGGGCTGAACAGGCCCTGGACCACGGGCAGTTTGGAGATCGGGCTCGACGGGTCGTTCGCCTCCTCCATGGCGCCGATATACTCGGAGTGGTCGGTCACCGCGACGAAGTCCAGCGGCCCGCCGGCCAGCCGGATGTTGAAGCCGGCCGCGTGCCCGATCGTCTCGCCCTTGGCGAAGCGGTAGGCGTCCTCGGGCGTCGCCCGCACATTGAAGATATAGGCGTCGAACGACAGCTTGGTGTGGACGTGCAGGTCGCCGAAATAGGCGTTCCGCTCGGGGTTCCAGCCGGGCAGGCGCCGTCCGGGCGGGGCGGCGTCGCGGGCGGTCCGGGGTCCGGCCGCCGGGGCCGCAGGGGCCTTGGCGGCGGGCTTCGGGGCGACGGCGTCGCTCGCCGCGATCGCGGCCCCGCCCGCGGCGATGGCCACCAGCGCGCCGGTGACCGTCCAGGCGCGCGCGCGATCTCGGCTTCTGGTCATGGTTCGCCCTCCCGATCCTGATCCGAGGGGCAGTTGGCGCTCGCCCGGCCCGCCTTGGCAAGGCGAAGGCTCCCCCAGCCCGAGCATGATGGTATAGCCTGGAGGCATGGAGCTTCGACATCTCGAACAGATCCTGGCGATCTGCCGCGCGGGCGGATTCAGCAGCGCGGCGCGATCCCTGCGCGTCTCGCAGCCGACGCTCAGCAAGAGCATTGCGCGGCTGGAGGGCAAGCTCGCGGTCAAGCTGTTCGACCGCTCGGCCGGGGCCGCCAAGCCCACCGCCTACGGCCGGTTCATCGCCGAACGCGCCGAGGGGCTGCTCAATGGCGTCGCCAGCCTGGAGCGCGACCTCGAGCAGCTCACCCACGGCGAGGCGGGCCGGCTGCGGATCGGCGTCGGCCCGGTGCCGCGGCTGGCCATCTTGCCCGGGCTCGTCCAGCACATGGCCGAGCGCTTCCCGACGCTGAAGCTGGAGACCGAGCAGGACAAGGCCCAATCCCTGCTGCGCGGCCTGGAGGAAGGCCGCTATGACGTGGTCTTCGTGACCTTCGAGGCGACCGAGCCGTTCGGCGACCTGATGCGGGTCAAGGTGGTCGAGGACGACCACGTGGCCGTCGCCCGGCCCGGCCATGCCGCCTTGCAGGAGGCTCAGCCGCTCTCCGCCCGCCAGCTGATGGCCTATCCCATGGCCACGGCGCGGCTGGTGCCGAGCTTCCGCCGCTGGGCCGGCGACCTGACGGAGGCGGAGCGCGCCAACCTCCAGGCCTTCGTCTCCGACGATTTCGACCTGATCAAGCAGCGGGTCATGGCCACGCCGCTCCTCACCATAGGACCGCGGCTGATCTTCCAGCCCGAGCTCGCGCAGGGCCGGCTCGTCGAGCTGCCGATCACCTGGGACACGCCCTACGAATGCTGGATGCTGACCACCGCCGATCGCTGGCGTTCGCCGGTGGTGAAAGCCGCCGCCGAGGCGGCCAAGGCGGCGGCCGCCTAGGCCCCTTCCCGCCCGGCGAGCCCCTGCTGGCCCATGCGCCAGACCATCTGGTCGAAGCGGTCCTGGCCGAAGAACGGCTCGTTATTGAACACCATCATGGGTACGCCCCAATGGCCGGCCGCGCGCTGGGCGGTCTGGTTGGCCTCGACGATCGCCGCGAAGTGGGCGGGGTCCGCATCCACGGCGGCGGCCATCTCGGGGAAGTCCAGGCCGGCGCGCTCGGCGGCGCGGGCCAGGTGGCCGCCCTCGTGCCAGTTCTCCACCTCGCCGCCCCAGATCACCGCGCTGGCTTCGCTCAGGAAGGCGAGCCCACGCCCCCGTTCCACGGCCGCGACGCCCAGGTGGGTCAGGCGGTGGATGTAGGGCTGTTCGACACGGTAACTGCCGTTCTCCATGCGCACGGGATCGGGCCGCGGCCAGCGGAAGGGCAGTCCCAGGAAGGCCGCCTCGCGGAACACGTCGCGCATGAAATAGGCGGTCCACAGGGGGTCGCGGGTCTCGAAGAACTCCGGCGTCCGCACCGCCAGCGGATAGACCGGCCGCACCTCGCAGCGGACATCGCGTTCGGCCTCCAGCGCCACGAGCCGGGGCAGCACCATGTAGGAATAGGGCGAGCGGAACGACCAGTAGAGGTCATAGCTCAGGGTCATGGGCGTCTCCCGCGCGGCCGGCGGTCCTTCCCGCCCCCAAGGGTCACCATAAGATGGGCTGACGGCGTAAGAAAATGCGGAGGGGTTTCGATGTCGAGGCGAAGGGTGCTGCGAGCGCTCGCGGGGATCGCGGTGGCGATCGGGCTGGGGCTGAGCGCCCGGCCGGCCGGCGCGCAGTTCGCCGCCGACTCGCCGCCGGCCCCCGACGGCCTGCGCGTGATCCTCTGCGGCACCTCGGGGCCCCTGCCCGTCCGCGACCGGTCCAAGGCCTGCGTGGCGATCCAGGCCGGCGACAAACTTTACCTCGTGGACGTCGGTCCGGAGGCGACCGAGAACCTGATCCTGTGGCGCGTGCCGCTGAACCAGGCCCGCGCCGTGTTCCTGACCCACCTGCACTCCGACCACATCGGCGAGGTGGGGGAATTCAACCTGCAGAGCTGGGTGGCTGGCCGGCCCGCCGCGCTGGCGCTCATCGGACCGGCGGGCACGGAGAAGGTCGCCGCGGGCTTCAACCTGGCCTACGGCCCGGACCACGGCTTCCGCAAGGCGCACCACGAGCACGATGGGTTCAAGTTCAACCTCGCCGCCGGCCTGCTGCGGCCGCGCGTGATCGCCATGCCGAAGCCGTCGGCCAGCGGGCTGCAGACGGCGACCGCGCTCCAGGACGGCGCCTTGACCGTCACCGCCATCCGCGTGCGGCACGAGCCCGTGGAGCCCGCCTTCGCCTATCGCTTCGACTACAAGGGCCGCTCGGTGGTGATCAGCGGCGACACCCGCAAATGGCCGCCGCTCGCCGAGGCCGCCAAGGGCGCCGACGTCCTGATCCACGAGGCGCAGAATGCCGAGATGACGCGCCAGTTCGCCCAGATGCTGAAGACCCTGGGCAACCCGCGGATGAGCTCGGTGATGACCGACACGCTCAGCTATCACACCACCCCCGTGGAGGCGGCTGACATCGCCCGCGCCGCAGGCGTGAAGCGGCTGGTGCTCACCCACCTCACCCAGTCCGGCCTGCCGATGTTCACGCCTGAGAAATTCACCCAGGGGATGGACGCCGGCGGACCGCTCGACTGGCGCCTCGGCAAGGACGGCATGACCATCGAGCTGCCGGCCGGGACCACAGACATCCGCTTCGGTCAGTTCTGAGCTGAAACAAAGCGTCGCACCGCCGCAATGAACTGGCCTAAGTCTGGCCGGCCTCTTTTGCGACCCAGAGGAACGGCTTCGCCCCCTCTACAGTTTAGGTCGCGGGGTTATGGTCAAGCTACGCGCGACGGAGGCGGAATGGACGTTACGGCCGGTGACCCACGGCGACGCCCCTATGCTCAGGCTTCCTCACGACGGCCCTGGATCATCCTTCTGGTCCTGCTGCTGCTCGCCGGGACCATCTGGGGCGCCTATGCGCTGACCCAGGCCTCCAAGACCGGCGGCCCCGGCGGCGGCTTCGGCCGGCGCGGCGGCCGGCCCCCGACGACGGTCGGCATGGCGAGCGCCGGGATCGCCGACGTGCCCGTGACGCTCGATGCGCTGGGCACCGTCACGCCCACCGCGACCATCACCGTGCGCCCGCAGGTCTCCGGCACCATCACCCAGGTGCTGTTCAAGGAGGGCCAGATGGTCCGCCGCGGCCAAGCGCTGGCGGTGATCGATCCGCGCCCGCTGCGCATGGCCCTGATGCAGGCCCAGGGCCAGCTGACCCGCGACGAGGCCCAGCTCGCCAACGCCCAGCTGACGCTGGGCCGCTACCGCACCCTGCTGGCCCAGGACTCCATCGCCCGCCAGGACGTGGACACCCAGGCCGCCACCGTGAAGCAGCTGCAAGGCGTGGTCACCTCCGACAAGGCCTCGCTCGGCACCGCCCAGCTCAACCTCGGCTATTCCCGCGTCACCGCCCCGGTGAGCGGCCGCGTCGGCCTGCGCGCCGTGGACGTCGGCAATGTGATCAGCGCCGGCGACGCCAACGGCCTCGTGGTGCTGACCGAGGTGGCCCCCATCGACGTGGAGTTCACCGTCCCGCAGGATCAGGCGCCGCAGATCATGCAGCGCGCCGCCCACGCCATCCTGCCGGTGGTCGCGCTCGACCGCACCCGCACCACCCCGCTGGCGCAAGGCGCCTTCTCGACGCTGGACAACCAGGTGGATCCGACGACCGGCACGGTGCGGGCCAAGGCGCGGTTCGCCAACACCGACGCGGCGCTGTTCCCCAATCAGTTCGTCAATGTGCGGGTGACGCTGGACACCTTGCAGAACGCCATCGTCGTACCGCTGACGGCGGTGCGCACCGGTCCCAACGGCGACTTCGTATGGGTCGTCAAACCTGACCAGACGGTCACCCAGCGGCCCGTGACGCGCGGCCAGAGCACCGCCACCCAGATGGTGATCCTGTCCGGCCTGCAGCCCTGCGAGCGTGTGGTCACCGAAGGCGGCGACCGGCTGACCGAGGGCGGCAAGATCCTGCTGCCCGGCCAGGGCGGCGGCGGGCGCGGCGGGCGTGGTCGTGGCGGCGGTGCGGCGGGGGGCCGTGGCGGAGCTCCGGCGGCCGGTGGTGCGGCGGGCGAGCAAGGCGGCGGCGCGGGCGGCTATGGCCAGCGCGGCGGCGGGCGCGGCGGCGCCGGCGGGCGTGGCGGCTTCGGCGGCGGCGCGGCGGGCCCCGGATTTATCGCCGGCCCCGGATGCCCCGGCGGTCCGCCGAAGGGCGCACCCTACCCCACCCCGGGCAGCCAGCCCGGGTTCGCGGCGCCCGGCGGCGCGGCCCAAGGTGGCCCAGCCCAGGGCGGCGCGGGCTTCACGCCGTCGCCGGAAATGCAGGCGGCGCGGACGGCCATGCGCCAGGCCTGCAGCGCCGACATGCAGAAGCTGTGTCCCGGTCAGGAGGGCCGCGAGGCGTTCATGTGCCTGCGCCAGAACGCCGCCAAGGCGGGCGCGGCCTGCCAGACGGCCATGGCCTCGGGGCGTCCCGGTGGCGGATCCCCGCCGGCCGCGGCGCCTTCCGCCGCACCTGGGCCGGCAGCGCGGGGCCGACCGGCTCCCGGCCCAGCCGCCGCGCAACCGGGCGCTGGCCAGGGCGGCTTCACGCCGTCTCCCGAGATGCAGGCGGCCCGCGAGGCCATGCGCCAGGCCTGCGCCGCCGACATGCAGCGACTCTGCGCCGGGCAGCAGGGACGTGAGGCCTTCATGTGCCTGCGTCAGAACGCCGACAAGGCGGGCGGGGCCTGCAAGGCCGCCATGGCCAAGATGCCCCGCCGCGGTCCCGGCGGCGGCCAAGGTGGCGGCGGACCCGGCTGATGGCCGGGCCTGGCGACGAGGAATTCGGGCCGCCCGGCGCGCCGCCGGCGGACGCCGCCGCGCCACCCGGCGGTGGGCCCTCGCGGCCGTTCATCCTGCGGCCGATCGCGACCTCGCTCCTGATGGTGGCCATCGTGCTGGCCGGCCTGGTGGGGCTGCGGCTGATGCCGCTGTCGGCCCTGCCCCAGGTCGACTACCCGACCATCCAGGTCCAGACGCTCTATCCGGGCGCCAGTCCCGACGTGATGGCCCAGACCGTCACCGCGCCGCTGGAACGCCAGTTCGGCCAGATGTCGGGCCTGTCGCGGATGAGCGCCGTCAGCTCCGCCGGCGCCTCGGTCATCACCTTGCAATTCGACCTGACGGTGAACCTCGACGTCGCCGAGCAGGAGGTGCAGGCGGCGATCAACGCCGGCGGCGCCTTGCTGCCCGCCGACCTGCCCGCCCCGCCGGTCTACGCCAAGGTCAATCCGGCCGACGCCCCGATCCTGACGCTGGCCGTCACCTCCGACACCGTGCCGCTCACCGAGGTGCAAAACCTCGTCAACACCCAACTCGCCCAGAAGATCAGCCAGGCGCCGGGCGTCGGCCTCGTCTCGCTGAGCGGCGGCCAGCGGCCGGCCGTGCGCATCCAGATCGACACCCAGGCCTTGGCGTCGCGCGGCATCGGCATGGACGCGGTGCGCACGGCGATCACCAACGCCAACGCCAATGCGGCCAAGGGATCTATCGACGGCCCGCTGCGCTCCTACGCCATCAACGCCAACGACCAGCTGGTCTCCGCGGCGGACTACGGAACCCTGGTGGTCGGCTACCGCAACGGCTCGCCGGTGCGCCTCTCCGACGTCAGCCAGGTGGTGGATTCGGCCGAGAACGTGCGCCTCGCGGCCTGGGCCAACATGACGCCGGCGATCATCGTCAACATCCAGCGCCAGCCGGGCGCGAACGTCATCCAGACGGTCAACGCCATCAAGACCCAGCTGCCGACGCTCACGGCGGGCCTGCCGCCGGCCGTCAAGGTGACGGTGCTCTCCGACCGCACCACCGGCATCCGCGCTTCGGTGCAGCACGTGGAGCTCGAACTGTTCCTGGCCGTCGCCCTGGTCGTGCTGGTGATCTTCCTGTTCCTGCACAGCCTGCGCGCCACGGCGATCGCCAGCCTGGCGGTGCCGGTCTCGCTGATCGGCACGCTCGGGGTGACCTACCTCTTGGGCTACAGCCTGAACAACCTGTCGCTGATGGCGCTCACCATCGCCACCGGCTTCGTGGTCGACGACGCCATCGTCATGCTGGAGAACATCTCCCGCCACGTGGAAGAGGGCGAGACGCCGTTCCAGGCGGCGCTGAACGGCGCCAAGCAGATCGGCTTCACCATCATCAGCCTGACCGTGTCGCTGATCGCGGTGCTGATCCCGCTGCTGTTCATGCAGGAGGTGGTCGGGCGCCTGTTCCGCGAGTTCGCGGTGACCTTGGCCATCACCATCCTGATTTCGGCGGTGGTCTCGCTGACGCTCACCCCGATGCTGGCCGCGCGCTGGCTGAAGCCCGGCGCCCAGACCGAAGGGGGCGCGATCGGCCGGCGATCCAAGACGGTCTTCGACAATCTGATCGAGCGCTACGACCGTGGGCTCACCTGGGTGCTCGACCGGCAGCGGGCGACGCTGATCGTGGCCGTGGCCACCCTGGTCCTCACGGTCCTGCTCTACCTCGTCATCCCCAAGGGCCTGTTCCCGACCCAGGACACCGGTCAGCTGCAGGGCCGCACCGAGGCCGCCCGCGACATCTCCTTCTCGCGCATGAGCCAGATGCAGCGCCAGGTGGTCGACGAGCTGCTCAAGGACCCCGCCGTGGACAGCATCAGCTCCCTGGTGGGCGTCGACGCCTCGACCAACGCCATGCTCAACACCGGCCAGATGCTGATCAACCTGAAGCCCAGCCACGGCTCGCAGGACAAGGTGATGCAGCGCCTGAAGGACGCCGCCGCCCGCGTCGCCGGCATGACCCTCTACCTGCAGCCCACCCAGGACCTGACCATCGACGCCGAGACCGGGCCGACCCAGTATCGCCTGTCGCTGGAGGGCTCGAATACCGCCGACGTGCAGGAGTGGGCGGGCCGCCTGGCCGCCAAGCTCGCCACCGTCAAACAGCTCGCCAACGTCTCCACCGACGCCCAGGCGACCTCGCCGGCGATCTTCATCGACGTGGACCGCGACACCGCCGCCCGGCTCGGCATCAGCACCTCGGCCGTGGACGACGCGCTCTATTCGTCGTTCGGCCAGCGCATCGTCTCGACGATCTTCACCGAGACCAACCAGTACCGGGTGATCCTCGAGGCCCAGGCCGGGCTCGCCACCACGCCGCAGGGCCTGGGCCAGCTGCAGATCGCCACCAGCGGCGGTCAGCCGACGCCGCTCTCGGCCATCGCCACCATCCGCGAACAGCCGGCGCCGCTACAGGTGACCCACGTGGCCCAGTTCCCGGCCGCCACCGTCGGCTTCGACACCGCCCCGGGCGTCTCGCTGGGCGCTGCGGTCAGCGCCATCCGCGGCGCCGTCAAGGATCTCGGCCTGCCGACCTCCGTATCGATGACCTTCCTCGGCGCGGCGGGGGCCTATGAGAACTCGCTCTCCAACGAGCTGTGGCTGATCCTGGCGGCTGTGGTCTGCGTCTACATCGTGCTGGGGGTGCTCTACGAGAGCTACATCCATCCGCTGACGATCCTGTCGACCCTGCCCTCGGCCGGCGTCGGCGCCCTGCTGGCGCTGATGATCACCGGCCATGACCTGGGCGTCATCGCCATCATCGGCATCGTCCTGCTGATCGGCATCGTGAAGAAGAACGCGATCATGATGATCGACTTCGCCATCGACGCCGAACGCGAGCAGGGCAAGAGCCCGCGCGAGGCGATCCACCAGGCCGCCCTGCTGCGCTTCCGTCCGATCCTGATGACCACCATGGCGGCCCTGTTCGCCGCCGTGCCGCTGATGATCGGCCTCGGCGAAGGCGCTGAGCTGCGCCGGCCGCTGGGCGTGGCCATCTTCGGCGGCCTGATCGTCAGCCAGCTGCTGACCGTCTTCACCACCCCGGTGATCTACCTGGCCTTCGATCGGCTGAAGCCGCGCAAGCGCCGCACTGGCGCCACCGCGGGCGAGCCGGATCCGGAGCCCGCGACGTGAACCTCTCGTCGCCCTTCATCCGGCGGCCGATCGCCACCATCCTCTTGACCATCGGCCTGGCCATGGCCGGGATCGCGGCCTTCTTCGTGCTGCCCGTCGCGCCCCTGCCCAACGTCGACTATCCGGCAATCTCGGTGAACGCCAACCTGGCTGGCGCGAGCCCGTCCAACATGGCCACCAGCGTCGCAACCCCGCTGGAGCGCAGGCTGGCCGTGATCTCCGGCGTCAACGAGATCACCTCCTCCAGCTCCACCGGCTCGTCACAGATCTCCCTGCAGTTCGACCTGTCGAAGGACATCGACGCGGCCGCCCGCGAGGTGCAGGCCGCGATCAACGCCGCCCGCGCCGACCTGCCGATCAACCTGCGCAGCAACCCGACCTATCGAAAGCGCAGCGCCGCCGCCCAGCCGGTGGTGATCCTGGCCCTGACCTCCAAGACCCGCACGCCCGGCCAGATCTACGACGCGGCGTCCAACATCCTGCAGCAGCGGCTCAGCCAGGTGCCGGGCGTGGGCGAGGTGGAGATCGGCGGCTCGTCCCTGCCCGCGGTGCGGGTCGAGCTCTTGCCCTATGCGCTCAACGCCTACGGTCTTTCCGGCGAGGACGTGCGCGCGGCGGTTCAGGCCGGCAGCGCCAACCGGCCCAAGGGCGCCGTCGACGACGGCGAGCGCCGCCTGCAGCTCTATACCAACACCCTGGGCCACACGGCCGCCGACTACCAGAACCTGCTGATCGCCTGGCGCAATGGCGCGCCGGTCCGCCTGCGCGATGTGGCCCAGGTCACCGACAGCGTGCAGGACCTGCGCACGCTCGGCCTGTTCAACAGCAAGCCGGCCATCGTCGTGCTGGTCACCCAGCAGGCGGGCGCCAACATCATCCGCGTCGTCGACAGCGTCCTGAAGGCGTTGCCGCAGCTACGCACCGAGCTGCCCTCCGACATCACCCTCGAGGTCGCCTCGGACGCCACCACCTCGATCCGCGCCTCCCTGCGCGAGATCGAGATCACCCTGCTGATCGCCATCGTCCTGGTGGTGCTGGTGGTGAGCGCCTTCCTGCGCAGCGCGCGGGCGACCGTGATCCCGGCGGTCGCCACCATCGTCTCGCTGACCGGCGCCCTGGGCGCCATGTACCTGCTGGGCTTCTCGCTCAACAACCTCAGCCTGATGGCGCTGACGGTGGCCACCGGCTTCGTCGTCGACGACGCCATCGTCGTGCTGGAGAACACCACCCGCCATCTCGAGGCGGGCATGGACCGCTTCCAGGCGGCGTTGCTGGGCGCCCGCGAGGTCGGCTTCACGGTGCTGTCGATCAGCGTCAGCCTGGTGGCGGTGTTCATCCCGCTGCTGTTCATGGGCGGCCAGGTGGGACGACTGTTCCGTGAGTTCGCCGTGACCCTGTCGGCCGCGGTGCTGATCTCGCTGGTCATCTCGCTGACGACGACGCCGATGATGTGCGCCTGGCTGCTGCGCCGGGAGGTCCGCACCCGCCAGCCGAACCGCGCCGCGCGCTGGCTGGAGGCCGGCTGGAGCCGGATGCTGAAGACCTACGAGGGCAGCCTCGACTGGGCGATCGGCAACAAGCTCCTGATCCTCTTGATCCTGTTCGCGGTGATCGGGCTCAACGTCTACCTCTACATGGCCGTGCCCAAGGGCTTCTTCCCGCAGCAGGAGAGCCGGCGGCTGAACGGCGGCATGCGCGCCGACCAGTCGATCTCGGCGACCGCCATGGGCGGCAAGCTGATGCAGATGCAGCGGATTATCGGACGCGATCCGGCGGTCCAGACGGTGGTCGGCTTCACCGGCGGCGGTCGGGCCGGCGGCGGCTTCCTGGCGGTCACCCTCAAGCCGCCATCGGAGCGGCCGGGCGTGAAGGGTCAGGACGTCATCGCGCGCCTGCGGCCGCAGCTCTCGCGGGTGACCGGCGTGGCGGTGTTTCTGAACCCGCAGCAGGACGTCCGCATGGGCGGTCGCGGCGGCAATGCCCTCTACCAATACACCCTGAAGGCCGACAACGACGCCGACCTGCGCAAGTGGACGGTCAGGCTCACCGACGCCCTCAAGCAGGACCCGACGCTCACAGACCTCGACAACGACGTGCAGGACAATGGCGTCGAAGCCTTCGTCAACGTCGACAAGGACACCGCCGCCCGCATGGGCGTCACGCCGCGCGACGTGGACAACGCGCTCTACGACAGCTTCGGCCAGCGGCAGATCTCGACCATCTACGAGGACGTCAACCAGTACAGCGTGGTGCTGGAGAACGGTCAGGCCTACGGCCAGGGGCCCGAGGCGCTGGCCAGCGTGCGCATCCCGGCCAAGACGCCGACCACGGTGACGAGGCGCGCCGCGACGCCCCTGACGACCCTCTACCGCGTCATCGCCGGCCGAACCGCCATCACCGACATCAGTCCCTCCATCGCCAACCCGTTCGGCGCGACGGCCACCCCGACCGGCGCCCCCAGCGGCGGCGGCGGCGGCGCCTTCAGCGTGACCCAGGGCCGGTCCGGGGCGACCGGCGCCGGCGAGGGCGCGGTCGCTGTCGCGCCGGCTCGCACCCCCGATGAGACCGCCCAGAGCGGCTCGGTGGCCGGCGGCAGCGCCGGCAGCGGCGCCTTCGGCCAGGCCGCGGCGGGCGCCGGATCCAGCGGCGGCGGTGGCGGCGGGAGCGCGGTGGCCGTCGGCGGCTCGCTTGTCCCGACGCTCAGCGGCGCATCCGGCGGCGGCGGCTCTCGCGCCACCACGACCTCGACGACCTCCAGCGCCGCCAGCACCGCACGCGCCAATCCCGGGCTGCGCGACAGCGCCACCGGCGCCGGCGTCAGCACCGCGGCCGCGCCGATGATCCCCCTGCCGGCGCTGGCCACCTTCAGCGAACGGGCAAGTCCGGCCAGCGTCAATCACCAGGACGCGGAGCTCGCGGCGACCATCTCGTTCAACCTGGCGCCCGGCAAGTCGCTGAGCGACGCCCAGGCTGCCTTCACCGCCGCCGAGTCCCAGATCGCCATGCCGACCAATGTGCGCGGCGGCTTCCAGGGCACGGCGCGCAGCTTCCAGGACCAGCTGAGCCAGGAGCCGGTGCTGGTGCTGGCGGCCCTGGTGGCGATCTACATCGTGCTGGGCGTGCTCTACGAGAGCCTGGTCCACCCGATCACCGTGCTCTCCACCCTGCCCTCGGCCGGCGTCGGCGCGGTGCTGGCCCTGCTGCTCTTCAAGATGGAGTTCTCGATCATCGCCCTGATCGGCGTCTTCCTCTTGATCGGCATCGTGAAGAAGAACGCAATCCTGATCATCGACTTCGCCCTGGAAGCCGAACGATCGCGCGGCCTCAGCGCCGTGGAAGCCGTCCGCGAAGCCTGCCTGCTGCGCTTCCGGCCGATCCTGATGACCACGCTCGCCGCGGGGCTCGGCGCCCTGCCCCTGGCCATCGGCTTCGGAGAGGGTTCGGAGCTGCGCCAGCCGCTGGGGGTCGCCATCATCGGCGGCCTGATCGCCAGCCAGCTCCTGACGCTGCTGACCACGCCCGTCGTCTACATCTACCTCGACCGCCTCCGCCCGCGCGGCAAGGACGAGCGGTTCCTGAGCCGGACAGGCGGGCCGTCGCCCGGCGCGCCCATTGGGCCCGCGCCGGCCCCAGCGCCGTCCATGGGTTGAAACACATGCGAAACCGCCTGATCCACGCCCTCGTCTCCAGCGCCGCCGCGGCCTCGCTCGCCGGCTGCATGGTCGGGCCCAACTACCATCGCCCCAGCCTGCCGTTGACGCCGGCCTTCAGGGAGCAGGGCTGGAACCCGGCCCAGCCCGGCGACCTCACGCCGCGCGGTGACTGGTGGACCCTGTTCAACGACCCGGCGCTGAGCGCGATCGAGAGCCGCGTCGTCGTCTCCAACCAGAACGTCGCCGCCGCCGAAGCCGCCTATCGCCAGGCCGAGGCCCTGGTGCGCGAGCAGCGCGCGGCGCTGTTCCCAACGGTCGATCTGACCGGCAGCGCCACCCGCTCCGGCTCGGGCAAGGGCTCCACCGGTACGGTCGTCACCGGCACCGGGGGAACGACCGTCGTCACCGGCGGCGGCGGTCGCACCACCAACAACTACCGCGCCAGCATCGGGGCGAGCTGGGAGCCGGACGTCTGGGGCCGCATCCGCCGCGGCATCGAGAGCGCGCGCGGCAATGCCCAGGCGAGCCAGGCTGACCTCGCCGCGGCCACCCTTTCGGCCCAGGGCTCGCTGGCTGTCGACTACTTCGACCTGCGCAGCGCCGACCAGCAGATCACGCTGCTCACCCAGGCGGTCGCCGGCTACCAGAAGAGCCTGCAGATCGCCCAGAACCGCTTCAACGCCGGCATCGCCCCGCACAGCGACGTGCTGCAGGCGCAGAGCCAGCTGGCCACCACCCAGGCCGACCTCACCGACCTCACGCGCACCCGCGCCATCTTCGAGCACGCCATCGCGGTGCTGGCCGGCCAGACCCCGGAGAGCTTCGCGATCCCGGCCGATCCCAACTGGGTCGCCGCCATCCCGCAGGTCCCGCCGGGTGTGCCCTCGACCCTGCTGCAGCGGCGTCCGGACATCGCTGCGGCCGAGCGGCGGGCGGCCTCGGCCAGCGCCCAGATCGGCGTCGCGACCGCGGCCTACTACCCCAGCCTGACGCTGACCGGCTCCTACGGCTTCGCCGCCACCGAGCTCGGCAAGCTGTTCAGCGCGTCCAACAGCGTCTGGTCGCTGGGGATTTCGGCGGCCGAGACCCTGTTCAACGGCGGCCTGACCCATGCCCAGGTCTCCGCGGCGCGGGCGTCCTACGATCAGGCTGTGGCGCGCTATCGCCAGGCCGTGCTCGCCGCCCTGCAGGACGTGGAGGACCAGCTCGCCGCCACCCGCGTCCTGGCCGAGGAATACACCTACCGCCAGACCGCCGCGACCGACGCCGACCTCGCCGCCACCATGGTGCTCAACCAGTACCGCGAGGGCCAGGTGGCCTACACCAATGTGGTCACCGCCCAGGTGAACGCGCTGAACACCCGCCGCACCCTCGTGCAGGCGGCCGCCACCCGGGAGACGACGGCGGTGGCGCTGATCCAGTCGCTGGGCGGCGGCTGGACCGCTCCGTTCTGAGGCGCGGCGCCGAAAAAAACGGCGGGGAGGTCGCCCTCCCCGCCGCTTGTACGAACGCTTTGGACGCGGCGGACCGCGCCCCTCCGGATTACCGGAACAGACCCAAAAGGACGCTGGTCGACTGGTTGGCGATCGACAGGGCCTGCACGCCGAGCTGTTGCTTGGTCTGCAGAGCCTGCAGGCTCGCACTTTCCTGGGCCAGGTTGGCGTCCACCAGGTTGCCGATGCCGGCGTTGAGACTGTCCTGCAGCTTGCCAACCAGGGAGATCTGGTTGTCGATAGCCTTGGAGTCCACGCCGAAGCCCGACAGGCCTTGGGTCACCGACTTGATGGCTGCATCGACCTCGGTCAGGGCGCTCTTGGCGTTGGCGCCGGTGCCGTCGGCCCAATTCCCCTTGCTCGTGACCTGATCGGCAGAGGCGGTCGTGGCCGGAGCCACGACCGTGCCTGCGACGACGGTTACCGAGGTGGTGAACAGGGCGGCGGCGTTCAGAGCGTTGTGCGCCGAGGTGATCTTGATCCCGCCGTCGGACGAGCCGATGGCCGAGATGTTCCCGGTGGAGGCGTCGACCAGGTTGACGCCGTTGAAGCCCGCGGACGCGATCACGTTCGCATAGCTCTGGGCGAGCTTGGCGAACTCGTTCTCGTACTGGGTCCGGGAAGGATCGTCGATGCCGGCATCAGACGCGGCCAGAGCCTTGGCGCGCATCTGGTTCAGGATGTCGGTCATCTGGCTGCCCGCCTGCAACGTCGTGTCGAGAACCGACTTGCCGTTGTTCAGCGAGTTCGTCACCGCGTCGAGCGAGACGGCTTGCGCCTTCTCGGTCTGCGCGATGGCCCAGATGGCCCCATTGTCCTTCGCGCTGGCGATCTTCAGGCCGGTATCAATCCGGTTCTGGACCTGCGCCAGCTCAGTCTGAGTCGCACTAAGGTTCTGCAGCGCGACCATGGCGGCTGCATTGGTGTTGATGGAGTTTGTAGCCATCTTGGATAGTCCTTCTTCTCAGGTCCGGACGTCTTTCTGACGTCGGGGGCAGTTGCCCGGTTGTGCGCGGCGCAAGTCGCGCGCCAGTTCGAAACGGCTGTTTTGGTTGGTCTTTCGCGAGCCCGCGGCAGAAGTTGCGCCGGCGCCTAGGCAAGCGCTGCAGCGGCCGCGGCAATTTCTACAGCGCCGCGGCCCGCGGCCTCTGGCGGCCGGTGGCGCCATCGCGTAATGCCGCTCATCGGCAAGGACGAGGCCCGGCATGGATACTTCCGCCCTCAACAGATTCGTGGGTGAGATCTGGCGAAACGAGATCACGCCTGAGCTGGTCGACTACATCCGCATCCCGGCCAAGTCGCCGCACTTCGATCCCGACTGGCAGGCGCACGGCCACATCGACGCCGCCGTCGGGCACATGGCCCGCTGGGCCAAGGCCAAGATCGCCGACCTGCCCGGCGCGACCCTGGAGGTGGTGCGCCTGGAGGGCCGCACGCCGGTGATCCTGATCGAGGCGCCCGGCGAGATCGACGACACCGTCCTGCTCTATGGCCACCTGGACAAGCAGCCGGAGATGAGCGGCTGGTCCGAAGGCCTCGGCCCCTGGGAGCCGGTGATCAGGGACGACAGGCTCTATGGCCGCGGCGGCGCCGACGACGGCTATGCGATCTACGCCTCGGTGACGGCGCTGCTCGCCCTTCAGCAGCAAGGCGTGAAGCGCGCCCGCTGCGTGGTGCTGATCGAAGCCTGCGAGGAGAGCGGCAGCTATGACCTGCCCTTTTACGTCGACCACCTGGCTGGCCGCATCGGGTCCCCGTCGCTGGTGATCTGCCTCGATAGCGGTTGCGCGAACTACGACCAGCTGTGGCTGACGACATCGCTGCGCGGCCTGGCCGGGGGCCAGCTGACCGTCGAGGTGCTGACCGAGGGCGTGCACTCCGGCGATGCGTCCGGCGTGGTTCCCGACAGCTTTCGCCTGGCCCGCGCCCTGGTCTCTCGCCTCGAGGACGAGAAGACCGGCGAGGTGCTGCTGCCCGAGCTGACCGCCCAGGTCCCCGCCGACCGCATCGCCCAGGCCAAGGTCGCCGCCGCCGCGCTCGGCGACGAGGTCTGGCGCAAATTCCCGTTCGCCGGCGGCACGCGCCCGACCGCGTCCGACGGCGTCGAGCTGGTGCTGAACCGCACCTGGCGCGCCCAGCTGGCCATCGTCGGCGCCGACGGCCTGCCCGCGCCGGAGAACGCCGGCAATGTCCTGCGGCCCCAGACCACCCTGAAGCTCAGCATGCGCCTGCCGCCGACCACCGACGCCGCCTTGGCCGCCGAGGCCATGACCCGCGCGCTCACGGAAGATCCGCCGCAGGGCGCGCAGGTCCGCTTCGAGGCCGAGCAGGCGGCCGGCGGCTGGAACGCCCCGCCGCTCGCGCCGTGGCTGGAGGCCTCGATCCAGCGGGCGTCGCAGGCGACCTTCGGGCGCGCGGCGGCGCTGATGGGCGAAGGCGGCTCGATCCCCTTCATCGGCATGCTGGGCGCCAAGTTCCCGGCTTCGCAGTTCCTGATCACCGGGGTGCTTGGGCCGCACTCCAACGCCCACGGCCCCAACGAATTCCTGCACCTGCCTACCGGCGCCAACGTCACCGCCTGCGCGGCGATCATCCTGGCGGACCACGGCGCGCGGAAGGGCTAGGCTCCGGCCCGAACCCTGGAGCTTTCGAAGTCTTGGAAACGGCGGCCGAACCCGACAAGCGCGCGCGGCTGGCCGCGGCCGAGCGGCTGGCGCCATGACCGCGATCACCCTGCTCTCGCCGCTGGCCGGCTGGGCCGCGCCGCTGGAGGAGACGCCGGACCCGGTGTTCGCGCAGCGGATGATGGGCGAAGGCCTGGCCATCGATCCCACCGGCGAGGCGCTGTTCGCGCCCTGCGCCGGGACCATCGTCAAGGTGCACGAAGCGCGGCACGCCGTGATCCTGCGCGCCGGGAACGGCGCCGAGATCCTGATGCATCTCGGCCTGGAGACCGTGGGCCTGGGCGGCGAAGGCTTCGTGGTGCATGTCACAGACGGCCAGAGCGTGGCCGCCGGCGACCGGCTGATCGGCTTCGACCTGGACCAACTGGCCCGCCGCGCGCCCAGCCTGCTGAGTCCGGTGCTGGTGACCAATTCCGAGGCGTTCGCGGTGCGGGTGCTGCGCACCGGCTGCGAGGTGGCGGTCGGCGACCCGATCCTGCAGGTGGTCGCGGTGGAGGCCGTTCAGGCCGCCGGCCCGCGCGCGACGGCCGCCCGAACCGCCTCGCGGAGCCTCCTCGTCACCCACCCGCACGGCCTGCACGCCCGGCCCGCCGCCAGGATCGCGGCGGAAGCCAAGCGCGCGGCCGGCGAGGTCGAGATCGCCCGCGGCGAGGCCCGCGCCGACGCCCGCAGTCCAGTGGCGATCATGACGCTCGGCGTCGCGCCCGGCGAGGAGATCACCGTCACCGCCAGCGGCGAGGACGCCGAGGCGGTGGTCGCCGCCATCGCCGTGGTCGTCGAGGCCATCAACGCCGCCCCGGCGCCAGATCCGCCACCGCCGATCCACACCCCGGCGCCCCGCAACGCCCCGGCCGGCGCGATCCGCGGCATCCGCGCAGCCCCCGGCCTGGCGATCGGCCCGGCCTGGAAGCGCACGGTCGCCGAGGCTCCGGTCAGCGAGCGCAGCGCCGGGCGCTCGCAGGAGGCCGCCGCGCTCGACGATGCGCTGGGCTCGGTGGCCTCACGGCTCTCAGCGCGCCGGCGCCAGCTCGCCGGCGACGCGGCCGAGATCATCGAGGCCCACCTGGCCCTGCTCGGCGATCCGCAGCTTCTGGAGCCCGCGCGGACCGCCATCGCGGCCGGCGCCAGCGCCGGCGTCGGTTGGCGCGAGGCCATTGGCGGACGCGTCGCGGCCTTGCGGGCCTCGCCCGATCCGCGCGTGGCCGAGCGGGCCCACGACCTCAAGGACCTCGAACAGCAGGTCCTGTGGGCGCTCAGCGGCCTTCAGCCGCAAGCCGCCGCGCCGCCGGCCGGGGCGATCCTGCTGGCCGACGACCTCCTGCCCAGCGACCTGGTCGGCCTGGACGGGGCGGGCCTGGGCGGCATCTGCACGGCGCGCGGCGGACCCACCTCCCACGTGGCCGTCCTCGCCGCCGCCATGGACATCCCCGCCCTCGTCGCCGCCGGGCCGGAGGTGCTGGCGGTGGCCGACGGGCTAACCCTGATCCTCGACGCGGACGCGGGCCTGCTCGACACGGCATGCGACGCGAAGCGCCTGCACGCCGCCCGCGTCGAATTGGCCGCCCGCGCCCAGCGCGGCGCCGAAGCCCTGGCCGCCGCCAGCGAGCCCGGCCGCACCGCCGACGGCGGCCGCATCGAGGTGTTCGCCAATGTCGGCGCGGTCGCCGACGCGGTCCTCGCCGCACGCAGCGGCGCCGAAGGCTGCGGCCTGCTGCGCACCGAGTTCCTGTTCCTCCATCGCGATACGCCGCCATCCGAGGACGAGCAGGTCCGGCAATACCAGGCGGTCGCCGAGGCGCTCGCCGGCCCCATCGTCATCCGCACGCTCGACGTCGGCGGCGACAAGCCCGCGCCCTATCTCGCCCTGCCGGCGGAGGAGAACCCGGCGCTTGGCGTGCGCGGCGTGCGCGTCAGCCTGCGTCAACCCGACCTGCTCAGCGCCCAGCTGCGGGCGATCCTGCGGGTCGAGCCTGCCGGCCGCTGCCGGATCATGGCGCCGATGGTGTCGAGCCTCTCGGAGCTGCGGGCCATGCGCAAGATCCTTGCCGCAGCCTGCGCCGACCTCGGCCGCGAGGCGCCGCCGCTGGGCGTGATGATCGAGACCCCGGCCGCCGCCGTCACCGCCGACCTGATCGCCGTCGAGGCCGACTTCCTGTCCATCGGCACCAACGACCTGGCGCAATACACTCTGGCCATGGACCGCGGGAACCCGGGCCTCGCCGCCGAGGTCGACGCCCTGCATCCCGCCGTGCTGCGGCTGATCCGCATGGCCGCGGCCGGCGCCGCGGCGCACGACCGGCCGGTCAGCGTCTGCGGCGGCCTCGCCTCCGACCCCGTCGCGGTCCCCATCCTCATCGGCCTCGGCGTCGGCGAGCTGTCGGTCGCCCCGGCGCGCATCCCGGCCATCAAGGCGCTGATCCGCACGCTCGACCTGCCGGCCTGCCGCGCCCTGGCCGCCCGGGCCTGCGACCGCGCGAGCGCCGCCGAGGTGCGCGCCCTTCAGCTCAAGCCCAGGGCCCGCCGGCGCGCGGCCAAAGGAGCCCCCGCATGATCCGCCTCCCCAGGCTGTCGCTGAGCGCGCTCCAGCCGCTCGGCCGGGCCCTGATGCTGCCGATCGCCGTGCTGCCGGCCGCCAGCCTGATGCTGCGGCTGGGCCAGCCGGACCTCGCCTTTCTGCCTGGCCTCGCCCTGGCCGGCCCCCTGCTCGGGGCGGCGGGCGATGCGATCTTCTCCAACCTCGGAATCCTGTTCGCCATCGGGGTCGCCGTCGGCCTGGCGCGCGGCGGCGACGGGGCGGCCGGGCTGGCCGGGGCGGTCTGCTTCCTGGTCGCCACGCAGGGCGCCCAGGCCCTGATCGCCGTGCCGCCGGACGCGGTGGCGGGCCTGGCCGGCAAGGGCAAGGACCTGGCCACGGCCGCCTTCAAGGCCGCAGCGCTCGCCAAGCTCGGCGTACCCATCGGCATCCTCTCGGGCCTGATCGGCGGCGGCGCCTTCAACCGCTTCGGGGCGATCAAACTGCCGGACTATCTGGCCTTCTTCGGCGGCCGCCGGTTCGCGCCGATCATCAGCGGCTTCGCGGGCCTGGCGCTGGCGCTGATCTTCGGCCTGGGCTGGGCCGGCGTGAACCAGGGCATGGACGCGTTCAGCCGCGCGATCCTCACCGCCGGTCCGGCGGGCCTGTTCCTCTACGGCGTCCTGAACCGGCTGCTGATCGTCACCGGCCTGCACCACATCCTCAACAACATCGCCTGGTTCATCCTCGGCGACTTCCACGGCGCGACGGGCGACCTCAAGCGCTTCTTCGCCGGCGACCCGAGCGCCGGCGCCTTCATGTCCGGCTTCTTCCCGGTGATGATGTTCGGCCTGCCGGCCGCGTGCCTGGCCATGTATCACGCGGCCCCGCCGGAGCGGCGCAAGGCGGTGGGCGGCATGCTGCTGTCGCTGGCCCTGACCGCGCTGCTGACCGGCGTCACCGAGCCCATCGAGTTCAGCTTCATGTTCCTGGCGCCGGCCCTCTACGGCCTGCACGCGGTGCTCACCGGGGTCTCCATGGTGGTCATGGACGCCCTGCACGTGCGGCTGGGCTTCGGCTTTTCGGCGGGCCTCTTCGACTATCTGCTGAACTTCCAGAAGGCGCAGCGGCCGCTGCTGCTGATCCCGGTCGGCGCCGTCTATTTCGCCATCTACTACGGCGTGTTCCGCGTGGTGATCGCCCGCT
Source organism: Phenylobacterium sp. (assembly GCF_035944335.1). Taxonomy (GTDB): domain Bacteria; phylum Pseudomonadota; class Alphaproteobacteria; order Caulobacterales; family Caulobacteraceae; genus Phenylobacterium. The sequence goes on along the minus strand of NZ_DASZBG010000052.1, from coordinate 59,475 downwards.
TCAACCTGATGACCCCGGGCCGCGAGCCGGAAATGCTCGCCACAGCCGCGGCCGGACCCATCGTTCCCCGCGCCGAAGGCTTCATCGCCGCGCTTGGCGGGGCTGGAAATCTCACTGCGGTCGAGGCCTGCACCACGCGGCTTCGCCTGCAGCTCATCGACCAGGCCCGCGTCGACGAGCCGGCGTTGAAGGCGCTCGGCAGCCGCGGCCTCGTGCGGCCGTCGCCGAAAGACCTGCAGGTCGTGCTCGGCCCGCACGCCGACGACGTCGCCCGCGAAATGCGCGACGCCCTGGCTCTCGCGCCGCAAGCTCGCGGCGGACCATCTCCGGCCGCGCCCCCGCCCGTCCAGGCCGCGGGACCGCCGGCCTCAGAGGTCCTGGCGGCTCTTGGCGGGGCGGCCAATGTGCTGGAGGTGGACGCAGCCTCCAGCCGGATCCGCGTCGTGCTGCGGCAGGCCGCCGGGCTCGACGAGGCAAAGCTCCGGGCGCTCGGAGTCCGCGCGCTGGCCCACACCGCGTCCGGCGCCATTCACCTGATCGTGGGCCCGGTTGCGGGATCGCTGGGCGCCGGACTGCGCACGATCATTGGCCGGGCCTAGGCGGGCGCCGGCCGAGCGCTCGCGAGGATTGTTGCGCCGCCGTCTGAAGTCGGCTGTTTTCCGCAACAAACAGACAAACTCCTGAGCCTATTGGGGACGAATGACCCCAGCCTCGTTCGCGTGCTTTCATCAAAGGACTGGCGGACCGGGCCTGAAGCGGCTACGGCCGCCGGCCACACGCTCACATTGCAGGTCTCTACGCGGATGAAGCGACACCATCTGCCTCTCATCCCTCTGCTCCTGTTGCTCGCCAGCTGCGGAGGCAAGACCCAGCAGCGGGGTCCCCAGACTCCGGAGGCCGGCTATGTGGTCGTCGCGAGCCAGAGCGTGCCCCTCGATATCGAGCTGGCCGGGCGCACGACGGCCTACGAGACCTCCGAGGTGCGGCCCCAGGTGAACGGCGTGATCCGCGCGCGGCGGTTCGTCGAAGGCTCGGTCGTCCGGCAGGGCCAGGCCCTCTACGAAATCGACCCGAGCCTCTACCAGGCCGCCGCCGCCCAGGCCCAGGCCAATGTCGCCAACGCCCAGGCAAGCTACGCCGCGGCGCAGGCCAAGGCCGCCCGCTACAAGCCGCTCGCCGACATCGAGGCGGTCAGCAAGCAGGACTACACCGACGCGCTCGCCGCCGCGAAACAGGCCGCCGCCCAGATCGCCCAGAACAAGGCCGCCCTGCAGACCGCCAACATCAACCTGCGCTACACCCGCGTGCCCGCCCCGATCGGTGGCCGGATCGGGCGCTCCATGGTGACCACCGGAGCGCTGGTCACCAGCGGCCAGGCCACGGCGCTGACCACCATCGAGCGCCTCGACCCGATGTTCGTCGACATCCAGCAGTCGAGCGCCGAGATCGTCGCCCTGCGTCGTGAGCTCTCCAGCGGCGGCGCCACGGCCGCCGCCGCCCCCGTGCAGCTGGTCCTGGAGGATGGCAGCCCCTACCCCCACCTCGGCCAGATCGAGTTCGCCGAGGCGATCGTCGACCCGAGCACCGGCTCGGTGACGCTGCGCGCCCGCTTCCCCAATCCCCAGGGGCTGCTGCTGCCCGGCATGTTCGTCCGCGCGCGCCTGTCCCAGGCGATCGCCCAGAACGCGATCCTCGTCCCGCAGCAGGCGGTCTCCCGCGACCCCCGCGGCAACGCCACGGTCTATGTCGTGGACCCCGACAACAAGGCGGCGCTGCGCGCCATCACGGCCGGTCGGACAGTGGGCGACAAGTGGCTGGTGACCAGCGGCCTGGCGGCCGGCGACCGGGTGATCACCGAGGGCCTCGACCGGGTCAAACCGGGCCAGGCGGTGCGGCCAGTGCCGGCAGGGTCTCCGGAGCGGCAGGGGCCGCCCGGCGGGGGCCGCGGCCGCGGCCGGCCGGGCAGCAGTCCGGCATGATCTCGAGGATCTTCATCGACCGGCCGATCTTTGCCTGGGTGATCGCCATCGTGATCATGCTGGCCGGCGCCTTCGGCATCCGCTCGCTCTCGGTCGAACAGTACCCGGACATCGCCCCGCCGCAGGTCAACATCCGCGCCAGCTATCCCGGCGCCTCGGCCGAGGTGCTGGAGACCAGCGTCTCGCAGATCATCGAGCAGCAGCTCACCGGCATCGACGGCCTGATCTACTTCCAGACCAACTCCAATTCCGCCGGCCAGGTCAACGTCACCTGCACCTTCCAGAAGGGCGCCAACCCCGACATCGCCCAGGTGCAGGTGCAGAACAAGGTGCAGCAGGCGCTCTCCCGCCTGCCGCAAGAGGTGCAGCAGCAAGGCCTGACCGTCGTCAAGTCAAACCCCGACTTCCTGATGGTGGTCGCGGTCTATGACGAGACCGACCGCAGCACCAGCGCCGACGTCTCGGACTATCTGGTCTCCAACCTGCAGGAGGCGATCGGGCGGATCCCGGGCGTCGGCGACACCAATGTGTTCGGCTCGCAGTACGCCATGCGCATCTGGCTCGATCCCTACAAGCTCTCCAGCTACAAGCTGATGCCGAGCGACGTGATCACGGCCATCCAGGCCCAGAACACCCAGGTCGCCGCCGGCCAGATCGGCGGCCAGCCGGCCCCCGACAGCCAGATGCTGAACGCGACGGTGACCGCGCGCTCGCGCCTGACCAGCCCGGAAGAGTTCCGCAAGATCATCGTCAAGACCCAGGCCGACGGATCGAAGGTCCTGCTGCAGGACGTGGGCCGCATCGAGCTCGGCAGCGAGAGCTATGCGCAGTTCAGCCGGCTGAACGCCCACTCCGGCGCCGGCATCGCGGTCTCGCTCACGCCCGGGGCCGACGCCCTGAAGACCGCCGCCCTGGTGCGCGCCGCGATCGACAGCCGCGTCAAGTCGATGCCCTACGGCTACAAGGTCGCCTATCCCAACGACGCCACCGCCTTCATCAAGCTGTCGGTGCGCGAGGTGGTGCAGACGCTCTTCGAGGCCGTCCTGCTGGTGGTGATCGTCATGTTCATCTTCCTGCAGAACTGGCGCGCGGTGCTGATTCCGGCCATCGCCGTGCCGGTCGTGCTGCTCGGCACCTTCGGCATCCTCGGCGCCGCCGGCTTCAGCATCAACGTGCTCACCCTGTTCGCCATGGTGCTGTCGATCGGCATGCTGGTCGACGACGCCATCGTCGTGGTCGAGAACGTCGAGCGGGTGATGTCGGAAGAGCCCGACCTGTCGCCGCGGGAAGCCACCATCAAGTCGATGGACCAGGTGCAGATGGCGCTGATCGCCATCGCCCTCGTCCTGTCGGCGGTGTTCCTGCCGATGGCCTTCTTCGGCGGCTCGGTGGGCGTGATCTATCGCCAGTTCTCGATCACCATCGTCTCCACCATGGCGCTTTCTGTGCTCGTCGCGCTGGTGCTGTCGCCGGCGATCGCCGCCAACCTCCTGAAGCGGCCCAGCGAGGCGCACCACGACGGCAGCTGGCTGGACCGCCACCTCGGCCGGTTCGGGGAACGCTTCAACCGCTGGTTCTTCGCCAACGCCGACCGCTACCGCGACGCGGTGGGCAAGGTCATCGACAACCTGGTCCCGGCCCTCGTCGTCTACGGCGCCGTCGTGCTTGTGCTGGTGGTCATTTTCATTCGCCTGCCCACCAGCTTCCTGCCGCAGGAAGACCAGGGCGCGCTCCAATTGCAGTTCACCCTCCCGCCGGGCGCCACCCAGGGCCGAACCATGGCCGTGGCCAAGGAGATCGAGCACTACTTCCTCGTCGAGGAGAAGGACAACGTCGGGGCCATGTTCACCGTGCTCGGCGGCAACAACGCCGGGTCGGGCCAGAATGCAGGCCGGGGCTTCCTCAACCTGCAGCCCTGGGACCACCGCAAGGGATCGGACAACGCCGCCCAGGCGATCGCCGCGCGCGCCATGCAGCACCTGGGCCACATGCGCGACGCCCAATTCTTCGCGCTCAACCCACCGCCGGTGCGGGGCCTTGGCCAGTCGAGCGGCTTCACCATGGAGCTGGAGAATACCGGAGGCCTCAGCCACGACGAACTTGCCGCGCGGCTCAACCAGGTGCTCGCCGCCGCCCGGCAGGACCCCGTCCTCAGTGGCGTGCGGGAAAACTCGCTGAAGGACACGCCCACCCTCAAGGTCGACATCGACCCGGAGAAGGTCGGCGCATTGGGGCTCTCCCAATCGCAGGTCGACTCGACCCTGACCGCGGCCTGGGGTGGCCAGTACGTGGGCGACTTCGTCGATCGAGGTCGGGTGAAGCGGGTCTTTGTGCAGGGCGACGCGGCCTACCGCAGCCGGCCGGAAGACCTCGGCGACTGGTTCGTCCGCTCGGCCAGCGGCGACATGGCCCCGTTCTCGTCCTTCGCCCGGACCAGCTGGAGCCAGGCGCCCACCACGCTCAGCCGCTTCAACGGCCTGCCGTCCTATGAAATCCAGGGCGACGCAGCGGAAGGCAAAAGCACCGGCGAGGCCATGCAGCACATGACCGACATCGTCGCCAGGCTGCCCGGCGTCTCGGCGGCTTGGAGCGGGCTGTCGTATCAGGAGCGCCTCTCGGGCGGCCAGGCGCCCATGCTCTATGCCGTGTCGCTGATCGTGATCTTCCTGTGCCTGGCGGCCCTCTACGAGAGCTGGTCGGTGCCGCTGTCGGTCATCGTGGTGATCCCGCTGGGGCTGGTCGGGGCGGCGCTGGCGGTCTGGCTGCGCGGCCTTTCCAACGACGTCTATTTCCAGGTGGGGCTGCTGACCACCATGGGCCTGTCGGCCAAGAACGCGATCCTGATCGTCGAATTCGCCGAGGCGGCGGTGAAGCGCGGGCGCGGCACGGTCGAGGCCGCCCTCGAAGGCGCGCGCCTGAGGCTGCGCCCGATCATCATGACCAGCCTGTCGTTCATGTCCGGCGTGTTCCCGCTCGCCATCGCCACGGGGGCGGGCGCCAAGAGCCGCCTGGCCATCGGCACCGCGGTGATCGGCGGCATGCTGACGGCGACCCTGCTGGCCATCTTCTTCGTGCCCATGTTCTTCGTCCTGGTGCGCAAGCTGTTCCACCGCGGCGACCGCAAGGCCGAGGGGCCGTCGCCCGGGAACGGGCAGGAGGCGCCGGCGTGAGGCGCACGCTCCTCCCCCTGGTCGCGGCCGCGGCGCTGGCCGGCTGCACGCTGGAGCCGCACTATGTGCGCCCGGCGCCGGCCGTCCCTGTGAGCTGGCCGGTCGGGGCGGCCTATTCCGCGCCGACCCCGCAGGCCGGTCCCTCGCTGACCTATCGCGAGGTGTTCCGCGATCCGCACCTGCAGGCCGTGATCGACCGCGCCCTCGTCAACAACCAGAACCTGCGCCTCGCCATGGCCAATATCCAGATCGCCCGGGCCCAGTACCGCGTGCAGCGCTCGGAACTGTTCCCGCAGATCAGCGCCAACGGCACGGCCGCCGAAAGCCGCAGCCCGGTGACCACGGTGGGCCCCAACGGCGTCCCGGCCACCCGCCGCGAGACCGTGCACAGCTATGGCGCCGATATCGGCCTGACGTCCTTCGAGATCGACCTGTTCGGCCGGCTGCGCAGCCTGGGCCGCGCGGCCCAGGAGCGGTACCTCGCGACGGAATCGGCGGCCCGCGCCGCGCGCCTGGTGCTGGTCGGCGAGGTGGCCGACGCCTATCTCGCCTACGCCGCCGACAGCAGCGACATGTCCATCGCCCGCGACACGGAGGCGAGCGCCCAGCGCACCGTCGAGCTGACCCAGGCGCGCCTCAGCGGCGGCGTCGCCCCGCGCAGCGACCTCAGCCTGGCCCAGACCCTGCTGCAGCAGGCGCGCTCCGACGTCGCCTCGCTGACCACCCAGGTGGCGCAGGACCGCAACGCCCTGCAACTGCTGGAAGGCGCACCCGTGCCTGACGCCGACCTGCCCGCCTCCATCGAGACCGTCGACGGACTGCTTGGCGAGGTCCCGGCGGGGCTGGATTCGCGCATTCTCCTGCAGCGCCCCGACGTGCTCCAGGCCGAAGACCAGCTGCGCGCCGCCAATGCCCAGATCGGCGCGGCGCGGGCGGCCTTCTTCCCGACCATCAGCCTGACCGGCCTGGCGGGGTTCGCCAGCCCCGCGCTCGGCTCGCTGTTCTCGGGCGGCAATTTCCACTGGCAGGGGCAGGGCGGCGTCTCGCTGCCGATCTTCACCGGCGGCGCCAATCTCGGGAACCTCGCCTTGGCCCGGGGCCAGCGGAACGCCGCCGTCGCCCAGTACCAGCTCGCCATCCAGACAGCCTTCCGGGAGGTCGCCGATGCGCTGGCCCGGCGCGGCACCATCGACGAGCAGATGTCGGCGCAGCAGGGCCTGCTGGCCGCCGCCACCACCTCCTACAACCTGTCGCTCGCCCGCTACCGCGAGGGGATCGACCCCTACCTCAACGCCCTCGACACCCAGCGCACCCTCTACAGCGCGCGGCGCAGCCTCACGGCCACGCGGTTGATCCGGGCGCAGAACCTCGTGGCGCTCTACCGGTCGATCGGCGGCGATCCGCTCATTCGGACGCTGCCGCCGGCTCAGAACCGGTAGTTGAACCGCAGGCCCACGTCGTCGAGGCCCGGGTTCTGTTTCCCGGCCAGCCGCGCATGGCTCATGTGCACCAGCGAGGCTTCCACCGACATCTTCGGACTGAACTGCCAGCCGGCGCCGAGTTCGAGCTCCGCCAGCACCCGGGAGCCCAGATTCAGCTCGTTGCCGACCTGGAACTTGCCGACCGTGCCGTTGTGAACGCCGACGCCGATCCCCGGCCGCAGGTAGAACTGGTCGCCGAAGCGCCAGGAGAAGCCGGCCGCGGCATAGTTCAGGCCGCCTGAGGTATTGGCCGCGCCGAAGCCGTAGGCGCTGGGCCGGCCGATGATCGACAGGCCGTCGAGCGGCGAGGTCCGGTAGCCGGCGGAGAGCTCGGCCCCATGCTCGAAGCCGCCGATGGCGAAGATATGCACGTCGTGATCGTAGGCCCCGACGAAGACCTCGCCCGCCGAGGCGGCTCCGGCGATGAGGCTCAGGCCGGCGGCAAGGCACAGGATGGTTGATCGCATTTGGGCGTTTCCTCCAAGGCTGCAACGCGCCGGCGACCGCCAAGCTCCGCCCAAGCCCGCCAGCATAGGCCCAAAGTCCAGGTCGTGGGTTAAGTCACGGCGTTCGCAGCTTTCTCAACAACCAAGCTTCGCGCCCGGCGTTGTCGTTGTAGGTGACACGAGGAAGCTGAGTGCATGGATTTCCCGATGACCCGCGGCCCCCGGGGGCGCGGATGGCTGATCGCGGCCCTGGCCGCCACCGCGCTGACGGCGCCGCTGGCCGCCTGCCACCGCGCGGGCCAGCCGCAGGCCGCCTCCCAGACCGCGCTGCAGTCGCAGCAGGCGGAACAGGTCCTCAAGGTGCTGGCCGATGCGCCGAGCCAGGGCTTCGCGCCGGGCGCCTTTCCGACCACCGGCATCGAGGACGGGCTGAAATCGCGCGACGCGGCGACCCGCGCCGCGGCCCAGGGGCGGCTGGTTGCGGAAATCCTCGCCTACGCCCGGGCCCAGCACGGCTTTGCGATCCCCAAGTCGGGCATGGACAAGAACTGGGGCATGCGCTCGCAGGCCCACTACGATCCGACGCCGGAATTCCAGGCCGCGGCAGCGCAGAACCAGCTGCCGCAATGGCTGGCGAGCTTGCCGCCGCCGGCCCCGCAGTACGAGTTGCTGCGCAAGGGCTACCTGACCTATCTGAAGATCGCCGAGGCCGGCGGCTGGCAGCCGATCCCGCCCGGCGGCGACCTGCGCCCCGGCAGCCGCGATCCGCGCATCGTGGCCCTGCGCCAGCGCCTGGCCTTCGAGGACGCAAGCCTCGGCCAGACGCCGGCGAACGCCCCCTATGACGGCGCCCTCGCCCAGGCGGTGCAGCGCTTCCAGCATCGCCACGGGCTGAAGGAGACCGGCATCGCCGACGCCCCCACGGTCGCGGCCCTGAACGTGCCCGCCGTGGCGCGGGCCGCGCAGCTCCGCGCCAACCTGGAACGCTGGCGCTGGGCGCCGCGCGACACACCCGCCACCCGCATCGAGGTGAACAGCTCCGCCGGCCTCTTCGACCTCTACGTGGATGGCCAGCCGGCGATGCACATGCTGGTGGTGGCCGGAAAGCCCGGCGACGAGACCCCGATCGTGGCCTCGAAGATTCACACCGTGGTGCTGAACCCGACCTGGAACGTGCCCGAGGACATCGCCCAGAACGAGCTGATCCCGAAGGGCGAGGACTATCTGGCCGCCCACCACTTCACCAACGACGGCGGCAAGCTCGTCCAGCAGCCGGGGCCCGGCAACGCGCTTGGCCAGGTGAAATTCCTGTTCGACAACCCCTACTCCGTTTACCTGCACGACACGCCCTCACGGGCGGCCTTCAACCAGACCCAGCGCTCGGCGAGCCATGGCTGCGTGCGGCTGGAAAGGGCGGCGGACCTCGCCAAATATCTGTTGGGCCACGAGGCCGGCTGGTCGCCGGAGAAGGTCGACCAGACCATGGCCGGCAATGACACGCTCAACGTGCCTTTGAAGCAGCAGGTGCCGGTGCGCATCTACTATTGGACCGCCTTCGTCGAGGGCGACCAGGTCTCGTTCCGCGACGACGTTTACGGCTGGGACGCGGCTACGCTGCGGCAGCTTGACGCATCTTTAGCCAGCCACGCTTGATCTTCGCGCTCCCAGTCCGCAGTTGAGCGGGCCAGGCAAGTCAGGGCCGGCCTCCAACCCAAGCCGGCTCAGGGAGCGTGAATGCAAGCCATCGCCCGTCGTCAGGTCCTGTTCGGCGCCGGAATGGCCGCCGTGGCGGCCGCGATCCCGTCCGTTCTGCAGGGCGAGATCCTCAAGGCCGCGCCCCTGGCTCCGCCCGATCTGGTGGTCCCGGCCCCGGCGGCCATGCTCTCCGCGGCCCTGGCCGGCGTCCGGCGTGTGACGCTGCACAACCTGCACACCGGCGACAGGTTCGACGAGGTCTACTGGGAGAAGGGCGCCTATGTGCCCGACGCGCTCGCCGCGGCCCAGCATGCCCTGCGCGATTGGCGCAACGGCGAAGAGCATTTCATGGACCCGAAGCTGTTCGACGTGCTGCACGGCATCTCTCAGCAGCTCGAGACGAAGCAGCCCTTCCAGATCATCTCCGGCTACCGCTCGCCGGCCAGCAACGCGGCGATGCACGCCCACAGCTCCGGCGTCGCCGAACATAGCCAGCACATGCTCGGCAAGGCCTCCGACATCCGCGTCGAGGGCGTCGAACTCGGCCATCTGCACAAGGCCGCCCTCAGCCTGAGGGCGGGCGGCGTCGGCCTATATCCGGTATCGAACTTCGTGCACGTCGACGTGGCGCGCGTGCGCACCTGGCAGGGCGTCTAGCGCGCGCATAGGCTCCGGCGTCGACAAGCCGGCGGTCCGAAGCTAAGCGAGGCGTGCCGTCCGCGGCCCCGCGTAAGCTCGATGGGAACTCGCCATCCTCACCTGCCGGACATCATGGCCGAGTTGACCGCCTGGGCGCTCACCACGGGCGAGGCCGGCATGCGCAGCCAGGCCCGCGGCCTGGCCCTGGCGGCCGCCGATGACGTCGCCGAGCGGGTCGTCGGCCTGCGCTGGCCATGGAGCTGGTTCCGCGCTGGCTGGCCCGGCGTGCTGGGCGCCATCGAGGCCGGCGACGGTGCGCCGCTCGGACCCCCCTGGCCCGACCTGATCGTCACCTGCGGGCGCCGCGCCGGCGTGGCCGGCGCGGCCCTTAAGGCGGCCGCGGGCGGCCGGCCCCTGCTGGTGCACGTGCAGGATCCGCTCGCCGATCCGGGCGTCTTCGACCTGATCGTGGCCATGGAGCACGACGACATCACCGGTCCCAAGGTGCTGAAGGTGCTGACCGCGCTGCACGACCTGACACCCGACCGCCTCGCCGCGGCGGGCGCGTCGTGGACGCCGCGACTGGCCCACCTGCCACGGCCGCTCACCGGGGTGCTGCTGGGGGGGCCGACCAAGAACAGCCCCTTCGGCCAGGCTGAGGCCGCGCTGCTGCTGGAGCGGTTGACCACCCTTGGCCGGGCGACCGGCGGCGGCGCGGCCATCGTCGCCTCCCGCCGCACGCCCGACGAAGCGCTCGCCGTCTTCACCGCGGCCGCGCGGTCGGATCCGGCCCTGTGGGTCTGGGATGGCGCCGGCGACAATCCCTACGCCGGCGTGCTGGCGATCGCCGACCGGCTGGTGGTGACCGGCGACAGCGTCTCGATGATCTCCGAAGCCCTGGCGACGCCGCATCCGGTGGAGATCTTCACCGCCACGGTGCGCCGGCGCCACGAGGGCTTCATCCAGACCCTGGTGGATCGCGGCTATGCGCGGCTGTTCGACGGCGCGGAGTCGGCGTCGGGTCCGCGCCCCCGCCTCGACGCCACCGAGGACGCCGCCCGCGAGGTGCGCAAGCTCCTGGCCGCGCGCGGCTAGAGCCTGTCCCGGTTGGCCCGCCAACCGGGATGAACAGGCTCGTCGCTATTCTTGCTGGCGCGCATCCTCATCGCCAAACCGGTGTCCACTTTGGCGGGATGCGCGCTAGAGCCGTTTCGCCATCGCCGACAGCCGGTGGCGGATGTTGCTCACCACGCCGGTCTGGGCGCCGCGGACATAGTTGAACTGCAGCACGCGCCGGCGGCCGTGGTAGGGCGTGTGCCCGTGCCAGGAGTTGTCCGAGCGGCGGAACACCACGAGGGAGCCCATGCCGGAGGGGATCTCGGCGGCCACGGCCTCGATGTCGGACCTGCTGCGGAGCAGCCGCAACTGTCCCTCCCCGCCCGCCCAGTCCTCGTTCAGGTAGAGCAGCAGGGAAAGGATCTTCGACCTCGAGTCCCGGTGGATGAAGCCGTCCCGGGGGCCGCTCTCGCCGCGGATCGTGACCATGGTGGAGGCGTCCGTCAGGTCTAGGTCGAACAGCCGGCTCATCAGCGCGCGGAAACGCCCGGATTGCAGGTCCGCGATGACCTCCGTCAGGACCGGTCCCGGCGGGGCGTCGTGCAGGGAAAAAGACCCCGGGCCGGGGACGCTCGGGAATTCGGCCGGCACGCGCGCGGCCGCCTGCGGATCCAGGGCGTCGGCGACGTGGAAATATTGGAAGGGATCGGTGTGGAGCTTCGCCGACTCCAGCCGCTTCCAGTTCAACGCCGACATCAACCAGGCCCTCTTGCGGCGCGCACCCATAACACGCCGGTTGTCTTCCTCGGGACGACGCCGCGCGGCGCGGTCCTCAAGGCCAGGACAAGAAAATCGCCTACTCCCGCGAAAGCAACCGCTCGATCCACCGCGCCGGCCCCTTCGTCCGATAGGCCGCCTTCAGCGCCACAGGATCGTAAGCCGGGCTCTGCGTCCACTGCAGGAATGTCTGACCGGCCGGTTCGCCTTCCGCCAGATAGCGCTCGAAGACGTAGTCGAGCAGCCCGGTCTCGCCGTGCGCGAGGTGGCCGAAGCGAAGCCCCAGCTGCCGCCGCGCCTGGCGGATCGGCAAGCCCTTGCGCAGGTGGAGGTACAGCGTGCCCATCAGGCCGGTGCGGTCGGAGCCTGACTTGCAATGGATGACCGCCGGATAGGCGATGGTTTCGAACAGCGCCTTGGCGGCCCGCACCTGCCCGGCGCTTGGCGCCTCCCGCGAGCCCAGCCGGAAGGTCACCAACCGCAAGCCCAGGGCTTCGCACGCCGCCCGCTCGATGACGTGGTGGCTGCCCTCGGTGCCACCGCGCAGACTGATCACCGTGCGGATCCCACGCCGCTTCCAGTCCGCCAGCTGGTGGGGCCAGGGCTGGTTGCTGCGCGCCAGGTCATCGGCCACCCAATGGGCGTTGCGGAACGCCAGCCGCAGCACCGCGTGGTCCTGCCACAGGAAATCCCAATAGGCGCGCAGCCGCCCGCCCGGCGTGGCGACGTCGAACGGCCTGGGGTCGCGGGATGACGGCATGGCGGCCTAGAAAGACTTGCCCGGCACGACGCCGGCGATCCGGGGCCGCTCCGGCGTCGACTGCACCACCGCGCTCACCTGCATGTCGGCATAGGCTCCCATCACCGGCGAGGTCCGCGCATCGAAGGTCGGACGTGAGCGCCCCACATAGGCGTAGCGCGAGGCAATCTCCAGCGAGGACAGCCCGACGGGCGGCCGCAGTCGTGGGCGGGCGTGGCGCAGGACAGCTTGGGCGCGCGCGGCTCGCAGCCCCACAGGCGGCCGCCAACGCAGCGGCGCCTCGCCGGCGCTCTGCTCACAGCCTCGCTTGTGCGGAAGCCACAGGCACCCGCCCCGCAGGGCGCTCGGCGAACTGCGATTTGCCGTTTTCCCCCGGATGAGCTTTGTTCACCTGATCGTAGCGGCGTTGGGGGATTCCATGGCCAGCAAGCGGGCGCCCCCTGTCTGGGTCATGGGCCTGACCAGTCTGCCGCTAGGCATCACCGGGGCGGTGGCCCTGCTCATCGTGCCCCAGCTGCTCGCAGCCCTGCACGTGCCCGAGCCGCGGATCGCGGAGATCACCGGGCTGGCGCTCCTGGCGGGCTTCGCCTGCGTCCCGGTCTCGCCGATCCTCGACGTCCGGTTCAGCCGTAAGACCTACACCATCGCCTTCACCCTGCTGGGCGGCCTGCTGACCACCCTGTCGCTGCTCGAATTGGAAAACCTGGCGCTGCTCGGCTGGCTGCTGTTCGCCACCTTCTTCTCGGTCAGCCTCGCGGTCGCCGCGGCGGGCGGCTGGCTGGGCAGTCTGGTGGTCAAGACCGACGATTCCCGCCTGGGCGCCTGGCTGACCGTGGCCAATATCGCGGGCTTCGGGATCACCGCGATCGTCGGCACGGGCCTGATACGCGCGCTGCCCTCCGGGTTCGGCGCCCTGGTCCTGGGCCTGGTGGCCGCCGCGCCGGCGCTCGTCTGCCTGTTCATCCAGGGACCGCCGCCCGACCGCCGCCTGGCGCGCGAGAGCTTCGGCCAGTTCTTCAGCGACCTGATGGCGCTGGTGCGCCGGCCCTCGGTGCTCCTGACGGTGCTGCTGTTCGCCGTGCCCGCCGCCTCCTTCGCGCTCACCAATACCCTGGGCGGCCTCGGCCGCGACTATTCGGCGTCCGAGCGGTTCGTTTCGCTGGCCGGCGGCGCGGGCGTCACCGTGGCCGGCGTCATCGGCAGCCTGCTGGTGCCCCGGCTCGCCGACCGCATCCCGCCCCGCGCGCTCTACCTCGGCATCGGCACACTGGGCGCGCTGTTCACGCTCAGCCTGATCGTCCTGCCGCGCACCCCGGGCGTCTTCCTCCTCGCCATGGGCGGCGAGAACATCGCCCAGTCGGCGGCGCTCGCCACGGCCAACGTGGTCATCTTCCGCACCATGGGGAAGGACAATCCCTTCGCCGCCACCGAGTTCGCCATCCTGACGGCCGCCGTCACCGTGCCGATCACCTACATGCAGGTGATCGACGGCCACGCTTATGGGTCGGGCGGCCTGGTCGGAACCTACCTGACCGACGCCGGGCTGGGCCTGGCGGCCTGCGCGGCCATGGCGGTAATCCTGATCCTCACGCGCCGGCGGTTCGAACCGGCGCAGGCCTGAGCCCCGGGAACCTCCAAGTTCGTCGATGCATTGTGAAGCTCATCGTCGGGCGATCCCCGGCGACTGACGAAAGGGACAATAATGTTTGGCATCATCGCGGCGGTATTGGTGGTCCTGTGGCTGCTGGGCTTCCTGGCTTTCCACGTGACCACGGCGGCCATCCACCTGCTTCTGCTCATTGCGGTGGTGCTGATTGTTCTGCACTTCATGCGCGGACGCCGCGGGGTCTAGAGACCCTCTCCGGCCGGCTCAGCCGATCGGCTGAGCGTGGTCAGGATCTGGCCGTCCAGCCAGATCTCGACCTTGCTGCAGCTGGCATGCTCGGCCAGGAAGGCGGCGCCGGCCCGCAGCCCGCCATCGGCTTCGCTCGCGGGGCGGATGTCCACGACCGGCGCGACGCCGTCGGCCCGCAAGCCGACGAGGGTATAGACGTTGTCCACGCGGCGACCTCTGCATCCAAGCGGCGCCCCGGCCGGAGGGCCGAGCGCGGCGCTCTGCTAGAGGTCTGCGCCTGAACGCCGTTTGAACGGGCCTCGGCGCGACCGAGGCTCAGCTCGGCTCCGGCGGCCGCCAGGAGCGGGCCTCCCGCGCGCCCGCCGCCTCGGCCCGACGACGCAGGTCCTCGGCGAGGCGCAGCAGGCGCTGCTTGTCCGGTGCGTAGCTCACCAGCCGGGCCAGTTGCTCGGTGGCTTCCGCCTCGCGCATCAATTGATAGCTCGTCCCCATGCCCTCCGAACCCGTGGGGACGAAGGCCGTTCCTAAGGCTCAGTTTTATCAGCAAAAATAAAAGCGGCGCGCGCTCAGTGGGTCAGGCCGCGCTGGCTTCGATCCCGGCCTCGCCCAGTACTCTGGGATCGTGCTCCAGGCTGGCGGTGTCGAAGCCATGGAACAGCGACAGGAAACGGAACGGGTGATCCTGGTAGCTCGGGTACATCACATTGTTGATGTCTGAAGCGGTGTCGAAATAGCCGATCTTCGCGCTCGGTGAGTGGAGCTGCAGGTTGTGGCGCGCCAGCGTCAGCCCGACCTGGTCGATCCAGCGGGTGACCTCCGGGCGGGCCAGCCGATCGTCCAGATAGGCTGCGAGTGCGCCGACGAACGCGGCGCCGTTCGCGGTCGGGTTGACCAGCAGCAGGTTGGCCGTCAGCCGCGAGCCGGCGTTGAAGGTGATCTCGTTCTCGTTCAGCACCACGTCTTCATGCGCGTGGGCGTCCAGCAGGTCCGCCACCCCGCGCTGCAGGATCAGGTCGATGTCCGACACGAACACCGGGCGTCCCAGTTCCGAAAGCAGCGCCCCCAGCCGCTGAAAGCGGGCCGACTGCAGGTGCGCCACGGGCTTCTCGGTCCAGGTCTTGGGCGGGGCGTCGCGGATCGTGGTGGTGACGGCGCCCATGTCGAAGTCGTCGGCGGTGAACACCAGCCGCTCGTCGATCACGCCGACCTTCTCGGCGATGCGCTTCAAGGCGCTTCCATTCTTCCCATTTCGGCCGCCGATCACGTGGATCACGATCAGCGCCGGCACGTCCGCATAGCGCCGCACCGACAGCGCGTACCAGCGCGCATAGAGGTCCACGTAAGCCTCGTCCGCCGCAGCGAAGAACAGGCAGCGCGCGCCAAGCCTCTGCGCCCTGGCCCGCAGCTTCTTCCAGTCGAGCTTCTCGCCGTCGGCCGCCATCATCTGCAGCTTGCCGGCCGGCCTGGGGGCAGGCGCCCGGAGCGCCACGTCCATGTCGAGGGCCTCGACCAGCGCGCCATAATGCTTGGCCCAGGCTTCCCATTCGGAGCCGGCCGGGGTCTCGACCTGCAGGGCCCGTGCGGCGCTCAGCAACTGGTCGAGCTGGTCGCGCGAGCGGGCGGTCAGCGGGCGGCAAAGGATCAGGCCGGCGGCGTCGTGCAGGTCGCGCAGCTGCAGCAGGGCCGCCGCCTCCGGGGCCGGCGCAAGGGCCAGGGCGACGCGGTGCTCGATCTCCTGGGCGATGTCGCCGGTGGCGTGCAGCAGGTCGGCCAGAGCCGTCCGCGCCGCGCGGTTGCCGGGCTCCAGCACCACGATGCGGTGGGCGAAGCGGATCGCCTCCGGCGCGCGCTGCAGGGTCTGGTTGCACGACAGCGCCGCCTGGATCATGGCGGTGTTCTGCGGCAGCAGCTCGGCGAGGGCTGCGGCGTAACGCTCGGCCTCGGCCACCTCGCCGCGCGCCAGGTGCAGGTTGAACTTGCCCACCGCGGTCTCGGCCAGAGCCTGCATCGCGGCGAGGACCTCGGGCGGGGCCCCCAGGGTCTTGATCACATTGAGCTGGGCGATGGCGTCGAGCGTCCGGCCGAGGTCGGCCAGCGCCGTCGCATGGGCCAGCCGGATCTCCATGCGCCCCGGATGCAGGATCGCCAGTTGTTCCAGGATCGGCAGGGCCTGGGCATGGCGGCCCTCGCGCCGCAGATCCAGCGCCAGGGCGAACAGCCGACCCACCTGGGTCTCGGCCGCCGCGGGCGTGAGTGGCGCTGGCAGGCTCACGGGCGGTCCAGGAACTGGGCGAACATGCCCACCACGTGGTCGCGGTTGGGGCCCATGTAGTCGCCGTTCATGGGCGTGAAGTTGATTGCGCCGCGCCACATCATCTGGAACTCGAAGCGATCGGGCGCGGCGGGCCACGCGCCTTCGCCGCTCAGCGCCAGATATTCCACCAGCGGCAGCTTCGGCGCGAGGATCAGGTCCTGGCCGACGTTGTCGATGACCCAACGGTGGTGGATGAAGCCGCGGTAGGGCCCCTCGGGCCGCAGCGACTCCAGATAGCGCGACGGCACCGCCACATAGCCCGCCTCGGCGATGCGCGGCAGCATCTCGAGCGCGATGGCCGGATAGGCGAGGTCTTCCAAGGTGTGCGAGCAGATGCAGTAGGAGAAGCGGCCATGCTTGGCCACGTGGCTCAGCACCGGCTCCCAGGCGCGCGGGTCGTTGAAATTGCCACGGAAATGCAGCGGGGCGGACGCGCAGTCGCCCATGTCGAAGGTCGCGTCGAGCACGTCGGCCGACCACGGATTGGCCGCCGCCCCCACGTCGATCACGGTGAAGTCGGGGCAATCGGCCTTCTGCTGGCGCAGCCAGCCCATCAGCGGCTCGTGCCCATGCAGCGGGCCGTAGGCGTAGTTCTGCGAGGGCCGGCGAACCTGGCGCTCGAACAGGAAGTCCATTTGCAACAGGCCGCCGTCGTTGACGCCCTGCAGGCGATGGAACTCGGTCACCGCGGCGTGGCGGAAGCCCATCCGCGCCAGTTGCGCGAACACCGCCTCGGCGGGCGGCGCGCCGGCGTTGAAATCGACCAGCGAGACCTCGACCAGGATGTAATCGGCCTGGCGCAGCACCGTCTCGCCGCCCATCAGCACGTCGAGCTCGGCGCCCTGGGTGTCGATCTTCACGAAATCGAAGCGGCGGCCCCGGAAGAGGTCGTCCAGCCGCGCCTTCTCGACCTGGTGCTCGATGACCACCTCGTCGCGGAAGAAGGCGGTGTTCTCCCGGTAGAGCGAGGAACCGGTGGACTGCAGCCATTCCTTGGTCAGGAACAGGGTCGCCTGGCCGCCCTCGCTGGAGGCGGCCACCGCGTGCCGCTCGTAGGGCAGCTCGCCCAGGGCGTCCTGGCAGAACGGGTTGGGCTCGACGAGGGTCGGCGCGCAGTCCGGGAAAGCTTGCAGGAACGACTGCGTGAACGTCCCCACATGCGCCCCGATGTCGAGCAGGGTGCGGGGCGCATAGCCGCGGAAGCGCAGGTCTTGCAGGATTTCGGCGTTCATGAGGCGCGGGCTCTCCTGACGCGCGGTTTGGGGATGTCGGTTTCGTTGGCCGCCAGCTTGGGCTCGCCCGCCCACAGGCGGCCGTCGGGCTTCAGCGGCCGTACGGCGTGGCGACCCGCCAGCCCGGCGCGATAGAGGTCTGGGTAGTCGGCGCAGGCCATGAGATCGCGGCCCTCGTGGTCGAGGTCGCAGCCCACCGCCATATAGGTCTCGAGGTTGGTCAGGTCCGGGCTCGGCAGCCGCCCGGCCCGATAGTCGGCGACCATCTCGCCATAGAGGCCCTCGAGGCGGCTCGCGAGCTTCTCCATGTTGAAGAGATCGCAGGTGTCGCGGGTCTTCATGAGCCGCGCCTTCAGGGCCGCGATCCGCGGCCGATCGCCGGCCAGGGCGACGGCGAGCGCGATGTATTCGTCTTCCGTCTCGCAGACCAGGTCCGGCAGGCCGGCGGCGCGCACCAGGCTGCCGCACACGCGACTGGCGAAGGCGCGACCGGAGATGGTGATCATCGGAACGCCCATCCACAGGGCGTCCGAGGCCGTGGTGTGGGCGCCGTAGGGGGCGGTGTCGAGGAACAGGTCGGCCAGCGGATAGCGCGCCAGGTGATAGGGGTTGGCCATCTTCGGCGCGAACACCAGCCGCGACGGCTCGACGCCATAGGCCTCGGCGAAGGCCTTGAGACGTTCGTGCGTCGGCGCCGTGCTCTCCAGCAGCCACAGGACGCTGCCGGGCACGGCCTTGAGGATCTTCAGCCAGCGCTCGAAGGTGAAGCGGGTGATCTTCTGCGAGCCGTTGAAGCAGCAGAACACGAAGGCCTCGTCCGGCAGCCCCGCCTGGGCCCGCGTCGGACGGCTCGCCTCCACGACCCGCTTGCGGTCGTTGGGCTGGTAGCAGGGCAGCCGCAGGATCTTCTCCGAGTACCAAGCCTCCGAGCCCGAGGGCGTGATCCAGTCGTCGCCGATGATGTAGTGGTGGTAGGGCGTGCCCATGGTCCCGGGATAGCCCAGCCAGTTCACCTGGATCGGGGCCGGCCGCCTCGCAAAGACCGCCGTGCGGGCGTCGCGGGTGTGGCCGTTGACGTCCACCAGGATGTCGATGCCGTCGTCGGCGATGAGTTGGGCCGCGGCCTCGTCGGAGAGCTCGCGGATATCGCGCCAGGTCTCCACCGCGGCGCGGATGCGGGTCTGCAGGCCGTCCTTCGCAGGGATGCCGCAGTAATAGGCGAACACCTCGACCTTCGACCGGTCGTGCAGCTCCAGCAGTTCGGCCATCAGGTAGCCCACCGCGTGATCGCGCAGGTCGGAGGAGACGTAGCCGACGCGCAGGCGCCGCGTCGCCAGGTCGACCGCGGCGTGCCGGCGGTCGGCCGCGCCGCCCGCCTCCTCGCGGATCGACTGCTCCACGTAGCGCGCCGCGGCGGCCAGTTGCAGCAGCGGATCGTCGGTGTAAGCCGCCATCGACAGCGGATGCATGCCGGCGACGATCTCGCGCCGGTCCAGGCCCTCGCGCGGCTCGGCGACCGGCCACTTGCACTGGCCCAGACGCACGGCCACGTACTGTTCGATCACGTCGCGTTGGTGCGGATTGATGTCCAGCGACTCGGCCATGGCCGCCTCGGCGGCCTCCAGGTCCTGGCGTTCGCCCGTGGCCCGCGCGATCTGTTTCAGGGTGGCGAGCTTGTGCTGCACCGAGGCGCCGGTGACCGGCGCGAGCCGGGCCAGGACGGCGTTCCACTGCTCCATGGCCGCGGCCGGCGCGCCCAGCCGCTCCAGCACCCCGCCCAGATTGATGTAGGCCGGCGTGAAGTCCGGGTGTCCCGAGATCGCGGCGTTGAGTTCGTCGCGCGCGCCGGCAAGGTCGCCCACCTGGCTCGACAGCACGGCGCAGTTGAACAGCGCCACGAAGCGCTGCGGATGCTCGCCGTTCCGATTGACCCACACGCGGTAGAGCTGCTGGGCAAGCGTCACCTGGCCCTGGTCGACCAGTTGCGTCGCGGCGGTGATCAGCTCCGTGAGGCCGACCTCGGCGGTCGTGATCCTCTGGAGCGTGGCGACGAAATGGTCCTGGTTCACTAAGGGGCCCGGGCTTGTGCGCAGCAGGGCGACCGAACCTCCGGCCGCCGCAGACCGCAGGCTCGGCGGTTATGGTGAGTCAAACGTTAACGCCGGCCGCTCCGGCGGCTGTTCCCCATAGAAAAGCGCCAGGCGGAGGACCGCCTGGCGCTGGAGATGATGGCGACTTTTCTTGGTTTAGAGGTAGGCCGCGATCTGTGCGGCGTTGAAGCTCTGAACCTGGGTCTGGGTGAAGGCGGCCAGCTGGGTCGCGTTCATCAGGCCGATGCTCGTCGTGGTCAGCTGCTGCAGCTGGGTCGTGGTGAACCCGGGGATCTGCGTGGCCGTCAGGGCGCCGACTTCGGTGCTGGTCAGGGCGCCGACGATCGTGGTGCTGAGCGCGCCCACCTGGGTGGCGAACAGTTGGCCGAGCTGGGTCGTGGTGAACTCGCCCACGTCGGTGGTCGAGAGGCCGGAGACCTGGGTCTTGGTCAGGGCCTGCAGCTGCGTCGAGCCGAGGGCGTTCACCTGGGTGGTGTTCAGGGCCGAGACGTTGGCCGCCGAGAGCGCCGCGACCTGGCCGGCCGCGAGTTGACCGACCTGCGTCGAGGTCAGCTCACCGATGTCGCCGGCCGAGAGGCCCTGCAACTGGGTCGCGGTCAGCGCCTTGATCAGGGTGGCGTTGAGGCCGGTCACCTGGGTCGTGGTCAGGGCCGAGACGTTGGCCGCCGAGAGCGAGGACACCTGGCTGGCGGTCAGACCCCCGATCAGGGTCGAAGTGAGCTCACCCACCAGGGTGCTGGTGAAATTCTTCAACTGGGTGGTCGTGAAGCCCTTCACCTGGGTGGTGTTGAGGAGCTGGATCTGGGTCGTAGCCAGGGCGCCCAGATTGGTGGTGGTGAAGGCGCCCACCTGGGTCGCCGTCAGCCCCTGGATATGGGTGTCGGTGAGCTCGCCCAGCTCGGTCGAGGTGAAGGCCCCGATCTGGCTGGTGGTCAGGCCCTTGATCTGGGTGCCGTCGATCACGCCGAACTGCGTCGAGGTCAGGGCCGCGAGCTTGGTTGTCGACAGACCGCCGAGCTGCGTGCCGGTGAGCCCGCCGACCTGAGTGGTGCTCAGGAGCGCCAGGTTGGCGCCGCTGAGCGCATTGACCTGGGCGGCGCTGAGCTGGCCGACCTGGGCGGCGGAGAACTCGCCCAGCAGGGTGGAGCTGATGCCGGCCAGCTGGGTCACCGACAGCGCCTTCAGCTGGGTCGCGGTGAGCGCGTTGACCTGCGTTTGCACCAAGGCCGAGAGGTTGGTGGCCGACAGCGCGCCGATCTGGGCCGCGGTTAGGGCGCCGATGTGCGTGGTGTTGAACTCACCCACGTCGGTGGTCGAGATGCCGGCGAGCTGGGTGGTCGTCAGCGCCTTGATCTGGCTGGCGTCCAGGCCGCCGACCTGGGTCGCGGAGAGCGCCGAATAGGCGGCCGCCGTGAGCGAGCCGATCTGCCCGGGCTTCAGCGCCGCCACCTGGGTGGCGGCGAACTCGCCGACGTCGGTGGTCGACAGACCGGCCAGCTGGGTGTTGGTCAGGCCCTGCAGCACGGTGCTGTTCAGGGCGGCGACTTGGGTGCCGACCAGCGCCGAGGTGTCGGCGGCGCTGAGCGAGCCGAGCTGGTTGGCGCTGAGCGCGCCGATCTGGGTCGCGAGGAACTCGCTGACGTCGGTGGTCGACAGGCCCTTCAGCTGGGTGCTGGTGACCCCGCCGATGACCGTCTGGGTGAGCGCGGCGACCTGGGTGGAGCTGAGCGCCGAGAAGGCGGTCGCGGAGAGCGAGCCGATCTGGGTCTGCGTCAGGGCGCCGATCTGGGTGTCGGCGAACTCGCCGACGTCGGCCGCGCTCAGGGCCTTCAGCTGGTTGGCCGAGATGCCCTTGATCTGCGTCGCGTTGAAGGCCGCCACATCGGTGCTGTTCAGCGACGAGAAGGCGGTCGCCGAGAGCGCGCCGACCTGCGTCGCCGTCAGGGCCGACAGCTGGGTGGTGGTGAACTGGCCGACCGCCGTGGTGGTCAGGCCCGCCAGCTGGGTGGCGCTCAGCGCCTTCACATGCGTGGCGTCGAAGGCGTTGAACTGGGTGATCTGGCCAAGCTGCGTCGAGTTCAGGCCGCCCAGCTGGGTGCTGGTCAGAGAATTCAGCTGCGTGGTGGTGAATTCGTTGAGGTCGGCCGCACCGAGACCCTTGAGCTGGCTGGCGGTGACGCCGCCCAGCTGGGTCGGGGTGAAGGCATTGACCTCGGTGACGGTCAGCGAGCCGAGGTTCGTCGCCGAAAGGGAGCCGACCTGGCCGGCGGAGAGCTGGCCGATCTGCGTCGAGGTGATTTCGGCGAAGTCCGCCGACGACAACCCGGCGAGCTGGGCGTTAGTCAGGCCGCCGATCTGGGTGGCGTTGAGCGCGCCCGTCTCGGTCGAGGTCAGGGCCGAAAGCTTGGTGGCGTTGAGCGCGCCCAGCTCCTGGGCGGTGACGCCGGCGAGCTGGGTGGTGGTGATCACCGACAGCTGGGTGGTGGCGAGGCCCGCGAACTGCGTGGTGGCCAGCTGGCCGAGCTGCGTGGCGCTGAACTCGCCGATGTCGGCGGTGGAGAGGCCCGCAAGCTGCGTCTGGCTAAGGCCGCGCAGTTCGGTCTGGTCGAGCGCCGCGATCTGGGTTCCGACCAGCGAAGACAGGTTGGCGCCGGACAGGCCGCCGAGCTGGGCGGCGCTGAGGGTATGAATATGGGTGGTGTCGAAGCCCGCCAGCTGCGTGCTGGTCAGCGCGCCCACCTGCGTCGAGGCCAGGGCGACCAGCTGGGTGGTGTTGAACACCACAGCGCTGTTGAAGAGCGGGATCTGCGAGGTCTTGAGGCCCTTGGCGCCGGTGGCGGTGATCGCGCCGACCTGCGTGCCGACCAGCGCCGCAATATCCGTGGCGTTGATGGACCCGACCTGGGTCGCATTCAGCGACCCCATATCCGTCGTGGTGAGGGCCTGGATCGAAGTGACCGACAGGGCAGCAATCTGAGCTGCTGAAAGGGCCGAGATCGACATCTAAACCATCCTGGTTTTCACGAACGATATTCTGTCGTTCGTTGGGCAATCCGCACGCCGACTAGACTTGGCGTTACCCTCGGTTGGTAAAGGAGAGACCTTTCCAGATCGTTATCGGCGCCACGCCCGGATTCAGAATTTGGGCGCCTCGCCACAATTCTCGCCCGGATTGAATCATCGCGGCGCTACACCACGGCGCCGCAACACGCCGAGGCCCACGCCCGCCGCCGGCCCTCGGCCCCCGCCGGGAACCGGTTCAGGCCGTCGTTCCGGCCAGGGCGAGGCCGTCCATCAGCAGCTTGCGATGCTCCGCCCGGGGGAACCAGATGCGGCCGAAGTCGTCGATAGCGCCGGCGGAGAGGCTGACGAACTGCGACAGCGCCTCCTGCGCCTGGCGCGTCTGCCCCAGCTGTCCGTGGATCGCGGCCAGCACCACATAGCTCACCGGCAAGCGGAAGGTCGTCGTCCGGAACAGCGCCAGGGCGTCGTCCCACCGCCCCTGCTGGAACCGCGCGGAGGCCAGATACATGCGGGCCAGCGCCCCGATGGATGAGATCGGATCGAGGCCGATCGCCGTTTCGAGATGCTCGGCCGCGACGTCGGGCTGGCCGTCGCGCAGCCGCAAGACGCCGCTGATCAGCCACACGAAGGACGAGGCCGGGTTTATCTTGAGCGCGCGTCCGATGATCGTCAGCGCCCGGTCGACCGTTCCTTCCAGTCCCGGCAGGCTCACAGCCACCTGCGCCAGCACCCGGGCGTCCTCGTTGGCCAATCCAAGCGCGCGCTCCGCCAGCGCCAGTCCGCGGCGGCGGTGGGCCTCCGGGTCGTCGCACCAGCCGTGCTCGATCACCTGCCGGCGGCAGACAGCGGACTGCGACAGGGCGAGCGCGAAGTCCGGATCGAGGGCGATGGCCCGGTCGAGCAGCTCGATCGCCTGCAGCATCTCGTCCTTCTTGAACAGATGGAACAACGGCAGGGACCGCAGGTAGAGATCATAGCTGTCCAGGTTGCTGGTCGGGCGCGTCCACGCCCTGCGCGCGCCGTGATCCAGCACCGTCGGCTCCATGACCCCCGCCACGCGCAGCGCGACCTGGTCCTGCAGGGCGAAGACGTCCTCCAGCGTGCCGTCCAGTCGATCTGTCCAGATCTCGCGGCCGTCGCCGGCGTCGATCAGATGGACGGCGATCCGCACCTGGTCGGCGGCCTTGCGGACGCTGCCTTCCAGGATGTAGCGCACGCCCATCTGGCGGGCCGCCTCGCGCGCGCTGATGGGCACGCCGCGGACGATCAGCTCCGAGCCCGCCGTTATCACGAAGACCGACTTGAACCGCGCCAGGGCCCCGACGATCTCCTCGACCATGCCCTGGGCGAAATAGTCCTGCTCCGGGTCGTTGCTCAGGTTGGCGAAGGGCGCCACGGCGACGCTGCCCTTCGAGGGCAGCTGCGGCAGCGGCTCCGCGGGCCGGGGCGCGCCGGCCGCCCCCACCAGGTCGGCGACGCTGGCGGTGATCTTGCGCCAGCCGCGCGCCTCGACGTCGCCCGTCCAGCCGGTCAGGTCGGCGCACTCGATGCGGTCGAACGGCATCGGCACCGCGGCGCCGTCGACGGTCAGTTGCACCAGCTTGCGCTGGCTCCGCGCGCGGTCGGCCTCCGACTGCACCCACTCCGATCGGGCCGCGTCGGCAGACCAGACCACGACGACGGCCTTGGCCGCCGCCAGCCGCTCGGCGATCACCTCGGCGTAAAGCCGGTGCGCCGGCAGCTCGTCGTCGCGCCAGACCCCATAGCCAAGCGCCCGCAAGCCCTCGGCGATCCGCTGCGCCTGGGCTTCCGTCGATCGGGCGTATGAGATGAAGACGTCGGACATCGGGCGCGGCCCACCCCCGCGGTAGGCGTCACCCTAGCGAGGTCCAGGCGCAGCGAGAAGTCGCTCGCCCCGCGGCCGGATCAGCGGCCCTTGAAGTCGGCCGGGCGTTTTTCCAGGAAGGACGCCATGCCCTCCCGGAAGTCCTGGGTGCGCACCAGCTGCAGGAACTGCAGATAGACGTGGTGGACGTGGTCGTTGAACGTCTCCTCCAGGCCCATCCGCATCAGCCGCTTGGCCGACTGCACGGCGAGCGGGGCGTTGGCGGCGATCTCGGCGGCGACGGCGCGGGCGCGGTCCATCAGCTCGGCGTCGGGCGTGACCTCGTTGGCAAGGCCGAGCTCCAGGCTCTCCTTCGCCGACAGGGTGCGGCCGGTGAAGATGATCTCGGCCGCCTTCGACCAGCCGAGCAGGCGCGGCAGCACCCAGGTGCCGCCGCTCTCCGGCACCACGCCGCGCTTCACGAAGGCCGCCGCCAGTTTCGCGCCCTCGGCCATGATGCGGATGTCGCAGCCCAGGGCCGTGTCCATGCCGTAGCCGGCCGCGGCCCCGTTCAGGGCGCAGATGGTCGGCTTGTCCATGGCGAACAGTACGGTGGGGGGCGTGTTGCGCAGGTCGAGGTTCACGGAGACCGCGCTCGCCTGGGTCGCCGAGCCAATGCCCGAGCCCTTGGTGGCGTCCACCAGGTCGAGACCGGCGCAGAAGGCCCGGCCCGTGCCGGTGAGGATCACGCAGCGCACGTCGCGGTCCGCGTTGGCCTTCAGCAGCAGCTCGGTGAGCTGGGCCAGCATGGGGCCGGAGATGGTGTTCATCCGCTCCGGGCGGTTGAGGGTGATCACCGCAACGCCGTCGGCCGCCTCGTAGAGCACCTCGTCGGTTTGTTTGGCGGCCGGCTTGGCCAGGGTCTCGCTCATCGGGGCCATCCCTTTACGTCGTCACCTGTCAGCTAAGACGCCGGCCGGCGCGGCTGGCAAGGGGAATGGCGGGCGACCTCAGAGGTCGCGTGCGACCCGGAAGCCGATGTCGCCGACGCGCAGGTCGGCGTGCCGGCCCTCGGCGCGGCGGCCCCCGCCCCGGTCCAGATCAGGCCGGCGACGGCGACGACGATCAGCGCGACCATGCCTCGCACCCTGCGGTCTCCGGCCCTGCCGCAGGGTCCCCGTCCGGGTCCGCCCGCGCAATGACAAGGGCGCCACCTTTCGGGCCACCGGACCGCGTGCGGATCGAATGGCCAAGCTCGACGTTTCCGCCTCGCCCATGGCCGTTCCCGACACCGTCTTCGACGACTTCCCGCCCACGCCCTACGCCGAGGTCCGCAAGCTGGTCCGCGACGGCGACCTGCTGCTCTGTTCGGCCCACGAGCCGATGTCGCGATTGATCCGCTGGGCCACGAAGAGCCCGTGGAGTCACGTGGCCATGGCCTTCCGGCTGCCGGATATCGAGCGGGTGATCGTGCTGGAGTGCGTCGAGCGCCTGGGCGTGCGCGCCGTGCCGCTCAGCGACTTCATCACCCGGACATCCAGCGGCGTCACGCCCTACCCCGGCAAGATCCTGCTCGCCCGCCACGAGGGCCTTTCCGCCAAGTCGCGCCAGAAGCCCCTGAAGCGCATGGCGGAATTCGCCTTCGACCGGCTCGGCGACAGGTTCTCGCAAGGCGAGATGATCAAGATCGCGCTGCGCGTCGCGCTCGGCCGCCTGCACATGAAGACGCCGCGCACCCTCGGACCGGACGACGAGTTCATCTGCTCGGAATATGTCGCCCGCTGCTTCGAGGCCGTGGGCCTGAAGGTCCCGTGGGACGGCTACGGCTTCGTCGCCCCGGCCGACTTCGCCTGTGATCGCAGGGTGCAGCCGATCGCCCAGGTGGCGACCCGCCGCTAGAGCCGCCCGCCGCGGGTCGGGTCTGGACGGCGCGCCCCGGAGGTAACAATGTTACCAAGGGTGTAGGGGGCGATCATGAAGCGTATCGGGGCGGGCATCATCCTGGGGCTGTGCCTCGGCGCGGCCGGCGCGGCCCTGGCCCATCAGTTCGGCCCGGCCGAGGGCGACCACTACCAAATGGGCTGGACGGTCCTCGTGCGCGGCGCGGTGATCTGCCAGGACCCCTATGTCCGTTCCTCGGAGCGCGAGATCGAGTGCCGCAGCGCGGGCCGCTGATCTAGCCCGCCACCTGGACCGCCTGCCGCTGCGCCCCGCGACCGCGCCGCCACTCCGGCGGCATCTCCGCCGGACCGAACCGCCGCTCGATATCCTTCTGCAGGGCGCGCGCGGCCATCAGGTGACCGCGGAACAGGGTGTCCATGGCCCAGCCGATCACCGGGATTTCGGTGAGCGCGCTGTTGGCGGTGAGATAGAGGCCCATGCGCAGCAGGGTGTAGGCCGAGGCCTTGGCCCCGATCGCCTCGTAGATCAGCAGGCCGCCGGCCCCCACGCTGTAGAGGGTGTTCGCGCCCGGCACCCAGGCGAGCACGCCGTCCAGCCCGATGCCCCACGGCCCGATCGGGATCAGGTTGTCGCTGAGGCGGGCAATGCGCCCGGCCACGCGCCAGGCGCGATGCGCACGATCTTGGCTTACGTCCATCTCGTCTCCAACGGCGACGGCGGTCCCTCGGTTCATCCAGATGGGGGCGGCGCGTGCGATTGCGAGCGTGGCCTTGGGACGCAGCTGGCCCCAGCTACCCCCAGAACTCGGCGCTGGGCGGCTCGATCAGCGAGCCGGTGATGGCCAGGCCCGGCTCCCGGTCCCTGGCCAGCAGCAGCGGTCCGTCGAGGTCGGCCACCTCGGCGCCCTGCGCCAGGATCAGCGCCGGGGCGACGCCCAGCGAGGTGCCGACCATCGAGCCGACCATCAGGCCCAGCCCCTGCGCCTGGGCGGCGGCCGCCAGCGCCAGGGCCTCGGTGAGGCCGCCGGCCTTGTCGAGCTTCACATTGACCAGGCTGTAGCGCCGCGCGCAGGCGGCGAGCTCGGCGCGGGTGTGCAGGCTCTCGTCGGCGCACAGCGGCACCGGGCTTTCAAAACCCTCCAGCTGGATGTCCTGCGACACCGGCAAGGGTTGCTCCAGCAGCTTGACCCCCAGCCGCGTGAGTTCGGCCGTCACCCGCGGAAGGTCCTCGAAGACCAGGCCCTCGTTGGCGTCGACGATCAGCCGGGCCTTGGGCGCGGCCGCGCGGACGGCGGCCACCCCTTCCACCCCATCGGGCGAACCGATCTTCAGCTTCAGCATCGGCCGGCCGGCGTTGGCGCGCGCGGCCTCGGCCATGTCCGCGGGCGCGCCGAGGCTGATCGTGAAACAGGTCTTCACCGGATCGAGCCGCGACCGGCCCGCGAGCGCCCAGGCGCGGCGTCCGGCGCGCTTGGCCTCCAGGTCCCAGAGCGCGCAGTCGAGCGCGTTGCGCGCCGCGCCGGGCGGAAGGAACCCCTGCAGGTCCTGGCGCGTGGCCCCCGCCTCGACGGCCGGCCGCACGCCCTCGATCTGCGCCAGTACGCTCTCGACGCTCTCGCTGTAGCGGCCGTAGGGCACGGCCTCGCCCCATCCGCGATGGGGCCCCTCGAAGATCTCGGCGACCACGACCTCGGCTTGCGTCTTCGCGCCGCGGGCAATGACGAAGGCGGCGGCCAGCGGCCAGCGCTCGGCCCGGGCGCTGAGGGCGCGGGCCATGCCGGCGGTCCTAGACGACGTCGCCGGCCGCGGCGTCCAGCAGCAGGTACAGCCGCCCGGCGTCCTCGCCCAGCATCCCGGCCATCAGGAAGCCCTCCGGGTCGCGCACGGCGGCGTCGGCGATCAGCGTCTGGTAGCGGCGCACATAGGTCAACGCCTGGCGCTTCACGGCAGCGTCGGTGGCGAGCCGGCGGGCGATACGGCGGGTGGCGGCCGGGGCCAGGCGCTTGACCACCTGGCGCGCGCCCTCGGCGTCGCCGGTCTGCACGGCCGCGGCGATCTCGTCGATGCGGCCCTTGGGCAAGAGCTTGCCGGACTCGACGCCCATCCGCTCCAGCTCCGCGCCGAGTTGGTCCTGCAGCCGCTCACCCTGGGCTTCCGCTCCGTCGATCGAGGCCAACAGGTCCTTCCAGGTCCACTCTTCGGAGCCCTCTGCGGGCGGCGTCTCGGCCTCCGCATCGACCTTGGGCGGTCCGCCGGCGGCCTCGAAGACCTCGGTGAACTCCGCGTCGGTGGCGGTGGGCGTGAGTTTCAGCCGCGGCCGCAGGCCGATCTTGTCGGCCAGCTCGGGCCCGGACGGCTCCGACGCCACCTGCGCCGGGGCCGGCTCCATGATGTCGTCGAGCTCGAGGTCGGTCCCGGCGGCGGGCGCGGGCGCAGCCGCGGCAGGCTGCGGCGCAGGCGCGGCGGGACGGGCGGAGATCCGCGTGGCGGGCTCGAGCGCGGCACGGGGCGCTACGGCCGCCAGCGGCGCGGCGGCGGACGCCGCGCCCATCAGCCGGACCGCTTCGCTGAGCATCTCGAAATTGCGCCGCACGCGATCCTGGAATGCCACGTCGATGGCCTGGGCTTCCTCGGCCGTGCGGTGGGCCGCGGCCATCAGCTCGTCCATGCCCGCCAGGACCGCGGTGCGGACTTCGTTGGCCTGGGCCCGCGCGCTGGCGGGCAGCCGCTGCGCGCGCTCCTCGATCTCGCCCAGCATGGCGGCCAGTTCGGCCAGCGAGGCCTTGGCCGCCGCGGCGCCCTCGTCCAGCTTGCGGGCGGTGGTGGCGCCGGCGTCCTCGACCATCTTCGAGGACTGCTCGACCAGCGCCTTGGCCTCCTCCAGCCTGGCCTCGAACACCTGGTTGGCCTTCTGGCCGGCGGCGAAAGCGGCCTCCGAAAGCTGGTCCACCTGATCGCGCGCGGTCTTGGCGTGGGCCGCCGCGGCTTCGCGGGTTTCCTCCGCCGCGCGGGCCAGGGCCTCGATCGCCGCGCGGGTCTGGGCCTCCAGTTGGCGGCGCTGCTCGGCGGCGGCTTCGGCGACCGCCTCCAGGGATTGCACGGTCGACTGGCCGAACTCCTCGCGCTCGGCCCGCGCCGTCTCGGCGAGGTCGCGGAACTGCGCCGCGGCCTCGGACATCAGGCTCTTCAGCGCCTCGCCGCCCTTGGCCGCCCGGTCGCTCATCTCCAGGGCCGACAGGCGCGCCTGGCCGATGAACTCGCCGAGCTTGGCGGCATGGGCCTC
The DNA here is from genome assembly GCF_035944335.1 of Phenylobacterium sp. Taxonomy (GTDB): domain Bacteria; phylum Pseudomonadota; class Alphaproteobacteria; order Caulobacterales; family Caulobacteraceae; genus Phenylobacterium. The sequence continues at coordinate 29,927 of NZ_DASZBG010000052.1, read as the reverse complement.
GGCCTGGTCGGCGAAGCCCTCGTGATCGGTGCGCAGCGCCGAGGCGAGAGTGGTCAGCGCCGCACGCTGTTCGGACAGGCCGCCCTCGACGGCCTTGACCTGTTCGGAGACGCCGACGCCGGCGCTTTCCAGCCGGGCGATGTGGCGCACCAGGTCCTCGCCCGCGGTGCGCGCGGCGTCGCTCGCCTCGCCGGCCGCGGCGGCCAGGTCGGCGGCGCGGGCCGACAGCTGAGCCTCGGATTCGCGCATTTGGGTGTCGGCCAGCTCGGCGGCGTCGGAGACCATCCGCGCCTGCTGGGTGATGGTCTCGGCGACCTTGGAGGCCTGGGCGTCCAGCACGTGGGACAGGTCGCTGAGCTCGCTGCGTTCGCGGCCCAGCGTCCCCGAAAGCTCCTGGGCGGTCCGCACCGACTGGGCCGCGGCCTCGGCCAGCTTCTCGGTCTCCATGGCCAGCGCGTCGCGCAGCGCCAGCAGGGTCTCGCGGGCCTCCTCCGCCGCGGCGCCGGCGCGGACGATCTCGTCGCGCACGCCCTGCACCACATCGCCCGAGCGGGCGGCGGCCGACAGCGCGGGCGAGAGCATGTCGTCGGCCATGGCCTTGGCCCGCCGGGTCTCGTAGGCGAGCTTCTGGGCCTGGCGGATCATATAGGCCGCGCCCCAGACGAAGACCGCGGGGCCCACCGACAGCATGGCGAAGACCGCGAGCGCGAAGGCGTCATTCTGCAGCGGAGCCACGGCCCGGCGATAGCCCACGGCGAAGGCCAGCGGCGCGAAACCCCAGAGCACCGAAACCGCCAGGGCGGTGATGTAGATCGGCCAGGGCGAGGGCGGGGTGAAGGCCTCTTCGGACGGCTCCGGCTCCCGCTGCGGATCGGGGCGGTGGACGGGCATGCGGGAGGTCGCGGCGGTCACCTTGGCGCTGGCCGGCGGCGGCTGCAGCGGCGGCGCGGTCTCCGGCTCGCGCTCGGCCAGCTCCACGCGCGGCGGCTCGGCGGCGGCCGAAGGCTCGCCCCCCTCGCCGGAGGCTCCGAAATCCATCGGCGGACCCTGCCTGTTGCTTCTCATCCACGCACTTCCGAAGACGGCGCGTGCTGGAGGTCTGGAGCCCCCGCCCGCGCCCTATCCAGAGCACACCTTACGACAGATCAGGCGCGCGAACACCCGGCTCGCGCCAAACGGGCATTCGGCCGCGCGGTCGGCGGGCTGTTGGGGGATCAGGTGTGGTCGAGGAGGTGCGGATGCGTCAGCCGCTCGGGGCAGGCGGCCAGCTTCTGCGGCGTGACGTGGGTGCGGGCCACCACATGTTCGGCGGCCGGCTGGGGCCTGTCGAGGCTCATCGGCGCCAGGGTCAGGCCGAAATGCGAGAAGGCCGCGGCGGACGAATGCACCACCACCGAGGCGAGGAAGCCCGTCAACGTCGTCATCTGGCTCCCCGTCTCTCGAATCCGTCGAGCAGCGTTATACGACGAACCCCAGGTTGCGGCGACGGTTCGCCGGATGAAATTTTGGCAATGTTGGCCAGGCCCTTCAGGGCTTCGCCGGCGCCGGCTTGACGGGGCCTGGCCTGGCCGCCTGATGCTTGGCCGGCGCCTCGGGCGCGGCCTCCCGGCCGGGCTCGATGTAGAGGGAATCCCGCCGGCCGCAGGCGGTCAGTCCCATCGTCGTCAACAGTATCGCCATGAGGATCCGCCCCCGCATCCCCGTCTCCTTTCGTCTAGGTGGTCGGCGCCGCTGTCCGGCGGGCGGTCGGCGTGCGCCAGACCCGCGGATCCAGGAAGCCCAGGAAGTGCGCCACGCGGATCACGGGGGGGCTGGCCCCCGCTTCCAGCGCCATCTCGCGCCGCAGCGCCGTCATTGCCGTCCAGTGCTGTTTCGGCCGGTAGTGATGCTCCGCATGGTAGCCGTTGTTGAGAAACAGCAGGTTGTAGACGGGCTCGTAGGTCGACACGCCCGTGGCGCGCGGGTCCTCCGGATCGGCCCCCAGGTGCTCGTAATAGGCGATCAGGAACGAGAGCGACTGGCCCAGGTAATAGAAGGGCGCCAGCACCAGCACGAAGTCCCAGCGCAGAACCAGCAGCACCGCATAGACCGCCACCATCACCCAGAATTCCTGCAGGGCGCGCCGAGCCTCTGCCGGGCGTTTGGCGCGGATCTGCCGGGCCACCTCGAAGGGGCTGTCGTCGCGCCAGAAGCCCATCAGCACATAGGCCGCCATCGGCTCGGCCTTGCCCTCGGCGCCGTGCCGGTAGATCGAGATCGGATCGCGCGTCTGACCCTTTGCGTCCGGCCGGTCGGAATTGCCGGCGTGGTGCCGCATGTGGACGTAGCGGTACATGGTCTGCGGCACGCCGTTCTCCAGCGTCAGCGCGAACTCGGTGATCCGGTTCATCAGGTCCGAGGTGAAGAACGGATTGTGGATGAAGTTGTGGCTGAGCGAGTCCTGGTTCCAGCCAATGGCGAAGGCGTAGAGCCCCGCCCCCGCCAGCCGCGCCGTCCAGCTGAGCTGGGGCCAGGCGATGAAGAAAGCGACCAGCGCCGCCAGGTGCGCGAAGACCAGCAGCGCGGGCACGGCGTCCCAGGCGCTGTAGCGGAAGATCCGCCCGGCCTTTCGCATCGTGGGTTTCGCCGTCGTGGTCATCGCCCGTCTCGTCCGACCCCCTTAAGCTGAGAACGCCATCGAGACATTCAAGCCCCCGAAGGCAAATGCGTTGACCAAGGCGTGGCGGGCCTTGATCGGCCGCGCCTGGCCCACCACCACGTCCACGTCGCACTCCGGATCGGGCTCGTTGAAGTTCAGCACCGGCGGGGCCAATCCCGCCTTCAGCGCCTGCAGCGCGATCACCGCCTGCAGGGCGGCCGAGCCGCCGATCAGGTGGCCATGCGCGCTCTTGGTTGCGATCACCGGATGGCGCCTGGCCCGCTCGCCGAACACCGCGCGGATCGAAGCGGCTTCGTTCTTGTCGTTGAGTGGCGTGCCGGTGCCGTGAGCCGAGATCAGCACTTCGTCGGCCTCGGCCAGGCCGCCGTTGGCGATCGCCTGGCGCATGGCCCCGCTGGTCCCTTCCAGCGACGGCTGGGTGATGTGGAAGGCGTCCGAGGTCATGCCGGCTCCCAGGTATTCCGCAAGGATCTCCGCGCCGCGCGCCCGGGCGTGCTCATAGTCCTCGAGGATCAGCGCCGCGCCGCCGTCGGCCATGACCATGCCATCGCGGTCCTTGGAGAACGGCCGGCAGGTCGCGTCCGCCAGCGCCTGGATGGCCATCCAGCCGGCCATGCAGCCGGGCGTCGCGATGGCCTCCGAACCGCCCACGATCGCCACGTCGGCGAGCCCCGTCTGGATCAGGCCCGCGCCCTGCACGATGGCGTGCGCCGACGAGGCGCAGGCCGAAGAGGTGGCGAAGGTCGGGCCGTGCACGCCGAACTGCATGGCCACCGCGCTCACCCCGCCGGAGACCATGATCTTCGGCACGGTCGCCGGATGCATGCGCTGCGACTTCAGGCCGAAGAAACGCTCGTAGCTCTTCTCGAGGGTCTCCTGGCCGCCCTGGCCATGGCCCAGCACGATGGCGGTCCTCTGATCGAGCGCGGCATGGTCGACCAACCCAGCCTGCTCGATCGCTTCATAGGCCGCCGCCAACCCCAGGAGGGCGAAGCGATCCAGCGTGCCCGACACCTTGCGCCCGAAGCGCGCCTCCAGCCCCGCCGCAAAGCCGTCCGCGGTGAGGGCCGCGGGCAGGGTCACCGGCTCAGGCGCATGCTGGCCGCCCTCGAACCGATGGGGGGCGATGCCCGACCGCCCCTCCCGCGCCGCGTCCCAGTTGGCCTTGGCGCCGAGCCCGATGGCCGAGACCGCGCCCAGTCCGGTGATGGCGATGCGTCGCGCCATCAGGCCGTCGCCTCCGCGTTGATCCGCGACAGCAGGAAGTCGACCATTTCGCCCAGGGTCTTCATCTGGGGCATGTCGCCCTCCTCGATGACCACGCCGTACTTCTCCTCGAGCTCGAACAGCATCGAGATCACGTCCAGCGAGGAAATGCCGAGGTCCTCCAGCGTCGCCTCGCGGGTCAGCTTCTCGCGATCGATGATGGCTTCCTGGGCGATCAGGTCGAGGAGCTCGGATTCGGTGGCTTTCATTGGGGACGTCCTGGGGTCCGGGCGGACCAGTGGTAGGTGAAGCCGAGAGAGGTCGTGAAGATGTTACGGCTGGCGAAGATCGGGCTGGGACGAAGCTCGCCGACGATCCGGTCCGCCGTGACGGCGGCGACGAGGCGGATTTTCGGCGTCAGCTGCTGCACGGCGTCCAGCTCGGCCCCCACCGTGGTGAAATCCTCGTCGAGGAACCTGGGCAGGCCGAAGCTGCGCGCCGCGTGCGGCCGCAGCCCGAAGTACTCCTCCGTGAAGCTGGAGTCCGCCCAGGAAATGCGCGCCTGGCCGGCCAGCGAGAAGCTCGCGGTGATCGGAACCCCGGTGTCGAACGACAGGTCCCCCGACCAGCCGTCATAGCCACCGACCGCGTGGCGCAGCCGGGCTTCGGCCAGGCCGATCGGCGTCTTCACCTGGGTGAAGCCGCCCAGCTCGATCACGTCGCTCATCCGGAAGGCGCCGCGCGGCAGGTTGTCGTTGAACGACTGGCGATACTCCGCGATCGGCCCGGCCTCGACCGGGCCCCAGCGCAGCGCGCGGTACTTCAGCCCGTCGTCGAGGCTGAGCGAGATCCGGTCGCCGTAGGTCGCCTCGATGATCGGCACGGCGTCCACCAGGTAGCGCGTCCCGCCGATATGGTCGGGCCGGACCCGCACCGCACCGCCGAGGTCCACGGTCCACTCGGGGTCGGCCGCCGCGGCCGGCGCCGCCAGCGCCAGGGCGGCGAAGCCCGCCAGGAGGGCGAGCGCCTTCATGGCTTGGCCTCCCCCTCGCCCAGCAGCCAGACCCCGGCCAGGATCGCCGCCCCGCCGATGATCTCCGCCAGGGTCACCGGCTCGCCCAGTAGCGTCCAGCCCAGGCCGATCACCAGCACATAGCCCAGCGCCGTCATCGGGAAGGCCGCGCTCAGCGACAGGTTCGACAGCACCACCATCCAGATCGCCAGGGTGACGATCTCGCAGCCGATCCAGGCCTGCACCCAGGGCGAGGCGATCGCCGCCCCCAGCCAGCCGAGCCCGAGCGGCTGGCCGAGCAGCACGTGGGCCGTGCGCTCCGCCAGGTACTGGTTGACGAGCGCCATCAACGGCATGGCCAGCCAGACGAGCGGGCGGGCGGCGCGGGCCCGGGTCAGGGCGGCGGCGGTCATGCGGCCCCCCTTTGAGGCGCGGGATCGTCGGCCAGCAGCGGGGCCGCCCATTGCAGCGCCCGGTTCACCAGCGGCCGGCGGTGGCGGAAGTACATGTCCGCGCCGATCAGACGGCTGCCAAGCCTCAGCTTGTTCTCATAGGCCGCCTGGCCGCTCTGATAGCGCTGCAGGCCGCGCTCCAGGCACAGGCGCACATTGGTGAACCAGCTCACGAAATAGAGGTTGAGCGCCGGCCCCCGCGCGCTCTCCATGCAGAAGAACTTGTCGAGCAGCGTCACGCCGTCCTGCAGCAACAGGTTGAAACCCACCAGCTCGTCCCCCGCCCAATAGACGACGCACAGCGCCCGCTCCCCCATCGCGGCGAGCACGCCGGTGAAATAGGCGGCCGTCAGGTCCTCGAACTGCAGCTCCGAGCGCGCGCGCGTCTGGCGGTAGAGCTCCAGGATGCGGGCCTCCAGACCGGTCAGGTCGCGGACGACTTCGATGCGCAACTCGCAAAGCGCCTTCAGCTTGCGGCGCATGTCCTTGCGGGTGGCGCGGCTCAGGCCCGCCAGATAGCCGTCGAGATCGGCGAAGTCGATCACCAGCTCCGCGCTCGGCATGCCGCTGGCGGGCTGATAGCCGATGGCGCGGGCGGCTTGCGCCCACACCGCCCGGTCGCGCTCCGGCGCATCCTTGATCGCCAGCAGCCAGCAGCCCGCCTGGGCGGCCGCCGTCTCGAAGGCCTGCAGCAATTGCTCCAGCACCGCGGCCCGGCGATCGGGCGACAGGTCCCGCGAAAAGCCCAGGCCCACGTCCTCCGTGCAGGGTGAGCCCAGGCACGCCATGCGCACGGTGAAGGCCCTGGGCGCGATCTTGCGGGTCGCGGCCACCAGCCGGCGGCCCAGGTCGGTCAGGGTGGTGTCCAGCGAATAGTCGGTGAAGAACCCCGGCGCGGCGGCGATCGCGCGCCCGCCCTCCTCCACCACGGCGTAGCGCCAGTCGAAGCCCGCCAGTCCCGCGGCTTCCACCGCCGCCAGGTAGTCATAGCCCTCCAGCGCGCCCGGGAAGCAGTCGTCCCAGGCCTCGCGGCCGATCTCGGCGATCGAGCGGACGACGCGGGCCGCCGGCGGGACGTCAGGCATCGGCGGGCTCCGCCGTCCGCCGCCGCTCCGGCTCCGGCGCCTGTGGCGCGCCACAGAAGTCGGCCGTCAGGTCGCCCACCAGATCCCTTTGCCGGTCCACGTGGATCATGTGGTAGCAGTCGTCCAGCAGGTGCAGCTCCACCGGCCCGCCCAGCACCTTCTTCAGGCGGTGCGCATTGCGCGGGTGGCTCATGTCGTCGTCGCGCGCGTGCAGGATCAGCGTCGGCTGGTGGATCAGCCGGCCCACCGAGTCCAGATGGTCCGACAGCCGGTGCATCTCGGCCATGGCCCCCAGCGGCACCCGGTCGAGCGCGCCCGGGATCACCGCGCCCTGCGTCGCGGCCATGCCGTCGCGCAGCCGCTCGTCCTTTAGCCCATAGGGATAGGGCTCGACGAAGCTCATCTTGCGCACCAGCGGCAGGCCGGCGAACGGCGTGGCATAGGGCGCGATCGCCGAATACCAGGCCTTCATGTTCCAGCCGTCATAGCGATAGGTCATGGAATAGACCGCCGCGCCAGCCACCGACGGGTCTTCCGCCGCCAGCGCAAGACCCAGCGCCCCGCCCACGCAGATGCCCGCCACATAGACCTCGTCGTGGTCGTAGCGCAGCGCCCGATAGGCCTCGCGCACCGAGCCCAGCCAGTCCTGCCAGCTGGTCCGCAGCAGGTTCTCCTCGTCCACGCCGTGGCCGGCCAGGAGGGGGGCGGCCACCGACAGACCCCGGCGGTGCAGGCGCTTGGCCAGGAACTTCATCTCGCCCGGCGCGCCGGTCATGCCGTGGATCAGGAGCACGGCCTTGCCGGTCGTCCCGCGCAGCCGGAACGTCAGGTCGCGGGTGGGCGATTGGTAGTGGATCATGCGCCCGACACCCCGACCAAGAGCACGCCCGAGAAAATCAGACCCGCGCCCAGCATCTGGCGCCCGGTCATCCGCTCACGCAGGAGCAGCAGGCCCGCCAGCGGCACCGTGGCGTAGGTCAGGGTCATCACCGGATAGGCCATGCTCAGTGGGCTGCGCTGCAGCACCAGCACCCAGGCGATGCTCTCCACCACCCACAGCAGCACGCCGATCCAGACCAGCGGCTGGGTCAGCACGCCGCGCACGAACGACGGCGCGGCCTGCGCCTTGCCCGAGCCGACCTTGAAGCTGAGCTGCTGCACCGTCTCGGCCGCGATGCAGAAGGCGAGCAGGGCCAGGGCCGCCGGAACGAGCTTCGCGGCGGTCACGACGGCAGGCCCTCGAAGAGGCTTAGCAGCCGCAGGTTCACCGCCTCGTTCACCCGGCCCGCGTCGATCGGCTCGGGCGTGCGCCACGGCTGGTCCAGCAGCGCCTCGCCGCGCTTCAGCCAGCCCGCGCCGGCCCGGCCCCCATAGACCGGCTTCGACCAGTCCCCGACCACGTCGGCGCCGACGATCCGGCGGGCCTGCGCCACGCGGGTGATGGCCGCCATCACGAAGTCCAGGCTGGCCCGGCCCTGGTCCCAGTTGGTCACCGCGTCGGCCGGGCGCAGCACGTCCTTGTCGATCGTCACATAGACCGCGCCGGTCGGGATGGTCGCTTCCAGGCAGTCGAGGAACGGGCCCTCTCCCATGGCCGAGATGGTTGGCCAGGCGCGGCCCTCCAGCACCACCTCGTCGCCGCCGTCCGGCGCCTCCCAGGCGAACAGGTCCAGCCGGTCCTCGGCGATCAGCGCCAGGTCCCCCTCGCGGGACCGCACGCGGCCGATGTCGGGGCTGCAGACGCCCACGGTGATCACCCGCGCAACGCCCTCCAGCCGCGCCGCGCGACCGACCCACGAGCCGCAGTGCCGGCCCGGCGCATGGCGCACCCAGTCCGGGTGGTTGTCGAAATGCAGCAGGGTCACAGGACCGTCGGCCTCGGCGACCGCGCGTTCCAGGAACAGCGGCGTCACATGGTGGAAATCACCGGAGCCCGCGAACACCACCTCGGCCTCCCCGCGGCTCGGCAGGCAGGCGCCGATGCGCCGCTTCAGCTCCGCCAGCGTGTCGGCCCGGCTCCACAGGCGAAGCGCGGGCCCCAGGTCGCGGGCGGCCAGCACCCGACCGCCGCGCGCCAGCACGTCCCGTTCGAGGGCGGGTTGCCGCTCGAAGGCGTCGTCCAGCTGCAGGATGACGGGACGCATGTGATCAGCTCTTGGCGCAACGCCTCAGGAGTTGGTCGATGAGCCGGATGCCGAGGTCGATCTCGTCCTTCGAGATATGCAGCGAGGGCGCGAGGGTGATGACGTTCTTGTGGTAGCCGCCGACGTCGAGGATCAGGCCGCAGGTCTTGCCGGCGCCGGCGTCCAGGTCGCCCTTCATGCCCTCCTCGGCCATCTGGTCGAGCAGCGCCTTGGCCGGCGTCCAGCCATCCGCCTCGCAGATCTCGGCCCGGAGCGCCAGGCCCAGCCCGTCCACGTCGCCGATCTGCGGCCAGCGCTTTTGCAGGTCCTTCAGGCCCTCGAGGAAATAGGCGCCCTTCTGCGTCACCGAGGTCTCGTAGTCGTCCTCGGCCAGCATCTTCATGACCTCCAGGCCGACCGCGGTGCCCATCGGGTTGGAGTTGAAGGTCGAGTGGGTTGACCCTGGCGGGAAGATGGTCGGGTTGATCAGCTCTTCCTTGGCCCAAAGGCCCGACAGGGGGTTCAAGCCGTTGGTCAGCGCCTTGCCGAACACCAGCACGTCCGGCTCGACGCCGAAGTGCTCGATGGACCACAGCTTGCCGGTCCGGAAGAAGCCCATCTGGATCTCGTCGACCACCAGCAGGATGCCGTAGCGGTCGAGCACCTTCTTGAGCTCGATGAAGAAGTTCTTCGGCGGCACGACATAGCCGCCGGTGCCCTGGATCGGCTCGACGTAGAAGGCGGCGAACTCCGCCTGGCCGGTCTTGGTGTCGAGCACGCCGTTGTATTCCGTCTCGAACAGCCGGGCGAACTTGGCCACGCACTGCTCGCCGTACTCCTCCTTGCTCATGCCCTTGGGGCCGCGGAAGTGGTACGGGAACTCGATGAACTGGGCCCGCTCGCCGAAGTGGCCGTAGCGGCGGCGGTAGCGGTAGGACGAGGTGATCGCCGAGGCGCCCAGCGTGCGGCCGTGGTAGCCGCCCTCGAAGGCGAACATCAGGCTTTTGCCGCCGCAGGCGTTGCGCACGATCTTCAAGGAATCCTCGACCGCCTGGGCGCCGCCGACGTTGAAGTGCACCCGGCCCTTCTTGCCGAACTTCTTTTCGGCGTCCTGGGCGATGACGGCGGCGAGCTCGACCTTCTCGCGGTGCAGGTACTGCGAGGCGACCTGCGGCAGGGTGTCGAGCTGGCGGGCGGCGACGGCGTTCAGCCGCGGGTTGCGGTAGCCGAAGTTGACCGCCGAATACCACATCTGCAGGTCGAGGAACTCGCGGCCCTGGGCGTCGTACATGTACGAGCCGTCGCAGCCGGTGAAGAACTTCGGGTCGGGCAGATAGTGCACCGTGTCGCCGAAGGAGCAGTAGGTCTCCTCGAGGCGGCGCAGTTCGGCTTCGTCCAGCGGTTGGCTGAGCGGCGCGTCGTACATCTATGAACTCCTAGAGCGCGGTCGCGCGACGGGCCTCGACAAGGGGCTTCAGGGTCGCGGTGATGTCGTGGAAGGACTCGAATACGTGGTGCGCTTCGCCGCGGCCGGCGGCGTAGTCGGCGAGCGCGTCCTTGGCGAACAGGATGTCGGCCCGGTGGGAGACACAGAAGTCGCTCCGGCCGTCGCCGATATAGACCATGGTGTTGGACGAGGCGGCCTGCGCGGCGGCGACGTCGCACTTGCAGACCCCGGCCCCGGCGGCGCAGCCGAGCCGGCGGTGCGGCTGGGCGAGCGCGCGGGCGCCCGCCTTGCCGGTCAGGCAGTTGGAGACGATCGGCAGGTCGCCCAGTCCGTGGCGGGCCAGGATGCGGCGGATGAAGTAGTCGACGCCGTCGGAAACGATGGTCAGCGGAATCCCGTGGTCGGCGCACCAGGCGGCGAAGACCGGGAAGGCGGGGTCCAGCTCGACCGCGTCCAGCACCGCGTCCAGTTCGGCGTCGGAGCCCTCGATCAGGGCGATCTGACCGCGCATGCAGGTGGCCGCATCGATGCGGCCGGCGATCCAGTCGGCCTCCAGCGATTCCCATTCGGCGGCGGCCAGTCGGCTCAGCACGCGGTCGGTCGTGTCGACGACCGAGATCGTCCCGTCGAAATCACAGAACACGTGCATGACTGAAACCTCACCCCCGCGGGGGGCTTAGAGGCTCAAACTGATGCCAACATGATGCGACCCGCCCATTTCCTAGGCTGATGCTCGTCCCGTCTCGGGCAGCTCCACCATCACGCACAGCCCCGGCGCGTCGTCTTCCCGGTCGCGCAACTCCAGCCGGCCGCCCAGCAACCGCACCGCCTCGCCGACGATGGCCAGGCCCAGTCCCGATCCTTTCGGGGACGCGCCCGACCCGCGGAAGAACCGCTCCAGCACCTTGGCCCGCTCCGCGGCGGGGATACCCGGCCCGGCGTCGGTGACCGTCAGCCGCCGCTGGCCCTGTGCGGTGGATAGCCGCACCGCCACCTCAGAACCGGCCGGAGCGTGGTTGATGGCGTTCTCCAACAGGTTGGCCGCGATCAGCCGCAGCAGCACCGGATCGCCGCCGGGATAGCTTCCGTGGCCCTCGAAGGAGAGCTCCACCTCGCGTCGCGCCGCCACCGGGGCCAGGTCGGCCATGGCCGCGACGGTCTCGGCTTCCAGGTCGCCGCCGGTGTCGCCGGCCCCGCGTCGGGCCTCCAGCCGCGCCAGGGTCAGGAGGCTGTCGGTCAGGCCCGCGGCGCGGTCGACGCTCTCCACCAGCTGCGCCGTCATGGCCTGGCGCTCGACAGGATCGGCCTCGCTGGCGATCAGCTGGGTCTGCAGCTTCACCGCCGCCAGCGGCGTGCGCAGCTGGTGGGCCGCATCGTCCAGGAACCGCCGCTCGTGCTGCAGCGAGCGATCGATCCGCTCGAACAGGCGGTTGATGGAACGGACCAGGGGATGCAGGTCGCGCGGCCAGGGGTCCAGCGGCAGGGGCGAGAGGTCGCGCATGGTCCGGCGGCCGATCTCGGCGATCAGGGCGCGCAGCGCCCGCAGCCCGTCCGAGAGGGTCAGCCAGATCAGCACCCCGCAGGTCGGGATCAGCAGCAGCAGCGGCAGCGCCAGGCCCAGCGCGATGCCCTGCACCAGCACCAGGCGGATATCCATCCGCTCGCCGATCTGCACGATCACGTTGCTGGACGGCACGGGCAGGCTGTAGATCCGCCAGCGCTCCTGGTTCGCGACGATCTCCGAGAACCCGTTGTGGGCCGGCGGCGGCAGGACGGCGGGACCGGTGTCGGATCGCAGCACGACCTTCGGCCCCCGCCAGATGCGGAACATCCGCCAGTCGGCATAGCTGTTGAAGGCCTCCCGGTCCTCGGGGCTCAGGAGGTCGGAATCGTCGACGGTGAACTCGGCCTGACCGGCGCTCGGCTTGCCGGCCTGCTCCTTGATCTCGTCGGTCATCAGGGCGCGCAGCACATTGGCGCCGATGATCAGCTGGCCGTCGTAGATCTCGTTGATCCGGCGCTGCGCGGTGAAGAAGGCGAGCGACCCCACCACCAGCACGATGATCAGGAACAGCACCCCGATCCGCCCGAACAGGGCGGCGAGCAGCGAGGTCGGCCGGGCGATCCGGCGGCGGGCCATCAGGCGTCCCCCATCACGCATCCCCCATTACGTATCCTTGGGGATGGTGTAGCCGAGGCCGCGGGCGGTGACGATCAGCCCCGAGCCCAGCTTGCGGCGCAGGCCGTAGACCGCGACCTCGATGGTGTTGCTCTCCACCTCGGCGGTGTCGTCGTAGAGCGCGCCTTCCAGCTCCTCCTTGGAGACGAACTGGCCCATCCGCCGGATCAGGGCGGCGAGCACCTTGAATTCCTTGGCGGTGACCGCCACCGGCTCGCCCTTCAGGGTCACCGTGCGGGCGGCCAGGTCGACGCTGACCTCGTGGGCGGAGATGGCGTCGCTGGTCCGCTGTTCGCCGCGCCGGATGTGCGCCCGGATGCGCGCCATCAGCTCATCGAGGTCGAACGGCTTGACCACATAGTCGTCGGCCCCGGCGTCGAGGCCCTCGACCTTCTGCTCGGGGCGGTCGCGGGCGGTGACTATGATCACCGGGGTCGGGTCGCGGCGGCCGCGCAGGGCCTTCAGCGCCTCCAGCCCGCCGATGTTGGGCAGGCCGAGATCCAGCAGGATCAGGGCGTAGTCCTGCGCCCGGGTGGCGGCCATGGCCTCGTCGCCGGTCACCGCCAGGTCCACCGTGTATCCGGCCCGTTGCAGGGCGCGGCGCAGCCCGGCCCCCAGCATCGGATCGTCCTCGGCGATGAGCAGGCGCATGGGCTAGCTAGAGCGTCCCCCCGTCCACGGCGCAAGGCCCCAAAGCAAAAGGCGCCCCGCCGGAGCGGAGCGCCTTCGCCAGGTTCAGGACCTGATCCTAGAAGCGGTACTGCAGCTCGACGCCGTAGGTCCGCGGCGGGGTCAACAGATAGCCGGAGACGATGTTTCCGACGTTGTTGTTGCCGGGCGTGAGCACCGAGATCGCCGTGTTGGCGTTGCAGGTCGGGCAGGTCGCGCCCACCACATAGGCCGGCAGGGTGCCCGCACGCCGTCCAGCGCCCGCACCGCCCTCGTATCCGAGGTCGTTGAAGATGTTCTTCACGAAGGCGATGATCGTATATTTGTTGTCCTTGTCCTTATAGGTCAGGCGCGCGTCCCACTGGTCGTAGGCGGGAGCCTGATAGTAGGACCGGTCGAACAACGAGCCGAACTGCTTGTCGCGCCAGACGTAGTTCACCGATCCCGTCACCGAACCCGGCTCGAACTGCAGGGTATAGTTGACGTTGATCGCGACCTTGTTCTTCGGCGCGTTGGGCAGGTGGCTGCCGACGATGCTCTGCGGCCGCTGGAAGCCACCATTGCCGGCCCCGTTCACGCTCTGCACCGGGACGAAGGTGCCGTTCGGCAGCAGGATGAAACCGCCGGCGCTGGTCGCCGAGGGGCCCGCCGTGAACACGTCGGTCGAGCAGGCGTTCGCCGTTCCGACCGCCGCCTGGCACTGGGCGAAGGTGACGTCCGGCTTGGCCCCGGGCGCGAGCGCGGCCGGGTCGGCCGGGTCCACGATCCCGTCGCCCTGGGTCACGTGGGCGTCCAGGTAGGAGTAGTTGAACAGGACTTGCAGATGGTCGATCGGCTGCCAGATCGATTCCAGCTCGAAGCCCTGGCTCTTGGCGGCCGGCACGTTGAAGAAGATCGACTGCGCCTGGCCAAGACCGCCGGAGGTCTGGGCGACCGTCAGCGGGATCTGGTCGTTCTTGTAGTCGTAGTAGAACAGCGCCGCGTTCACCTGGAAGGTCCGCCCGAAGTCCTTCTTAAGGCCGATTTCGAAGGCGTTCAGGTGCTCCGGGCTGGTGGAGGGCTTGGCGCCCTCGGTGGTGTCGATGCCAATCCGGAAGCCGCCCGCCTTGAAGCCACGGCTGTAGTTGAAATAGGCCATGGTCCCGGGCTCGGGATCCCACTGCAGGCCGAAGGTGCCGGTGGTCGCCGACCACGCCTGGTCGTAGTGGCGGGTGGCGAAGCCGGTCGCCGGATCGATCGTCGTGGTGGTGGAGACGCCGGGGGCCACGCCGGGCGAGCCCGGTCCACCGGGTGTGAACCCGCTGAGCACGGCGGTCGCCGGCTGCGACAGGTCGATGACGAAGTTGGAGCCCAGCAGTTCCGGCGCAACGCCGCAGGCGGTCACGTCGAAGCAGAGCAGGCGCAGCGATTCCTGACCGCGCTTGTGGTCGTGCGTGTAGCGCAGGCCCAGCGTGGTCTTGAACTGTTGGGTGATCTGGTAATCGATCTGGCCGAACGCCGCCTCGGAGGTGGTGGTCAGCGACGGCCGGTCATCATAGACTCGGTCGTTCGGCGCTTCCGCCGGGCAGACGCCGCCGGTGAGGTTGCAGACCGCGTTCGACAGGAAGCCGGGGGCCAGAGTGCCGGCCGGCTGGTCCTGCAGGGTCGTATAGACTGGCTGCACATAGTATTCGTCGTAGTAGAAAAGGCCGCCGATCCACTGCAACGGACCCTTGTCGGTCGAGGCCAAGTTGATCTCGTGGCTGTACCAGTTCAGGGCCTCGTGATAGTTGAACGAATACCGCGGATGCACCGTCGGGCCACCGCCCGGGATCACCACCGTCGTCGGCGCGACGAGCCCCGCGGGGAACACCCGCGGCAGGGTGAAGGAGGTGATCGGCGCCTGGTCAACCGGGGTCGGGCCGGTCAGGGCGTAGTTATACGCCGTGCCGCCCATGATGTACTTCAGGTCCATCCCGGTGAAGTGGTAGTTCCACTCACTGGCGAAGATCATCGTGCCGGTCAGCTTGACCTGGTAGGGCACGTCGCTGGTGAACTTGCGCGGATCGTCCAGCGCCGCGTTGTGGCAGGCCGCGGCCACGGGCATGCCGCCGGCCGCGATGACATTGGTCACCCCCGTGCCGGGAAGGCAGGCGTAACCCGCGGTCGGCACGATGCCGGCGTTGACGGCCTCGAACACCGGGAACGGCGCCGGCTGCCAGGTTTCGCGCGAGCCCGGCCCGCCGCCCTGGTTGTGCCAGTCCTGCCAGGCCAGCTTCATCCAGCCGTCGAAGTTGTCGTTGAATTTGAATTTCAGCTGACCTTCGACGTACTTGGTGTCGATGATGTTGCCTTCGTCCGGCTCGCCGGGAACGGTGTTCTTGAACCAGCCCTGGGTCTGCTTGGTCCAGTTGGCGCCGGCGCGGAACTCCACCCCCGGAATCATGGTCGGGCCGGACACGGCGCCTTCGATCACCCGCATGCTGTAGTTCTGCAGCGAGGCGCGGACTTCGGCGTAGAAGTCCTCGGTCGGGCGCTTGGAGATGATGTTGATCGCGCCGCCGATCGAGTTGCGCCCGTAGAGGGTGCCCTGCGGTCCGCGGAGGATTTCGATCCGGTCGACGAACAGCGGCGTCTTGCCGGCTTCGGTCGTCGAGGAGGTGTAGATCCCGTCCGAATACTGGGCGACGGAGCCGTCGGCCGCGTGGACGTTGGTGTTCCGGCCGACGCCGCGCAACGTGTTGCGGTCGTTCTGCGCGTTATATTCGAGGCCCGGTGTGAAGTTCGTCAGGTCGGCGATGGTGTTGACGCCGATCAGGTCGCGCTTCTCTGAGGTGAAGGCGGACACGGCCACAGGCACGTCCTGCAGGCTCTGCTCGCGCTTCTGGGCGGTGACCACCAGCTCTTCGATGGTGTTCGAGGCCGCGGCCGTGGTTCCGCTGCGCGTCTGCGCATGGGCCGTCGCGCCGACGAGCGCAGCCATGACCGCGCCGGACGCCAAGAGATAGCCCTTAAAGTGCATTTGAATCCGCCTCCCCAGATGGCTGAGCGCTATTTATTTCTGCGCTTCAGGGGGAAGCTGTAGCACGCGCCAGAGATCGTCAACAGTGATGTACGTAATCGGCGATAACCCCAAACAACCATTGCAAGTTGTGCGGACCATCCCGCGGCGCCCACGCCCCGGGGCAAATATTCGGAGACTTCGCCGGGCCACTTCTGGGGCCTCGACCTCGCCCCGCCGCCTCCCGGCCGCTTTCCGCCCGAAGACTGCCTCTGTATTCGCAAAATCAATCCGTTGCGGGCGAACGAAAGCTATATTGCCATTGATCACTTATTGCCGCTGACGACTCGGCTCCGACCGCTGGCGGGACAAGGCCTTCGACCCGCCGCCGCACCTTGTAGTTGAATTCGGCAATCCGCCCCCCCTGTGGCCCTCGGGACACGGCCGGACGCGACTTGGCGCCGGCCGAGGGCCCCCTCGCGAAAGGGGCGCTCTCCCCGCCGCGATTTGACGAAGCGGAATCTGGCGCTGAGCCCGGCCTCCGGGGGGTCGCATTCCGGATAACGGTGTTCCCCGTGCGACGGACGGCCGCAGTCGCTGATCTAAACCCCAAATTGAGTAGGCCGCGCCTTCAACCGAGGCCCAGCTTCACCGTAATCACAGGGATCAAACCGAAGCGCCGGTATGGAGAGCCCCGCCGGGGCCCCACGTGTCGGATGTTCAGTGCAACTCGAACGCGGTGTTTCCCAATGAATGGCGCCACCCACAAAGAATTCATGACAAGCGAACCCACATCACTGTCCGCGGTCGATGACAACGCCACGGGGCCGCACCCCGTCGATCGTCATGTCGGTCTCCATATCCGCATGCGGCGCAAGGCCCTGGGGATCAGCCAGGAAAAGCTCGCCGAAGCGCTCGGCCTCACCTTCCAGCAGGTCCAGAAGTACGAGCGCGGCGCCAACCGCGTGAGCGCCTCCAAGCTGTGGGAGATCGCCCGCGCACTGAAAACCAACGTCGCCTACTTCTACGAGGGCCTCGAGGAAGAGACCGAGACCGTCGGGCGCGGCTTCATGGGCGCCAACGCCCAGGAATTCCTGCTGACGCCGGAAGGCCTCGAGCTCGCCGCCACCTTCCCGCGCGTCCGCCGTCCGGGCCTGCGCCGCAAGGTGCTCGACCTGGTCCGCGCCATGGCCGAGATGGAGGCCGAGGAGCGCGCCGAGACCGCCGGCCTCTCCTGAGGTCCTGATCCTCGAAGTCTAGGCGGCCAGCTGTTCCTTGAAGCTGGCGCCCTCATGCCCGAGCAGCCAGCGCTTGCGCGGCAGCCCGCCACCGTAGCCGGTCAGCGAGCCGTTCGCCCCGATCACCCGGTGGCAGGGCACGACCAGGCTGATCGGATTGGCCCCGTTGGCCAGCCCCACCGCCCTGACCGCGCTTGGCCGGCCGATCCGCTCGGCGAGCCCCGCATAGCTCAGCGTCTCTCCCGCCGGGATGGTGCAAAGCGTTTCCCAGACCTTCAGCTGGAACGCCGTTCCCGACGCCCGCCAGGCGAGGCCGTCCAGCGCCCGCGCCTCGCCGCCGAAATAGGCGCTGAGCGCGGCGCGGACCGCGGCCGGGATGGCCCCCTCCACCAGCGGCGCCTTCGGATAGTGACGCGCGATCCAGGCCCGCATGCGCGCCTCATAGTCGGTCCAGTTGAAAGCCCGGAGCGCCCCGGTCTCGTCGGTGACGACCAGCGCTTCGCCGATCGGGGTCGGCATGCGCTCCAGGGTCAGGGTTTCAGGCGGCGCGGCGGTCATGGGCCTTGGTCCTCTTGATGTCGGGCGTGGCGGCGGCGTCGGCCGCCCACAGGTGCTGCGCGGCATAGGCCCGCCAGGGCCGCCAGCGCTGGCTGGTCTGAAGCAGGGCCTCGGGGCTGGGGCGCGCGCCATCGGCGTCGGCCATGGCCCTGAGGAGGCCGATGTCGGCGTGCGGGAAGGCGTCGGGCTCGCGCAGTTCGCGCAGCGCGATGTACTGGGCGGTCCAGGCGCCGATCCCGGGCAGGGCCGACAGCGCCGCGATCGCGCTCTCCAGGTCAGCCCGCGGGGTGAAGATGCTCGGGTCGGCCGCGACCGTGCGCGCCAGCGCCTCGATCGAGGCGCCCCGCGCCCGCGGCATGCCCAGCGCTGCGATGTCGGCGCCCACCAGCTGCTGCGGCGTGGGGAAGATCCGCGTCAGGCCGAGTTTGGCCGCCGCGGCGTCGTCGACAGGCTCGCCGTAGGCGGCCGCCAGCTTGGCGGCGAGGTTCACCGCCGCCGTCACCGTGATCTGCTGGCCCAGGATGGCGCGTACCGCCATTTCGAATCCGTCCCAGGCGCCGGGCGCGCGCAGGCCGGGCCGTGCGGCGACGAGCGGCGCGAGCCGCGGGTCCTGCGACAGGTGCGCCCCGATCAGGCTCGGATCGGCGGTCAAATCGAACACCCGGCGGATGCGGGCGATCACCGCGGGCAGCGCCTTCAGCTTCGGGAAGCGGATCTCGGCGACCAGGAAATCGCCCTCGCCGGGCCGCACCACCACCACGCCGATCGCGCCGTCCACCGACAGCGTCCGCGCATAGCGCTTGGCCGAGACGCTTTCGACGCCGGGGATGGCGCGGGCCGTCAGGAAGCCGATCATCGCGTCCCAGTCGTAGGGCGGCTTGTAGGGCAGGCGGACGGTGACGCCGGCGGCCGCGGCCGGGGTTTCTCCGCTCAGTCGCCGCAGCGCGCCCGGCGGGCGGCCGAACAGGTCCTGGAAGGTCTCGTTGAAGCGCCGCACGCTGCCGAAGCCCGCGGCCAGGGCCACCTCGGCCATCGGCAGGCGGGTCTCCTGGATCAGCTGCTTGGCGAGCAGCACGCGGCGGGTCTGGGCCACGGTGATCGGCGCGGCGCCCAGGTGCTGGCGGAACAGTCGCCGAAGCTGCCGCTCCCCGACCCCCAGCCGGCCGGCCAGCCCATCCACGTCGCCGCCGTCCAGCGCCCCGGCCTCGATCAAAGCCAGCGCCCGCGACACGGTGTTGGAAGTCCCGCGCCAGGCGCCGAGGTCCGGCGAGGCCTCCGGCCGGCAGCGCAGGCAGGGCCGGTAGCCCGCCGCCTGGGCCGCCGCGGCGCTCGGATAGAAGCTCATGTTCTCCGCCTTCGGCGTCCTGGCCGGGCAGATCGGGCGGCAATAGATGCCGGTGGTCTTGACGGCCCCGAACACGCGCCCGTCGAACCGGGCGTCGCGGGTCAGGAAGGCGCGTCGGCAGGCTTCGAAATCCATGTCCATGCCCGCAAAGTGGGCCTGCGCGCCGCCGATGTCTCGCGGTTTTCGGACATAGATGACTAGGGCACCAGCACCGCGAGCCGCTTGTCGCGGGCGATCGAGGCCGCCGCCGCCAGGTGCGCCAGGACGGTCACCACCACCACCGGGATGACCGCGGCGAAGCCGATCGCCAGCGAATGGGCGCCGTAGTGCGGCTTGGCCATGTCGCTGATCTTGCCGACGAACACCGGCCCGCCGCCCAGCCCGACCAGGTTCAGCACGAACAGAAGGGTCGCCCCGGAAATCGTGCGCATGGCCGGAGGCACGGCGTTCTGCACCACCGCCAGCGCAGGGGCCAGGTACATGGAGTTGAGCAGCGCCGGTCCGGCGATGAACAGCAGCGTCAGCTGCCAGGTCGGGGCCCATAGGATGGCGATCCAGAACGGAATGGTCAGGGTGAAGGCGATCGCCGGGATCCAGGCGTACCAGCGCCGGTCCAGCGGCACGAGCTTGTCGGCGAGCCAGCCGGCCGCGAAGGTGCCGATGACCCCGGTAATCCCCAACACCAGGCTGTAGTAGGCCGCAACCTCGGTCAGGGTCATGCCCTTGACCCGCATCAGGAACGGCGGGTTCCAGGCCAGGCCCGCATAGCCCACGAAGGCCGACAGCCCCGACGAGATGGCCACCAGCAGCAGGGTGCGGTTGGCGAAATAGCTGCCGACCGCGCTCAACAGCGGCGGCGGGGGTTCATGGGCGTCCTTGCCCGTGACATAGGCGTCCAGCCCCCCGCGCGCCGGCTCGCGCACCACCACCAGCAGCACCAGCGCCATCAATATGCCCGGCGCGCCGACGGCGAAGAAGGCCATGCGCCAGCCGTAGTGCGCCGCCACCCAGCCGCCGAGCGCCGCGCCCAACATCGAGCCCAACGGCACGCCCAGGGAATAGATCGCCAGCCCCGTTCCGCGCTCCTTGGGCGGGAAATAATCGGAAATCAGTGAATAGGAGGGCGGCGATCCGCCGGCCTCGCCGATGCCCACGCCCATGCGCATGATCGCCAGCTGCACGAAACTGGTCGCCGTCCCGCAACCCATGGTGAACAGGCTCCACAGCGCGCACGCGCCGGACATGATCCAGATGCGCCGGCCGCGGTCGGCCAGCCAGCCGACCGGGATGCCGAAGAAGGTGTAGAAGGCCGCGAAGAAGATGCCGCCCAGCATGCCGAGCTCGGTGTCGGTGAGCGACAGGTCCTTGCGGATCGGCTCGGCCAGGATCGAGATCATCTGCCGGTCGAGGAAGTTGAGGGTGTAGACGATGACCAGCATCCACACGACGAGGTATCGGTAGCCGGGGCTGGCCTTCGCCCCCGTCGTCGTCGTGGCGGTCATCCGCAATTCCCCCCTGCACCGCGGGCCCGGCCGATCGGTCGGCTTCGTAAGACCCGTACGTTTCCCTGCGCGTCATGTTGCACGGGCCCGCGCGGCTCGCCAAGCGGCGCGGGCCATGAAGCCTGCATCGGCCGACAGATTTCCTGGGGGGCCGGCGCCTTGCCGCGCCCGGGCGGCTTCTCTAAGTCACATCCAGTCGTCGCTTGGGGCCGAGCGAGGGCCGATCATCCGGCGGGCGGTTTTCATCGTAACTGTTGTAGGGTCCCCTGAAATGGACGCCCGCGTCGCGCCCACCTCCGTCAGCTCCGAAGGCGCCGTCCCGCCCGCAATGCTCACCCACCTGCAGCGCCTCGAGGCCGAGAGCATCCACATCATGCGAGAGGTCGTCGCCGAGTGCGAACGGCCGGTGATGCTCTATTCGATCGGCAAGGACTCAGCGGTCATGCTGCACCTCGCCGCCAAGGCCTTCCATCCCTCGAAGGCGCCCTTCCCGCTGCTGCACGTCGACACCACCTGGAAGTTCCAGGCCATGTACGAGATGCGCGAGCGGATGGCCGCCGAGCTCGGCTTCGAACTCCTGGTGCACAAGAACCCCGACGCCATCGCCCGCGGCATCAATCCCTTCGATCACGGCTCGGCGACCCACACCGACATCTGGAAGACCGAGGGGCTGAAACAGGCGCTCGACAAATACGGCTTCGACGCGGCCTTCGGCGGCGCCCGGCGCGACGAGGAGAAGTCCCGCGCCAAGGAGCGCATCTTCTCCTTCCGCTCGGCGCAGCACCGATGGGATCCCAAGAACCAGCGCCCCGAGCTCTGGCGGCTCTACAACGCGCGCAAGAACCCCGGCGAGAGCATCCGCGTCTTCCCGCTCAGCAACTGGACCGAGCTCGACATCTGGCAATACATCTACCTTGAGGCCATCCCGATCGTGCCCCTCTACTATGCGGCCGAACGCCCGGTGGTGGAGCGCGACGGCGCCCTGATCATGGTCGACGACGACCGCATGCCGCTGAAGCCCGGTGAGACCCCGCAGCTCAAGTCGGTGCGCTTCCGCACCCTCGGCTGCTACCCGCTCACCGGGGCCGTCGAGAGCACGGCGGCCACCCTGCCCGAGATCATCCAGGAGATGCTGCTCACCACCACCTCCGAGCGCCAGGGCCGCGTCATCGACCACGACCAGTCGGCCTCCATGGAGAAGAAAAAGCAGGAGGGCTATTTCTGATGGCCCACCAGTCGGCCCTGATCGCCGAGGACATCGAGGCCTACCTCAAGGCCCACGAGGTGAAGTCGCTGCTGCGGTTCCTCACCTGCGGCTCGGTGGACGACGGCAAGTCGACCCTGATCGGGCGCCTGCTCTACGATTCCAAGATGATCTTCGAGGACCAGCTGGCGGCCCTCGAAGCCGACAGCAAGAAGCTCGGCACCCAAGGGGGCGAGATCGATTTCGCCCTCCTCGTCGACGGCCTGGCCGCCGAGCGCGAGCAGGGCATCACCATCGACGTCGCCTACCGCTTCTTCTCCACCGACAAGCGCAAGTTCATCGTCGCCGACACGCCGGGCCACGAGCAGTACACGCGCAACATGGTCACCGGCGCCTCCACCGCCGACGCCGCCGTCATTCTGATCGATGCGCGCAAGGGCGTGCTGACCCAGACGCGGCGGCATTCCTATCTCGTCAGCCTCTTGGGCATCCGCCACGTGGCGCTGGCCATCAACAAGATGGACCTGGTCGGCTTCGACCAGACCCGCTTCGAGGCGATCGTCGCCGACTACACCGACTTCGCCGAGCAGATCGGCATCAAGGCCTTCACCGCCATCCCCATGTCGGCGCTCCGCGGCGACAACATCACCGAGCCCTCGGACCAGACGCCCTGGTATTCCGGCCCGCCGCTGCTGCGCTGGCTGGAGGATCTGCCGGTCGAGGACGACCTGCGCGAAGCCCCGTTCCGCATGCCGGTGCAGTGGGTCAACCGGCCCAACCTGGATTTCCGCGGCTTCTCGGGCCAGATCGCCTCGGGCGTCATCAAGCCTGGCGACCGGATCAAGGCCCTGCCCTCGGGCCGCGAGAGCACGGTCGAGCGCATCGTCACCTTCACCGGCGACCTGCCCGAGGCGGTGGCCGGCCAGTCGGTGACGCTCACCCTCACCGATGAGATCGACGTCTCGCGCGGCGATGTGCTGGCCCAGGCCCAGTCGCCGCCCGCCGTCGCCGACCAGTTCGAGGCGACCCTGGTCTGGTTCGACGACGAGCACATGCTGCCCGGCCGCCCCTATCTGATGAAGCTCGGCGCCCGCACGGTCGCGGCGACCGTCACCGAGCCCAAGTACAAGGTCAACGTGAACACCCTCGAGCACCTCGCCGCCAAACGGCTGGAGCTCAATGAGATCGGCGTCGTCAACCTCTCCACCGACGCCCCGATCGCTTTCGATCCCTACGTCGAGAACAAGGACCTCGGCGGCTTCAT
The DNA here is from genome assembly GCF_035944335.1 of Phenylobacterium sp. Taxonomy (GTDB): domain Bacteria; phylum Pseudomonadota; class Alphaproteobacteria; order Caulobacterales; family Caulobacteraceae; genus Phenylobacterium. The sequence continues at coordinate 7,004 of NZ_DASZBG010000052.1, read as the reverse complement.
CCTCATCGACCGGATCTCCAACCGCACGGTGGGCGCGGGCCTCATCCACTTCGCGCTCCGCCGCAGCCAGAACATCCACTGGCAGGCCATGGACGTGGACAAGCGCCACCGCGCCGCCGCCAAGGGCCAGAAGGCCAGCGTGTTGTGGTTCACCGGCCTTTCCGGGGGCGGCAAGTCGACCATCGCCAACCTGGTGGAGAAGAAGCTCTCGGCCGACGGTCGCCACACCTATCTCCTGGACGGCGACAACGTCCGCCACGGCCTCAACAAGGACCTCGGCTTCACCGAGGAGGACCGGGTCGAGAATATCCGCCGGGTGGCTGAGGTCGCCAAGCTGATGGTCGACGCCGGCCTGATCGTGCTGGTCTCCTTCATCTCCCCATTCCGGGCCGAGCGGCGGATGGCCCGCGAGGCGCTGGCCGACGGCGAGTTCGTCGAGGTGTTCGTCGACACCCCGCTGGCCGAGGCCGAGCGCCGCGACGTGAAGGGCCTCTACGCCAAGGCCCGCGCCGGCGAGCTGAAGAACTTCACCGGCGTCGACAGCCCCTACGAGCCGCCGGAACACGCCGAGATCGTCATCGATACGACGAAGCTCACCCCCGAGGCCGCCGCGGAGCAGATCGTGGCTTGGCTGGACCAGGGATTCGATCCGGGAATCTGACCACGCCGCGTCAATCCTCCCCTTTTGGGGAGCATCTCACCGCCGTCCCACGTCCAGGAAGTCCCGCGCGCTGAAGCCCTCCGGCGAGGCCACCTCGACGATCGGATCGTCGCGGTCGTCCCATTCTGTCCGCAGCGCCCGGCTCATCACCGCGTGCATGTCGTAAAGGCAGGTGATGTAGGTCAGCTCGAGGATCTCTTCGTCGGAGAGGAAAGCCTTCAGCGCCTGGAACACCGCGTCCGGCGTGCGACCCGCCTGCAGCGCCAGGCAGTCGGCATAGGCCAGCACCGCCCGCTCCTTCTCATCGAAACAGTCGGCGACCTGCCAGTGCGGGACGGCGGCGATCTTCGCCTCCGGACAGCTCATCCCCCGCAGCGACTTGCAGTGCTGCGAAAAGACGAACTGGCTGGCCTTGGCCCAACCCACCCGGGTCTGCGCCAGCTCGCGCAGCAGCGGGTCGAGCTTGCGCTTGGGATTGCGGTAGAGGGCGAAGCCCCGGTTGCAGTGCTCCAGCACGTCGGGGACCAGCGCGAAGACCGTCCACCAGTCGCCGGGCGTGCCGGTCGAGGTGCCCGGCTGGCTCACCGGATCGCGGTCCTCGAACAGCAGGTCGTAGGTCTTCTTGACCACCTCGCTGTCGGCCTCGGCGCGGGTGACCTGGCGCAGGCGCGGCATCAGGCCACCGGCTCTGCGGCGCGGGCGGGCTCGTGCGCCACATCCTCAGGCCGGAAGCCGCGCAGCACGGCGGCGAACTCCAGCATCACCCCGTTGGGGTCGCGGAAATAGACCGAGCGCACCCAGACGCCCTCGTGCATCTCGCGCGCCACGCCTGCGGGGCTGTCGTCGTGGTTCACCACCACCGGCACGGAGACATGCACGCCCGCCGCCTTCAGGCGCGCGATGGAGGCCTCCAGCTCCGCTTCGTCCATGTGGAAGGCCACGTGGTTCATCGAGCCCACGGCCGACTTCGGCTTGGCGGGGAAGTCCTCGACTGAGGCGATCCCGGGCGCCGCGGCCGGCGCGTCCGGCCACCAGAAGAAGGCCAGCAGCGAGCCTGCGCCGCAGTCGAAGAAGAAGTGCTGCCCGCCGTCCGGCAGGGCGACGGTCTTCACCAGCGGCATGCCCAGCGCGCCCTCGTAGAAGGCGGTGGTCTCGGCCATGTCGCGGCAGACCAGCGCCAGGTGGTTGATCCCTTTCGTCTGCATCTCAAGCCTCCCTCCAGAGGTCAGAACTCCAGCACGATCTTCCCGAAGTGCTCGCCGCCCTGCATCGCCTGGAAGGCGGCCCGCGCCTCCGTCCAGGGGAACACCTTGTCGACAACGGGCTGGATGCGGTGCTGGTCGATGGCGCGGCACATGGCCTCGAACATCTCGCGCGAGCCGACCGACAGGCCTTGCAGCTTGGCGGAATTGCCGATCAGGCTTGCCGGATTGAACGGATTGCCGGCCCCGGCCACGACCCCGATGATGGCGATGTGGCCGCCGATGCGGATCGCCCGCATGGACTGCTCGATGGTGCCCGCGCCCCCGACCTCCAGGATCACGTCGGCGCCGACCCCGCCCGTCGCGGCGCGCACGGGCTTGGCCCATTCCGGCTCGGTCCGGTAGTTGACGAGGGTGTCGGCCCCGAGCCCCTTGGCGCGCTCGAGCTTTTCATCGGACGACGAGGTGATGATCGTCTTCAGCCCTGCCGCGTGGGCGAATTGCAGGCCGAAGATCGAGACGCCGCCGGTGCCCTGCAGCACCACGGTCTCGCCGGGCTGGGTCCGCGCGTCTTCGAAGAGGCCCCGCCACGCCGTCAGCGCCGCGCACGGCAGGGTCGCGACCTGCTGGTCGGTGAGGAAGTCCGGGACCTTCGACAGCCCTTCCTGGCTGAACACGCCGAGCTCGCGCCCCGCGCCGGGGATCGGATAGCCCAGCGCCGTCGAGACCTTCTCGAGCGTCGGCGGGCCGGAGATCCAGCCCTGGAAAAACAGCGTCGCCACCCGGTCGCCCACCGCGAAGCGGGTCACGCCGGCGCCCACCTGTTCGACGATCCCGCAGCCGTCGGAGAACGGCACGATCGGCCCGCCCATGGCCGGGCCCCGGCCATAGATGCCGCCCACCATCAGGAGGTCGCGGTAGTTCAGCGAGACCGCGCGCATGCGCACCAGCACCTCGCCCGGTCCCGGCTTCGGGTCCGGCGCCTCCACGACCTTCAGCTGGTCGAGGCCCCAGGGCTCTGAGACGTTGAGTGCGCGCATCGGGGTCCTCCGCCCCCCATCTCGCGCCCAGCGGGCCGCCGCGGCAAGCCTCACCCGACGTAAGTCCAAGAGCGACCGCCAGAAAATGGGGAACCCACTCTTCCGTCCGGCTGCGTGCAGAAATCCTACGGCGTCAGCCGTCCAGCCGGCGCATGCCGTAGAGCCTCAGCGCCCCCAGCGAGCCCGCCACGCACATGGCGGTCATCAGCAGGTACCCCTGAGCGCCGTAGCGGTCGAACAGCCATCCCGACGCCATGGTCGCCACGCCTGAGATGAATCCGCCCGACAGCGAGGAGTTGATCGCCTGGGCGGCCGAGGCGTTGCGCGGCGAGGACAGCCGCTGCACCAGCTGCAGCGAGGCCATGAAGGTCGCCGCATAGGACAGGGCGTGCAGCGCCTGCAGCGGGAACAGCGCCCAGAGCGGCGGCGAGAAGGCGAGCGCCGTCCAGCGCAGCACGGCGGCCACGCCGCCCAGCGCCAGCAGGTTGCGCGGCCCCATGCGCCGCCGCCACGGCTCCAGGAACCACATGAACCCGACCTCCACGGCGACGGCCGACCCCCAGAGGACCCCGGTCATGCTGGGCGCAATGCCCTGCTGCTTCCAGGCCAGCGTCGAGAAGCCGTAGTAGAAGGCGTGCGCCGACTGGATGAGGCCGGCCGAGAGCGTCGCGGTCATGAAGGCCGGGTCGCGCAACAGCTCGGAGAGACCCGCCATGCGATCGGAGAGCTGGGCCACGTGGCCTTCCTCATGCACCGGGTCGGGCGGCAGCAGCAGCCGCGCGGCCACGCTCGCCAGGGCCACGGCCGCGGCCATCCAGACCAGCACCAGCTCCGGCGATCCGCGCGCCAGGATCGCCCCCATGCCGATGTTGCCGACGATGAAACAGGCCGAGCCGATGCCGCGCGGCCAGCCGAAGTTGAAGCCGTCGCGCGCCGCCCGCGAAAGCGTGATCACGTCGGCCAGCGGGCTCATGGTCGTGTAGAGCGAGGACGCCGCGAACCACACCAGCGCCCACCAGGCGAAGCCCAGCGGAAGAGCCATGGCCACATAGAGCCCTGTCACCACCGCTCCCATGACGATCAGGGCGGTGCGGCGCAGGCGGAAGCTGTCGGCCCACACCGCCAGCAGCGGCGCGGTGAAGGCCCGCGCCATCATCGGCAGCGACAGGATCAGCCCGATCTTGGCGCCGCTCAGCCCGTGGTGGGCGAACCACACCGGCAGATAGGGCGAGGACACCCCCGTGCCGACGAAGATGGCGCCGTAATAGAGGCCAAGGCGCAGGGGCAGCGACATGGCGCGCGGGATATCAGGAGTCGCCGGGCGTTGCCGCAGGCTCGCGTCCGCGCAATTGTCTGATCGACGATCAGGGAGCCGCCGCATGGACCGCACCAACAGCCGCGACCGGGAGCTGCGCGCCCGCGCCGAGGCCGTCATCCCCGGCGGCATGTACGGCCACCAGGCGGTCGGCCTCCTGCCCGACGACTATCCGCAGTTCTTCGAGAAGGGCGAGGGCGCCCACATCTGGGACGCCGACGGCCGGCGCTACCTCGACTTCATGTGCGCCTATGGCCCGAACCTGTTCGGCTACGCCAACCCGCAGATCGACGCGGCCTATGTCCGCCAGCTCGGCCTCGGCGACACCCTGACCGGCCCCACCGCCCTGATGGTCGAGATGGCCGAGGCCATGGTGGCCATGGTCTCCCACGCCCAGTGGGCGATGTTCTGCAAGAACGGCACCGACGCCACCTCCATGGCGCTGACCATCGCGCGCGCCCACACGCGGAAGAAGACCGTGATCCGGGCCAAGGGCGCCTATCACGGCGCGGCGGCCTGGTGCACGCCACGCCCGGCAGGCGTCATCGAGACCGACCGCGCCCACCAGATCTTCTGCGACTACAATGACGTGGGCTCGCTGGAGGAAGCTGTCCGCCAGGCCGGCGACGACCTCGCCTGCATCTTCGCCGCCCCCTTCAAGCACGACGCCTTCATCGACCAGGCCGAGCCGGACCTGGCCTACGCCCGTCGGGTGCGCGAGATCTGCGACCAGACCGGCGCCTTGCTCATCGTCGACGACGTCCGCGCGGGACTGCGCCTCGCCCGCGACTGCTCCTGGTCGAAGATCGGCGTCCAGCCGGACCTCTCGACCTGGGGAAAATGCATCGCCAACGGTCATCCGATCTCGGCGTTGGCGGGCGCGGACAAGGCCCGCAAGGCCGCGTCCGCCATCTATGTCACCGGCTCCTTCTGGTACCAGGCCGCCCCCATGGCCGCCGGGCTCGAGACGCTGCGCCTGGTCCGCGACACCGACTATCTGGAGCGCATCACCGCGCTCGGCCAACGCCTGCGCGACGGCCTCGCGGAGCGCGCCAAGGCCGCCGGCTTCAGCTTGCGCCAGACCGGCCCGGTGACCATGCCGCTGTTCCTGTTCGACGACGACCCGGACCTGCGGAAAGGCTTCTGCTTCTCCTCCGAGATGCTGGCCCGCGGCGTCTATGTGCACCCCTGGCACAATATGTTCCTCTGCGCGGCCATGACCGAACAGGACATCGACGGCGCGCTGGACGCCGCCGAAGGCGCCTTCGGGGTGCTGAAGCGCAACGTCGGCGACCTCGCCCCCGTCGAGAAGCTCGCCTTCCTCTCCGCCGGAGCCCGCTGATGGATGACTATTCGCACTACGACGGGCTGGGCCTGGCCGAGCTGGTGGCGAAGCGGAAGGTCACCCCCGCCGAGCTGGTGGAGGCCGCTATCGCGTGCATCGAGCGGCACAATCCGACCCTCAACGCCGTGGTCTTCAAGGGCTATGACGACGCGCGCAAACAGGCGGCCGGCGCCCTGCCGGACGGCCCCTTCAAGGGCGTGCCGTTCCTGATCAAGGACCTGGCCATGCCGGTCGCGGGCTGGCCGCGCACCTCGGGGTCCAGGTTCGCCAAGGACATCGTCGACACGGAGGACTGCGGCCTCACCGCCCGCTATCGCGCGTCCGGCGTCATCCCGCTCGGCAAGACCAATACCCCCGAATACGGCATCACCGGCACGACCGAGAGCGCGCTGCTCGGCCCCTGCCGCAACCCCTGGAATCCGAACCACATCGCCGGCGGCTCGTCGGGCGGCTCGGCGAGCGCGGTGGCGGCGGGCTTCGTGCCCATGGCGCACGCCTCGGACGGCCTGGGCTCGATCCGCATCCCCGCCGCCTGCTGCGGCCTGGTTGGGCTCAAGGTCACCCGCGACCGCAACCCGAACCTGCCCGATGGCTACGACTATGCGCTGGGCAACGTCGTCGACCATGTGGTCAGCCGCACGGTGCGCGACAGCGCCGCCATGCTCGACGCCACCGGCTGGCCGGAGCCCGGCTCACCCTACCCGGCCCCGCCCAAGGCCAGGCCCTACCTCGAGGAGGTGGCCGCCTCGCCCGGACGCCTGCGCATCGCCTGGTCGGCCGAGACGCCCAACGGCCGGCCGATCCACGAGGAGATCGAGGCGGCCCTGCAACAGACCGCCGCCCTGCTCAAGGCGCTGGGCCACGAGGTCATCGAGCGGGGTCTCGGCATCGACTACCGCGCCCTCTACGCCTCGCGCGGTCCGGCCGCCGCCGCCAACTTCGCCGCCGGCATGGGCCGCCTGATCGAGCAGCTCGGCCGCGAGCCCGAGCCGGACGAGCTGGAGCCGCTGACCTGGGCCTCGCTGAAGGTCGGCCGCCGCCAGACGGGCGACGCGGTGATGCGCTCCCTGCAGGAGACCCGCATGCTCAACCGGGCGACCCTGGCCGCCTTCGAGGACATCGACATCTATCTCTGCCCGGTGATGGGCGAGCCGCCACCGGAGATCGGCGTCATCGATCCGGTGAATCTGGAGCCGCGCGAGGTGAACAAGCGCCAGGGCCGCGTCTTCCCCTACACCCCGCCGTTCAACTTCTCCGGCCAGCCCTCGCTCAGCCTGCCCCTGGCGCAGTCGAAGTCCGGTCTGCCCATCGGCATGATGTTCACCGCCAAATACGCCGATGAGGCCACCCTCTTCCGCCTCGCCGCCCAGCTGGAGAAGGAAGCGCCCTGGAAGGACCGCCGGCCGCAGGTGTTCGGGTGAGGATTTGCGGCTGATGCGCC